>LNFC01000015.1 GCA_001464545.1 Acidobacteria bacterium Ga0077551
ATTTGCTAGCAATGAACTTCGGGATATCGATGGGCCTTGGCTATTTGATGGGCCCGCGCAGATTCCTAAGCAAGTTGCTGCAAAGCTTGAAGATCGAGAATTTTCCAGCATGAAAGCGTTCCGGGAAGCCCTCTGGAAATCCGTAGCGGATGTCCCTGAGCTTGCGACTCAATTCAACAAGGGAAACATTGCTAGAATGCAGGAGGGGAGAGCTCCTTTCGTCCGTGGGGGGGAAGCAGTCGGCAAGCTAGATCGGTTCATTATCCACCACAAAACTGAAATACAGTTTGGGGGGGCCGTATATGATATGAGCAATATGCTGATAGTTACCCCGAAACAGCATCACGAAATTCACTATGGCAAAAAGCAATGACTTACGCTGAGCTCGTCAACGCAATTCAAAAATTTGTTGAGCGCGACATGCTGCTGGAAGATGAAGCTGCCAGCGAAGCGCTCTTTCAACTCGAGAAGCTTGTACCCAACGCTGATCTCCGTGACATCATCTTTTACGAACTCGATGATTGCTCACACTTTGACGAGATTGCGAAAGAAGCCCTACTGCGTGAACAACTTTGGGCGACTGGAGGGCGTCGAGCCGTAAGGGAACGAAGGCGCATGCTAATGGAGCGGGTACTTGCGGACGGTCAATCAAGTATGGCGCAGCAGTTCAGCGCCAAGGCTATTTTACGCGACTTGGATCGCGAAGAGGCCGAAGAGAAGAACAAGTAATTTTTTGAAGTATTGCTTCACAGTTCGATCAGTACACAGCTTAGCACCCGACCGAGTATTAAGATGAGTGATTTCAGCGACTTGCGATTCCCTGTGGTTGCGAAGCTAAGGAGAAGCACAACACCAAGGGCCAGGTCGAACTCCAGGACAGTTTCTACCGCCGCAGTGACGGGGTCTATCTGGTTCGCAACTGGCAGTATTATGGCCAGACGAGTCACCTCGACAGCTTCTCCTGGGCGAACTATGCGCTCGGCTCGGTGACGTATGTCCTGACGCAGAGCTTCAAAAAGGATCAGGCCGTCATACCGCTGAGAGGCGCAATCCCAGCAAACTCAATCCAAACCGCGTCGGCGACGACCAACGATTACATCTGGTTTGACCGCGCTGTGACCCTTGATAAATCCTCCAATTGATTCCTCGATCCGGTTTTTTAGGAGAAGCAACACAACCGCGCCGGGTTTGCGGGAGGCCATTACCTTGGAGAGAACGGACTTTTGAACGGTGGGATGTGCTCTCAGCGCGCATCACTTGTGCTGCAAAACTGGCGGATCCAATCTGTGTTGTCCTGATCCGTCCTGTCCGATCTGTAAGCTGGCGACCTGTGTTCTGCCACCTGTCGCGCGGTCGGCTTTCTTCTAAGCGTAGCGGATGGATCACAGATTCCTGCAGCGGCGCGGTGGCCGCTTTTACTATTGCCGCCGGGTGCCGTCTCTGTTTGCCGGCGTGGATGCGCGCACGACGATAAGGCTCGCCCTGCGAACGCAGAGCTGCGAGGTCGCGCGACTGAGGCGCGACGCACTTGCGGCCGCGGACGACGAATTCTGGAAGGGCCTCGTGCGCGCAGCACTGGAACCGAATGGGCTGGTCGCAAAACACGCGCAGGCGAGTATCGCGGCGAGATATAGCGCGCTTCGAACGTATGCCCTTGCTTCTGAACCAGGCGATCCCGGCGCATTGGTTATCCTAACCGCGCCTTCCTTTGTCGAAAACAGATCTGCCGCTCCGATTGCCGCGCCTGCGGCGCTGGCAGCCAACCCTTTGCAGCTCCCAGGCCAGATCCGTATTTCGGCTGCATACAGACTCTACCATCAGCAGATCTCTGCGAGCCGTCTCGCGAAGAAATCCGCGCTCCAGCGCAACAACTGGTTCAAGCCGAAAGATCGCGCCGTCGCCCAGTTCATCGCCGTCTGCGGCGACCTTCCGGTTTTCGACATTTCGCGGGCAGACGCGCGAAGATTCCATGGCTGGTGGGCCGCCCAGCTAAGCGCCAGGGATCTCCATCCGCATACAGCCAATCGATCGATAGGTAACCTCCACACGCTGCTGCACGAGTACTTTGTGTTCGCGGGGCAGGAAGATCAGCTCAATCCCTTCCGCCGGCTGAGATTCAACGAGCCTGACTACCGTGTCATCCCGCCGTTCTCGAATGCCTGGGTGCGAAAACGACTCCTCGTGCCGCACGTCTATTCACGGGTACATCCTGAAGCAGCTTTGATCTTTCTCGCCCTGATCGAGACGGGATGCCGGCCGAGCGAGATCGCCAACCTGACCGCCGGGCGTATCCATCTGGGTTCGCCCGCGCCGTTTATCGAGATCCGGCCGGGCGGCGGGCGCACCCTTAAGTCCCCCGCCGCCAGCCGCGAAATTCCTCTGGTGGGTGTTTCACTTGAAGCAATGCGGCGCGCACCGGATGGGTTTGCCCGTTTTCGCGACCGCGGCGACTATCTAAGCGACGTGCTGATGGCGTTGTTGAAACGCGAAGGCCTCATGGAGTCCGCCGATCACCGTGTTTACTCGCTGCGCCATGCATTTGAAGAGAGGATGCTTGAGGGCGGCCTCGACTATGGTCTGCGCTGCCGCCTGATGGGACACCGGAATTCGAGACCTGCTTACGGCTCAGGTGGCTCGATCAGCTTTCGCCGGCGTCAACTCGAAAAGATTGCGCATCCTGTCCCGAAAGAGTTTCTGGAGTTTATACGCGGGATCTGATGCAGGATGGCCTTTTGCGCTTTGTCTCCAGCCTCGATGTGCCTGTGTTTCCTTCAAGGCAGTCTCGACCGTGCCTCGTCTCGCGGACGTGGCGAGAGGCAAACGGTCGGCGCAAGAGCTGTGAGATGATCTGATCGGCCTGGTTATTGATCAGGAAGGGCGCGGAAGCTTGCGTTACGATTTGAGTTACCGACCGGGATACAGTTTGCGTAACATAGACCGGAAAAGCTGGTTCGAATGGGAAGAGCTCCTAAACTAGGCTTGAGTCATTGGTTCGAATCTGTTTTTCCAGTAACAGTAAATGAAGCAGAATTTGCCCTACAGAAATTCCTACAATTTCCCCTACATTTTGAACTTTCTGACTTCCAGCACCTTGTAAAATAACCATTTTAATTTATGGGCGGAGCGCTTCGCCATCTCCTTGTTCGACCCTTTAAGCAAGGGGAGGCTCGGTAAGCCGCTCCACCTCAGCACCCCACAAGTTCATTGCCCGGCGCACCTCTTCTGAAGTGTTGCCCACATAGTAGCGGTTATGCATGGAGCGATCCGGGGCGTGATTGATGCAAGCTTCGGCGATGGCGGGGGTGATGCCCAGCTGGTCGACCATCAGTGTACGGCCTAGACGCCGGCAATCGTAGAGTTGCACAGCGGTGAGCGGGGAGGTCTGGCCCTTTTTCTTTGCGACGGCAACGCTGCGTTCGCGAACCCTAATCCACCTTTGCTTAGGGCCATCATGCCGAATTGGACCGTCGCCCGCTTCATTCGGAAACACCCAAGCGTGATTGTGGAGAGAGAGGGCTTTCTTGAATAGCTTCACGGCGAGCAGAGATAGTGGCACCTCATAGACCTCATTCGTTTTTGTCTGACCGGCCGGAATGCGCCACAGCTCCCGCCCTGGCGTCCAGTCGAACTGATCCCGTTTGGCGGCGACAATTTCGGCGGGCCGCTGCAAGGTGACAGCATGGAGCATGATGGCGAGGGCGGACGGCGCGCCTCGCTGCTTTCGCTCCCGCTCCTCTTTCTCTGCCGTTGCAGAGTCCGTAGGCGTCTTCTCCTCCAGGTCGGCAGTCAGGGCAGCCCACATCAGCCGCAACGCTTCCTCGGGCATTGCAGGGCGCTTCTCGGGCGTGTCCTTGAACAGCTTCTTGAACGATGCGGGGTTGGCTTCGGTGAGGTCTTCCGCGATGGCCCAGCCATAGATAGCGCGGATAACCCCTTGGCATTCATTGGCGAGTTTGGCGCCGGGATTTGAGGACGTGGAAGCGCGCGGATGTTTTGCTGCCCTCTCCCGAATTTCCCGGATAAGCTGGCGCACATCGGCCTTGGCGATCTTGCGGAAAGGCTTCTCTCCGAAGGTCGGCAGGATGTGTTCCCTCAGCAGGCGCTCGCGCTCAGCATAAGTGCGCTGGGAGAGAACTGGAGGGCGTTTCTCCGGGGCTTCCATGAAGTGGTCTGAAAGAGCCTTGAAGGTAGCTTCCCGCTCTCGCTTGGCCTCCGCCTTGGTTTCTCTGCGGCGGGTGACGGGATCGGCTCCGCCCAGCGCCATCCGCCCCAGCTCCTTGATGGCCATCGTGCGGGCAATCTCGGGGGCGCCGTCATTGGCAGCGATCAGCTTGGTGTCTGACTTGGTGCCGTCCGGCCTCACGATCAGGAGCTTATAGGCGGCGCTGCCATTGGGCGTTATGGACAGAAACATCTTGGGCACTTCGGTATCCCAATGCCGCTCCTTCTTCTTTCCATCATGCTCACGAATCAGCCGTGTCACGGCGGTTTGGGTGAGTTTCAATCGGCTGTTGGCCACGGGTCCGTCTCGCTCCTTCGAGTATGGAGACGGTGGCTTTCAAGCCGCGTGCCACCCAAGCCACCTCTGAGCCACCTCGGAAAGTCGGAATTTGTCCGGCTTTGTCGGGAATGACCCAAAACGAAAAGCAGGGATTGCCAAGTGTGAAGGGGCTGCATTTACGGGCCATTCTGCATTGTTTGCAGTGAATTTGGCCCGAAGGGAGATGGTCGGAGCGAGAGGATTCGAACCTCCGACCCTCTGGTCCCAAACCAGATGCGCTACCAGACTGCGCTACGCTCCGGAGTCCCGGTGTAATGAGATGAGGGCCGGGCGCAAGCTGTTTTCTCTGCGCAGAACGGAAAGCGGCGCTGCCACCCAGACAGCGCCGCTACACGTTACCGCAACCCGATTGCATTCCCCCGAAACATCCGGTTGCTGCGTGCGTCCCGTCCAATCAGTTAAACTTTGTGATACTTTGCTGTCTTGACATTTTCGGCCACGGCGTCAGTCAATTCGGGCCAAAATGTGTTAACGTTGTGGCGCAACAAGCAAAAACGACCCACAATACTAACACTCTACAATACTAACGGACCCGTAATCCCCCAGTGCCGACAGTTTCAAACGCCTATTTGTCAAACTTTATTGAGACTTCGGTCGCCCTCGGCGCGCCGGCAGAGGCGCTCTACGCCCTCGTGCCGGGCGGGAAAGCGGCGTTCAGCCACCCGGATGCGCGGTTTCCCGCGGAATTGACGGCAACGGTGCTGAATGCGGCGGCGGAGTTGACCGGGGTGGATTCGGTCGGGCTCAGGGTCGGCATGCAATTCCGGCCAGCGACCTTCCTGGATGTCGGTTACGCGCTGGCGGCGGCGTCCACCATCCGGGAGGCGCTGGAGATCAACATCCGTTACCAGCCGCTGACGCAGGAAGTGGCGCGCACCCGGCTCGAGATAACCCGGACCGAAACCCGGATCGTGCTGGAGCCTGCGTTTCCGGACGCCGAGGCGATGCGCCGGGTGACCGAGGCGATCCTGGCGGGCTATGCCTCGATCGGGCGGTGGCTGCTGTGGGACCAGGAGCGGCCGGTGGCAGCGGTGCAGTTGCGGCATGCGCCGCCGAGCGCCGAGACCTGCGCCTTCTACCGGGCGCTGTTCGGGGAGGAAGTGACGTTTGGCGCGCCGGCGGACATGCTGGTGATCGATGCGGCGTTGGTGACGCGGCCGTTGCCGAATGCCAATCCGGCGCTGGTGCAGCTGCTGACCGGGCGGCTGAATGCGCGCCTCGGCGCGTACGAGGCGGGCAGCTCGATGCGGATGCTGGTGATCAGCGGCCTGCACAAGCAGATCCGCAAGGGCAAGCCGAGCCTCGAGGAAACCGCCAAGCTGCTGGGGATGAGCGGGCGCACGTTGCGGCGGCGGCTGATGGAGGAGGGATTGTCCTATTCCGAGCTGCTGGCGGCGGCGCGCAAGGAGGCGGCGGAAGTCTATATCCACGAGGAGAAGATGACCCTGTTGGATATTGCCGGCTTGCTGGGTTACGGCGACCAGACGGCGTTCATGCGGGCGTTCAAGGGCTGGTTCGGCGTGTCGCCGGGGGCGTACCGGGAGAAGCTCCGGGAACGGAGGGGTTAGCCCGTCCGGTTCATGCGGCGTTCGAGGCGCGTGGAGAACCAGGAGATGATGCGGCGCCAGATCTCGTCCTTGAGGATCAGGCCTTCGACGTCATGGTCGATCGAGGGATTATCGTTGATCTCGATGATGATGACGCCCTGTTCGGTCTCTTTCAGGTCGACGCCGTAGAGGCCTTCGCCGATCAGGCTGGCGGCGCGGACGGCGGCGTTGACGACTTCCGGGGGCGCATCTTCCACGGGCATCGTGGTGAAGCCGCCTTCGGTGGACTTGCCGTTTTCGCCGTACTTGACCGTCTGCCAGTGGCCACGTGCCATCCGGTACTGGCAGGCATACAGCGGCTCGCCGTTGAGCACGCCGATGCGCCAGTCGAATTTCGTCGGACGGAATTCCTGGGCGATGATGAGGGCGGTGTCCTCGAACATCTTCTTGGCGCCCTCCTTCAGCTCGTCGAGCGTGTGGGCCTTGACCATGTTGATGCCGAAGCTGCCATCCGGCGTCTTCAGGATGACGGGCGAGCCGAGACGGTCGAACAGGGCGGCGAGGTCGGCCTTCTCGTCAACAATCTCCGTACGCGGAATGGGAAGGCCGGCCTTCTCGAGGATTTCCTTGAGGTAGACCTTGTTGGTGCAGCGGATCATCGACTGGGTGTCGTCGATCACGGGCATGCCTTCCTGTTCGGCGCGGCGGGCGAAGCGGTAGGTGAAGTTGTCGATGGAAGTGGTGGCGCGGATGAAGAGGGCGTCAAACTCGGCGAGGGAGGGCAGGTCGGTCGGATCGATCAGCTCGACTTCGACGCCCATCTTCTCGGCGACATCGGCGAAGCGCTTCAGCGAGGCGGGCTTGGACGGCGCGGTCTTCTCGTTCGGGTCCACAAGCACGGCGAGGGCCCATTTTGCAGGCGTGCGGGTCTTGGCGTCGCGCACCTTGCCCTTGGTGTAGGCTTCCATCGCGTCAAGGAAGAACTGGCGGCGCTGGTCCTTCAGCTTGTGGGGCGGCATGGCGCGGATGCGGGCGATGCCGTGGGGGGCTTCGGAGTCGAATTCGATTTCGAGGGCCGGGGTGCGGTACCAGTCCATGGCCTCGCGGGCGAGGTCCTCATAGGCCGGGATTTCGCAGCGGGAGAAGGCGACGAACAGGCTCTCGATCTTGGGGGCGCCCTTGGCGAGGGTTTCCTGGAGGATCTCGCCGAGGTCCGGCAGGGCATGGTTGTAGAGCGTCTTCTTGGAGAGCTCGACCATGGTCTGGACGGAGGGACTGACGCGGTGGCCGCGCGCCTCGGCCAAGAGCGAGGCGTAGTAGCCTTCGGACTGGTAGGCGTAGGAGCGGGCGAGGTTCAGGATGTAGGGCCGGCGCCCGGCGAAGAGGGCCGGTTTGGAGATATAGTCCGAGATACGCAGCACCTTGTGCGGTGTTTCGGCCTGCGAAATGTCGCTCGCTGATTCGACGAGCACGACCCAATCGGTCATGGGGCTCCATCTGAGGACGCGATGAGAACTTTCTCCATCCTGTGCGCCGCTTCTCCATCCGGATAGTAGGACTTGAGGGCCGCAATTACGCGATAACCCGATGCCTCGTAAAGCCGGTGTGCTGAACTATTTGTGGAGCGCACCTCAAGGCGCATCCGGGCTGACCCTCGCTGGCGGGCGTGTTCCTCGCAGGCGGCCAGAAGGCGCCCGCCGAGTCCCTGGCCCCGCGCCGAGGTGGCGACGGAGATGGAATAGAGGCGGGCCGTGGATGATCCAGCCCTGAACAGGAGCACGGCTGCGGCGTCGATGCCGCGCGGCGTCTCGTGAACCAGCGTCAGGGCTTTGCCGGCGAGCAGGCGGCGCCAGGTGCGCGCGTCGAACCGGTCCACTTCGGGGAACGACTCTTCGAGTTCCAAAAGGGCGGCAAGGTCGTCGAGGCCGGCCGGCCGGATCTTCGTGGCCGTCACAGGCGCACCATGTCGTCCCGGTGGATGATGGCGGGGCGGCCCTTGTAGCCGAGGAGGGCTTCGGCGTCTTCTGTGCGGCGGCCCGCGATGCGGCGGATGTCCTCGGCGCTGTAGGCGGTGACGCCCTTGGCGAGGGTCCGGCCGGAGGCGTCCAGCACGGCGACGGCGGCGCCGCGTTCGAACTGGCCAGTCACGCCGCGCACGCCGACGGCGAGGAGGCTGGCGCCGCCCGCGAGGGCCTTGGCGGCGCCGTCATCGATGGTGAGTTCGCCCTCGGGCTTGAGGTGGCCTTCGAGCCAGGCGGCGCGGGCCTTGGCGGGGGAGATTTTTGCGGCGATCAGAGTGGCGCGCTCGCCGGCCTCGATGGCGCCGAGGGGGTGCGGCCGGTTGCCGAGAGTGATCAGGGTGGAGCAGCCGGCGGCGTGGGCGATGCGGGCAGCGGCGAGCTTGGTGATCATGCCGCCCGAGCCGACACCGGCGGCGGCGTTGGAGCCGGTGGCCATTGCGTCATGCTCGGGGCTGAGCGCTTCGAGGAAGGGGATGTGGCGGGCGTCGGGGTTGCCGCGCGGGTCGGCGGTGTAGAGGCCGTCGATGTCGGACAGGAGGATCAGCACGTCGGCGGCCATCATCTGGGCGACGCGGGCGGCGAGGCGGTCGTTGTCGCCGTAACGGATTTCTTCGGTGGCGACGGTGTCGTTCTCGTTGATGACGGGGACGACGCCGGCTTCGAGCAGGGTTTCGAGGGTGGCGCGGGCGTTGAGCCAGCGGCGGCGGTTTTCGGTATCGCCGGGGGTGAGGAGCGCCTGGCCGCAGGCGAGGCCGTGCGGGGCGAGGGCGTCCCCGAGGGCGGCCATCAGGCGCGGCTGGCCGATGGCGGCGGCGGCCTGTTTCTGTTCGAGCCGGCCCTGGTACGGCGCGCCGAGCGCGGCGCGGCCAAGGGCGACTGCGCCTGAGGAGACGAGGATGACTTCCTTGCCGCGCTGGCGCAGCGCCGCGATGTCGGCGGCGAGGTTTGCCAGCCACTCACGGCGCGGCGCGCCGGCTTCGGCCATCAGGGCCGAGCCGGTTTTCACGACGATGCGTTTGGCGCGCGCGAGGGTTTCAGCGGTCATGGCGCCGGGAGATACACGCGGCGCAGGGGATTGGCGAGGGGATTAGACGGGGTTTGAGGTGAAGCCGGCGACGAGGGCAAAGCCGATCACGACGATGATCAGGGACGCGGCGAGGATTTTCCATAGGCCGACGCGGCGGCCGCCGGAGACCCGCTCGGTTTCAATTGTCTCGGCTGTATCTTTCGTTTCATTCGGCGTCATGGTGTGCTCCCTTCATGAAGCGACGGAATGTCGGACTACCGGGAACAACGCCTGCGGCGGGTGGAGGTTCCTTTCGGATTTGTGGCGCCGCGAACGGGGAGCAGGACATGAAACTCTACAACACGCCGATGCCGGCGCCGAATCCGCGGCGGGTGCGGATATTCCTGGCGGAGAAGGGCGTGAGCGTGCCGCTGGTGGACGTTGCGCTGCAGAAGGGCGAGCACAAGGCGCCAGAGCATGTGGCGAGGAATTCGCTGGGCCAGACGCCGGTGCTGGAGCTCGACGACGGGACGTGTCTCAGCGAGACCGTGGCGATCTGCCGGTACCTTGAGAGATTGCACCCCAAGCCCGCCATGTTCGGGCGCAGCGCGCTGGAGGAAGCGCAGGTGGAGATGTGGGTGCGACGGGTGGAGTTCCAGCTAATGGGGCCGGCGGGAAATTTCTGGCGGCATGCCCATCCGTTCACCGCGCGCGTGGTCAATCCTCAGTACAAGGAGTTTGGCGAGGCGAACCGGGGCGCGTATGAGCGCGCGCTGATGTGGCTGGACGGGGAACTGGCGAAGTCCGAGTTCGTCGCGGGGGACGTGTTCACGATGGCAGATATCTGCGCGCTGAGCACCGTGGATTTTGCCGACTGGATCGGCCTGAAGGTGCCGGAGGCGGCGGGGAACTTGCGCGCGTGGCATGCGCGGGTGAGCGCGCGGCCGAGTGCGGGGGCTTAGCCTTCAGCCCCTCTCCCGCAAGCGGGAGAGGGGAACAGGAAATCCTATAGCGGGCTCCAGCCTTCTTCCGTGTCGGGATCGTCCGAGGGCGGAGGGACCTCTTCGCGGTCGGCGTTGAGGCCGAGTTTGTCGGCGATGGCGTAGAGCGCGGCTTTGACGCCTTCGCCGGAGACGCCGGAGATCAGCAGGGGCTTGCCCTTGTAGGCTTTCTTCAGGAGCTTCATCTGCTCTTTGACGAGTTCGGGCGTCAGGGCATCGATCTTGTTAAGGGCGACGATTTCCGGGCGGGCCGCGAGTTCGGGATCGTAGGCGCGCAGTTCGTTGCGGATGGTCTTGTAGGCGCCGGCGGGGTCGTCCTGCGTACAGTCGATCAGGTGCAGCAGCACCTTGCAGCGTTCGACATGGCCGAGGAAGCGGTGGCCGAGGCCCGCGCCTTCGGCGGCGCCTTCGATGAGGCCCGGGATGTCGGCGAGGACGAAGCGGGTGGACGTGCCGAGATCGACGACGCCGAGGCCGGGGTGAAGCGTCGTAAACGGATAATCGGCGATCTTCGGATGCGCGGCGGTGGCGGCGGCGAGGAAGGTGGACTTGCCGGCATTCGGTAGGCCGACGAGGCCCGCGTCCGCGATCAGTTTCAGGCGCAGCCAGAGCCAGCGTTCCTCACCCGGCGCGCCGGGGTTCGAGCGGGCGGGCGCCTGGTTGGTGGAGGTCTTGAAACGCAGGTTGCCCCAGCCGCCATTGCCGCCTTGGGCGAGCAGGACCTTCTGGCCCTCCTGCGTCAGGTCGGCGATCATGGTTTCCTGGTCTTCCTCGTAAATCTGCGTGCCGACGGGCACCATCAGGATCGAGTCGTCGCCCTTGGCGCCGAAGCGGTTGCGGCCCATGCCGTGGCCGCCTTTCTTGGCCTTGAAGTGCTGCTGGTAGCGGAAGTCGATCAGCGTGTTCAGGCCTTCGACCGCCACGGCCCAGACATCGCCGCCGCGCCCGCCATCGCCGCCGTCGGGGCCGCCATACTCGATGAACTTCTCGCGCCGGAACGAGACAGCGCCGGCGCCGCCGTCACCGGAGCGGATAAAGACTTTGGCTTGGTCAAGGAACTTCATGGTTGGGCTCTTATATGGTTCAGGCGATCCGCGCCATCATGACGTGGTCTGACTTTATGCCCCGGCCCTTGCTGTACATCGGGCCGCGACCGCAGGGGAGGAAGCCGAGCTTGGAGAGGATACGGCCGGAGGCGGGATTGTCGGCGAAGTGGCCGGCGACGAGGACGCGGGCTCCGCGCGCCGTCTCAAGCCAGCGGACGAGGCCGGCGCCGGCCTCGGTGCAGAGCCCTTTGCCCCAATAGTCCGGCATCAGCCAATAGCCGATCTCGAACGGGTCTTCGCAGGCGGCGCGGGTGGCGGAAATGACGCCGCAGAGGGCGCCTTCGGCCGTGGTGATGGCGTAGAAGTGGCCGGTATTGTCGACGCGGGCGAGATCGTGGGTCGCGATCCAGGCGAGGGTCTGGGCCTTGGTCTGCGCGGGCGGGACGCTGGCGAGCATCAGGTAGATGCGCGGATCGTTCACCGCCTGGGTGAGGGGTCCGCTGTCCTGCGGGGTGATCGGCCGCAGGCGCAGCCGCTGTGTGCTTAACTCAAACTCACTCATGGCCTGCCTCCGTCATCCTGGGCTGCTGCCCACGCCATGCTGATACCGGGAACCATCGCATCCCGGCCCAGGCAAAAGTGTTCGCCGCGCGCTGTTTCCACGAAGCCGAGCTTTCCAAGTACGCGTCCCGAGGCGGGATTGTCGGCGAGGTATTCGGCTGTGAGCTGGCGCGCGCCCATCCGGTCGACAAGATGTTGCTTGAACGCGCCGGCGGCTTCTGTCGCGTAACCTTGGCCCCACACGCTGGGCGTCAGCCAGTAGCCGATTTCGAAGATGCCGGTTTCGGCATTTCTGCCGCCGCCGACAAGCCCGACCAATTCTCCGGACAGCGTTATCACGCGGCCCGCGCTTTCGCCGCGCCGGTTCTTTTCGGCGCGTTCCGACTGGATGCGGCGGGTCTCGTCCAGCGTCTGTCCCGCACGGACCCGTCCGACATTGCGATAGACGCGCGGGTCGTTGACGAGCTCCGTGTACCGGACGGCATCGTCTTCGTGATAGGACCGCAAAAGCAGGCGCGGGGTCGAAATATCCTCAAACATCGTGGCCTCCTGTCGGCAGGCGGGCGAGGGGAGGCAAAAGAAAAGGGGGAGACAGTGGCCTGCCTCCCCCCGGAAACTGGTCGTCTTAAACAGCGACCCGGCCACTCGTCTATGCGAGGCCGGATGCTGTTTCCGGCCGTTACTCTGCCGCGTCCGCCATCGGTACGACGTTCACGAAAATTCGGCCGTTCGACTTGTGGGCGTACTCGACCTTGCCGCCTTTGAGCGCAAAGAGGGTGTGGTCCTTGCCCATGCCGACGCCTTTGCCCGGCCACTTCACGGTGCCGCGCTGGCGCACGATGATCATGCCCGGCTGGACGGTTTCGCCGCCGTATTTCTTCACGCCAAGATACTTGGGGTTTGAATCGCGGCCGTTACGCGAAGAGCCGCCTGATTTCTTGTGAGCCATAGTCCGCTCCTCTTACCTGTGTCTCGCTTGAGGCCGTGGCCCCGGGAAAATTTATGCTTCTGGGGCGGCTTCGGCCGCGTCCGCCTTCGGCGCAGCTTTCTTGCGCGGTGCGGCTTTCTTCTTCTCGCCATCGGCGCTGATGCCGGTGATCTTGATTTCCATCAGGTCCTGACGGTGGCCAATGGTGCGGCGGTAGGTCTGGCGCTGGCGCTTCTTGCGGGTGATCAGCTTCGGGCCACGCACATCGGCGGACACTTCAGCGGTGACCAGGGCGCCGGCGACGGTAGGCGCGCCGATGGTGATGCCGGCGCCTTCGCCGATCATCAGCACCTGGTCAAAGGTGACAGTATCGCCGGCCGCGGCCGACAGTTTCTCGATGACAAGCGTGTCGCCTTCGGACACTTTGTACTGCTTGCCACCTGTCTTGATGACCGCGAACATGGGCGGGACCTTCCGGAAAATAGCGTCTAGAAACGGGGAAGCCGCTGCGCCGGGAAGGCGCCGCGACCGAAGCGCGGTGTAAACACCAACGCGGCGGACGTGTCAAATCCGAACTTCAGGCCGGGCGGGCAGGCCAGATCCCAGCAACGGCAACAGGTTCAGCGTGTTGGCGGGCGGCGGGGAGGCCGCGAAAAACCAGCAAAACACCGGTATATTGACTGATCGTTCCAGAATTTCCATACATCGGCATGGCCAGACCGAAGGAATTTGACACAGATGCCGTGCTGGACGCCGCCACGCGGGTGTTCCGGGAGCTGGGCTTTGCCGGCAGCTCGGCGGCGGACCTGACGCGGGCGATGGGGATCGGCCGGCAGAGCCTCTACGACACGTTTGGTGACAAGGCGCAGCTCTATCGGGCGGCGCTGGCGCGCTACACCGCGCTGGAGACCGAGGCGCATCTGGCCGCGCTCAGCACCGGGCCGCGGGCGATAGACGGGCTGGAAATCCTGCTGGCGCGGGTGCGCGCGAAGGCGGGGGAGCCGTGCCTGGCTGTCGGCGCGGTCTGCGAGTTCGGCCGGACCCGGCCGGAGCTGACAGAGGTCCAGGCGGCGGGTGAGCGGGCGTTGAAGGCGGCGCTGGCGGCGCGGCTGCGCGAGGCGCAGGACGAGGGCGACGTGGCGGCGGGGCTCGATATGGGCGAGGCGGCGGCGTTCCTGATTGCTGCGATCCCGGGCATCCGGATTGCGGGGCGGGGCGGGGCGGGGGCGGCCCAGCTGCAGGCGCT
>LNFC01000016.1 GCA_001464545.1 Acidobacteria bacterium Ga0077551
CTCAACCCCAACCCCTTCTCCCCAAGGGGAGAAGGGGCTCAAGAATGCCGGGAGCAACTTTCCCTGAACGTGCTCCGAACCAATTTCCGAATGCTTTGACGCGATACCGCGCGATAACGGTTCGACACCGAGTGATAAAAAATGAGAATCAATGAGAAAGTTTCGACATCAGGAATGCAAAGCCTGCAACAGGATGGGGCCGTTTGGAGACGCCACGAGAGGACTTGCGCCTACACAAGAACGCGCTGAGGCAGTATAAAACCCATCCCCGTCAACCCGTTATGAAGTCTCTCTTCAATCCTTGCGCAACACCTCCGCCCACGGATCTACGAAAAACTGCCGGCTTCGTAACTTTCACCCAAATCCTCGGCTCAGGTGGCGGCAGTATTCCAGCCGGCCCCGCATAATGCGCTTGGACCCGCGCGCCCTCCGTCCTATAGGCCGCCCCCATGGCTACATTCCCGTTCGAGATCACCGCTACCGAGGGCGCAGCCCGTACCGGGCGCCTGCGCACCCCGCGCGGCGACATCCGCACGCCTGCCTTCATGCCCGTCGGCACTGCGGGCACGGTCAAGGCGCTCTATATGGACCAGGTCGCGTCCACCGGCGCCGACATCATTCTCGGCAACACCTACCACCTGATGCTGCGCCCCGGCGCTGAGCGCGTGAAGAAGCTCGGCGGCCTGCATGCCTTCGCCAAATGGTCTGGCCCGATGCTGACCGACTCTGGCGGCTTCCAGGTCTGGTCACTCGCGCAGCTGCGCAAAATGGACCCCGACGGCGTCACCTTCCAGAGCCATATCGACGGCTCCACGCACCGCCTTACCCCCGCGCGCTCCATCGAGATCCAGGCCGACCTGCTCGGCGCCGACATTTCCATGCAACTTGACGAGTGCACGAACTTTCCCTGCACCGCACAGGAAGCCGAACGCAGCCTCGAGCTGTCGCTGCGCTGGGGCGAACGCAGCCTCGACGCCTTCGGCCAGCGGGGCGCGCAAACCTTGTTCGGCATCGTGCAGGGCTCGAACTTCCCGGCGCTGCGTGAACGCTCCGCCAAAGGCGTCGTCGCGCAAGGTTTCGGTGGCATCGCGCTCGGCGGTCTCGCGGTCGGCGAAGGCCACCAGCAGATGTGCGACACCATCGACTTCACCGTCCCGCACCTGCCGGCCCACCTGCCGCGCTACGTCATGGGAGTCGGCAAACCGATTGACCTTGTCGAAAGCGTCGCCCGCGGCATCGACATGTTTGACTGCGTGCTGCCAACGCGATCCGGCCGCCATGGCCAGGCCTGGACCTGGGACGGGCCGGTCAACATCACCAATGCCAAATTCGCCGAAGACCTCTCGCCGCTGGACGAGACGGTCGACTGCCCCGCCAGCCGCGACTTCTCGCGCGCCTACCTGCACCATCTCTTCAAGGCGGGAGAATATCTCGGGCCCATGGTGCTCTCCTGGCACAACACGGCCTTCTTCCAGGCGCTGATGCAGGAAATCCGGGCTGCGCTTACCGAAGGGCGATTCGACTCGCTGCGCGCGGAATTGTCGGCCCGGTGGGCCTCGACACGGTCGGCGCCGAAAACGGCTTAGCCGGGGGGCAGCGCTACCGGCGCCGCTTCGGCTGGCGTGTCTTCCTTGTAGATGATCTGTTCGACCTCACCGAGATGCAGGGTCAGGAAGTCGGGCTTGGCGGGGGCCGGGCAGCCTTTCGCGAGGCCGTAGCCCTTGAGATAGGTGCGCCGCTGCGCGCCGATCTTGTAGGCGCGGTTGTATTTCTTCTCGTGGCTTTCCGCGCCTGTGGCCTTCCGGATCAGGCCGCGAAACGGGATCCAGCCGGTGACGCCCGATTCCACGGCGCCCAGCGCGGCCTGGGCGGCTTCATCACCCAGCACCTCGGTTTTGAGGCGCTCGTCAGGCTTTGGGGCGTCCCAGTCAGGTCCGAGCACGCCCTCGAGCTCGGCGATCATCCGGTCAAGTTCCTCGCAGGTGAGGTCGGCCGGCACGTGGTAGGGGCTCGCCATGGCGGCCAGCAGCGGCGGGATTTCCCGGCGCTTCAGGTTCAGATCTTCCAGCGGCGAGAGCGCTGCGTCGGCAAATCCTTCCCCGGTCTGCGAAACGGTGCTGCCGGCCGCCTCTCCGATGTTTCCGGCCAAGTCGCTATCCCGCGCAGGCTTGTCACGGCTGGCGCACCCGGAAAGGCACAGAATCAGGATCGTGGCGGCATAAAAAACCTTCATGACCAGAGGGAACGACAAAAAGCGGCAGCCATCAAGCCGCACCGTGCAGGTAGCGGTTGACCGACCCCTTTGTGCAGCCTAAATGGCCGCTTCGGTTGATTCCGACCGTTCGGTCGTGCCCATAGCTCAGCCGGTAGAGCAACTGACTTTTAATCAGTAGGTCACAGGTTCGAATCCTGTTGGGCACACCAATACCACCGGACTTCCGGGGCTTTCCAGCCGGCCCGGATGCGTCTTGGAAGCAATCTGAAAATCACGCAGACGCCCGGCGGGCGAGCGAATGAATTGGCTGCTGGGCAGATCAGCGAAGTCGCAAACGCCTGTGACGCCATGCCGGCAGGTCAGCGGTCACTGGGCGCATAATACTGGCAGAGCGTTTCGATCAGGTCGCGGGCGATGCCCGCTCGGGACCGGTAAAGAATGGTCTGTCCATCACGGCGGCTTTCGACGAGACCCGCCGCCCGCAGTTTGGAGAGGTGCTGGGACACCGCCGACTGGGATTGCGCGGTCAGTTCGGCCAGCTTGTTGACGGGCAATTCGCCAGCGCTCAGCGCACACAGGATCATCAACCGCGTTTCGCTCGCCATCGCCTTTAGTGTGTGGGCGGCCTCTGCGGCGCGGCTGGAAACAATTTCAAGCGCTCCGCGCGTCTCAAACTTCGATGGCATCGGGAAGTCCGCCTCCTGCTTCGTCTTGGGTACTGATTGGCGCGCGCGGACCTGGCAGCCAGTCCGGCCCTCTCAGGGCAACATAGATTGCCGGAATAACCAGAACAGTAAGGGCTGTGGATGAGGCAAGGCCAAACAACAGCGAGATCGCAAGGCCCTGGAAGATCGGGTCTGTCAGGATGACCGCTGCGCCAATCATCGCGGCAAGCGCCGTGAGCACGATCGGTTTGAACCGGATTGCGCCGGCGTCCAGCAAGACCTCGCGCAACGGTGTATGGTCATCTGTCCGGTGCCGGATGAAATCGACCAGCAGGATGGAGTTGCGCACGATGATGCCCGCCAGGGCGATGAACCCGATCATCGACGTGGCTGTGAACGCCGCCCCGAAAAGCCAGTGCCCGATCATGATGCCGATCAAGGTCAGCGGAACCGGCGTCAGGATGATCAGCGGTACACGGAAGGTGCCGAACTGGGCGACTACCAGCATGTAGATGCCGATCAGGGCGACACCGAACGCGATGCCCATGTCGCGGAACGTAACGTACGTCACTTCCCATTCGCCGTCCCAGAGCAGGCTGGTGCGGGTTTCATCCGCCGGCTGACCATAGAGGCTGACGAAGGGCATCTCCAGGCCCTCTGCAGCCCAGTCGTAAGCCTTGATGCGGTCTTCGATTTCGAACATGCCGTAGATGGGCGCTTCAAAGCGCCCCGCAAGTTCGCCGAGGACCATGTCGGCAAAATGTCCGTCACGGCGGAAGATGGAGAGCGACCCGGCCTCTTCGTGCAGGTCAACCAGTTCGCCAAGCTCTGCAGGCGGCGCATCGGTCCCGGCCAGCCGGCGCGGAACAGGCGTGGCCGCCATCTGCTGCGACCAGCTGCGTTCCGACCGCGGAAGATAGACGCGGATGTTGAGCGGATCGCGTCCCTCGCCGCGCGGCGAGACACCTACGGTCTCGCCGTGAAAGGCCAGCCGGATCGTATCGAGAATATCCGACTGCAGTACGCCGGCGTCAGCGGCGCTCGGCTCATCAATCCCGAAGGTCAGCCGCGGCGCGGTCTCGCCAATCGAGTTATCCACATCAACGATAAAATCTGTCTCGACAAAGAACTTCTCGATGATTGCGGCGGTCTTGCGCCGGGCCTCTTGCGACGGACCGTAGATCTCGGCCATCAGTGTGGAGATGACCGGTGGACCGGGCGGCACTTCGACCACCTTCACGCGTGTCCCCTCTGGCAGCGGGACGCCGGAAACGCGTTCCCGCAGATCCAGCGCGATCTCGTGGCTCGCGCGGCTGCGCTCTTCCTTTTCGGTCAAGTTGACCTGGAGGTCGCCCAGCTCCGGGCTTGCCCGCAGGAAGTAGTGCCGGACCAGGCCGTTGAAGTTGAACGGCGCCGCTGTGCCGGCATAGGCCTGTATCGTTTTGACTTCCTCGACCGGCACAATCGCATCTGCAAGTGCCAACAAGGCGCGTTCGGTATCTTCAAGCGCTGCGCCTTCGGGAAGGTCGACGATCACCTGCACTTCGGACTTGTTGTCGAAGGGCAGGAGTTTGACCGGCACGGCGCGGGTGACAAAGAACAGCAGGGACAGCAGCGTTGCAACGCCCACAATGATGAGGAAAATCCACGCATTCTTCTTCGAGGCCACAACCGGCGCAGCGACGCGCCGGTAGAAACCGCTCAGGCGGGTTTCGCCCGCGTGCGCATGTCCGCCCGTAGCAGCCGGCGCGTTGCTGACGATCTTCATCATCAGCCAGGGCGCAATGCCGACGGCGACGAAGAACGAGAACACCATGGCGGCGGAGGCGTTTGCCGGTATCGGGGCCATATACGGCCCCATCAGTCCGGACACGAACATCATCGGAAGCAGCGCCGCAATCACGGTCAGCGTCGCGATGACTGTGGGATTGCCGACTTCCGATACCGCGTCGATGGCGGCTTCGGCGCGGCCCCGACCATCATTCATCGCCCAGTGACGGGCGATGTTCTCGATGATGACGATGGCATCATCGACGAGAATCCCGATCGCGAAGATCAAGGCGAACAGGCTCACGCGGTTGATCGTGTAGCCCATCATCATCGAGGCAAACAGCGTCAGCAGGATCGTCGTCGGGATGACAATCAGCGTCACCAGTGCCTCACGCCAGCCAATGCTGAAGGCGATCAGGACGACAATCGATACCGTCGCAAGCCCAAGATGGAACAGCAGTTCGTTGGCTTTGTGGTTTGCGGTCGCGCCATAGTCGCGGGTCACTTCCACTTCCACGCCCTCGGGGATCAGGGGGCCCTTGAGGGACTCGAGTCGATCAAGCACGGCGCCCGCCACCACCACGGCATTTGCGCCGGGGCGTTTGGCAATCGTGACAGTGACGGCGGGCCTTGCGCTGAACGTGTCGGCTTCACCTGGCTGGATCGTCCAGACGCGGGAATCGGTTTCGGCGCCTGTCACGCGGACATTGGCCACATCGCTGAGGTAAACCACACGTCCGCCCGCGCCGCGGATCTGCAGACGTTCCAGCTCAGGCACAGCGTTCACGCGGTCGCCGGCCTGCACGATCAGTGACTGGCCTTCCTGATGTGCCCGGCCCGAAGGCAGCGCAGACGCGGCGGCGGTCACGCTCTGCACGAGTGTCTGCAACGACACCCCTTGTGCCGAGAGGGCCTGGACGTCCGGCTCCACCCTCAGTTCGAGCGGCCGCCCGCCAATCACATCAGTGAGGCCAACATCCTCGACCTTGGTGAGTTCGTTGCGCAGCTCGTCAGCGATCATCCGCAGGGCGGTATCATTCCAGACATTCCCGGTGGAGGCCTCCGGCGAGAGCGTCAGCGTCACGATCGGCACATCGTTGATCCCGCGCCCCACCACGAGCGGCATCGGTACATCGTAGGGAATGCTGTCGAGGTTGGCGCGGATCTTCTCGTGCACCCGGAGGATCGCATTGTCGGCGTCGGTGCCCACATTAAACCGCGCCGTGACCAGCGCGCCGTCATCGCGGGTCTGGGAGTAGACGTGCTCGACATCCGGGATCGCCATCAGGATGCTTTCGAGCGGCTTGGTCACCTGCTCGACAGCGTCGGCCGCCCTGAGGCCCGGCGCGGACACCATGATGTCGACCATCGGTACTGAAATCTGAGGCTCCTCCTCGCGCGGGATCGACAGCAGGGCGATCAGCCCGACCGCGAGCGCCGAGAGCAGGAAGAGGGGCGTCAGGGGTGAGCGGATGGTCGCCCGCGTGATCCCGCCGGAAAGATCGGTCTTCATGAACGTTGTTCCGGCTTTTCGATCCGGTCGCCAGGCTTGAGGCCAGACAGGATTTCGAACTGGCCGGCCGCGTCAACCAGCGGCGCTGCCAGTGCCACTGGCGCATCGATGAATCGTTCGCCCACCTGCACGCGGACAAAGTCGACGCCAAAGCGGGTCGACACATAGTCCTTGGGAATCCGGATCGCGCGTCGCTCACCGACGGGCGCCAGCACGTCGACGCGTTCTCCAAACAGGGCGGTGAGCCCGCCTTCCACCTTGGCATCGGCGATCACCGAGCCTTGCTTCAGCTCGGGATAAATCTTGATGATGGTTGCTGTGCGGATGTCGTCGGAACGAGAGGGCAGCCTCAGGGAGATGGATTCGCCTTCGGTGATGGTCGCGGCATGGCGCTCTGGCAGCGCGAGACGGACGACGCCGTTGACCGTTGCAAAGCTCGCCAGGACATCGCCCGGCGAGACAACGGATCCGCGCACAACATTGACGTCCGTCACATGCGCTTCAGCCGGCGCCAGGATGCGCCCCTCCGCTTCGCGCGCCGACAGCGCGCGGCGTTCCGCTTCTGCCGAGGCGAGACTGCGCTTCAGCACCTCGAACGCCGTCTTTTCTTCATCCAGCCGCACGCGCGGATAGAAACCCTGGGCAAGCAGGCCTTCATTGCGGGCAATGTCGCTTTCTGCCTGCTTTACCTGTGACTTCAGTCCCTCGATGTTGGCGCCGAGGGCTGAAAGCTGCGGGGGCAAGGTGCTGTCCGTCACCACGGCGACGAGATCGCCCGCCTTGACGATCTGTCCTTCCACTACATTGAGCCGGGTCACCACCCCTTGCAGGCGCGACCGCGCCGTCGCTGTGTCGCCCGCCTCGATCCGCGCAATCACCGGCCGGTAGTCGATGACGACCGACTCTTCCACCGTGATCGGCTGGGCCTGGACACCGCCGGGCAGACCAAGAAACATCCCGGTTGCGGAAAGCCAGATGCCTAAGGTTTTCCGCAATGAAGACGCCGAACTCCTGCGGCCCTGACGAGGCCAGTCCTGATTTTCCATCGCTCACTCCAGTCCAGAAGGGCCTTGCCCGCAGAATGCCCCATTCGACCCTGTCCGGGTCTGCGAGCAATGCGTATCTATACGTATATTATAAAATGATAAAATATGTTTTATTCAGTGGCAAGGAACGGGAGATCCTGACATGGCCAAGATAGTTGTTCTAGGCGCGGGCCTCGGCGGCGTGATCGCGGCCTACGAAATCCGGAAGGCCTTGAGGCCGGAGGACGATGTCACGGTCATCAATGAAAACGCGTTCTATCAGTTCGTGCCGTCGAACCCCTGGGTACTGGTCGGCTGGCGCGAGCGGGAGGACATCGTGGTCGATCTCGTGAAGCCCATGAAGAAGCGGCACATCGAACTGGTGGTCGGAAAAGCGGAACGCGTCGAGCCGGACCAGAAGCGCGTGCGCCTCGCGGGCGGACGGGAGGTGCCCTATGACTATCTGGTCATAGCGACCGGCCCAGAACTCGCCTTCGATGAAATCGAAGGCCTCGGCCCTCTGGGGCATACCCAATCGGTCTGTCACATCGACCACGCGGTTCAGGCAAACAAGGCCTTTGAAGCCTTTTGCAAAGATCCCGGACCGGTAATCGTCGGCGCGGTTCAAGGCGCGTCCTGCTTCGGTCCGGCCTACGAAACGCTGATGATCATCGAGACCGAGCTGCGCCGCCGCAAGATCCGCGACCGCGTCCCGATGACCTATGTTACGTCAGAGCCGTACATTGGCCACCTTGGTTTGGATGGCGTCGGTGACACGAAAAGCCTGCTCGAAAGCGAGCTGCGCGAGCGTCATATCAAATGGATCACCAATGCACGGGTCATCAAGGCCGAACCGGGCAAGATGACGGTCGAGGAACTCGGCGACGACGGCAATGTGAAACAGCTTCACGAACTGCCGATGAAGTTCTCGATGATGCTCCCGGCATTCCGGGGCGTAGACGCCGTTCGCGGCATCGATGGCCTGACAAACCCGCGCGGCTTCATCCTGACGGACAAGCATCAGCGCAATCCGAAGTACCCGGAAGTTTTCGGTATCGGCGTTTGCATCGCGATCCCGCCAATCGGCAAGACACCGGTTCCCGTCGGCGTTCCCAAGACCGGCTTCATGATTGAATCGATGGTCACCGCGACAGCCGAAAATCTCGGCCAGATCGTCCGGGGCAAGGCGCCGACGCACGAGGCAACATGGAATGCGATCTGCCTGGCAGACTTCGGGGACAAGGGGGTGGCCTTCGTCGCCCAGCCCCAGATACCGCCGCGCAACGTCAACTGGTCCGGATCGGGCGGATGGGTGCACACCGCGAAGGTCGGTTTCGAGAAATACTTCATCGGAAAGGTGAAAGCCGGAAAATCGGAAACCTTCTACGAGAATGCGGTTCTCGGTCTCATCAAGACACACAAGATCAAGGCGGATTGAGAAAGGCGCTGGCATCATGACCGGGCAAGACAGGAACATCCTTTGCCTCGCCTGCGGCGCCGTGAACCGTGTGCCGGCAGGCAAGTCCCTGGCGCCTGCAAAGTGCGGCCGGTGCGCCCAAAAACTTGCGACGCCGGAGCCAGTGGACATCACGTCCAGTCAGCTGACGGCCTTGAAGTCAAAGGATTCGGGCGCCTTTCTTCTCGATGTATGGGCGCCCTGGTGCGGACCTTGCCGCATGATGGCCCCGCATTATCAATCTGCGGCGTCCCGCCTGAATCCGGACGTGCGATTCTTCAAACTCGACTCCGATCAGAACCAGGACGCTGCTGCCAGCCTTCAGATCCGGGGTGTGCCAACCCTGATCGGATGGAACGCCGGCCGGCAGATCGCAAACCAGCCCGGCGCCCAGACGGGCCCGGCCCTCGAAGCCTGGATCCGCAACCTCTTCAACCTTGCCTGAACCCCAAACGATCCCGATCGGAGCACTCTCATGAACCTCGACCGCGCTGTCCTTGCCTTTGCCGGAACTGTCGTCCTTGTCAGCCTGGCGCTGGGGTATCTCGTCTCGCCCTACTGGTTTTTGCTAACCGCCTTCGCCGGCCTGAACATGTTGCAAGCGGCCTTCACGGGCTTCTGCCCGGCAGCGATGATTTTCAAGGCCTTTGGCGTCAAGTCAGGCAATGCATTCCGCTGAGGCAGGCGGCGGCGGCATCATCAGCTTGTGACAGGCGCTGTCACACGCTTTACGGATCGCCTGCAAAGTCGTAATCCCCGGTTTGGGATATGATTGCGACGCCCGCCCGGCCAATCAGGGCAACAGGGGCCCTCACGGGCCGAGCATGAATGTCGAGCCTTTCCGACGCAGAAGACGACCGTGATCCCGACGACGCGGTCAGGGAAAAAGTCGCGGGCGAGACGCCCGAGAACGACAACCCGGCTGCGCGCGGCATTGATGCACTTCATGGATCGGCGTCCCACATCCTGCGCCAGATTTCCGAGCTCGCCGACGAAACCGAGATTTCCTTCGGCGCCATTGTCGATGCGCTCGAAGAGCGCGCGTTCGGCATGCTCATATTCCTGTTTGCGATCCCCGCGCTGATCCCGTTCCTTGTGGGCATCCATTCGGCTGTCGCGTTGCCGATTGCGCTGCTCGCCATGCAGATGCTGGCCGGGCACCGCCGCCCCTGGCTGCCGAAACGCTTGCGCACGCAAACAATCAGCATGGCCACCTTCCGCAAGATGACGAACGCCGTGCACCCTTGGCTTCGGCGCATCGAGAAGCTGACAAAGCCCCGCCTGAAATTCCTCGCTGGCCGCGGCGCAGAACCCGTACTGGCCATCGTCATCCTGGTTTTTGCCGCCATCATCGCCATACCCGGTCCGGGCACGAATGGTGTGCCGGGGCTGTGCGTCGCCCTGATCGCTCTCGCGATGATCGAGCGCGACGGCGTCCTCGCCATCATCGGCAGTGTCCTTGGCGCGCTCTATGCGGTGCTCCTGTTTACGCTGGGATATGCGGCGTTCGATTTCGTCATTCACCAGTTCATGCGCCTCTTCCAGGGCGGTTGAAATTCGCGCTCTCCGCTGCCGAGTCTTGATCCCGCGAGATAATGGCGTCATGCCTGTCAATTGATTGGGTCCGGGACCAGCGGAGCAACCGCGACCGGGGCCTGCTTGCAAAAGCAGATCGGGAGGCTGAGGTGAGAATACTTGTAGCAGCGATCGTTGCATTTTTCATGGTGGACGGAGAAGCCGCGCCTCAGGCAGATCCCGCGCCGGCACGCCCGAACTTCGTCGTCATGATCATCGACGACGCCGCCTTCATGGACCTTGGTGCCTATGGCGGCGAAGCGCGCACACCCAGCATTGACGCCCTCGCCGCGCGCGGCGCGCTGTTCACCCGCTACTATTCCTCGCCGCTCTGCTCGCCCTCGCGCGCCATGCTCCTCACCGGCATGGACAACCACCTCACCGGCGTCTCCACCATCCCCGAAGTCCTGCCCAGGGAACACGAAGGCCAGCCCGGCTACACCATGCGCCTCGAACCCGGCGTCGCCACGCTCGCCGAGCGCCTCAAGCCCCTCGGCTATCGCACGCTGATGACCGGCAAGTGGCATCTCGGCAGCGGCGAGGGCGATCTGCCGAAAGCCCACGGCTTTGACCGGTCCTTCGCCCTCGACGCCTCCGGCGCGGACAACTGGGAAGACAAGTCCTACATGCCGTACTACGCGGACGCGCCCTGGTACGAGGACGACGTGCCGGCCAGCCTGCCGGACGACTTCTATTCCTCCGAATTCATCGTCGACCAGATGATGACCTACATGGACGAAGGAGACGCCGAAGCGCCGTTCTTCGCCTACCTCGCCTTCATGGCCGTCCACATCCCGGTGCAGGCCCCGCCGGAATTCACCGCGAACTATGCCGGCGTCTATGATGCCGGCTGGGAAGCCACCCGCACCGCCCGTTGGGAGCGCGCCAAGGAACGCGGCTACGTGCCCGCGGATGCCGCCCTCGCGCCGATGCCAGCCAACTTCCGCCCCTGGGAATCTCTTCCACCGGAAGAACAAAAGCTCTACGCCGCCCGGATGCAGGTAAATGCCGGCATGCTCGAAGCGATGGACCACCATATCGGCCGCTTGATCGAACACCTGAAATCCACGGGTCAGTATGACAACACAGTCTTCGTCGTCACGTCCGACAACGGCCCGGAGCCTTCCCGCGGCGACACTGATCCGCGCCTCAAGTTCTGGATGGACATGAACGGCTACCATCTCGATCTCGAAGGCATGGGCGAGAAAGGCAGCTGGGCGTTCATAGGCCCGGAATGGGCCATGGCTGCGGCCTCTCCGCATGACAAGTTCAAGTTCCTCGGCTCCGAAGGGGGCATCCGTGTGCCCTTCATCATGTCCGGCGCCGGTCTCGGCGAAGGGGGCCGCGTCGATGCGCGCGCCTTTGTGACCGATGTGGCGCCAACCCTTCTCGCGCTTGCGGGCGGCGAGCCGGAGCAAGACGGCGCCAAGCCGATGACCGGTCGCAGCCTCTTGCCCCTGCTACTCGGCGAGGCGGATAGCGTCTACGGCCCGGATGATGCCATCGTTATCGAAGTCTCGGGCAACGCCGCCGTCATCAAGGGCGACTACAAGCTGACCCGCAACCAGCTCCCACATGGCGACGCCCGCTGGCGCCTGTATGATCTCTCCAGAGATCCGGGCGAAACGACAGACCTCAGCGCTTCGTTCCCTGAAGTATATGATGATCTGTCCACGGAGTATGCGGCTTACAGCAAACGCGTCGGTGTTTTGGAAGTGCCGGAAGGTTACAATTCCCTCGACGAAGTCACCCGCCACTCGATCGTCCGGCAGCAGGAACGCTATAGGCCTTACCTGATCGGCGGCGGCCTCGCACTCTTTGCCCTCATTGCAGGCGGCCTGCTCCTCTGGCGCCGCCGCAAGCAAAGGGCTTGAGCAATCTTCATGATTATGGCACCTATAGTGCCATAATAACCGTTTAACACGAAAGGCTCGGGGAGCCGGATGGTCCACATTGCCTTCTTGCTCGCACATGGCGCACCCAGGCGCTTGGCAGGGGGCGTCCTCCCATGTCCCTGAAAACCTTTCTGATTTCTCGGATTGCCGCGATCTTCACCAGCGAAAAGAGAGTGAAACGGAACCGAGCCATGCAGGAATCCCGGCGCCTCGCGGCCTCGGCGCCTCACACGGTCGAATATTTCCACGAAGCGGCGGATCCCTATTCGCACCTGGCCGCGCAGGTGCTGGCAGACCTCCTCGCGCGCTACGACATCGCGCTGCAGGTCCACCTCGTCGGCCCACCGGCCGACTGGGCCGCGCCGGAGCGCGAACGGCTGGAAGCCTACGCGCGGGTGGATGCCCAACGCCTTGCCCGCAAGGCGGGACTTAAGTTTGCGGATCCTGGCGCGCAGCCCGGCGCAGACCGCGTCCGGCACGCCAATGCGCGGCTGGCGGCTGCGATTGAGGCGGGCAGCTTTGCGAATGAAGCGCCCGCGATCGGCGAAGCGCTCTGGATCGGCACTCTTGAAGGCGAGGACGCACCCTCTGCAGACCTTGCCGCCGGCAATGCGCGCCGCGAGGAACTCGGCCACTATCTCGGCGGCACGTTCCACTATGGCGGCGAATGGTACTGGGGTGTCGACAGGATGCACTATCTCGAGGCGCGTCTGATCGAACTCGGAGCCCGCAAGCCGGATACCGGCACTGCCCTGGTGTTTCCGCCGCCTGTCTCTCCCGCTGGCGGCGCGCGTCCGCCTGCGCCGCTGGAGCTGCACTATTATCTCTCCTTCAGAAGTCCGTACACGTACATCGTTGCCGCCCGGGCCAAGGCGCTCGCCGATGCCTACGGGGCAGAACTGAAGCTGCGATACGTTCTGCCCATGGTGATGCGCGGCCTGCCTGTGCCGCGCATGAAAAGCCGCTACATCACGTTCGATACCGCCCGCGAAGCGCGCCGCCACGGCGTCCCGTTCGGCAAGATCGCAGACCCGGTCGGCAAGCCCGTGGAGCGCGGCTATTCGATCCTGCCCTGGGCGCAGGCGCAGGGCAGGGGCTTTGAATTCTGTCAGGCCTTCCTCACCGGCGTCTGGTCGCAGGGCGTCGATGCCGGCAGCGATTCCGGCCTGTGCCAGATCGTCGAAGCTGCGGGCCTCGACTGGAACACCGCCCGCCAGCAGCTGGACACCGACACCTGGCGCACCGAAGCCGAAGCCAACCGCGCCGAAATGATGGCTCTCGGAGTCTGGGGCGTGCCCAGCTTCAGGGTGGGCGACGTGATCACCTGGGGGCAGGACCGCCTCTGGGTGATCGAGGAAGAATTGAAACGCCAGGCAGGACAATCCGTCTAAGGAGAAGTAGACATGCAGGTATTGAACGAAGTTTTCCCGACCGATCCCGCCCGGTTCTCGGCGATGATGGAGAAAGGCCCCGACGGCCCCATCTTCATGGTCAACCTTCTGAAATTCAAGGACAAGGCCGCGTATGACGACGGTCGCCCCTGCGATCTGTCCGGCCGCGATGCCTACATGATCTACGGCCGCGCCGTCACCGAACTCCTGCCGAAATTCGGCGGTCGCGGCATCTTTGCAGGCGACGTGACCTTCCTCGCACTCGGTCAGGTCGAGGAACTCTGGGACGAAGTCGCCATTGCTATGTATCCCGACCGCGCCTCGATGGTGCGCATGTCCCTCTCCGAAGAGTGGCGCGAAATCGCCGTGCACCGCTCTGCCGGCCTCAAAGGCCAGTTGAACATCGAAACCGTGCTGCCGCAGACGGGTGTTGCGTCACCCTTCCTCGACATGATCAAGGCGCTGGGCTGAGACCATGGGACCCGTTCGCTGGACACTTCTTCTCGCAGGCGCCGCTGCCGTGCTCTTCTTCGCGGGCGCCCAGGTCTTCCGTGTGCAGATCTCGGAATTCCTATTCGAACGTGCGGTGAAGCAGAATGTCGGCCGCAACACCGCCACCAGTCTTGAGGACGGTCTCCACGTTTACGTTTGCGGTGCCGGTTCCCCGTTCCCCGACCCCCAGCGCGGCGGCCCCTGTCTTGCCCTCATCGCTGGCGACCAGCACATCATCATCGATGCAGGCTCCGGCGGCATCCGGACCTTGACCCGGATGGGCTATCCCGTCGCCGGGATTGACGCGGTCTTCCTCACCCATCTGCACTCGGATCATATGGACGGCCTGGGCGAGCTTCTCATGCAGGCCTGGGTCAATGGCGGCCGGGATGTGCCGATGCCCGTCCACGGGCCAACCGGCGTCGAAGAAGTCGTGAACGGTTTCAACGCCGCCTACCGCATCGACAGTACCTATCGCACGGGCCATCACGGCCCCGAAATAGCCAACCCCGAAGGTCGCGGCGGCGCGCCCATCCCGATCACCATGCCCGCGGGCCCCGGCGGCCAGTCCGTTGTCTACGACGCGGGCGGCCTGACGATCACCGCCTTTAAGGTCAGCCACGCCCCGGTTGAGCCGGCCTATGGGTACCGCGCTGACTACAAGGGCCGCTCGGTCTCGATCAGCGGCGATTCGATTTACGATGCGAACCTCGTCGCCGTCTCCACCGGCGCGGACCTCCTGTTCCACGATGCACTGAACCCCGACATGGTTATCCGCATGCGCGAAGCCATGGCGGAGGCGGGCAGGGACGATCTCGCCAAGGTGCTGAACGACATCCTCGATTACCATGCGACGCCAGCAGATGCCGCCCGCGCGGCCCAGGATGCCGGCGCCGGCCGCCTTGTCCTTTACCACACCGTCCCTCCGCTGCCGTCACGTGCGCTAAACGCCTTGTTCATGAAGGACGCTCAGGCTCTATTTGACGGCCCGATGGAGGTCGCCGAAGATGGCCTCATCTACTCCCTGCCTGCGGCCACCGGGTCGATTGAAGTCAAGAAAGCGTTCTGAATGACCGACCTGAAAATTGTTCCGCTCGATCCTGCAGCCAAGTCCGACATCTCCGACGGACGACGCCAACGCAGCGAGCGTAGCCGCGCGCAGATCATCGAGGCGATGTTCAGCCTCATCCGCGAAGGCGAGATGAGCCCCAGCGCCGCCCGCGTCGCCGAACGCGCCGAAGTCGGCCTGCGGACGGTCTTCCGCCATTTCGAGGATATGGACAGCCTCTATGTCGAGATGGCCGAGCGCATCTCATCGGAAGTGATGCCGAAAATCCTCGCGCCGTTCGAGGCGCGCGACTGGCGCGAACGTTTCTTCGAGCACATCGCCCGCCGTATCGAGATCTACGAACACATCCTGCCCGTGCGGGTCTCGGCCAACCTTCGCCGCTTCCAGTCCCGCTTCCTGATGGAGGAATACCGCCGCAACCTCCTGATCGAGCGCTCGACCCTCACGGCGCTCCTGCCGGAGGAGATCAACAGCGATCCCGTCCTCTTCGCTGCGATCGAAACCTCTGCCAGCTTCCAGACATGGCGCCGTCTGCGCCAGGATTCGGACCTGACGCCGGAAGACGCCGGCATTGTCTTCAGGCTGATGCTGGAACGCCTCCTCGGCGCATGAAGCGCGCGGGCGCGCTGCTCGTAGCGGCATTCCTTGGCGCATGCGGTGCCGCAGCGCCACCGGATGCTCAGCAGACTGATCTATCGCTGCAGACTTGCGGTCTGGACGCGGGGGCCATCGGCCAGTTCGTCAACGTCCCCGCCGGCCAGTACCGCAAGGGCGCCTACGCCGTCTATCCCGAAGAAGCGCCCGAGATGATCCTGCATATCGCAGGCTTCGAGATGCTCGCCCATGAAGTCACCAATGCCGAGTTCGCCCGGTTCACTGAGGCAACCGGGTATCTGACGACGGCCGAGCGCAGCGCGGCGGCGGGTGGCCCCGGTGCGGGTTCCGCTGTGTTTCGTATGCCGGCCGAACGCGCGGCGCCCACCGACACCTGGCAGCTTATCCCCGGCGCAACCTGGCGCGCGCCCGAAGGTCCGGGGACGGATATTTCGGCGCGGGCGAATCATCCGGTCGTGCACGTCTCGCTGGCAGACGCCGAAGCCTACGCCGCATGGGCCGGCGCCCGGCTGCCGACCGAAGAGGAATGGGAATACGCCGCCGCCATAGGCCTACCAGATCCCGCCGACCCCCGGACAGGCGCCTACGACGCCTCAGGCAAACCCGTCGCCAATACCTGGCAAGGCATTTTCCCGGTTGCGGATCAAGCCTCTGACGGAGTCGCCGGCCGCGCCCCCGCAGGTTGCTTCGCGCCGAACGCCATCGGCCTCTACGACATGATCGGCAATGTCTGGGAATGGACCGCCACGCCCTACCAGACAGGCGAGCACACGATCAAAGGCGGATCCTATCTGTGTGCGGACAATTTCTGCCGCCGCTACCGGCCTGCCGCGCGTCAGCCCCAAGAGACGGACTTCTCCTCAAGCCATATCGGCTTCCGAATCGTGAGAGACGTAGGCCCGGCCAGCTCAAGCGCGCCGGAGTGACATTGCCAGTAGCACCAGCAAAACAGGCACGCTGCCCAAAGTGACCCAGACCTCCGGGGGATGATGGCCACCTGCCAGATGCCCGCCCTTCGGGCCCCACATGTTCCAGGTGTGCAGGGCGCGTTCAAGGGCCAACAGGCCCAGCGCGAGGGGCACGAGCGAGCGGTAGCGCAAGGACACTGCGAGCAACATCAGTCCCCAGACGAATTGCGTTGTCCCGGCCCAGGCAAACAGGCTGACGATGGTGCGCTTGTCGCCGGAGAGGTCAAGCCCGGCAATCACGCCGGCGCCGCCGTCGGGCAGCCCTATGTGCAGCAATGCCGGAATGATCGTCGCGGCCGCAATGACGGTCAGCGCCCAGGCAGCTGCCTTCATGCCCCGATAGGAGTCGTTGGTGGAGGCGGGAAACAAGGACATGCCGGGCGCCCTCAGTTAGGCCACCAGACGATCTCGTCGCCGGCCGTCAGCTCCTCCGCGCCCGTCTTATCGATCGACACCGGTATGTCCGAAGTCGACGCATACAGCGGCGCACGCGCATTCTCATGATGCCGGTCCAGCAGTGCCTGCAGTTCCGCCAGTTTCTCCGGCTCGCTCGCGGCGAGGTTCGTGGATTCGGTCGGATCCTTGCCAAGGTCAAACAACCAGGATTTGCCCTGCTTGCCGTCCACCTGAAGCTTCCAGTCGCCTGCCCGCACCACGCGGTAATAGCCGCTCTGCCAGAACAGCGCATCGTCTGTGCGGGCGAGCCCGCCCACTCCCTCCGCCAACGGAAGAAGGCTGCGCCCGTCGATCTCCACGCCGGCCGGCAGGACCGCGCCTGCGGCTTCGGCCAGTGTCGGCGTCACATCGATATGCGCCACCGGCGTGTCGATCACCGTGCCTGCCGGAATACGGGCCGGCCAGCTCACGAACATCGGCACACGGATGCCGCCTTCGAACAGCGAGAGCTTCCAGCCGCGATAGGGGTCATTGATGCCCGCCAGATCGATATAACCCGGGCCGCCATTGTCACTGGAAAACACGATGATCGTGTTCTCGGCGAGGCCCTCTTCTTCAAGCTTTGCAACAATCTGGCCGACGCTGCGGTCGAGCGCGCGCAGCATCGCGGCGTAGACCCGCAGCTTGTGCGAGCCGACATCGCCAACCGCGTCATAGTCTTCCTTCGTCGCCTGCAGCGGCGTGTGCACGCCCCAGTGGGCGAGATAGAGGAAGAAAGGCTGGTTCTTGTTGGCCTCGATCACCTTGAGAGATTCCGCGGTCCAGTAATCAGCAAGGTATCCGCCCGGCGCAAAGGTCGGTCCGCCATTGTAGGACGTCGAAAAATCGCCGCGGGCCCAGAGGAACTTGTCGATCGGATCCGTCTCGACCTTGGCGTTCACGACGCCCGGATCATCGGCCGGCAGATGAAGCAGCCCTGTCATGTTGAGGCTTTCGTCGAAGCCTTGTGCATTCGGATGGAACTCGCCCGAATTGCCGAGATGCCACTTGCCGATATGAACGGTGTGGTAGCCCTTGTCTTTCAGCATTTCGGCGATCGTCACTTCCGAGCCAGGCAAGCCCTGGTCCGCGAAATCAGGAAGCGTGGCGGCCGCCTTCGGGTCATAGCCCACCTTCGGCCGCCCCCGCGTGTCTTCATTGGCGAACAGGGTGACGATCCGCCCCATGCCGTTCGGCGTCGGCGTGAATTCAAATCCTGTGCGTGTCGGATAGCGGCCCGTCAGCAGCATCGCGCGCGACGGCGCGCAGGTGCCCGTGCCGGAATAGGCCGTGGTGAAGTTTGCGCCGCGCGCCGCCAGCGCATCAATGTTCGGTGTCGGCACGCGCCCGTCCGCGACGCCGCCGCCAAAGGTCGTTATGTCGTTGATGCCGAGGTCATCGACGAGGATGAAAATGATGTTCGGCGGCCGTTCCGCCGGTGCGGTCACGGCGGCGGCCGGTCCCTGCATCCAGGCTACCGGCTCGTAGGGCGCGATCTCCGGCCGGTCGGCGCGGGTGACCAGAAACAGGATGATCTCTTTCCGGAAGTAAAAGCCAAGCGCGCCCGCGCCTACAATTATCGCCAGGATTATCAGCAATATCCGTTTCATGCCGCGTTCGCCCCCTTTGTTATCCCTGCCGCATGAAGGTGATGATCGCCTCGGAAAACGCGGCTGGCTGGTCTTCCTGCAGGAAGTGTCCGCCATTTTTGATGGTGACACAATCGGCGCCAGGAATGCGGGCCTTGAAAATTGCGTCGCCGCCCTTGGTGACCGGGTCGGCGTCGCTGAACGCAATCAGCGTGCGGCCTTGAAACGCCTCGAGCACCGCCCAGGCGCGGTCATTCGCCAGCCGGTCTTCCTTGTGCTGCGGCAGCAGCGGCACCAGCGCCGGAAACTGCCGCGCGCCCGCGATATAGCGATCATCTGGGAACGGAGCGACATAGCCATCGAGGATCCGTGCATCTGTCACGCCCGACAGCATTCCGAACACATCGCGTACGGAGAAGGAGGGCGACTCGCTGGCATACTTCACCCAGTAGAGGAACGCCCCCGGCCCGCCGGACTGGAACTGCTCGCGCACCATGGCCGCATCTGGCACCGGCACAGCCGGATACATCTGACCCAGAAACGCCGACATATCGTCCGAAATCATCGCCGTGCTTGGCAGGCCCGTGTTGGCAACTACGATCCGCTTGAACCGGCCAATCTGATCCGCCGCGACACGCAGGCCAATCAGTCCGCCCCAATCCTGACAGACCAGCGTCAGGCCGCCGAGGTCCATCTTCGTCAGCCACTGGCCCAGCCAGTCCACATGCCGCGCATAGGTATAGTCGGCCATCGCGCCCGGCTTGTCGGATTTGCCGAAACCGATCAGGTCCGGCGCCAGAACGCGGTAGCCTGCGTTCGTCAGTAGAGGGATCATCTTGCGATAGAGATAGCTCCACGAAGGCTGACCATGCAGGCAGAGGATCGGCTCGCCGTCCTTCGGGCCCTCGTCGAGGTAATGCATCCGCATCGCCTCACCGCCCGGGCCGGCAATGTCGACATAGTGCGGCGCAAACCCGTACTCGAACAGGGCGTCGAATTGCGCGTCAGGTGTTCTCAGAATCTGCAAGGCTCCGGCCTCCCCGCCAGCGTATTTTATAATATGACACAATTAGTGCCAATAAAAGGCGGGGTCAATCCGCATTTATTGCAGGCCTCTCGCTTTCGCTCCTCGAGTCCATTCGCCCTTCATCGACAAAGCCGAAAACTGCCGTACAATCATCAGTCTGGCGGCCTGGGAGGCGCAAGTGAACAAGCGGCAGTCGAAGATACTTGGCGTCCTGCAGTGGATTTTCTACCCTGTCAGTGCCGTGATGCTCTTGGCCTTTCTCGCCGACTTTTTCGGCGGCTATCGCTACTGGACCGAGCATGTATGGGACTTCTTCGATAGGGTCGAAGATCCGATCGCGATCATCGTCATCCTGATCTTCTACATCGTACTCGCGGCGCTCTTCTGGCAGTTTCTGCTGATCGAGTTTTCGCGTCGGCGCCAGCGGCGAAAATTAGGCACCCTGCTGATTGAACTCTATCCCAACCGCTTCGCTACCCGCTTCATCCTCCCGCTCTTGGCGCTTTTCTTTGTGGTGGGCTTGAATGCAATGATATTTGTTCCGGGCACGACAGATCTTGATATCGCTGCCATTGGACTGGAAGCTTGGCTCTATTTGTTCTTTTTTTACCTGGTCGCGCATTTCCTGCTGATTGCCTTCAGCCTTGGCGCCGTCCGGCATCTCCCTTTCTTCATCGCGACCGACGAGGGCTTTGTCTACGAGCCGGGCGATGTGTCGTCTGGTCTCATCCAGTGGAGCGACATTTCAGAAGGCGCCGAAGCCCCCCTGCTGACAAGTGGTACCACGAACATCGGCGGCCCGCGAACGGCGCCCACAATCGTCTTGTCCCTAAAAGATCCAGAATCCGTCTTCGCGGCCTACAACCCACTCCTACGCAGCCTGAACAAGTTCGCGACAGGAGTCGTAAAGTACCAGTCCGGTGGCGTCGGCGACATAATTCTCGCGGCAGAGGATTTTGGCCGGCACTATGATGAAGTCCGCACGCTCATCCGAAGGAAGCTCGGGGGTCGCTGGAGAAATCAGCTTCCTGATTGATCAAGTCACCTTCGCGCGCGCGTGGAATTGCGGCTGATCCCAGCTCCGGCTCTCAAGAATTTCGGCCAGCGCCGCCATCGCATCCCAGACTGTCTCATAGCTAAGGAACAGGGGCGAGAATCCGAACCGCACCGTATCCGGCGAACGGAAGTCGGCCATCACGCCGCGCGCGGCCAACGCCTGCACGACCGGATAGCCTTCAGCGATCCGTAGACTGACATGCCCGCCGCGCTGCCCGTCCTCCACCGGGCACAGCACCTCCAGCCCCATCGCCTGCGCCCGCGCTATCGCCAGCGCCCCAAGGCCTCGCGCCTTTGCCTGAAGCTGGCCGAGGTCCACGCCCTCGATCGCCTCCAGCGCGCCGCTGAGCGCTGCGAGTGAAAGGATCGGCGGCGTCCCGCTGGCAAAGCGTGCTACGCCGTCTCGGGGCACATACTTTCCGTCAAATGCAAACGGCGCGGCATGCCCCATCCAGCCGGGCAGCGGATTGGCGAGCTTCGGTGACAGCGCTGCGGCTGCATACACAAACGCTGGCGCGCCGGGGCCGCCATTGAGATATTTGTACGTGCACCCCGCCGCCAAAAAAGCGCCATCCTCGGCAAGTTTCAGATCTAGGACGCCCGTCGCATGGCTGAGGTCCCAGATGATCAGAGCCCCGTGCCGCCTCGCTTCGCGCTCATGCGCAGCGATGTCGGCCACCTCTGACGAGCGATAGTTCACCGCGCTCTTGATCACCACGCCGCCTGCTTTCAGCGCGTCGAAGCTGCCGCCCGGCGCGAGCTGGCGCACTTCCGCGCCCGACAATCCTCCCAGCCCGGCCGCTATATACTGGTCGGTCGGAAACTCGTCTTCCTCCACAAAGAGCGCATAGGTTCGCGCGTACGGCAGCGCGGTGGCGGCGAGTTTGAACAGGTTCACCGACACGCTGTCGGCCACGATCACCTCGCCGGGGTGCGCGCCGATCAACGCGGCCAGCCGGTCGCCGGTGCGTTCGGCGAGATCGATCCAGCCCGCCGAATTCCAGCTGCGCACGAGGTCGGCTGCCCAGTCCGTTTGCGCGGCGGCGAGCATGGCCGACGAGGTAGGTCACGCCGTCCGGCAGGTCGAACAGCGCGGCCCGGTCCGCCAGCGGATCGGCGGCGTCGCGCTGCAGCGCCTCTTCGCGCGTGGTGGGGGCCTGGGTCATGCCGGTGCTTGCCTCGTGGGGTGAAGCCCGCAACAGTAGAGGCGAAGCCCCCGGCGGCAAGGGAGAGAAGCATGTGGAAACAACAGTTTGCAGCGGCGGCGCTGGCCCTGGTGGCGGCTTGCGCGCCGGCGCGGGAAGGGGCGGTGCACCCCGAGGCACCTGTCATGGCTGAGCCGGCAAAGCTGATGACCTGGGACGACCTTTCGGCGCTGCCGCGTCCGGTGGCCTCACACACGATCCGGTGGGGCGAGGGGGTGACGGACGAGGTGGATCTCTGGTTGCCGGAGGGGGCCGGGCCGCATCCGGTGGTCGTCATGGTGCATGGCGGTTGCTGGCAAAAATCCATTGCCGACAAGAACTTGATGGACTGGATGGCGGACGGTTTGCGCCAGCAGGGCTGGGCGGTGTGGAACATCGAGTACCGGGGTGTGGACGAGCCCGGCGGGGGTTATCCCGGCACGTTCCTGGATGCCGGCGCGGCGACGGACCAGCTCCGGCAGCATGCCGCTGAATTCAATCTCGATCTCTCGCGCGTGACCGGGATCGGGCATTCGGCGGGTGGGCACCTGATCCTGTGGCTGGCGGCGCGCTCCAAGCTGCCGGAGCAGAGCCCTCTGCGGGTGTCGGATCCGCTGCAATTTCAAGGTGTTGTCGTCTCGGGCGGGCTGGCTGATCTGGAAGCTTCACGGCCCGTAACGGCGCCGTCCTGCCTTGATGCCGTCTATGACCAGCTGACCGGTCCCGCGTCACCGGAGCGGCCGGATCCGCTGGCGGATACTTCGCCGGCGCGGTTGTTTCCGGCGGGGGTTCCGTTTGTCAGCGTGAACGGGAGCGAGGACAGGATTGCCCCGCCGATGCTGGGCGACGCGTTGACGCGAAAGGCCGAAGCGGCGGGAGATTCCGCTTCATTGGTGGTCGTTCCGGCCTCAGGCCATGTCGAACTCGTCTCGCCGGGTACACAGGCGTTCGACATCCAGTCTCAGATTTTATCAGATTTTATCGCTTCGCCGGGCGCGCGGGAGTAACGCCTATGTAGGCGCAAGTTCCTCGCGCGTCATGCCCTTGCCTTGAGGCTTGCCAGCAGGTCTTGCGCGAAGGTCGTCAGCGTGTCGTCGCGGGCGCCCATGATGAGGATGCGGTCGCCGGGTTTGGCCAGTTCGAGGAGGCGTGCGCCGCAGGCGGAGCGGTCGGGGAGGGCTTCGGCGTTTCTGCCGAGGGCGCGGATGTCGGCGGCGAGGTCCTGGCTGCCGACGGAGCGGTCCACAGTGCCCCCGAAATAGGCGGGCTCCGGCATCAGGAGGATATCCTCCGTGCCAAGATTTTCGGCGAAGCACTCGGCGAACTCGCGGCGCATCTTCTTCAGCGGGCCGAAGCCGTGCGGCTGGAACATCACGAGGACGCGGCCGGGGAACTGGTTGACGGTGCGCAGGGTGGCGGCGATCTTGTCTGGGTTGTGGCCGAAATCATCGATGACGGTGACGCCGTTCGCCGTGCCCACGATGTCGAAGCGGCGGGCGATGCCGGCAAACTCGCCGAGCGCGGCGGCGGCCTGCGCGAGCGTGACGCCGCAGGTCATCGCGGCGGCGATGGCGGCGAGGGCGTTGGAGACGTTGTGCTTGCCCGGCGTTGCCAGGCGGACGATCGCCGATTCGCCGGTCTTTTGATCGTGTACGGAGAATGAGATGCTGGTCTCTGCGGGCGTGATGGCCCAGGCGATCAGCTGCGCGGCATCGCGGTCGAGGCTGTAGGTGATCGCCTCCGGCATGGACCGGGCCATGCGGGCGGTTTCCGGATTGTCGAGGTTCAGCACGACCGCTCCGGCGCGCGTGGCAAAGCCGGTGAACAGGGCGCGTAACTCGTCCATTGTCTTGTGGTCGAGCGCGATGTTCATCAGCACGGCGACGCGCGGATTGTACGCGGCGATGGAGCCGTCGCTTTCGTCCACTTCCGAAACAAAAATGCCGCTGGTGCCGACAAGGGAGCTTGAGAACAGCGCCTCGGGCGTACGGAAATTCTTCATCACCGCGCCGTTCATCACGGTCGGGTTCTTGCCAGCGTGATGGAGAATCCAGGCGATCATGCCGGTGACGGTGGATTTCCCGCTGGTGCCCGCGACGCCGATGGCGAAGGGGGCGGCGTTGAAGAGGGCCGACAGCATGTCCGCCCGGCTCATTCGCTTTGCTCCCACGCGGAGCGCGGCGGCAATGTCCGGCACGGTATCTTCCACGGCGGCGGAGGCGACGACGATCTGATCCGGGCTGGTCACGCCGCTGCCATCCTGCGGGAAGAGGCGGATGCCCTTGCTGCGCAGGTAATCGAACTTCGCAGGCGTGCGGCCCTGGTCGAGCGACCGGTCCGAGCCCTCGATGGTGTGGCCCTGGTCGAGCAGGATGAGCGCCAACGGCAACATGCCGGAGCCGCCGATGCCACAGAAGAAATAGCGAGTCGGTTGTGTCATGGGGCCTGTCTATAGCACCAGAATACCTGGGAACATCGCTTTAGTGCTCAAGCAGTTTTAGCCCGATGACCCCGACGATGATCAATCCGATAAACACGAGCCGGATGGGTGGCAGGCTTTCGTTGAAGAACAGGCCGCCGACGAGGACCGTTCCGACGGCGCCAATGCCGGTCCAGACGGCGTAACCCGTGCCCAGGGGCACTGTCTTCACCGCCTGCTGAAGGCAAGCAAAGCTGGCGATGATCAGCACCACGAAGATGACATTCAGAGCGATGCTGCTCGGCGCCTTGAGCAGCAGGCGCAGCGTGGTCGTGAAGCCGACTTCAAGCGCGCCTGCTAACAGCAGAAATACCCAGCCCATGCTTCTGTCTCCGTCCCGTGTCTCAAAGATGGATTGTAGTCGGTCAACCGCCGACCGGATAGCGGCGTCCTCCCTGCCTCGGCGCGCGGCCAGCTACGTCAAGCCGCTAAGGCCTGTTCCAATTTTTCGGGAATGCCGGTTTAAGCGTGATGGCAACTCCGGGAGAGTGACATGGGCGCGAAGGTGATGCGGATCGGGATTGTCGGGCCGGGGCGGGCGATTGACCGGGGGCTGGCGGAGCGAGTGAGCGCCCTGGCGGGGGACGCGGCGGAGCTGGTGTTCCATCCGCAATGCTTCCTTCGGGAGGGGCATTTTGCGGGGCCGGACAGCGCGCGGGCGGCGGCGTTTAAAGCGTATGCGAATGATGCGTCGCTGGACGCGGTGTGGTTTGCGCGGGGCGGGTATGGGGCGTGCCGGATCCTGGACATGGCGTTTGACAGCCTCGGCAATGCCGCGCGGCGGAAGACCTATCTCGGCTATAGCGATGCGGGCAACCTGCTGGCGCGGCTGGCACGCGACGGGATTGGCCGGGTGGCGCACGGGCCGATGCCGGCGGACATTTTGCGGGACGGCGGCGAGGCGGCGGTGCGGCGCGCGCTCGGCTTCCTGACGGGTACGGATGATGGCGCGGGGATTGATCCGGTGACGCAGGCGCCGGGCAGGTATGCGGCGTTCAACATTTCGGTGTTCGCGAGCCTGATCGGCACCGGCTGGCTGCCGGACCTCAGCGGCCATGTGCTGATGCTGGAGGATGTGGGCGAGTATCACTACCGGCTCGACCGGATGATGTTCACGATCACGTCGAACCCGGAGGTGCGCAAGGTGGCGGGCATCCGGCTGGGGCGGTGCGGGGCGATCCCGGTGAACGATATCGACTTCGGCCGGAACGAAGAGGAGATCGTGCAGCACTGGTGCGCGCGGGGCGGGATTGCCTATCTCGGCCGCGCGGATATCGGCCACGATGTGGAGAACAAGATCGTGGTGTTCGGGGAGCGGGGCGAGCGCGCCTAGAGGTTCTTGACGATGTCCTCGACCATCTTCTTGGCGTCCGCGAGCAGCATCATCGTGTTGTCGTGGAAGAAGAGTTCGTTCTCGATGCCGGCATAGCCCGAGCCCATCGAGCGCTTGATGAACAGCACGGTGCGGGCGTTCTCCACGTCGAGGATGGGCATGCCGTAGATCGGCGAGGTCTTGTCGGTTTTGGCGGCCGGGTTCGTGACGTCGTTGGCGCCGATGACGAAGGCGACGTCCGAAGCGGAGAACTCGGAATTGATGTCTTCGAGTTCGAACACTTCGTCATAAGGCACCTGGGCCTCGGCGAGGAGGACGTTCATGTGGCCTGGCATACGGCCCGCGACGGGGTGGATGGCGTACTTCACTTCGACGCCTTCGGCCTTCAGCTTCTCGGCCATTTCCTTCAGCGCGTGCTGGGCCTGGGCGACGGCCATGCCGTAGCCGGGGACGATGATGACCTTGGAGGCGTTCTTCATGATGAAGGCCGCGTCTTCGGCGGAACCCTTCTTGTACGGACGATCGACCTTCGCGCCGCCGGCGGCTGCTGCTGCATCCTCGCCGCCGAAGCCGCCGAGGATGACCGAGATGAAGGAGCGGTTCATGCCTTTGCACATGATGTATGACAAGATCGCGCCGGAGGAGCCGACGAGGGCGCCGGTGATGATCAGCGCGAAGTTGCCGAGCGTGAAGCCGAGGGCGGCGGCGGCCCAGCCGGAATAGGAGTTCAGCATCGAGACGACGACCGGCATGTCGGCGCCGCCGATGGGGATGATAAGCGTGATGCCGAGGATCAGCGCGAGGACGGTGAGGCCCCAGAAGGCCCACTGGGCCTGGCCGCCGCTCATGATGAGCACGACGGTGAGGGCGATGATGCCGCCGGCGAGGGCGAGGTTCAGCAGGTGGCGGGCGGGCAGCAGGATCGGCGCGCCGCTCATGTTGCCGTTGAGCTTGGCGAAGGCGATGATCGAGCCGGTGAAGGTCAGCGCGCCGATGGCGGAGCCGAGGCCGAGTTCGATGAGTGAAGCGGTTTTCACGCCGGTGAGGCCCATGATGCCGAAGCTGTCCGGCGCGTAGAGCGCGGCGGCGGCAACGAGCACGGCGGCGAGGCCGACGAGGGAGTGGAAGGCCGCGACGAGCTGCGGCATGTCGGTCATGGCGATGCGGCGGGCGGTAACCGCGCCGATGGTGCCGCCGATGGCGACGGCGCCGATCATCAGGGCCCAGGTGGTGGGGTCAAGCTTGTCCCAGAGCAGCACGATGGTGGTGGCCACCGCGATGGCCATGCCGATCATGCCGTTGCGGTTACCCTTCTGGCTGGTCGCAGGGCTCGAGAGGCCGCGCAGCGCGAGGATGAACAGCACGCCCGCGACGAGATAGAGCAGCGGCGCCCAGGTGGAGTTGAAGGATTCCATCAGTTCTTAGCTCCTAAGGGTGTGCCGCGGGCAGCCCAAGCGGCGACTTCGCCATCGGCGATGGCGAAGCAGGCTTTCCAGGCGCCGGTCTTGTTGCGGCGAAGTGTGTAGGTTGTCGGCCAGGCGACGATGCGTTGGCCCGAGGCGTCGGCGAGTTCGTAGTCGACCTCGACGATGGCGACGCCGTCATGCGGCTCCGCCACCTGCCGGACCGTGCCGGACGCCTTGGCAACGCCCTGGCGGACGTAGAAGCCGTCGAGCGAACTGACGTTCTTGTGGAAGCTGTCGCGGTCCGGAAAGGCAAACGAGGCGGCGCGCTGGGTGATGAGGCAGGGGTAGGTCCAGGCATCCACAATCGCGTCCATGTCGCGGGCCGAGAAGGCGGCGGCATAGGCGTCGAAAAAGGATTGGGCCTGGGCGAGCGTCACGCGCTACTGCCCCTTCTTCTTGTACATGGCCAGCATACGCTGGGTGACAAGGAAGCCGCCGAAGATGTTGACGCTGGCAAGGGCCACGGCGACAGCGCCGAGGATCTTGGCGACCCAGCCTTCGGACGTGAGCCCGGCGGCGGCAGCGGCGACGAGGGCGCCAACGACGATCACCGACGAAATGGCGTTGGTCACGGCCATCAGCGGCGTGTGCAGGGCGGGCGTGACCGACCAGACGACATAATAACCGACGAAGCAGGCGAGCGCAAAGATGGCCGCGAGGAAGACGGTGGACTCGATGCCGCCAGCTTCGGCATGGGCCGGAAGGGCGAGCGCCGCGAGGGCGAGGACGGAAAGGGCGCGTTTCATTTACTTGAGCCTTTCGCTGACGGTGGCGCCATTGCGGGTGAGCAGCATGGCTTTGACGATCTCATCGTCCGTATCGAGATTGAGCTTGCCGCCCTCGCCGGTGATCAGCGGCAGGAAGGCGAGCAGGTTCTTGGAATAGAGCGAAGAGGAGTCGGCAGGCAGGCGGGCGGGCAGGTTCGAGAAGCCCGCAACCTTCACGCCGTTGACGTCGACGATTTCGTCCGCCTTCGAGAGCGGGCAGTTGCCGCCCTGGCTGACGGCCATGTCGACGATGACCGAGCCGGGCTTCATCGAATGGACCATCGCTTCGGTGATCAGCACGGGCGCGGCGCGGCCGGGGATCAGCGCGGTAGTGATGACGATGTCCTGCTTGGCGATGTGGCTGGCGGTGAGCGCGGCCTGTTTCGCCTGGTATTCCGGCGACATTTCCTTGGCATAGCCTGCCGAGGTTTCGGCGGCCTTGAACTCTTCATCCTCGACCGCGATGAACTTGGCGCCGAGCGAGGCGACCTGTTCCTTGGCGGCGGGGCGCACGTCGTTGGCGGTTACAACTGCGCCGAGGCGGCGGGCGGTGGCGATGGCCTGGAGGCCCGCAACGCCGGCGCCCATCACGAAGACTTTGGCGGGGGCAACGGTACCTGCGGCGGTCATCATCATCGGCATGGCGCGGCCATAGATCTGGGCGCCTTCGATGATAGCGCGGTAGCCGGCTAGGTTCGATTGCGAAGAGAGCGCGTCCATCGACTGGGCGCGGGTGATTCGCGGAGTGAACTCCATCGACAGGCCGGCGATCTTGCGGGCGTTAAGCGCCGCGACCTCGTCTGCTGCGTAGGCGAAGGGCTCCATCAGGGCGATCAGGGCCGCGCCTTCGGGCAGGGCCGCGATCTCCGCAGGCTCCGGCCGGCGGACCTTGAAGACGATGTCGGCCCCGGTGGCTGCAGCGGCGGCGCCGGCAGCGATGGCCGCGCCTGCCTCGGTGAAGGCGCTGTCAGGGAAGCCGGCGACGGTGCCCGCGCCGGATTCGATCGTCACCGTGTGGCCGAGGCCCACGAGCTTCTTGACGGTCTCCGGGGTTGCCGCGACGCGGGTTTCACCGGCTCTACGTTCTTTGAGCACTGATATCTTCATGGCGCCCTGAATTAGGTTAAACCTTGCGCTGTGCAACTGTTATTTTGGAGGTTTGAGGCATGAGCTTGTTTAGTCTGGCTAACAGGACGGCATTGGTAACGGGGGCTTCCAGCGGCCTCGGCGAGCATTTTGCGCATGTGCTGGCGGGGGCAGGCGCCACCGTTGTGATCGCCGCGAGACGGATGGACCGGCTCGAGGACGTGGCTGCGGACATTGCCGCCAAGGGGGGCAAGGCCCTGCCGGTCGAAATGGATGTGACCCGGGACGGCAGCGTGGTTGCCGCGTTCGATTCGATCCGGGAAGCCCTCGGGCGGCCGTGCGATATCGTCATCAACAATTCGGGCATGTCGCGCGGAGGCTGGTTCCGCGAACAGAGCGAGGAGGACTGGAACGCGGTGATGGATACCAACCTCACCGGCGTCTGGCGCGTGGGCAAGCATGCGACCAATGCGATGATCGCGGCGGGGGCGAAGGGCTCCATCGTCAACATCGCCTCGATCACGGCGCACCGGACGCAGTTCATGACGACGGCCTATTGCGTTTCGAAAGCGGGGGTGGATCACCTGACACGGCACATGGCGCTGGAGAATGCGCGCTATGGCATCCGCGTGAACGCGATCTCACCAGGCTATTACAAGACGGCGATCAACGATGAGTATCTCGACTCCGAGGCGGGCGAGGCGATGCGCAAGCGGATCGCGTTTCGCCGGTTTGGCGAATACCGGGAGCTCGACGGAGCGCTGCTGCTGCTGTCGTCCGAGGCGGGGAGCTACATGACCGGCTCGACGATTGTCGTGGATGGCGGGCATTTGCTATCTTCTTTGTGAGTTACGGAGAATAGGCCGACGGCAACCGAGATCGTGAAGATTGATGCCTCGAACGCTGTCTATCTTGATAGCATCGCGCCGGAGGTCTTCGATTTTCCGGTAAGGCCGGATTATCTCTCGGCGTTCCTGAGCGATCCCCGGCATGTTCTGATTGTTGCGATCGACGACGGCTGCGTGGTGGGCATGGCAACGGCGTTCGAGTATTTCCACCCCGACAAGCCGCCGCAGATGTTCATTAACGAAGTCGGCGTTTCGCCTGGCTGGCAACGCAAAGGTCTGGGCCGGAAGCTGACGGCTGCCTTGGTGGAGGAAGCGGAACGTCGCGGTTGCCAATACGCCTGGCTCGGAACGGAATCGCAAAACATCGCGGCGCAAAAGTGTTTTGCCAGTGTTCCAGAGGCCGAAGGACCGAAAACCTTTCTGCTTTACGAGTGGGACATGGAAGACTGACGCGGACTTGCCGCCCCGCCAAGGACGCACTAACAGTCAAGAACGCGAAAGGTGCCCGGGTCCAAAGCCCGGGTGAAAAGGGAAGCCGGTGGGAATCCGGCGCTATGCCCGTAACTGTCAGCGGGGAGTTTTCTGAGCGCGACGCCACTGGGAGACCGGGAAGGCAGCTCTGAAAGCCTCGATCCGCAGAGCCAGGAGACCTGCCTCTCGCCGTCGTGAGCTCGCCGCCCGGGACCAGGCGTAGGGCTGCGGAGGCACGCCTTCCGTTCATGCGACATGTCATGAACCCGCCGCAGGGATGCACTCCCTCCGGCATTTGAAGGAGCTGTGGACATGATCCTCAGACTGACTTTGCTTGGCGCTTCGGCGCTGGCTTTCAATATTTCCGTGGCGTCGGCCGAGGAGGCGCGCCTGCTTGATCCGGTCGAAGTGACGGGGCTGCGCCCGGTCGAGGCCGATCAGGCGACCGTTTCCGTCTCTGTACTGACGGCTGACGAACTTGCCGCGCGCGCCTCGCCCAATCCGGCGGACCAGCTGCGCGGCGTGCCGGGAGCGGCGGTATCGCGCTCGGGCAGCCTCGGCGGGCTGACGCAGGTGCGCTTTCGCGGGGCCGAGGCGAACCATACGCTGGTGCTGTTCGAGGGGATCGAGATTTCCGATCCGGTGAATGGCGATACCGATTTCGGGCTGCTGACGGCGTTGCCCGTCGGTCGCATCGAAGTGCTGCGCGGCGCGGCGTCTTCCATCCACGGATCGGACGCGATTGGCGGCGTGGTGTCGATTGACGCCGCGCGGGCGGTGGGCGTCTCGGGCTTTGCCGCAGGCGGCAGTTTCGGCACGGGCCAGGGCGCGCTTGGCTGGAGCGGCGATGCCTTTGGCGGCGTGATCTCGGGACTGACGACTGACGGCGTGGACGCGGCCGGGACGGGCGGCGAGAAGGACGGCTCGGACGCGTTGTCCGGTCTGCTGACGGGGAGATTTGATCTGGGGGCGGACTGGTCGCTCTCGCTGGTCGGGCTCGCGCGCCGGGCGGATTCGGATTTTGATACGGATACGGACTTTGACGGGCTGCTGGATGATGTGGACCGGCGCACCGAGGCGCAGCAGCGCCTCGTCGGCGCGGCGCTGGCCGGTACGCTGGGGCCACTGGACCATGTGGTGCGGGCGAGCTTCAACGAGGTGGACCGGGACAATTTCGCCGATGGCGCCATCACGGATGTGGCGAAGGGGCAGCGCACCAGGGTGAGCTGGTCGCCGAGCTATAAGGCGGGCGCGCACCGGCTGACCGGGCTCGTGGATTTCGAGCGCGAAACGTATGAGCGCTCGGATGTGCAGTTCGGCGGGGCGACGGATGCGGACGAGGCGTTCGAGTCTGTGTCGTTTGCCGGTGAGTACTGGCTGACGGCCGGCGCGTTCGATCTCGCGGCCTCGGTGCGCCATGACGACAATAGGGGCCGGTTCGACAATGCGACGACCTGGCGTCTCGGCGCGGGCTATGCGCTGGGCAGCGTGGGCGGGCGCGTACGGGCTTCGGTTGGCACGGGGATCAAGAATCCAACGTTCACGGAGCTTTACGGCTTCTTCACCGGCAGCTTCATCGGCAACCCGGACCTGAAGCCGGAAGAGTCGCAGGGCTGGGAGATCGGTTGGGAACAGGCCATCGGCGGCGTCAGCTATTCGGCGACGTATTTCGATGCGAATCTGGAGAATGAAATCTATACGGCGTTCAATCCCGACTTCACGTCGACCGCACTAAACCGGGCGGGCGAGAGCGAGCGGAGCGGCGTTGAGCTGGCCGGGCGTTGGCAGGCGTTTTCGAACCTCTCGTTGGCGGGCCAGGCCACGCTCTTCGACTCGCAGGATGATACGGGGGCGGACGAAATCCGTGTGCCGGAGATGACAGTGTCGGTTTCGGCGGACTGGCAGGTGCAGCCGGACGGGCTGCGGCTCGGTCTCGCGCTCGACCATGTGGGCGAGCAGGGGGATTTCGATTTCGGACCTTTCCCGTCGCGCCTCGTCGCGCTGGAAGCTTATACGCTGGCCTCTCTGACGGCGGAATATCCGGTCACGGAACGTCTCGCGGTCACGCTGCGCGGGGAGAACCTGCTGGACGAGACGGCCACTGATGTGTTCGGCTATAATGGGCCGGGCGCCGGCGTGTTTGTGGGGCTGAAGCTGAGATGAAGCCGGGGCTTGCCGCCTTTTTCATGATCGTGCTGGCTGGTTTCGCGCAGGCGGAGCCGGCCCGTCCGACGCTCGTGTCGCTCGACTATTGCGCGGATCAGTTCGTGTTGGCGCTGGCCGACCGCGAGCAGATCCTGGCGGTGTCGAAGGATGCCGAGCGCCGGTTCAGCCATTTGCGGGCGAAGGCGGCGGGCATTCCCAAGGTGCGCGCGGCGGCGGAGGATGTCATTGCGCTGCAGCCGGATGTCGTCGTGCGCAGTTTTGGCGGGGACGAGCGGGCGCTGGAGTTCTATCAGCGGTTCGGCATCCGCACCGTGCAGCTCGGCTATGCGGACGATGTTCAGGGTACGGTGGATGTGCTGCGGGCCGTGGCGGCGGAGATCGGGCAGGGCGTGCGCGCCGAGGCGCTGATTGCAGCGATGCCGGGCGCGGCGGCGGAGACGGGGCGTTCGGCGCTGTATGTGACGCCGGGCGGGGTGAGCGCGGGCCAGGGCACGATGATCGGCTCGATCATGGCGCAGGCGGGCCTCTCGAATGCGAATATCGGTGAGGGCTGGACGGACCTTCCGCTAGAGCGGCTGGTGCAGGCGCCGCCGGCGTTGATGCTGACGGCGTTCTTCGGGTTTGACGATGACGCGACGGACCGCTGGTCGGTGTCGCGGCATCCGGTGATGCGTCGGTTGATGGCGGGCGCGCAGGTCATCGCGATGGATGAGTCGCGCATCTCGTGCCCGGCCTGGCTGGTGGCGGATGAGGCGCAGGCAATTGCGAAGGCGCTGAAATGAGCCGGCTGACGTTGATCCTTGGGCTGATCGCTGCGGCGCTGCTGGCGGTGTCGGCGCTCGTGGGCACCGCGCCGGTTTCGCTGGGTGACAGTCTGGCTGCGTTGGCCGGGCAGGGCGACGCGGCGACGCGGACGATCCTGTGGGAAATCCGGTTGCCGCGGGCGGCGGCGGCGTTTGCGGTGGGCGCGGCGCTCGGGCTGGCGGGGGCGGGATTGCAAGGGCTGCTGCAGAACCCGCTGGCCGAGCCGGGCGTGCTGGGGGTTTCGGCCTTCTCCGCGCTGGGGGCTGTGATCGCGATCTTCTTCGGACTCACGGCGGCGAGCAGTTTTGCAGTGCCTGTTGCGGCCATCCTGGGTGCGGGCGTCGCGACTGTGTTGCTCGCCGCTGCGGCGATGCGGGGGGCGGGGAGCGTGACGCTCTTGCTGATCGGCATCGGCCTTTCCGGTTTTGCCGGGGCGCTGATGTCGCTGGCGCTGAACATGGCGCCGAACCCTTACAGCCTGTCGGACCTCGTGAACTGGATGATGGGGTCGGTGGCGAACCGCTCGTGGGCGGATCTTGTGCTCGCGGCGCCGGCGCTCGCGATCGGTGCGGCGCTGGTGCTGGTGGCGGGGCCGGGCCTCAGGGCGCTGAGCCTCGGCGACGAGACGGCGGCGAGCCTCGGGGCGGACCCGAAGCGGACGCGGCTGCTGGTGATCGGCGGCACGTCGCTGCTCGCAGGCGCGAGTGTTGCGACGGCGGGGACTATCGGGTTCGTCGGCATCGTGGCGCCGCACGTGTTGCGGCCGTTCGTGGGGCATGATCCGCAGCGCCTGCTGGTGCCGTCGGCGCTGTTTGCGGGGATTGTGCTGCTGGTGGCGGACATTGCGATCCGGGTGTTGCCGTTCCAGCAGGAGCTGAAGCTGGGCGTGGCGGCGGCGCTGATCGGTGGGCCGGTGTTCATCTGGATTGCGGCGCGGATGGGGAGGTCGTTCTCATGATCTCCGTGAACGGACTGTCGGTATCGCTCGGTGGGCGGCGTGTGGTGGAAGATGTTTCTTTCGCGCTGGGCGCTGGCGAGTTTGCGGCGCTGACCGGGCCAAACGGCGCGGGCAAGAGTACGGCGCTGAAGGCGCTGGCGGGGGTGGCCGCGGTGGAAGCTGGGCGCATCGAGATCGGCGCCGCACCGGCGGCCTCGCTGAACGCGCTGGCGCGGGCGCGGCGGGTGGCCTGGCTCGCGCAGACGCGGCCGGTGGCGTGGAACCTCCGCGTCGAGGATGTCGTCTCGATCGGGCGGTTTACCGAGGCGCCGGCGGCCTATGACCGGATGGGCGCGGAAGGCCGGGCGGCGGTCGACGGCGCGCTGGCGAAGGCAGACGCGGCGCATCTGGCCGGCCGGGCGTTCCAGGCGCTGTCGGGCGGCGAGCAGGCGCGGGTGCACCTCGCGCGGCTGTTGGCGAGCCCGGCGCCATGCCTGCTGCTGGACGAGCCCTGCGCGGCGCTGGATATCGCGCATCAGCTGTCGCTGATGGAGACGCTGGCGGCAGAGGCGGCGGCGGGGCGGACGGTTCTGGTGGTGCTGCACGACCTCGAACTGGCTGCGCGCTATTGCCGGCGGGTGTTGGTGATGGAGGCGGGGCGGCTGGTGGCAGACGGCGCGCCGGGCGAGGCGCTGTCCGCCGAAGTGCTGGGGCGTGTGTTCGGGGTGCAACGGGGCGCCGATGGCGCACTTTTTCGCGGGCCGCGTTAGTCAAGGTTTAGGGATAACGGGGTAGGGTTGCGGCTTGATCACGAGGCCGGCCTGACATGCAGTCCAATCCGAAACCCAAGGAAAGCGGGCAGACTCCGGCGCGAACGCCGGATGCGGCGCCGGTGGCGGATGTCACCGGTGTGGACGCCGGCGCGCCCGGGATTGCCCATGCGTCGCCGGCGCGGGCGTTGCAGAACCGTCTCGTCCGGGAACTCACCCAGCCGAACCGGCCCTGGCTGTGGCATTCGGCCGGACTGGTCCTGACCGCGATCCTGGCGCTCTGGATTGTGGGCGTGTTGCTTGACGCGGGTGTCTGACCCGGCCCCGCTGGCGGGTGATTTGCTAGACACTTCCAATGGCCGCTTTATAGGCAAGCCCCAATCAGGAGCGAATTGATGCGTATCAGGAAAGCCGTATTGCCGGTGGCCGGGCTTGGCACACGGGTTCTGCCGGCGACCAAGGCCATTCCGAAGGAATTGCTGCCGGTCGTGGACCGGCCGGTGATTCAATATGTGGTCGACGAGGCCCTGGAGGCCGGGATCGAACACATCATCTTCGTGACCGGCCGGGGCAAGGGCGCCATCGAGGACTATTTCGACCACTCCTATGAGCTGGAAGCGCAGCTGAAAGCCAAGAACAAAACCGATATCCTGGCGGCGGTCGAGGCTTCGCGCCTCCCGGCCGGCGCTTCCAGCTTCGTGCGCCAACAGGCGCCGCTGGGGCTGGGGCACGCCGTCTGGTGCGCGCGCGACGTGATCGGCGACGAGCCCTTCGCGGTTCTGCTGCCGGACGTGATCGTCAAGGGCAAGCCCTCGGGCCTGAAACAGATGGTGGACGCGTTCGGCAAGGTGGGCGGCAATATCATTGCGGTCGATCCGGTTCCGGAAGACCGCGTCTCGTCCTACGGTGTGATCGCGCCGAAGTCGCGCGACGGGCGGCTGATCGCGATGTCCGGCATGGTCGAGAAACCGCCGCGCGAGAGTGCGCCGTCGAACCTGGCGATCACCGGGCGCTACATTCTCCAGCCGGAAATCTTCGGCCTGCTGGAAAAGCAGGGCGCGGGTGCGGGCGGCGAGATCCAGCTGACCGATGCCATGGCGCGGCTGATGGAGCTGCAGGACTTCTACGCCTACGAGTTCGAAGGCTCCGTCCATGATTGCGGCAACAAGACCGGGTATTTCGAAGCGGTGCTCGCGCACGCGCTCGACAATCCGGACACGGCCGCGTTTGCGCGCGATCTGGTCCAGCAGGCCGCCGGCAAGCTCTAGACGGCGCTTGCCGAAATCGTACGCGTTAAGACTTTTCCTCCGGAATCGCCCGTAAAACCGGCATCGCGGCCAAAACGGTTAGCGCGTTCTTAAAGAAGTCCTGCGAATTTTGCGGTGAGCAAGAAGCTTGTGGCATGCGGAAATGGGTGGTCTGGCGGGCGCGCCGGCCAGCGCGCTCCGGCTATTCCGCTTCCTGTGAACGTTACCGCCGGCTGACCGGCATCCCGCGAACATCTATGGAGAAAGATTATGTCGCAAACTGCTTATCTGGTTTCGTGCGAAGTGATGTGCGGCGAGGGCAGCGACGGCGCCCTCGCCGGTATGGAACACGCCTTCATGGTCGTGGGCGTGAACGCGTCCAGCGAAGAAGACGCCGTCTCGAAAATCGAAGCCGACTTTGAAGAGCAGGGCTACGGCCTCGTTGAAGTCGAGTGGATGTGCGAAGCCGCGAAAATGGAATGGGAAGACGCTGAAGGCGAAGCTGAAGGCAAGGACATTATCGCCCGCCTCGCCGCCGAGCCGAACGACGTGATCCACGGCGAACTCTATGACGCGGGCGAAGAGGTCAGCGCCGCCGCCTGAGCCCCCTTTCGTTCCACACAACAAGCCAATCCTTCTGCGGCCACTCCATCGAGTGGCCGCTTTTCTTTTGGCACGGACCGTGCAGTATTCGCCTTGCACTGCAGTTTGGAAGCCGGTCCGGATTGGCTTGAATTATGACAATCAGTTAGCGGGATGGCGGCCCTTGGGGGACGCAGGGCTGCCGACGCGGGGGCAAGCTCGCCGGGAAACCGGCGGGCTTTTTCGATTGTGCGGCGGCGCCGGGCGGATAAACAGGCGCGCATGACAGACCAGCCCATCCTTCCAGACTACGATGACGTGTGTGCCGCAGCAGAGCGCGTGCGCCGCTATGTGCGCGAGACGCCGGTGCTGACGCATGGGGCGATCGATGCGGCGGCGGGCGCGCAGGTGTTCGTGAAGGCGGAATGCCTGCAGGTGACCGGCAGTTTCAAGATGCGGGGCGCGGCCAACCGGCTGGCGCAGATCCCGTCAGAGGATCGCAAGGCGGGCGTGGTGGCGTTCTCGTCCGGCAACCATGCGCAAGGCGTGGCGCGGGCGGCGCGGCTGATGGGGATGCCGGCGGTGATCGTGATGCCGGCGGATGCCCCGCAGGTGAAGATTGCCGGCGTGAAGGCGGATGGCGGCGAGGTGGTACTGTTCGACCGCGATACCGAAAGCCGCGAAGAGATCAGCCAGCGGATTGCGGCGGAGCGCGGCGCGGTGGTGGTGCCGAGCTATGACGATGCCCACATCATTGCCGGGCAGGGCACGGCGGGGCTGGAATTTGCGCGGCAGACGGCGGCGAGCGGCGAGGCGCTGGACGCGCTGATCTGCTGTACGGGCGGGGGCGGACTGATCTCGGGGATCGCGCTGGCGTTCGAGCGGCTGTCGCCCGCAACGCAGATCTGGACAGCGGAGCCTGAAGCGCATGATGACTGGGCGCGCTCGCTTGAGGCGGGCGAGATCCTCGCCAACGCGCCGGGCACGCGCTCGATCTGCGATGCGATCCTGACGCCGCAGCCGGGCAAGCTGACCTTTGCGATCGGCCAGCGGCTATTCGCGGGCGGGCTGCGGGTGAGCGACGAGGACGTGAAGGACGCGGTGCGCGCGGCGTTCCGGCATCTGAAGATCGTGGCCGAGCCGGGCGGCGCGGCGGCGCTGGCAGCGGCGCTGCACCGGTTGCCGGAAGCGCTGAAAGGCAAGCGCGTCGGCGTGCTGGTGACCGGCGGCAATGTCGATACGGCGGACTTCGCGCGTATCCTTTCCGAGCGCAGTTGAGATCGGCCTGAAAAAGGCCCGCTTCACGCCGTATAGTGCTCCCATGAGCACACCCATCTACTGCGCCATCGGCGACATTCATGGCGAGCTGGAGCGGCTGAAGGACCTTCACGCACAAGTGCTGGACTATGCGGGGCAGACATTTCCCGGCCAGCCGTTGCAGGTCATCCACCTCGGCGACCTGATCGACCGGGGACCGGCCTCCTGCGGGGTGATCGACTACCTGATGGAATTCGAAGCGCAGGTGTCGCCGCGCCCCATCACGCTGCGCGGCAATCACGAACAGATGATGATCGATGCTGCCGGGTCGAGCGACAAGGACTCCGCCGAGTGGCGGGTGTGGCTCATCAATGGCGGGCAGGAGACGCTGGAGAGCTATGTCGGCCAGCCCAAGCCCGTGATGAAGCGCCACCTGACCTGGCTCAGAACCTTGCCGACGCTGCATGAGGCGCAAGAGGCAGGGCTTGTGTTCGTGCATGCCGGTGTCGATCCGGACCGGTTTCCGGCGTGTGGCGAGAAGGTGCACATGTGGACGCGGCGGCGCGAGTTCCTGGATCCGCGCTGCTGGACGGCGCCGCGCCTGAAGCGCCAGCGCGTGGTACACGGACATACGCCGACGCGGGACTCATTCCCGGAATCGGTGGCGGGCGGACGAAGGCTTAACATAGACACCGGCGCTGTTTACGGTGGGCGGCTCACGGCGGCGCTGCTGAGGGCCGGGGAGCCGGACCTGTTCTTCCACACCTGATTCTCGGTCCTGTTGCAGCAGCGAGGCATCCGGGCTTTCGGAGATCAGATTTAAACCAAGTGGAAACCTCACGTTTCTGCGTGGTTAACGGCATGTTCCGTCCCCGGACGAGATTCGCCTGCGAACCTTCAACAGGCTTTATCCCCCGCGCGTTAATCCTGAACCCTGAAGACAGCCGAACGCTGTCCGCAGGAGGGCATTCAGAATGAAAGCGGCACCGCTCATCAGCCTCGGCGTCTCGGTTGCACTCGGTGCCGGCGCCATCTTCTTCGGCCGCGCCTTCATGTCCGGCGAGGCGCCGGACGCACAGGCGAGTGTTGTTCCCGCGATGGCGATGACGACCGTGCTGGTGACTACCTCCACGGTGGAGCCGGGCGCGATCATCGATCCGAAATTCGTCAAGGAAGTTGAATGGCCGGAGCGGGCAGTGCCGGAAGGCGCTCTCCAGAACGTGTCGGAGCTTGGCCCGAAGGCCTATTCGCGCGGGCTTATGGTGCCGGGCGAGCCTTTGCTGCTTCCGAAAATCGACACGACAGGTTCGGTTCTGACGCTCGCGGCGGCGATCACGCCGGGCATGCGGGCGGTCTCGATCGTCGTGCGCAACGATACCGGCGTGTCGGGCTTCGTGCTGCCGGGCGACCGGGTGGATGTCAACGAGTTCATGTCGCTGGAAGACGCCGGCAGCGGGCCGGAAGGGGCGCGCGTGTCGGCTGACATCCTGGCGCGGCCTGTGCTGCGGCATGTGAAAGTGCTGGCGGTCGACCAGTCGTTCGAAACCAATCTTGAAGGCGCCAAGCCGTCGCAGACCGTGACGCTGGAAGTGACACCGGACGACGCGCTGGCGCTCGGCGCGGCGAGCCAGCGCGCTGCGCTCGGCCTCGCTTTGATCAGCCGCGACGAGGAAGCGATGGTTGCCGCGATCACGCCGGACAAGAAAGTTGAAGTGAAGCGCGTGGTGCAGCCCGCCACCGTGCGCCGCGCGCCGGTGAACACCACCGTGCGCGTGATCAACGGTGAAAGTGATGTCGAAGTCTCGGCGCCGATCGCGCGGACGGAAACCGCGACAGGGGAGAAACGCTGATGCGCCTGAAACATCTTCTGGCCGCGGGAGCGGCGTGCCTTTGCCTCACACTTCCGGTTTCGGCCTGGACGCAGCGCTCTGCCGCAGATGGCGCCGAGCGGCTTGAAGTGCGGCGCGGACAGTCGGCGGTGGTTGAAGCAGACGCGGCGTTTGCGACGATCGTCGTTGCGGATCCTGAAATCGCCGAGGCGATGGCGACGTCGAACCGGTCCTTCTTCCTGCGCGGCAAGCAGCCGGGCACGACGACCGTGCTGGTTTACAACGCGGCGGGCGCGATTGCGGAGCTGATCGAAGTCGAGGTGAAGCTCGGCCTCGAGGAGCTGCGCGCTGATCTCAAGCGCCTGCTGCCGGGCGAGCCGATTGATGTCTACCCCGTGCATGACGGCGTGTTCCTGGATGGGCGGGTCACGACGGCGGCGGCGGCGGAAATGGCGCTGCAGGTGGCCGAGCGATATGTGCCGGGCGGCGTGGCAAACGGGCTGTCGGTCGGGCAGAGCCAGCAGGTGATGCTGGAAGTGCGCTTCCTCGAGGCGAGCCGCAGCGCGGTGCGCGAGATCGGCTTTGGCAATTCGATCGACGCGAACGACTTCCAGACCTCCACGGAAAGCGGCACGGTGTCCGGCCTTGCAGCGAAGACGGTCGCGCTGTTCACGAATGTCGGCGGCGAGAACATCGATGTGCAGATCCGCGCGCTTGAAGAAAAGGGCGTGATCCGGACGCTGGCTGAGCCGAACCTCGTGGCGCTGTCGGGCGACACCGCAAGTTTCCTGGCGGGCGGCGAGTTCCCCATCCCGGTGGCCAGCCGGGACAACGAGATCACCATCGAGTTCAAGAAGTTTGGCGTCAGCCTCGACTTCACGCCGACCGTTCTGGGCGACGGTTTGGTGAACCTCCGTGTACGTCCGGAAGTCTCGTCCATTGACCGGGCGAATGGCATCCGCACGTCCAGCATCGAGATTCCGGGCATCTCTGTGCGCCGGGCCGACACGACCGTGGAGCTGCATGACGGGCAGGCGTTTGCGGTCGCGGGACTGCTGCAGAACAACTATTCCAACGATGTGCGCCAGACACCCTGGCTTGGCAATGTGCCGATCCTTGGCTCGCTATTCTCGTCCAAGCGCTTCCAGCGCAACGAGAGCGAATTGGTGATCATCGTCACGCCGCGCCTGGTGCAGCCGATGTCGCATCCCGACCAGCTGGCCTCGCCGCTGGATGCCTTTGCCGAGCCGTCCGAGAGCGAGCTGTTCCTGCTCGGCAAGACGGCCGGCCTCGAAACAGACCTGTCAGGGAACTGATCATCATGAAAAACTCGAAGAAACTTGCGCTGCTGATGGCTTTTGGACTTCTTGGCGCCTGCGCCTCCGTGGACGCACAGGACCGTTTCCTGCTCGGCGAGGCCAAGCGGGCGAACGTGGCGGCGCAGGCCAGCCGGGATGTGAACCTGCCGAACTCGAAAACGGTGGACTCCACCTCCGGCGTGCGCGCCGTCAACGCCATGAAGGCGCTCAACGAAGGCCAGACCAGGGAACTCGCCAGCACCAGCACCGGGGGCGGCGAATAATGCAATCCTCCGCCCAGCTTCAACCTGCGCCGCCGGCGCCCTCGGGGCGTACCGTGCCGTCGATGGCCGTGCTGACCGGTCCCGAGCGGATCGAAGCGTTGAAAGCCGTCTGCCCGGATGTACAGGACCTGTCACAAATGGCCGCGCCGGATGTCGTGATGCGCCATGGCGGCGGGCTGATCCTGATCGAGCAGGGGATGCCGGGCTGGGACCAGCTGCTGCTGCTAATTGCCGTGGAACGTCCATCCACCGCCGTCATCGTCGTCTCCGACCAGCTGCCGGCGCATATGGTCCGGGCTCTGATGAAACTGGAAGCCTGGGATGTGCTGGCTGTTTCGGCCGATGCCGGGGACGTCATGGAGACCGCTGCACGGCTTACCGATGCGCGCACCGAAGCCAAGGGCGGCCCGGCGGACTCTGTCTGCTGGGCGTTCCGGGGCGCCGTGGGCGGAGCCGGCGTCTCTACGCTGGCGATTGAAAGCGCGTTCGCGCTGGCGCGCCTCGTCGGGCCCGGCAAGGTCTGCCTTGTCGACCTGAACCTCGCCGACGGGATGACGGCGTCTTTCCTTGAAGCCGTTCCGAAACTCGACCTGCAGGCGCTGTCGGCGGCGCCGGAGCGTCTGGACGCACGATTGCTTGCGGCCTGGTGCTGGCAGCATGAGAACGGCGTCTCGATCATCGCCTCGCCTCGCAATCCGGAAGCCGACGCCATGGCCAGTGAAGCGGCCATCCTGCGCCTGCTGGACGTGGCCTGCGCCGCATTCCCCTATGTCATCCTCGACATGCCCCGCCACATGATGCCGTGGACAAAATCGGTGATGGCGGCGGTGGATCAGGCCGTGATCGTCAGTGAGCTGACCGTGCCCAGCCTGCACGCCGCCGCCGACATGTGCCGGGATGTGGATGTGCTGCGCGGCGAATGCAGCAAGGCGCGGCTCGTGTTGAACCGTATGTTCCAGAAGAAACAGTTCCGCGCCGGGTTCCCGGTGGATCAGGCGGAGAAGGCGATCGAGCGCAAGATCGACGTGACGGTTACGTCCGATTGGGACGCCGCGCGCACGGCGGTCAATCTCGGCAAGCCGATTGCCAACGTGAAGCCAAAGAGCGCGCTGGTCCTCGACGTTGACGGTATGGTCCGCAAGTTCGCGCCGGACGGCATGATCGAGAATTCCCAGACGACAAGGTCAACCAAGAAGGCACGTTCATGAGCCGTTTCGGATTTACGCCCGCCGTCAAGAAGGAGGAGCCGGTGGTTGCGGCGACGCCCGTCGCCGGAACCGCCTCCAACATGCGCTCCAAGCCGGAGTCTGCGGGGTTCGACCTGCTGGATGCAAAGCTCCGTGTGCATGCAAAGCTGATCGACGAGCTCGACCTCTCGGCCCTCGACAAAATGGATGACGAGACGATGCGCCGCCGCGTGCGCGGTATCATCGGCGAGATCATCCGCAAGGAAGAGATGGCGCTATCCTCGGCGGAGGAGGCTTCATTTGCAGATGCCGTGATGGACGAGATGACCGGCCTTGGCCCCATCGAACCTCTGCTCAAGGATGATTCCATCGCCGACATCCTGATCAACGGATGCAACCAGGTCTATGTCGAGCGGCATGGCAAGTTGCAGCTGGCCCCGGTCCGGTTCGCCGATAATGATCACCTGCTCCGCATCGTGCAGCGTATCGTGGCGGCGGTCGGCCGGCGCGTGGACGAGAGCCAGCCGCTGGTGGATGCGCGCCTGCTCGACGGCAGCCGCGTCAACGCCGCAGTGTTGCCGATTGCGATTGATGGTCCGCTCGTCTCGATCCGGAAATTCTCCAAGTCGCCGCTGACGATGGACAAGCTGGTGGGCTTCGGCGCCATCCCGCGCCCGGTCGCGGATTTCATCCTTGGTGCGGTGAAGTGCCGGGCTTCCACGGTCATCTCGGGCGGTACGGGTTCGGGCAAGACGACGCTGCTGAACGCGCTTTCGGCGGCGATCAACCCGGACGAGCGTCTGATCACGATTGAAGACGCCGCCGAACTTCAGCTGCAACAGCCGCACGTCGCGCGCATGGAAACCCGGCCTCCGAACATCGAAGGCAAGGGCGAGATCCGGCAGCGTGAACTCGTCAAGAACGCGCTGCGCATGCGGCCTGACCGGGTCATCCTCGGTGAGGTGCGCTCGGAAGAAGCGTTCGACATGTTGCAGGCGATGAACACCGGCCACGAAGGTTCGATGGCGACGATCCACGCCAACAATCCGCGCGACGCGCTGACCCGTCTCGAGCAGATGGTGATGATGGGCGGCATGAAGATATCCGAAGAGGCCATCCGTGGACAGATAGCCTCGGCCGTGAACTTCATCGTGCAGGCGACGCGCCTCTCGGATGGCTCACGCAAGGTCGTCTCGATTGCCGAGATCACCGGCATGGAAGGCTCGGTCGTGCAGCTGCAGGAAATCTTCCGGTTCGAGCGGACCGGCACGGCGGAGAACGGCAAGGTGCTGGGCCATTTCGCGGCGACCGGTCTGCGCCCGAAATTCCTCGACGAGATGGAGCGGCGGGGTGTGCACATGCCGGCGGGCCTGTTCGATCCGTCCAGCAAGTTCTCGTAGGAGGCCGCACGCGTGCCGGGCCTGGCGGACCTCATGAGCTTTGATGCCTCGCTGATCATCCCGGCGATCATGGCGATGGGCGCGGTGTTCATGGCCATCCAGTCCGTCCTCGGATTGGTTTCGAACGCGCAGACGCAGCGGATCGTCAACCGCCGCCTGCAGTTCAAGGAGCGTTACGCGACGCATAACGAGGCGATGATCGAGCTGCGAAAGAGCCGGGGGCTCGACCGTGAGGGCAATCTGGCGATGTCGCTGCGCTGGCTGAACCAGTTGATCGTGCGTTCGGGACTGAAGTTCGAGCCAGCGAAATGGGTCGCCATGTCCGCAGCGGGTTCGCTGATCCCGGCGGGAGCGGCTTGGTACTATGCGGGCGGGCTCTGGGTTGCTGTTCCGGTCTATTTCGCTGGGTTCGCGCTCGCCCCGCTGGTGGTCATCAATCACCTCGCGGCTCAGCGCGCCAAGAAGCTGGCGACGCAACTCCCGGACGCTCTGCAGATTGTCTGCCGCAGCCTTGAGGCCGGGCATCCGGTGGCGACGGCGGTGGCGCTGGTGGCCCGCGAGATGCCGGATCCGATCGGCACGGAGTTCGGCATGACGGCGGACGAGGTGTCCTACGGCATGTCGCTGACCAACGCGGTGCAGCGGATGGCCGAGCGGGCAGGCGATCCGGATGTCGAGCTGTTTGCGGCCACCGTGCGCCTGCAGGAGAAGACCGGCGGCAATCTCACCGAACTGCTGAAGGCGAATACCGATACCATCCGTGGGCGGCAGACCATGCGCCTCAAGGTGCGGGCCGCCTCATCCGAAGGGCGGACGTCCGCGATGATCCTGACTTCGGCGCCGTTCATGGTGATGGGCGCCATCCACATGCTGCGCCCTCAATTCTACGGCAACGTGATCAGTGATCCGCTGATCCAGTATGGCTTCGCGGGGCTGCTGGTGTGGATGATCATCGGCAACATCGTCATGAACAAGATGATCAACTTCAAGATGTGATGCGCGCGCGATGAGCATGTCCTTCCTCTCAGGCCCTGTCGTTCCCGCCGCGCTCTTCGTGCTGGCGATGCTGATCGCGATTCCCGGCGTCGTGTCGTTCCTGCGCAACCGGAAGGCTGACGAAGATGTCAGCCGCCGCCTGACGCGCCGCAATCCGGATGCCATCGACCAGCCCCAGCGCGGCGGCAGCCTGATCGGCCGCGCCGTGATGGGGCTCGCCGACAATGCCGCGCCCACCGAGGGCGAGGAAGTCAACGCGGTGCGCGGCAAGCTCAATCTCGCGGGCTTCACGCAGAAGAATGCCGTCTCGCGCTATTTCGCGGCGCGCTTTATCTGCGTGGTCATTCCGCAGATCGCACTGTTCTTCTCGCTGCCTTACTTTGCCGGCCTGCCGAAATACGCACCCGTCGGCGCCTCCATCCTGCTGGTGCTGATCGGCCTTGCCGCGCCGGGGATGTTCCTTGATGCGCAGATCAAGAAGCGCAGGCAGGCGGCTTCGCTCGGCTTTCCGGACATGATGGACCTGATGGTGGCCTGCGTCGAAGCAGGCCTTAGCCTCGATGCGTCGGTCCAGCGCGTGGGGGAGGAGTTGGAGCTGCGCCACCCGATCATCTCCGGCCATATGCGCACGCTGTCGCTGGAGCTTCGGGCGGGCCGGGCGCGCAAGACGGCGTGGCGCGCTTTTGCCGACCGGTTGGCGCTGGAGGAGGCCGGATCGCTCGCCACGATGCTGCGCCAGGCCGAGGAAATGGGCACCAGCCTCGGCCAGACCCTGCGCGTATTCTCGGCTGACATGCGCCAGCGCCGTATCCTGTATGCCGAGGAAAAGGCCATGGCGCTGCCCGCCAAGCTGACGTTGCCCTTGATTTTCTTTGTGTTTCCCGTCCTTCTGGGCGTACTGACGCTGCCAGCGGTCGTGATGTTGGGCAGAACCCTGCCGTCAACGGGCTAGGCGAAGCGCGGCCAGATTGCTAGGGAACGCGCATGGCAACCTATCTCGAATTCGAAAAACCGATCGCCGAGCTCGATTCCAAGATCGCCGAACTGGAAGCCCTTGCGGCGCGCAAGGATGGTCCGGCGATCACCGACGAGTTGACCAAGCTGAAGACAAAGTCAGCCAAACAGCTGAAGCAGATTTACTCTGAACTCGACGCTTGGCGCATCACGCAGGTGGCGCGCCATCCCGACCGGCCCCACTTTTCAGACTTCATCGGCTCGATCTTCGAGGAGTTCGAGGAACTCGCCGGCGATCGCCATTTCGGCAATGACGAAGCGATCATCGGCGGGCTTGCCCGTTTCCGTGGTCGCTCGGTCGTCATCATGGGCCACGAGAAAGGCCGCACCACTGAGAAGCGCCTGAAGCACAATTTCGGCATGGCGCACCCGGAAGGCTACCGGAAAGCCGTGCGCCTGATGGACCTCGCCGAGAAGTTCAACATGCCGGTCCTCAGCTTCCCCGATACCGCCGGCGCCTATCCCGGCAAGGGCGGCGAAGAGCGCGGCCAGGCTGAAGCAATTGCACGCGGCACGCAGCGCGGGCTGTCGCTCGGCGTTCCGTTCGTGACGCTGGTGATCGGTGAAGGCATGTCCGGCGGCGCCATCGGCATCGCGGCGGCCAACCGTGTACTGATGATGGAGTACGCCATCTATTCGGTGATCTCGCCGGAAGGCTGCGCGTCGATCCTCTACCGCGACTCCTCGAAGGCCAACGAGGCCGCCCAGTCGATGGGCATCACCGGGCCGGACCTTCTGAAACACAGGATCGTCGACAGCATTGTGAAAGAGCCTGTGGGCGGCGCGCACCGCGATCCGCAGCGCGCGATGGCCTCTGCCGCCAAGGCTCTCGATGCTGCGCTGCGCGACCTTGAAGGGCTGACGCCGGCGGAGCTTCGCCGCCAGCGCCGCGACCGGTTCTACGCGATTGGCCGTGAGGGGCTGTAGCGCCCCTCTGCATCCGGTGCGCCGGCATGGCTGAACAGGACTGGATCCGGCGCTACTTCACTCCGCTCGCCACTGCGCCGGGTGCAGCCCGGCTGACCGATGACACCGCCCAGCTGTCACCCGCCACGGGACCCGTCGTCATCACGACCGACGCCATGGTCGAGGGCGTGCATTTCCTCGGCAGTGATCCGATCGACACCATCGCGCGCAAGCTCGTGCGGGTGAACGTGTCCGACATCCTGGCCAGCGGCGCCGAACCGATCGAAGCCTTGCTGACACTCGGCTGGCCGTCCGTTCGGAGCGAAGCCGAACTCGCCGGCTTTGCCGCGGCACTGGGCGACGAACTCGCCCTTTGGGGCGCCTCCCTGATCGGCGGCGACACCGTGACCAATCCCGGCGGCCTGTTTGTCTCCCTGACGCTGACGGGGCGATGCCTCGGCGCTGCACCCATCCGGCGCGGCGGCGCGCAGGCGGGCGACGAGTTGTGGGTGACCGGCGAGATGGGCGGGCCCCGGCGCGGCTTCCTGGCACGCGCGGCGGGTGAGCCCAGCACCTGGATCGCCAGCCTTCTCACGCCCGTTTTGCCGCCTGTGTCTGCGGCGGGTCTTCTGGTCCGCCATGCCTCTGCCGCGATGGATGTGTCCGACGGCTTGCTTGGCGACGCTGGAACGCTGGCAGGGGCGTCCGGAGCGGGGGCCGAGATCGCCCTCGAATCAGTGCCCTATGCCGGCGGAGCTTCCAGTCTGGCTGAAAGGCTCGATCTCGCGACCTGGGGCGATGACTACCAGCTGCTGTTCGCGGCCCGCCCCGAAAACGCTGCCGGTTTGCTTGTGGACGCGCGGGAACTGGGCATCCGGATTTCGCGCATCGGACGGATCCGGGCGGAGCCGGGCCTCGCGGCGACCTTCGAAAATCGCCCCGTTAACCTCCCGGAAACCGTCGCCTACCAGCATGGCTAGTATCGGAATGTCCGTCACTCGCCCATAAAGTGAGCCAAGTTGCACCCTGGGGGGCCGGCTGGCAGGCAGAACCGTCGTTAAAAGACGCCGCAGCCCTGCCTTCGCGGGGCTGACTGGCACTAGGGGTTAGGAAGGAAAGCCGATGACTTGGTACTTACTCGCGCTAGGAGCGGGCTTCCTGTCAGTCGCCTATGGCTACTGGCAGATCACATCCATCATGAAAGCGCCCTCGGGCAATCCGCGCATGATCGAGATCGCTCAGGCGATCCAGGAAGGCGCCAACGCGTATCTCAGCCGCCAGTATCGCACCATCGCCATGGTTGGCGCGGGCGTTGCTGTTCTCCTGTTCTTCCTGCTGGGCTGGAAAGCCATGCTGGGCTTCCTCGTCGGCGCTGTGCTCTCGGGCCTTGCCGGTTTCATCGGCATGCTCGTCTCCGTGCGGGCCAACGTGCGCACCACGGAAGCCTCCCGCAAGGGCCTCAACGAAGGCCTGCAAATGGCGTTCAAATCGGGCGCCGTTACCGGTATGCTCGTGGTCGGCCTCGCTCTCCTGGGTATCGTTGGCTATTACGGCCTGCTGACCGGCCCGCTCGGCCTGTCGCTGACGGATGAAGGCCAGAAACGCCAAATCATCGACGCGCTTGTGTCGCTCGGTTTCGGCGCTTCGCTGATCTCGATCTTCGCCCGTCTCGGCGGCGGTATCTTCACCAAGGGTGCAGATGTCGGCGGCGACATGGTCGGCAAGGTCGAAGCCGGCATTCCGGAAGATGATCCGCGCAACCCCGCCACCATCGCCGACAACGTCGGCGACAACGTCGGCGACTGCGCCGGCATGGCGGCGGACCTGTTCGAGACCTACGCGGTGACGCTCGTCGCCACGATGGTTCTCGGCGGCATCTACTTCGCAGCAACGCCGTACATCGGCGAAATCATGATGCTGCCCCTCGCCATCGGCGCGGTCTGCATCGTCACCTCGATCATCGGCACTTTCTTTGCCACCCTGTCGAAGGGCTCCACGGATATCATGGGCGCGCTCTACAAGGCGCTCATCGTTACCGGCGTTCTCTCCGTCGGCGGTCTTGCGATTGCCCTCGAAACCGTCCTTCCGGGCGGTCTCGCTGGTACGCTTGACGGTGCCGGCGCCTTGCTTGGCCTCGTCAATCCGGTCACCGGCGAACCTGCCGACATCACCGGCTGGAAGCTCTTCGCTTGCGGCGTGGCCGGCCTCTTCGTCACGCTGCTGATCGTCGTCGTCACGGCCTACTACACGGAGACCAAGTACCGTCCCGTCCGCTCGATCGCGAAAGCCTCCGAGTCCGGCCACGGCACGAACGTCATCCAGGGCCTTGCTGTCTCTCTCGAAGCCACCGCGCTTCCGGCGCTGATCATCATCGGCGGCATCCTGCTGACCTTCAACCTGGCCGGCCTCTACGGCATCGCCATCGCCACCACCACCATGCTCGGCGTTGCCGGCATGATCGTGGCGCTCGACGCCTTCGGTCCGGTCACGGACAATGCCGGCGGCATTGCTGAAATGGCAGAGCTGCCTTCGGAAGTCCGCAAGACAACCGACGCACTCGACGCTGTCGGCAATACGACCAAGGCTGTCACGAAAGGCTACGCGATCGGCTCTGCCGGTCTCGGCGCACTCGTGCTGTTTGCGGCGTATGCAGAAGACCTGAAATACTTCTCGGCCCGCGCCGTCGAAGGTTCGTTCTTCTACAATGTCACCGTCGACTTCTCGATTGCCAACCCCTATGTCGTGGTCGGCCTGCTGTTCGGCGGGCTTCTGCCCTTCGTGTTCGGCGGCATGTCGATGATGGCCGTGGGCCGCGCAGCTCAGTCGGTGGTGGAGGAAGTCCGCCGCCAGTTCCGCGAAAAGCCGGGCATCATGCTGGGTACGGAGAAGCCGGACTATGGCCGCGCCGTGGATATGCTGACCCAGGCGGCGATCAAGGAAATGATCGTTCCGTCGCTTCTTCCGGTGCTCTCGCCCATCGTGCTCTTCGTCGCGATCTACCTGATCGCGGGTTCGGGCGCGGCGCTTGCCTCGGTTGGCGCCATGCTTCTCGGCGTGATCGTGACCGGCCTGTTCGTGGCCATCTCGATGACCTCGGGCGGCGGCGCATGGGACAACGCCAAGAAGTACATCGAAGACGGCCACCATGGCGGCAAGGGCTCCGAAGCCCACAAGGCTGCCATCACGGGCGATACGGTGGGTGACCCCTACAAGGACACCTCCGGCCCTGCCGTGAACCCGATGATCAAGATCACCAACATCGTGGCGCTCCTGATGCTCGCCGTGCTCGCGCACTAGACATCCGGATACGGATCAAACGAAAGCCCCGGAACTTCGGTTCCGGGGCTTTTTCGTTTTAAGCTGAATTTTAGCGCCGGAATTACTGGCCCTGGCGTCCCGTCGGGTTGCCGGGTGTCGCTTCGTCGGTGTTCGGCAGGCGGACGCTGCCGACCGTGCCGAAGATCTGTTCCCAGAGGCCAAGCTCGCGGCCGCGTGTGGAAGTCTCGCGCGCGGCATAGCTGATCACCTGGCCATCTTCCTGCGTGTAGCGCAGGACTTCATCGACCTTGTCATCTTCGCTGAAACGGATGGCGGTGATCACGCGCTCGGCGACCTTCGGCTTGTAGAAGGCCAGGCGTTCCTGCACGTCCGAGATGTAGAACCAGGTGTTGGTGTCGAACAGGCCCTTGGTCGAGGGCGATCCGAGCTGCGCCGTCACCGACGAGCGGGTATCTTCACCCGGCTTGATGTCGTAGGGCTGGACTTCGTCCGGGATGTAACCGTGGAAATCGCGTGCGGGCGTAAGGCACGCCGTCAGGGGCAGCGCGAGCAGGCTGACCGCCAGGATGGCACTTTTACGCATGGAGTCACTCCGGATGGGCTTTGACGTGTGAACTAGCGGCAGGTAACCGGGCTTGGCAAGCATGGGAGTACACCCTTGACGGCATTTTCGGGCAATTGGTTCCAGCGCCGTTCAGCGCGCCGGAAGGCTGCGGCTGAGGCCTATCGCGGCCTGCTGCGCCACGCGCTGGAGCCGGAATTCTATCTTTCCGGCGGTGTGCCGGACACCTTCGAGGGCCGGGCCGGAATGGTGACGGTCCTGACCAGCCTGGCCTGCGCGCGCCTGAGCCGGATCGAGGGTCCGGAGCCGGCGCGGTTGATCCTGCGGCTCGATGAGCTGGTGCTTGACGGGTTCGATGCCGCCTACCGGGAAAAGGGCGTCGGGGATGCCTCGATTGCCCGGAAAGTCCGCAAGCTGGCGCAAGGCCACGCGGGCCTGGGAAAGGCCCTGTTTGCCGCCCTGACGGGGGCAGAGGGGGCCGAGCCCATCGACGCCATCCTGCGCCGCAACGGGGTCGCCCGGCCGGAAAAGGCCGGCGCGCTGGCCGAATCGGTGCGGACCCTCAGCGCTCATCTCGCGGGGCAGCCGGATAGCGAAATTCTCCACGGCCGGTTCAACTGGATCGGCGCAACCGCCGGGCAGGGCGCCGCGCAACGCTGACATGCGCCGCACGTCGCCCGTTGCCTTGCCCCCCGGCGACGCTTAAACCACGGCAAAATACGTAGATCTGGCCACTCATGCAGGCACAGGACCGGATGAACCCCTCGCAGACGCTTTCGATAGACGCCATGGGCGGAGACAATGCGCCGCGCATCGTCGTCGACGGGGTTGCCGAGTTCCTGGAAAGCCGCCCGAACATGAAGGCGCTGCTGCACGGCGACGAGGCGCAGCTCGCGCCCCTGATGGCCGGCCGCGCCGTGCTGCAAGCCCGCGCCACGCTGGTGCATGCCGCCGAAAAGATCACCAGCGACATGAAACCCAGCCAGGCCCTGCGCCGCGGCAAGGGCACGTCGATGTGGAACGCCGTCGAGGCGATCCGGGACGGCAAGGCGGGGGCGTCTGTTTCGGCCGGCAATACCGGCGCGCTGATGGCGATGTCGATGCTGATCCTGCGCAAGATGGACGGCGTGCACCGCCCGGCGATGACGGCCGTCTGGCCGACGCTGCGCGGTCGCACGGTGGTTCTGGATGTCGGCGCCAATGTCGAGGCCGACGCCCAGCAACTCGTCACCTTCGCGATCATGGGCGAAGCCTTCGCACGCGCCACTCTCGGTATCGCAAAGCCGACCGTTGGCCTGCTGAACATCGGCTCGGAAGAGATGAAGGGCCATGAGGAAGTGCGCGAAGCGCACGAGTGGCTGCGCGCGGCCGGACTTGATCTGGATTATCGTGGTTTCATCGAAGGAGATGATATCTCGATGGGGATGGTCGATGTCGTCGTCACGGACGGCTTCACCGGAAACGTTGCCCTGAAAACAGGCGAAGGTGTCGCCCGGATGCTGGCCAGCCACATGCGGGAGGCATTCACGGAAAGTTTGATGTCGAAAGCGGGCGCCGTGCTTGCGATGAACGGCCTGAAGCGCCTCAAATCGCTTATGGATCCAAGCAACGTGAATGGCGGCGTCCTGCTCGGCCTCGGCGGCATTTCGGTGAAGAGCCATGGCAGCGCCGATGCGCGCGGGTTCGCCCGGGCGTGTGAAATGGCTGCCGATCTGGCCGCCAGCGATTTCCAGGGCGAGATCGCAGCGAACCTCGGAAAAATTGGAACCGGCGGCGTCGCGGCCTGACGGCGGCACGCTGGATCGAAAGGAAGGATGAGGATGGCGCGGCGCAGTTTTATTCTCGGTACCGGCAGCTACCTGCCCGAACGCGTACTGACCAACAAGGAACTCGCCCTGATGGTCGAGACCTCCGATGAGTGGATTCAGGAACGCACGGGCATCCGCCAGCGCCACATCGCCGCTGATGGCGAAGTCACGTCCGACATTGCCACCGCCGCCGCACGCCGGGCGCTGGCCGCCGCCGGCATCGACGCATCCCAGATCGACCTGATCGTACTCGCCACGACGACTCCGGATCGCACATTCCCCGCCACGGCCACCGCCGTGCAGGCGAAGCTCGGCATCACGGGCGGCGCGGCGTTTGACGTTCAGGCCGTCTGTTCGGGTTTCCTGTTCGCGCTCGCGACCGCCGATTCCATGCTGAAGCAGGGCCTGTTCAAGCGGGCGCTGGTGATTGGCGCCGAGACGTTCACGCGCATCATCGACTGGTCGGACCGGGGCACCTGCGTCCTGTTCGGCGATGGCGGCGGAGCGGTGGTGATCGAAGTGCGCGTGGGCGAATTCGCCGACGACGAAGGCATCATCACGCACCATATCCGCACCGACGGCTCGAAGTCGGATCTCCTCTATGTTGATGGCGGCGTCAGCTCCACCGGCACGATCGGGCATGTCCGGATGGAGGGAAACCGCGTCTTCAAACATGCCGTTGCCAACATCTCCTCGGCCATCGAAACGGTGCTCGCCGAGACAGGACTGACGTCTGCGGACATCGACTGGTTCGTGCCCCACCAGGCCAACAAGCGCATCCTGGACGGCGTCGCGAAGAAGCTGAACATCCCGGAAGAGAAGGTCGTCATCACCGTCGACCAGCATGCCAACACCTCGGCGGCGTCCATTCCTCTGGCGCTCGACCACGCTGTCCGAACCGGGCGCGCCAAGCCTGGTGACCTCATCCTTTCGGAAGCGATGGGCGGCGGCTTCTCCTGGGGCGCCAGCCTCTTCCGTCTCTAGACCTGACGGCCTGTTCCAGATTTCACTAACGCGTACGCTAGGAATTCGTTAAGATACCGGGCTTAGGCTTTCATGAAAGGCGAATGGGCACATGAGCAACGAGACCGTTACCCGGGCTGAAGTCACCGATGCCATCGTCCGCGAAGTCGGCGTGACCCGTCAGGAATCGGCGGACCTTCTCGACCGCACCCTCGAACTCATCGGCGCCGCGCTCGAGCATGAGGAAGAGGTGAAGCTCGCCCGCTTCGGCAACTTCGTCGTGCGCTCCAAATCTGCCCGCGAAGGGCGCAATCCGAAGACCGGCGAAGAGGCCCCCATCGCGGCCCGCCGGGTTGTCACCTTCCGTCCGTCGCCGATGCTCAAGTCGCTCGTCGGCCGCGACTGAACCTGTCCAGGATGACCGAATGACCGCACTCAAATCCCGGATCGAAAAGTCGTCCACTGCCTTCCGGTCGATTGGTGAAGCGGCCAGCGAGCTCGGCCTCGAAACGCATGTGCTGCGATACTGGGAAACGCGTTTCCCGAAAGACATCCGCCCGATCAAGCGCGACGATGGCCGCCGCATGTTCCGACCGCAGGACATGGATGCGCTGCGCGCCATCCGCATCCTGGTGCACGAACGCGGCATGACGCTGAAGGGCGCCAAGACGATTCTGGCGGAGCAGGGGATCGAGGCGGTTCTCGCCGGCACAGCCACCTTGTCTGCGGCCACCCTCGAAGCGGTGCCGAGCCCGGCGCGCGAGTTGCAGGCAAGCGTTGCCCGCGCCTTTGCTGCGCCGGATCGCAAGACGCGTCTCGAGGAGGCGCTGCAGGAGCTGACGGACATCAAGGACCGCATCGATGCCGCCCGGGCGCGCAGGGCTGCGTAGGCTTTTTTCCGTCTCTTTCGGACTCCATTTCACGCTGTTTCTGTCTCGCGCTTGCGCGTTTCTTTCTCGCTGTTTCTCGTTTCTTTCTCAGTTATTCTCACTTTTTATCGCGTTCCCCGGACGGGCGCAGGCTGATCCGGCGCGCACGGCTTTCGCCGCGAAGCATCCGTTGCGGGCATAGTGGATGTGCGCGTAGGCGACGTCCTCTCGCTGGAAGCCTTCAGCCAGAAAGCTGGCAAGCTCCGTGCCCTCGAACACGTCACTGCCGACAATGTTCCCCGGCGCATCGAACAGGCGGGCCGAGATCAGCCGTCTCCGGATGGCGAACGGCACGTCGCCTGGGTCGGGCTCGGCTTGCGCTGCATGTTCGCGCACACAGATGGCGTGGCTGGCGCGATAGGGCGTGTCAGTGTCGAGATGCGTGTAGTTGAGCAGCAGGACCGTTTCGCCGGCGACCGCATCCTCAAGGCTGACCCGGCACGGCATGCCTGCGACAGCGTCCGGGTCCATGCGGCGCGCGCGCTGCGCAGCGAGGGCTTCGTCGGACAGGGCGAACAGGCCCTCGAACTCGGACCTGGGCAAGGCAAGGATGCGGAAAGTCATGGGCGGCTCCTGTGGACGTCTGGAGCTGCATCCTGGCGCGCGGGGCGTAGCCGATCGACCCGGTTCTTGCGGTTCGCGTTGAAAGCAGGCGGCCGGAACATGCAGGTTGCAGCGGCGGTAGGGTTTGCCTATACAGCGCGTTCGGTCGGAGCGTAGCGCAGCCCGGTAGCGCACTAGTCTGGGGGACTAGGGGTCGGAGGTTCGAATCCTCTCGTTCCGACCAAAAAAACCCAACAATTCAGCCCAGCACCGCATGCCGCAGCGCCCGGGCGTCCCACAGTGCGTTGTGCTGCACGGCGTCCGTGATTTCGCTGGGGTAGGCCGAGGCATGCAGGAGCCGCAGGGTGAGGTCCGGTATCTTCACCATCTGGCCGGGGGCGATGATCAGGCATTGCATCAGGTGCATCAGGTCTTCCGGCCAGTCGGCGACCACGGTCGGCGCCGGATCGCTGGCGAGGAAGGCCTGGATCGCCCGGCCGAACCGCGCGAGCGGCAGCACGGTGGGCCGCGCGTCCGAGAGGGACAGGAAGGGCAGCACGTGCTCGGCCACCCAGTCATGCGCGTCCATCGCGTTCAGTTCGTCCTCGGGCCGCACGAGGTAGAGCTCACCGGCCTCACTCGAGAGGGCGAGGCTGATGAGCTCTCCGCCGAAGCCGTTGAACTCGCAATCGAGGCAGTAGAGCAAGCGCCCTACTCCGGGGTCGAGAGGTCGACGGAGTCGATCTTGCCGGCCGCCGCGAGGGCGAAGGCGTACTCGATCGCCGTTTCCTTCAGGCCTTCGAACCTGCCCGAGGCGCCGTAATGGCCCGCGTCCATGTTGATGCGTAGGAAGTAGGGGCCGGCGCCCGGGGCTTCGTGGCGCAGCTTGGCGGCCCACTTGGACGGCTCCCAATAGGTGACCCGCGGATCCGTCACGCCGCCGGTGATCAGCATCGGCGGATAGTCGAGCTTGGTGACTTGGTCATACGGGCTGTAGGCGAGGATCGTGTCATACGCCTTTTCGTCCGTGAGAGGATTACCCCATTCCGGCCATTCCGGCGGGGTAAGCGGCAGGCTCTCGTCCGACATCGTATTCAGCACATCGACGAACGGCACCGCCGCGATGATGCCGCCGAACAGCGTGGGATCCATGTTCGCCGCGGCGCCCATCAACAGGCCGCCGGCGGAGCCGCCCTGGCCGATCAGTTTGCCGCGCGTGGTGTAGCCCTTGTCGACAAGGTGCTGACCGGCCGCGATATAGTCCTTGAAGGTGTTGGTCTTCTTGTCGAGCTTGCCATCGAGATACCACTGGTAACCCTTGGCCATCTCGCCGCGCGGATTAACGATGGCGTAGATGAAGCCGCGGTCGACGAGGCTGAGGCGACCGGTGCGGAAGTCCGCCGGGATGGTGATGCCGTAGGAGCCATAGCCGTAGAGCAGCACCGGCGCGGTGCCGTCGACGGGCGTATCCTTGTGGCGCAGCAACGTGACCGGAACCTCCGCGCCGTCCCACGAAGGCGCCATGATGCGCTCGACGACATAGTCGGCCGGGTTGTGGCCGGACGGGACTTCGCGGGTCTTGCGCAGCACACGCTCGCGCGTGTCGAGGTTGTAGTCGATCACCTGGTCGGGCGTGGTCGGCGAGGCATAGTCGAAGCGCAGCACGGGCACGTCGTATTCGTAGCCGCCGGCGAGGCCGAGATCGAACGCTGCTTCATCGAAGCTGATGGCGTGGCTGTCGGTCATGCCCTTCTTGTGGATGACGATGCGGGGCAGGCCGCCTTCGCGTTCCATGAGCGTGAGGTAGTCTTTCTGGGCGTGCGTGCCGAGCAGCAGCGTGCCGGGACGATGCGGGATGACATCCTGCCAGCCGGCGCGCGAGGTGGACGACAGGGGCGCCTTGACCAGCTTGAAGTCCACGGCGCCGTCGGTGTTGGTGGAGATGTAGAAAGCGCCGTCCCAGTGCGTGACCGAATACTGGATGTCTGTTTCGCGCGGCGCGACTGTGCGCAGTTTCGGGTTCAGCTCGTCTGCGGGGAACCAGTGTACTTCGCTGGTCGTGTGTCCGCCGGCGGAGATGAAGATCAACTCTTCGCTTTCGCTGGTTTCAAGGCCGACGAAGAAGCCGGGGTCTTTCTCTTCATAGATCAGCGTGTCGGCGCCGGTTGCGAGGTCGCGCTGGTAGACGGCGGCGGGGCGGTTGTTGGCGTCGCGCAGCACCCAGAAGATCGCCTTGCCGGTCGCGCTCCACTCGAAATCGCCATAGCCATTCTCGATCAGCACGCCGGTGTCTTCGCCGGTCTCGATGTTCTTTACACGGATCTCGTAGAATTCGCTGCCTTTGGTGTCCGTGCCATACGCGAGGTACTTATGGTCGGGTGAGGCTTCGATGTCGCCGAAGGCGAAATAGTCCTGGTCCTTGCCCATCGCGTCGCCGTCGAGAAGGATCGTCTCCTCGCCGGCGCCGGTGAAGGCGTCCGCTGCCGGCTTGCGGGCGTAGACGGCATACTCGCCGCCTTCGCGGAAGCGCGTGTAGTAGGCCCAGCCGCCATGGATCGACGGAACGGAGCTGTCGTCTTCCTTGATGCGGCCGCGCATCTCGTTGAACAGCTCGTCGCGCAGCGCGGTCGTCGTGTCTTCGACGCGCGCTTTCGTGTAGGCGTTCTCCGCTTCCAGATAGCCGCGGATTTCCGGCTTCAGCAGCGACGGATCGCGCATCACTTCCTGCCAGTTCTCGTCCTTCAGCCAGTTGTACGGATCATTGCGCGTGCGGCCGAGCTGCGTGATCTCATGGTCCACCCGGGCGGCGACCGGCGGCTCCGGCAGGCTCGCGGTATCAGCCGACAGCGTGGCAGGCTCGGTCGTGTCTTTGGTCATCATACATCCGGAAAGCAGGGTCGTTGCGGCCACGAGGCCGGCGACGTGAACAACAAGGCGCATGGAAGGCTCCGCTTATCGATAAACGCGACAGTGGATCACGCCGGCGGGACCTGTCCAGCGTTTATTCGGAGGGCTTGAAATCCAGCACGGCGCCGTTGATGCACCAGCGTTCGCCGGTCGGCGGGGGGCCGTCCTTGAACACGTGGCCCTGGTGCAGACCGCAGGTCGCGCAGTGGCATTCGGTGCGTGGATAGATCATCTTGAAGTCGGTCGAGGTGCCGATCGCGGCGGGGTTGATCGGCTGCCAGTAGCTGGGCCAGCCGGTGCCGGATTCGAACTTGTGCTCGGACGACCAGAGCGCCGTGCCGCAGCCCTTGCAATGATAAATGCCGGCGCGTTTCTCGTCCTGGAAGTTGCCGGGGGTGAAGGCGCGCTCGGTGCCGTCTTTCACGCCGACGCGGTAGGCCTCGGGGTCGAGGAGTGCGCGCCATTCGGCGTCGGTGCGTGAAATCCTGGTGGTCTTGGTCATCGGGGGCGCTCCATCCTTGGCTCGCCCCCAATATAGGGACGAGATCAGCCGTAGAGAACGGTAATCGACTCAGCGACCAGCGCCGGGCGGTCCTTGCCGTCGATTTCGACGGTCGCTTCCATCTTCATCTGCTTGCCGCCGGACTTGGCCTCGACCGACAGGCATTTCTGGCGCAGGCGCACTTTCGAGCCGACGGGCACCATGTTGGTGAAGCGGACCTTGTCGGAGCCGTAGTTGATGCCGCGGGTGACGCCCTCGACGCGGAGGACTTCGGCGCCGAGCATCGGCAGCAGCGACAGGGTGAGGAAGCCGTGCGCGATGGGGCCGCCCATCAGCTTGGTGGCGCGCTCGACATCGACGTGGATCCACTGGTGGTCACCGGTCGCCTCGGCGAACAGGTTGACGCGGTTCTGGTCGATCAAGTGCCAGTCGGACACGCCGACTTCCTGGCCGGCGAGCGATTCGAGATCGGCGTAGGCGATGGTACGGGGATTGGCCATGGGTTCCTCCTTGAGTGGTTTTGCCTGTTCTGGCGCGGCCCCGGCGCCTGCGCAAGGTTTACGATGGGGCAAGGCCCCAGTTGACGCCGCCACGCTGCCTCGCAAGGGTAATCGGGCCCACGCCGGAGACGCCATGACCTCGCCCGCCACCCTCTCACAGACGTTTGCGCCGGGCACGCCGGGGCAGGCGCGGCTGATCTACTGGGGCCTGCTGCTCGGGCTGATCCTGCCGGGCGTCAACTTCGTCGCGGCCGGCTTTGCCTGGCATGCCCAGGGCCGGGGCGACGATCTGGTGCGCAGCCACCTTGCCAACCAGATCAGCATCTTCTGGCGCAGCGTCGTCTATGTGCTGGCCGGTCTCGTGTTGACGTATTTCCTGTTCGGCGTGCTGCTGATCATGGCGACCATCATATGGTACATCCTCCGTGTCCTGAAGGGTCTGAAGGCGCTGGCGGCAGGCCTGCCGCCGGAGAACCCGCAGAGCTGGCTGTTTTGACGCGCCAGCCGAGATGGCGGTCCAGCGCGGACAGGAAACGCGCGATGTCGTTTTCGGAGGTGAACAGGTGCGGCGTGATGCGAAGGCGGTTGCCGCGCTTCGAGACGTAGATGTTCTCGGCCTTGAGCCGCGCTGTCAGGTCGCCGGGCGCTGTGTCCGGCAGCAGGGCGCCGAGATAGTGTGGGCCCCGGTCCGCCTCGGGGCCTGTGGTCAGCCCGCAGGCCTCAAGTGCCTCTGCCAGCGCCCGGTTCTGGTGCGCCAGCGTTGCTTCGATGTTGGCGACGCCCCAGTTGAGGATCAGTTGAACCGAGGCTTGCAAAGCGGGCAGCAGGGCGAAGTTCGACCGTTCGCCCATGTCGTAACGTTCCGCACCCGGAGCATAGGCGTCGGTGTAATCGATCAGGCGCGAGAAGTCTGACGCGCCTTCGCGGGTGATCCAGTTCTGCTCCAGCGGCTTGCCGCCGCGCCGGTATGGCGCAGCATAGAGGAAGCCTGTCGCATAGGGCCCCAGCAGCCACTTGTATCCTGCCGCCACCGCGAAATCCGGCTGTACCTCGCGCACGTCGAACGTCATCGCGCCGCAGCTCTGCGTCAGGTCCAGCACCAGCGCGGCGCCGACCTCGCGGCACCGCGCGCCGATGGCGACGAGGTCGATCCTTGCGCCGTCTGTCCACCGCACCTGCGGACAGGCGACCAGTGCGGTGTCTGGGGTGATGGCGCCGAGCAGGGCGTCGGAGAGAGACTCGTTGCCGCGCGCCGCAACCGTTTCGATCACCGCGCCGCTCTGACGCGCGTGGTCGCGCCACGTATAGACGTTGGAGGGAAACTGGTGCTCGAGCAGCAGGATCTTCTGGCCCTTCGCCAGCGGCAGGTTGCGCGCCGCCGTGGCGAGGCCGTAGCTGGCCGAGGGCACGAAGGCGATGCCGCCTCATCCGCGCCGATCAGGGCGGCGAGCAAAGGACGCAGCCGCCTGGTGTCCTCGAAAAAGTCCGTGTCCGGAATGGTCCACGGTCGCAGCTTGCGCGCCAGACCGCGCTGGCCCGCTTCTGAGGCGGCCATGGGCAGAGGGCCCATGGTCGCGACATTCAGGTAAGCGACATCGGCCGGGATGTCGAACAGGTGACGCTGATTGGAGATCAGCTGCGCCATCGCGTCAGACGATCCGGCTGTCCTTGTTGCCCCAATACCGGTCACGGATCAGGCGCTTGTACAGCTTGCCGGTCGGATGGCGCGGAAGTTCCGGATCAAAGTCGATGCTCTTCGGGCATTTGATCTTTGACAGGTTCGCCAGGCAGTGGGCCATCAGCTCCGCCGCCAGTTCTTCCGAAGGGGCAATGCCCGGCATCGGCTGCACGACGGCCTTCACAGCTTCGCCGAAATCCTCGTCCGGCACGCCGATGACGGCGCAGTCGGCGACCTTCGGATGGGTGATCAGGATGTTCTCGCATTCCTGCGGATAGATGTTCACGCCGCCCGAGATGATCATGAAGGCCTTGCGGTCGGTGAGGTACAGGAAGCCGTCCGCATCGACCTTGCCGACATCGCCGAGCGACGACCAGTCGGGATGCTTCGGGTTCAGCGCGGCTTTGTTCTTCTCCGGCGCGTTGTGATAGTTCGGCGGCGTGGTGCCGCCGAAATAGACCTGGCCTTCCTCACCGACCGGAACTTCGTCGCCGTCCTCGTTGCAGATGTGCAGGACGCCCATCACCGGGCGGCCGACCGTGCCCTTGTGGGTCAGCCAGTCCGGGCTCTTCACCCAGGTCATGCCATTGCCTTCGGAGCCGGCATAATACTCATCGATCACCGGGCCCCACCAGGCGATCATCTGTTCCTTCACCGGCACGGGGCAGGGCGCTGCCGCGTGGATCGCGAACTTGATGCTGGAGACATCGTACTTCTTGCGCACCTCTTCCGGCAGTTTCAGCATCTTGACGAACATCGTCGGCACGAGCTGCGAGTGCGTGACCTTGTGCTGCTCGACAAGGCGCAGGTAATCCTCCGGCTCGAACTTCTCCATGATGATGAGCGTGGCGCCGATGCGCGTGAACGTCATGCACCAACGCAGCGGCGCTGCGTGGTAGAGCGGGGCCGGGGAGAGGTAGATCGACTCCTCATTGGCGCCCGAGAAGGCCCGGGCGATCTGGATCAGCGCATTGTCGGCGTCGATCGGCAGGCCGCGCTCCAGTGGCGGGCGGATGCCTTTCGGACGGCCGGTCGTGCCGGAGGAGTAGAGCATGTCGGTGCCGGCCATCTCGTCGGCCACCGGCGTGGCCGGGAAACGCGCGACATGCTCTTCCATCGCCACGAACCCATCAATCGCGCCGTCGATGGACCAGTTGTCCTTCAGGCCCGTCGTGGCTTTCACTTCCTTCGCAACGCTGCCCTTGGAGGCGCTGGCGATCAGGAGCTTGGCGCCGGAATCCTCGATGATGTAGGCCACTTCCGGCGTCGTCAGGCGCGAGGAGACGGCGACATAGTAGAGCCCGGCGCGCTGCGCGGCCCAGCAGATCTCGAAATAGCGCGGCGAGTTCTCGGCGAAGATCGCGATGGTGTCACCGGGAGCGCACCCCGCCGCGCGCAGCGCATGCGCGATGCGGTTGGAGCGCTCGTCCAGCTGCTTGAACGTGATCACCTCGCCCGAGCCGGACATGATGATCGCGGCCTTGTCCGGGTGGGATTTGGCGTAGTGAAAGGGATGCATGAAGTGTCCTCCGGGGGCGTTTCTTGTAAGTCTGTCAGGGTTCCATCGGCCCGTTGAACTGGCGGGCAAAGAAATCGTCTTTTTTCCACAGCGGCCGCGCGTCCTGATTGGCGAGGGCCAGCGCGATGCGGGCATTCAGTTCGGCGAACTTGGCAGCGGCGTTGAAGTCGAGATTGTTCGACATGTCGTCCGACGGGCGGTGGTAGTTCTTGGCCTGATGTTCGGCCCAGGCGACGTCGCCGCCGTTCTGGAAACCGGGCTTGAGGTAGACGGCCGGAATGCCTGCTTCCACAAAGCGGAAATGGTCCGACCGGGTGAAGATGCCCTGTTCCGGCGTCGGGTCCGGGCTGATCGCCACGCCCATCGCCGCCGCCGCGGTCTCAACCGTCGCTGCGATGTTGGAGCGCAGCGCGCCGTAGACGATCACGTCGGTGAAGTCATAGGTCAGGATCGGCATGTCGAGATTGACGTTGGCGACGAATGTGCCGAGTACGGACGGGTTCATGGCGAAGTATTGCGCGCCGAGCAGACCTTTTTCCTCGGCCGTCACGGCGGCGAACACGACCGTGCGGCGCAAGGGCGGGCCGTTCTTCAGCATCCGGGCGGCGTCCAGCAGCGTGGCGATACCGCTCGCATTGTCGAGCGCGCCGTTGTTGATCGTGTCTTCCTCGATCGACTTGGAAATCCCGATATGATCGAGGTGGGCGCTGATGACGATCAGTTCGTCTTTCAGTTCCGGATCGGTGCCTTCCAGCATGCCCAGAACGTTGGCGGATTTGACCGTGTCATGGGTGGAGCGCTGGGTGATCGAGATCGTCAGGGGCAGGTCGAAGCTCGGCACGGCGCCGCCTTCGGCTTCTGCGGCCGTGATGATCGCCTCCCAGGTTTCGGGGGCGCCGGCAAACAGCGCGGGCGCGACTTCCAGGGAGACGGCAGAGGTCGCCTGGATGTTCGGCGAATTGGTATAGGCAGTGCCGTCGGCCTGGAGCCAGGCGAGGCTCGCACCTTCAAGGCGGCCCTCGGCGAGGAGGCGCTGGAACGGATAGACACCTTTCGACGTCGGCGTCTCGATCGACAGGGTCGCCACGGCGCCGCGGTCGGAAATGTTCTTGAACTTGCGGTTTCCGTAGAAGGCGCGTTCCTCGTTCTGGATGCCTTTGGGCGTGCCGCTGAGTATCACGGCGACCTTGCCGGTGAGATCGAGCCCTGCAAAATCATCGCGACCGAGTTCCGGCGCATCGATGCCGAAGCCGACGAACACGGCCGGCGCGTCGACCGAAGCTTCCGGGGCGCGCAGCGAGTTGTAGACCACGGCGTCCACGCCCTCCATGAAGGGCAATAGGTTGCCCGACGCGTCCTTCACTTCGAGCTTGCGGCCCTCGGCAGCGCGGACGGATCGCTGGAAGGTGATTTCCTGGAAATAGGTGTCGCCGTCGCCGGCCGGGGCAATCCCGATCTTCTCGAACTCGCCGGCCACATAAGCCGCCGCGATGTCATATCCCGGGGTGCCGGCCTCGCGGCCTTCCAGCTCGTCAGACGCCAAATAGGCCATGTGGGCCTCGATGGCCGCCGCATCTGCCGCAGGAAGCTCTGCCGGTGCGGCAGGCGCCTCGGGGGCGCAGGCCGCGATCAGGGCGGCCATCAGTGCGGTCAGTCCAAGCGACGTCAGTTTCATCGGCGAAACGGGCCTTTCCGGGTGAATTGACATTTGTATCCCATCTCTAACGCCCGCTGCCGCCCTGTCCACGACTGACGCGGCGGGAGGGCGTCAAAGCTCGCGCATCCAGTAGACCATCGGGTGCGTCAGGCTCGGCCCACCAGGCTCTACCGGCCAGGCGAACTCCGTGACCAGCCCGTCGAGTTTGCGGTAGCCGCGCTTCGTCCAGAACGCGTTCAGTGGCGAGTAACCCTCCGGTCGCGCGGGATGATCTTCCGCCCGCTCCACGGCGCAGAAGCAGGCCCGCTTGTAGCCGCACGCCCGCGCGTGCGCCTCGCGTGCGTCGAAGAAGGCATGCCCGAGCCCCTGGCCACGGTAGGCCGGCAGAAGGACGGACTCGCCGAAATAGAAGGTCGAGCTGAGCGGAAAGCCGGCCTGCACCAGCGGCCCGGAAAACTCGGCATGATTCCCCGTCAGCGCCGAGCCGGTCGCACAGCCGGCAATCTCGCCCGTATCCGTCTCCGCCGCCACGATGAAGCTGTCCTTCGCCGCCGCGAAGTCGCGCAGGTAGCGCATCTCATAGGCCGGTGAGCCCGCATACAGATACGGAAACGCCCGGAAGACCTCGATACGGAGTGCCGCCAGCGCGGGGAGGGCGCGTTCGAGGTCTTCTCCGGTCAGCGCCCGCGTATTCATGAGACCTGCCGGATCCATTCCTTGAGATTGTAATAGGTGGTGACCCGCTGGATTGCGCCGTCCTTCACATCGAAGAAGGCGCCTGCGGGGAGGCGGTACTTCTGTCCGCGCGCTTCTGGCAGGCCGGGATCAGTTTTCTTGTAGGTGCCGTTGACGATGAACTCCGCCGCCGCGCGCGTGCCGTCCGCAGACGGCATCACGACGATGCCGGTCAGCAGCTCGTCATAGCAATCGTCCATGTGCGCGATGAACTCGGCGAAGGCTTTGCGCCCGCCGCGCTTGTCGCCCTCGTTGACGAAGTGGTTGAGGTCCTCGGACACGCAGGCCGCCATGCCGGTCCAATCCTTGGCGTTGAAGGCGGCGTAGTAGCAGGTGATGAGATCGGTGGTCTGGGTCATTTCGGAAGTCCCGGTTGTCCCGCCTGGTCGGGATGCGATTGCACATAGGCGCGCTTGAGTTCGATGGAGCGGTTGTGCGCCCCGTCCGGGCTCCAGCCCGGCGCGTTGATCGCGCGTCCGACCCAGCGCCAGGGCCGCAGCCCGTCGCGCGCGCAGTCGCGCAGCAGGCCGCCGAGCTCATGGAACGCGATCACGAACGGGTTGTAGGTTCCGACCGGTTTGACGATGCCGTAGACCGGTTTCTCGCGGTCGAGTTCCGGCACGAAGCTGCCGAACATCTTGTCCCAAACGATGAAGACGCCCGCATAGTTCGCATCGAGATAGCGCGGGTTCGTCGCGTGGTGCACGCGGTGATGGCTCGGCGTGTTCATGACCGCTTCGAACCATTTCGGCATCCGGTTCACCGCCTCGGTATGGATCCAGAATTGGTAAAGGAGATTGATCCCGCCCACGAAGGCGATGACGTAGGGGTGGAAACCGATCCAGACCATCGGCAGGCCGAGCAGGATCAGACCGGTGAACGGGCCGAACCAGGGTTGGCGCAGGGCGGTCGTCAGGTTGTAATGCTCGGAGGAATGGTGCGTCACATGCTCCATCCAGAACCAGCGCATCCGGTGGGCGAAGCGGTGTTTCCAGTAATAGACGAAATCGTAGAGCACGAAGGCGAGCACGAAGGTCCACCAGGTGTAGGGCAGCGTCGCGATCCGGTAGGGCCAGAGCAGCGCCATCATCCAGACGAAGATCGCCGCCGTCAGCGTATTCACGACCAGGTTGCCGATGCCCATCGCCATCGAGGCAAAGGCGTCCTTGGTCTCGTAGCGCCCGGCCGCCCGGCCGGTTTTCACCGCCCACCATTCGAGGGCCACCGCGAGCACGAAAAACGGCGCGGCGAGGGTGGTGACTTCGGGCAGGGGCACAGGTTCCATGAACTCAGCGCTAGCGAAAAATGACGCCCCCGTCACCCCCGTTCGCTGCCCTCCGGGCACCGCTTGACGGACGTGGGGGAAAGGGCCCCTTGTCGCACCCAGCGAAACAAACCGGAGGAATACAAATGGCTCGCCCGAAAGAGTTCAAGGAAATCATTCTCGACATCGATGACGGCGTCGCCACGCTGACCATCTACCGCCCGAACAACATGAACGCCTTCACCGGCGTGATGATGTACGAGATGATCGAGGCCTTCGACATCACCGACAAGGATGACAGCGTGAAGGCCGTCATCGTCACCGGGCACGGCGAGAAAGCCTTCTGCGCCGGGGCAGACCTCTCGGCCGGCGCCAAGACGTTCGACTATGACGCCCGCGCCGGAGATGGGGAAAAGGGCCGCACGGAGAATATCGACATCCAGCGCGATGGCGGCGGCCGCCTGACCCTGCGCATCTTCGAAAGCCTGAAGCCCGTGATCGGCGCAATCAACGGCGCAGCCGTCGGCATCGGCGTGACGATGCAGCTGCCGATGGACATCCGCATCGCGTCTGACAACGCGCGCTTCGGCTTCGTGTTCAACAAGCGCGGCATCAATCCGGAAGCGGCTTCCAGCTGGTTCCTGCCGCGCCTCGTCGGCATCCAGCAGGCGCTGGAATGGTGCTATACGGGCCGCGTCTTCCCGGCCTCCGAAGCGCTCGCCGGCGGTCTCGTTTCCCGCGTTGTTCCGCAGGCGGAGCTGATGACGGTCGCCCGCGCGCTCGCCAAGGAAATCGGCGACAACACGGCGCCGGTCTCGAACGCCCTGACCCGCCAGATGATGTGGCGCATGCTCGGTGCCTCGCATCCGATGGACGCCCACATCGTCGACTCCGCCGCCATCTACTCGCGCGGCAAGACGCCGGACGCCAAAGAAGGCGTGATGAGCTTCCTCGAGAAGCGTCAGCCGGTCTATCCGGTGAAGGTCTCGGACGGCATGCCGAACTTCTTCCCCTGGTGGGAAGAGCGTGAATTCGAATGGATCGGCGGCAAGGACTGATCCAGTGCAATCGCTGCTGCCTCTGGCAACGGACATCGGCGCGCGTCTCAAGGCGCGCGCCGAAACTGTCGCGATCTCGGAATCCTCCGCAGGCGGACTGATTTCCGCAGCCATCCTCGCAGTTCCCGGCGCCTCCACCTGGTACCGGGGAGGCGGGGTCATCTACACCCCGCAGGCCTTCCGCGGCCTGCTGGGCCTCCGCCGGGAAGACCTCGGCGACATGCGCTCGTCCACCGAGCCCTATGCCCGGTTGCTGGCCCGCACCATCGCCGGCAAGCTCGACGCGCATTGGGGCCTCTGCGAGACCGGCGCCTCAGGGCCCGCCGGCAATGGCTATGGCGACGCCGCCGGCCATACCTGCGTGGCGCTCTCCGGCCCCGGCAAGTTCGAAGTCTCCCGCACGCTCGAAACCGGGCTCTCGGACCGGCCCGAAAACATGCGCCTGTTCGCCCGCGAAGCGCTCGAACTGTTGCGCGCTGCGCTGGACTGATCTTGATCGAATAGATTTAACCGGGAAGCTGATCCTAGCGCTCGATTGCTGCACGATCAGTCCTTACGGCCTCACCTGGGACTGCAACTGACCGAGGCGGGCCGCGATCAGGCCGGCGGCGATTTCTACTGGAACCCGCTCCGTGTCGATCACGATGTCGGCCGCCGGCATCACGCGCTCGCAGGCCGCGAACTCCGCCTGCAGGCGCGCCAGGAGCTTTGCGTCCCGAAGCTTGCCGAACTTCGCGCGATCTTCATTGGCGATGCGCGCCATCTGTCCGTCTGCGGAGAGTTGCAGATGCACTAGCAGGACCTCGCCGCCGGCGCGGCGTACCAGCTCGACCACGCGCGGCGCAAATTCCGGGGAGACGGAGCCTTCCGGCTGGAGCGTGAAGATCAGCGAACGATCCTCTGCCGCCGCGGCCTCGAACACGTTCATCCAGAACTGCTCGCGCAGGCGCACGAAGGACGGCGATCCGAACGGGAAGACCGAGGCCACGGTGTCGACCACCAGATGATTGTGGAACAGCGCGAGGCCGGTCATCTCCGCCACGCGCGCCGCGACCGTGAACTTCCCCGCCGCCGGTGGCCCGTAGACGAAAAGCAGTTTCATCGCCCGGCTATTCGAACGGATTGCTTGATTTCGACGCGTCGTATTCGAGGCTTCCGAAGCGCGTGACGCGCGCATCGAAGGCGAGCTTCACGGTGCCGATCGGCCCATGGCGCTGCTTGGAGATGATCACTTCGGCCGTGCCGAACACCTGGTCCATGCGGGCGCGCCAGGCTTTCCATTTATCGTTCGAGGACGGATCATTCGGGTCCGCCGGAGGCTCTGTTCGCGAGAGGTAATATTCCTCCCGGAACACGAACATCACGATATCGGCGTCCTGCTCGATCGAACCCGATTCGCGCAGGTCCGACAGTTGCGGGCGCTTGTCATCGCGCTGCTCCACCGCACGCGACAGCTGCGACAGCGCCATGACCGGCACGTTGAGATCCTTCGCCAGCGCCTTCAGGGCGGTGGTGATCTGCGTGACTTCCTGCACGCGGTTGGCGTTTGAGTTGGAGGCTGTGGTGATCAGCTGCAGGTAGTCGATCACGATCAGGTCCAGCCCGACCGAGCGGCGCAGGCGGCGCGCACGCGCCGTCAGTTCGCCGATCGAGATGCCGCCGGTATCATCGATGTAGAGCGGCAGGTTCTGCATCTCGGCGGTCGCCTCGGAGAGGCGTTCGAAGTCGGCCTTCGACAGCTTGCCCTGCCGGATGTCGTGCGAGCTGATGCCGGTCCGCTCGGCGAGGATACGGGTTGCCAGCTGCTCGCTCGACATCTCCAGCGAGAAGAAGGCGACGATCCCTCCGTCTACGGTCTTTCGCGAGCCGTCTTCCTGCGCTTCGTACTTGTAGGCATTCGCCACGTTGTAGGCGATGTTGGTGGCGAGCGATGTCTTACCCATCGACGGGCGGCCGGCAAGGATCAGGAGGTCCGAGCGGTGGAAGCCGCCGAGCTGTTCGTCCAGATCGCGCAGCGCTGAGGGAATGCCGGCAATCTTGCCGCCGCGCTTGAAGGCGGCCTCGGCGGTCACCAGCGATTCCGCGAGCGCTTCGGCGAAGCTGGAGAAGCCGCGCTCCGAGCTGCCGCGTTCGGCGAGTTCGAACAGTGCGCGCTCCGCCTTGTTGATCAAGGTTGAGCCGGTGTCGTCATCTTCCGGCGTCAGCGACGCGGCCTGGATCCCGCCGCCGACGCGGATCAGTTCGCGCCGGATCGCCAGGTCCCGGATGATGCGCGCATAGTCCTTCACCTCCGGCCCGAAGGCGGCGGCGTCCAGCAGGTCGACGAGGTATTTGCCGCCGCCGATCTCGGTCAGCTTTTCCTTCTGCTCGAAATGCTCGCGCAGTGTCACACCGTCCGCCACGCGGCCGGTCTGGATCATGTTGGAGGCGACTTCGTAGAGCAGGTTGTGGGCGGGGGCGTAGAAGTCCACCGGACGGAGGATGTCGGCGATGTATTGATAGACGTTGTTGTCAAACAGGATCGCGCCCAGCACGGCGGCTTCGGCGGCAAGGTTGTGCGGCGAGACTACGGGCGTGTGCGAGGTCGTTTGCTGGTTCATGCGCGCATATTAACCCAACGTCCGCGTGAAGGCTTGGGGGCAGCGTCAGATTTGAAAAACGAATCACAGAAAAGTAAAAGCCGCGGCTGTTTCCAGCCGCGGCTCCTGTTTCTGGTCCGTGGGTACGAAGACTAATCGTCGTCGCCGGCCGGGCCGCGCTCTGCAGCCGCTTCAGCCAGTTCGCCGGCCTGTTCGGCAGCAAACGCAGCGTTGGCAGCTTGCAGGGCTTCAGCGATGTTCTCGCCTTTGGCCTGACGCTCAGCTTCTTCCGGCGACCGGGCCACGTTGACCTGCACCTTGACGGTGACTTCAGCGTGGAGGCGGATCGTGACATCGAACAGGCCGATGGCCTTGATCGGCTTGTCGAGACGCACGCCGCTGCGGGGCACTTCGTGACCGGCCGCTTCAGCAGCGTCTGCCACGTCGCGGGCCGAGACCGACCCGTAAAGCTGACCGGTTTCGCCCGCCTGACGGATCAGGACGAACACGGCGCCTTCGAGCTTTTCGGCATCGGTTTTGGCAGCGTCGCGAGCAGCGGCGTTGCGGGCTTCGATGGCTTCACGCTCGTGTTCGAAGCGTTTGCGGTTGCGGTCGTTGGCGACCAGCGCCTTGCCTTGCGGGATCAGGAAGTTGCGGCCGAAGCCGTTCTTGACGCGGACTTCGTCGCCGATCTTGCCGAGCCGTTCAATGCGCTCAAGGAGGATGACTTGCATGTGGGTCTCTCCTTAGACAGCGAACGGAATGAGCGCGAGCATACGGGCGCGCTTGATGGCCTGGGCCAGCTTGCGCTGGTTTTTCAGGTTCACGGCGGTGATGCGGCTGGGCACGATTTTCCCTTTTTCAGAGATGTAGCGCTGCAGCATCTTGACGTCTTTGTAGTCGATTTCCTGTGCGTGCTCGCCCGTGAACGGGTCGACCTTGCGCCGGCGGCCGAAGGGGCGGCGGGCAGGAATGTTCGTGATGTTGATTTTCTGTGCCATTGGATCTGTTCCTTACCCTTAATCGCGCGGACGGCGTTCTTTGCGCGACAGAACCACGGAAGGCTCGTCGGACAGCGTTTCGACGCGGACGGTCAGGTAGCGCATCACGTCTTCCGAAATGCGCTGGCGGCGTTCGAGTTCGTGGATCGCGGCAGGCGGTCCATCGATATTGATGCAGGAGTAGTGACCCTTGCGCTGTTTCTTGATCGGATAGGCGAGGCTGCGAAGGCCCCAGTATTCCGTCCGGCCGACGGTTGCGCCTTTTTCCTTGAGGAAAGTGCTCATCTCTTCGACGAAGGTTTCCACCTGGGCCGGCGAAATGTCAGGTCGTGTGATCACGACGTGTTCGTATAGTGCCATGTTTTCATTCCCGAAATTCGAAGATGCGGCGCTGGAGGGCGGGAGACCCTCACCAGCGATGGCCCCTCTTTTTCCGGCTCATTCCGGGGACTTGAGGACCGCACCTTGCTGCGAAGGGCGGTCTAAAGCCCATCTGGCCGCAGATTTCAAGCGCTTGCATGCCGGGAGGGCGCGCTTTAGCACGGCCAAAACAATGGGAGGCCGGGCCGCCAATGACGCTCGCATTCATCTTTCCGGGGCAGGGAAGCCAGGAAATCGGCATGGGCAAGGCGCTGGCGGAGGCTTTCCCCGCCGCCAGGGCGGTGTTCGAGGAGGTCAACGCGGCCCTCGGGCAGGATCTGTCGGGCCTGATGTGGGGCGGCGACCTCGCTGAACTCACTCTCACCTCCAACGCCCAGCCGGCCCTAATGGCGCACTCCGTGGCCGCCTACCGCGCGCTCGAGGCAAACTTCGGCATCACGGTGAAGGACGCCGCCTTCGTCGCCGGCCATTCGCTCGGCGAGTATTCCGCGCTAGCGGCTGCCGGGGCGATCAGCCTGGCCGACACGGCCCGCCTGCTGCGCATCCGGGGCAATGCCATGCAGTCCGCCGTGAAGCCCGGCGAGGGCGCCATGGCGGCGCTGCTCGGCGCCGAAGTGGAGCAGGCTGAAGCCGCCTGCGCTGCGGGGCGTGCGACCGGCGGGGCCTGCGAGATTGCGAATGACAACGCGCCCGGCCAGCTGGTCATCTCCGGCACCAAGGCGGCCATCGACGCCGCCGTCGCCTGGTCGCAGGCGAACGGCGTCAAGAAGGCGATGGCGCTCAATGTCTCCGCCCCGTTCCACTGTTCGCTGATGCAGCCCGCGGCCGACGCGATGGCGGAAGCGCTCGCGAAGACCGGCATCATGGCGCCGGGCGTGCCGCTCGTCGCCAACGTGTCGGCGTCTGCTGTCACCGATCCGGAAACGATCCGCGAGAACCTGGTGAAACAAGTCACCGGCCGCGTGCGCTGGACCGAGTCCGTTCAGTTCATCGTGGCGCAAGGCGTCACGATGACCGCCGAGACCGGCAATGGCAAAGTGCTCACCGTCATGCAGCGTCGCATCGAGAAATCCCTGAACGGCTTCACCCTCGGCAACCCCGAGGACCTCGAAGCCTTCGCCAAAGCTCTCAAAGGATAAGAGACATGTTCGACCTCACTGGCCGCACGGCCCTTGTTACCGGCGCCTCGGGCGGCATTGGCCGCGCAATTGCGCTGGCGCTCTCGGAAGCCGGCGCCAAGGTCGCCCTGTCAGGCACGCGCGAAGCGGTGCTGCAGGAAGTCGCCGCGACCCTGAAGGGCGAGAGCGCCATCGTGCCGTGCAACCTGTCTGACCCCGCCGCCGTCGACGCGCTTGTCGGCCAGGCCGAGGCGGCGCTCGGTCCGATCGACATCCTCATCGCCAACGCCGGCATCACACGTGACAAATTACTCATCCAGATGAAGGACGAGGACTGGAACGACGTCATCAACGTCAACCTCGGCTCGTATTTCCGCCTCGCGAAGACGGCCGTCCGGGGCATGATGAAGCGCCGCCACGGACGCATCATCGGCATCACGTCGATTGTCGGTGTCACTGGAAACCCCGGACAGGCGAATTATTGCGCCTCGAAGGCCGGGATGATCGGCTTCACGAAATCGCTCGCCCAGGAAGTCGCCAGCCGCTCGATCACGGCCAATACGATCGCCCCAGGTTTCATCGAATCGCCGATGACGGATGGCCTGCCGGACACGCAGAAACAGGCGCTTTTAGGGCAAATCCCGTCGGGCCGTCTGGGTCAGGGAAGCGACATTGCTGCAGCTGCGGTGTACCTCGCGTCCAACGAAGCGGCCTATGTAACTGGCCAAACCCTGCATGTTAACGGCGGCATGGCGATGATCTGACCCTGCGCAGTCGCCAGCGAGACAAGGGCTTGGCGCTCTGCTGGAGTGTGTGCTAGGCGCAACACAATGGTTCAAAAGAGGACCAGTCCTCAGTTATATCATGAGAGGTATTCATGTCTGACGTTCTTGAGCGCGTGAAAAAAATTGTCGTCGAGAATCTCGACGTGGAAGCCGATAAAGTTGTCGAAGGCGCAAGCTTCATTGACGACCTGGGCGCTGACTCCCTCGACCTCGTCGAGCTCGTGATGGCTTTCGAAGAAGAGTTCAACATCGAGATCCCTGACGACGTCCAGGAGTCGATCCGCTCGGTCGGCGACGCCGTGACCCACATCAAAGCGCACATCTAAGCGCGCTGTCCGCGATGTCCAAACGCCGCGTCGTCATCACCGGTATCGGTATCGTGTCCCCGCTTGCGATGGGACGCGAGGCCACATGGGAACGCCTGATCGCCGGGAAATCCGGCGCAGGTCCCATCGACAAGTTCGATGCGTCGGATCTTCCGTGCAAGATCGCCTTCCAGGTGCCTTACACGTCCGGACGCGGCGGTGGTGCGGGCGACCCGCATGCCTTCGATCCCGACAAGTTCGTGACGGCGAAAGAACAACGCCGCACGGACGAATTCATCGTGTACGCGATTGCCGCGGCCGATGAAGCGCTCGAGGATGCCAACTGGAAACCGGAAACCGATGAAGACCAGGAACGCACCGGCGTCCTGATCGGCTCGGGCATCGGCGGCCTAGAGACGATCTACGAGACCTCGATCATCCTGCACGAACAGGGCCCCCGCAAGGTCAGCCCGTTCTTCATCCCCGCCTCGCTGATCAACCTCGCATCCGGCCAGGTCTCGATCCGCCACGGGCTGAAGGGACCGAACCATTCCGTCGTCACCGCCTGTGCCACCGGCGCGCACGCCATCGGCGACTCGGCGCGGCTGATCAGTTACGGTGACGCCGACATCATGGTCGCGGGCGGCGCCGAAGCCGTGATTGGCCGTCTCGGCATCGCAGGTTTCTGCGCGGCCAAGGCCATGTCCACCAGCTTCAACGACACGCCGGAAAAAGCTTCCCGCCCGTATGACAAGGACCGCGACGGTTTCGTCATGGGCGAAGGCGCTGCCGTGCTGGTGCTCGAAGAGTACGAGCATGCCAAGGCGCGCGGCGCGAAGATGTATGCCGAAGTCATCGGCTACGGCCTGACCGGCGACGCCTACCACATCACAGCGCCTGCCGAAGGTTCCGAAGGCGGCTACCGCGCGATGAAGATGGCGCTGAAGAATGCCGGCATCGATCCTTCCGAGATCGACTATGTCAACGCGCACGGCACCTCGACGCCGAAAGGCGATGAAGGCGAAGCCGGCGCGGTCGAGCGCACCTTCGGCGACCATGCGAAGAACCTTTCCATGTCGTCCACGAAATCTGCCGTGGGCCACCTGCTCGGCGCTGCCGGCGCGATCGAGGCGGCGTTCTGCGCCCTCGCGATTCGCGACCAGGTGATGCCGCCGACGCTGAACCTCGACAATCCGAGCTTCGAGACGGTGATCGACCTGATCCCGCACAAGGCCAAGAAAGGCCGCGTACGCGCCGCGATGTCCAACAGCTTCGGCTTTGGTGGCACCAACGCCTCGCTGATCATCCGCGAAGTCACCTGAGGCCCGCGCGGACCGCACTGCGTCACTTGATTTCCGGGCCGGGGAGGGCACGGTAAGACGGACCCCGGTGTCCGGCAAAAGAGGCTCTCATGCGATTCCTGAAAGCGCTGTTTGTCTGGCTGTTCATGCTGGCCCTGATCGCAGGTGCTGGCGCGGTGGCCGGATGGGTGTGGTTCAACAACGAGCTGTCACGCCCTGGTCCGCTGACGGATGAAGCCGTAATCCAGGTCGAGCCCGGCGAAGCACTCTCCATGGTCGCAGACCGCCTGGAGGCGGCTGGTGTGATCCACGATGCGCGCCTGATGAAGCTCAAGGCCCGGATGGATGGCAGCGAACTCGAGATCAAGACCGGTGAATACCTGATCGACAAGGGCGCGACGGTTTCAGAGGTGCTCAGCATACTGACCGAAGGCCGCGCGCTGCTGCACAAGATCACGCTGCCGGAAGGGCGCACCACGGCGCAGCTCCTGAAGATCATCGAGAAAGACAAGATGCTGACCGGCGACATGCCGGAGGTGCTGCCGGAAGAAGGCACGCTGCTGCCGGACACCTACATGTTCCACCGCGGTATGACGCGCGCCCAGCTGATCGAGAAGATGCAACAGGCGCAGGCTGACTTGTTGGAGGAACTCTGGCCCACCCGGCAGGAAGGCCTGCCGATCACCACGCCGCATGAAGCGGTGATCCTGGCCTCGGTCGTCGAGAAGGAAACGGGCAAGGCGGACGAGCGTCCGGAAATCGCCGGCCTGTTTACTACGCGCTTGAAGCGCGGCATGCGCCTGCAGAGCGACCCGACGATCATCTACGGCATCTCCAAGGGCGAGCCGCTCTACAACAAGGCGGGCCAGCGCCGCACGCTCTACCGCTCCGAGATCGACCGCCATACCGAATGGAATACCTATCAGGTCGACGGACTGCCGAAGACGCCGATCTGCAATCCGGGCGCCGACGCCATCCGCGCGGTGCTCGATCCTCCGGAGACGGAGTATGTGTTCTTCGTCGCCGACGGCAAAGGCGGGCACCTGTTTGCGAAAACGAATGCCGAGCACGAGCGCAACGTGGCGGCCTACCGCGCCTATGAGCGCGGCGAGATCGCAAGGGAACGGGCCAACTGATGGGGATACTTTCGGGGATGACCGGCTTTGCGCGGGTCACGGGGGAAGAAAGCTGGGGCGCCTGGGCTTGGGAGGCCAAGAGCGTCAACGGCCGTTCGCTGGACGTGCGCGTGAACTATCCGCCGGGTTTCGATCCGCTGGAGCGCGAGGTGAAAGCGATGGCGACCGAACGGTTCAATCGCGGCTCGCTGCAGGTCAGCCTGCGGATCGACATGGCGAGTGGGACAGGCGGCGTGGTGATTGATCATGTCCTGCTCGGCACGCTGGCTGAGGCCGCCCGCAAGGCGCTCGGCGCCGACCTGACGCCGGAAGCCATCGCGACGCTGATGACGCTGAAGGGCGTCGTCGAGACGGGCAGTTCCTCACTGCGCGACCTCGCCGCCGATGAAGCCGTCATGGCCATCATCAGCGCGGGTGCAAGGCAGGCAATGGACCAGCTGGCCGAAGGCCGGCGCGCCGAGGGGGCTTCGCTGCTGGCGATGCTGTCGGGCCATCTGGACGCGATTGAATCCCTGTCGGCAGAGGCCGCAGAGCTCGCCGCCACGCAGCCGGGTCTGATCAAGGCGAAGCTGCTGAAGCAACTGGAAGACCTCGACCGCGAGGGGCGCATTGATGCGGAGCGTTTCGCCGCCGAGGCCGCCTTGTCGGCTGCGCGTGCGGATGTGCGCGAAGAGCTCGACCGCCTCGCCGCGCACGTGAAATCCGGCCGCGACCTGCTCAAGGCCGGCTCGCCCGCCGGCCGCAAGATCGACTTCCTCGCCCAGGAGCTGAACCGCGAGGCCAACACCCTCTGCTCGAAATCCGCCAGCCTCGAATTGACGAATGCCGGGCTCAGCCTCAAAGGGGTGATCGACCAGTTCAAGGAGCAGGCAGCGAATGTCGAATAGCGGACACCCGAAGGACCATGGCCGCAGGCGCGGCCTGATGCTCGTGCTGTCCAGCCCCTCGGGCGCGGGCAAGACGACGCTGTCGAAGATGCTGCTGGACGAGTTCAGCGACGTCAAACTTTCGGTCTCGGCTACGACGCGCGCGCCGCGCCCGAAAGAGGTGGACGGCCAGGACTATTTCTTCCGCACGCCGGATCAGTTCCACGAGATGATCGAGCGCCGGGAGTTCCTCGAATGGGCGCACGTGTTCGACAAGTATTACGGCACCCCGAAGGCCGACACCGTCGCGCGGCTGGAGTCGGGCGAGGATGTGCTGTTCGATGTCGACTGGCAGGGCGCAGACGCACTGCACGACCAGATGCCGAATGATGTCGTCTCCGTCTTCATCCTGCCGCCGAGCATCGAAGCACTTGAAGCGCGCCTCGCCGGGCGCGAAGGCTCGACGCCGGAGATGGTGGGCCTGCGCATGGAAGGGGCCAAGCGCGAGATCATGCACTGGCGCCGGTACGACTATGTCATCGTCAACGAAGACCTCGACATCGCCTATCAGCGCCTGAAGCGTATCCTGCTGACCGAGCGGCTGAAACGGCTGCGGCAGCTCGATCTCGAAGATCACGTCCGCACCCTGCTGGGCGAGAGCTAGGCGAGGCTCCGGCGCGCGCGGTCGGATCAAGGCCGCACTCCTGCAGCCATTCCTCGGCTTTCATCCCGCGCTTCTTCGCGAACGGCTTCAGCGCGGCGCGCAGCATCTTGCGGCGCTGGCCGAAGGCGGCGCCCGCGACCTGTTCCAGCAGCTCGACATGCGCGAACCGTTTTTCCGGCGGCAGCGGATCAAACACCGCCACCGCACTGTCCACTTTCGGCGGCGGGCTGAATGCCCCCGGCGGCAGGGTGAACGAGATGTACGGGCGGGTCACGGACTGCGCGAGCACCGCCAATCGTCCGTAGGCGTCCGTATCGGGTTTCGCACAGATCCGCTCGGCCACTTCCTTCTGGAACATCAGCGCCATCTCGCCGCGCCAGTCGCCCGCCTTCAGCCAGTCGACCAGCAGGGGCGTGCCGACATTGTACGGCAGGTTGGCGATGATCATCGCGGGGCTCGTGGCGCCGGCCTCTTCCAGCACCTTCTCCCAGCGTACCTTGCGCGCGTCTCTGGCGATCACGATCATCTGGCCACTCTTCGCCTCCGGCCATTCGAGGAGGGCTTCGGAAAAGCGCGGATCGGTCTCGACGGCGATGAGTTTTGCCGGGCCTTCATTCAGGATGGCCCGCGTCAGACCGCCGGGGCCGGGACCCACCTCAATGACGAACCGGTCCTTCGGTGAGCCGGCCGCATTGGCGGCGCGCTTCAGGATCGACGGGTCAAACAGGAAATGCTGGCCCAGCGACTTGCGGGCAGGGGCGTCGGTCAGGGGCGTGTGGTCGTCGCTCATGCGGCGGCTTTCTGGCGGTTGGCGGCGAAGGTCGCCGCGAGGCGGAGGGCGGCGATCAGGCTGCCGGGTTTGCAGGTGCCGGCGGCGGCCGCGTCATAGGCGGTGCCGTGATCGGGACTGGTGCGCACGATCGGCAGGCCCAGCGTCGAGTTCACGCCGCCCCACATGTCGAGCGTCTTGACCGGGATCAGCCCCTGGTCATGCGTCATCGCGATCACGGCATCATAGGCGCCAGACAGCGCTTCGGCGAACACGGTATCGCCCGGGCGGGCCTGCGAGACGCGGATACCTTCCGCCTGCAGACGATCCGCCGCCGGATTGATGATGTCGATTTCCTCGCGGCCGATCGCGCCGCCTTCGCCCGCGTGCGGGTTGAGGCCAGTGAACGCAATGCGCGGCGATACGATCCCGAACTCGCGGATCAGCGACGTGTGCACCACGCGCGCAATCCGCTCCAGCCGCCCGTCGCCCAGCACCCCGGAAACCTCCGCCAGCGGCATGTGGATCGTCGCGAGCGCCACTCGCAATCCGCCGCCGGTCAGCATCATCACCGGGCTCGCTGCCTGGCCTGCGGCCTCGCACAGGTGCGCCACAAACTCCGTATGCCCCGGAAACCGGAAGCCGGTCGCGTAGAGCAGCGCCTTGTTGATCGGATTGGTCACGACGCCGGCGGCGCGGCCCGCGAGCGCGTCCGCAACGGCGATTTCGATGGCGCGCACGATAGCGGGCGCGGCGGCGTCATCTGCGCGCCCCGGCGCAATGCGCGGCACGCCGTCCAGCGCCAGAATCGGCAGCGCCTTCGCAAAAACGCGCGCCGCCTCGGCAGGCGATGCGATGACCTGCGTGGGTATGCCGGTGATCAGATGCGGGGCGCCGATCAGATAAAACGCCAGCGCCGGATCACCGCGCAGTGCCGACCAGGCCGCCGCCGTTATGGCAGGGCCGCAACCGGCGGGGTCGCCCATGGTCAGGGCGAGAGGGGGAAGGGCATGTGCGCTCACGTTCGCGATGTCGCGCCAATTGGCCCGTCAGGCAAGCGCGTTTCGCGGCGTTAACGATAGATGATCGTCGCGTCGCGGCGGGAATTGCGCAGCTCACGCTCGGAAATCATGTTCAACTCGCGTGCCTTGATCGACGACTTCATGTCTTCCTTTGAAGGAAGAGCTTCAGCGCCATCCTGACGGCGGCAGACATACATGACAGCAAGGCCATTGCCGATTGCAAAGATTTCAGTTGGGGATCCAACTTGCGTGGCCAGGACCAGCTGGCGGCCTTCTTCTCCCAGTTCGACCACATCAATGTCATCAAGGTCCTGGGCCCGCAGTTCGCTCTTGGAGTTGGCAACCGACTGGACATCGGCGCAGGTCTTGATCCGCGAAATGGCTTCGGTCAGCGTCGCTTCCTTGCTGTCGGTCGTCACCAGGCGCTTGAGGTCGACCTTGGTGGTCGGCTGGCTCGGCTCGCGTTTGGCCGTGACAGAGAGGATGTAGACCCCGCTCTCGACTTCGATGGGCGGCAGCAATGACGGAACACTCGCAGCGAGCACGGCCTCTGATAGAGCCGGCGACAAGTCCTCAGCCGTCACCCAGCCCATGTCGCCGCCGGTGGCTGCGGTGGGCGCCGATGAGATGCGCTGCGCGGCGACGCGAAAATCGGCGCCCTGTTTGAGTTGCTCGACAATCGAACCGGCCGCCTGAAGCGCTTCCGCGCGGGTTTCAGCATCCGGCGCGTAAAGGAAAATCTCGCCGACCCGGAACTGGGTTTTCTTGGAGGCTGTGCGCAGCCGGTCGAGGTGATCTTCAACCTGGTTGTCGGACACCCGGATGCGTGAGCCGAACAGGCCGCTCATCAGGCGGTTCCAGGCCAGATCGGCCCGGATCTGCTCTTCGAGGCTGACCGGGTTCACACCTGCAGCGACCAGCTGCTGGCGAAGACCGTCAGCACCAATGCCTGACTCGGCAGCCATATTGGTCATTTCGGCATCGATTTCCTGAGGCTCCACGACAACCTCGAATTCGGCGACTCGGTCCAGCTGAAGGCGTTCATCGATCAATTGCTCCAGCGCCTGACCTGTAATCTGCTGGATCAGTTCCACCGAAGGTTGGTCGCGCCCCAGCGTCAGCAGCAGCAGACGCGCGCGCTGGCGCACATCCGAGTAGGATATCGGCTGGTCGTTCACGATGGCTGCAATGCCTTCAAGCTGCAGGCGGTTTTCTTCGGCTGCCTGAGCCAGCGCCGAAGGCGCGCTCAAGGCCACAAGGGCCGCCATCAAGACTGCACGCACCATCAAGTCCTCCGTGGATCCTGACTTCCAGAACCCCGTTAAATGTTTCGCCCAGACCATACAAATTGCGGCCGGACGCGCAACGCAGCAGCACAGTAAGCCATGAAAAGTGGCTGTTTTCCGGCCTGCGCGCCGCCGGGGTCAGTCGAATTCGCTCGAACCAAAGTTGCCTAGGGATTTGAGGGTGAACCTGAACTGAATGTTCTCGGAGGGGCCTAGCGTCCGGTCGGTCAGCTCGTTGCGGCTGTAGATCAGCTCGAAGCGGGAACAGTCATCGGTATAGGCGATGCCGATCTCCTGCCGTGCATCCACGTCGTTGGCGATGTCACGCAGCTGGCCGAAGATCAACGAATAGGAGTCCGTTACCTGGACTTCGCCGGTCACGTAGATGCCTTCGTCAGGCCGCCCGAGCGGACTGATTCGCTGGTCGATCTTGTAATACTGGCCGACCGCCCGGAAACGCTTGAGCGAGGCCGAGGCCCGAAGGTCCAGCCGGTTCAGGGCAAAGTCCTCATCATCGAGGCGCACCCGGCTCGCCAGCTGCAGCGAATCGCCGAGGTCCAACGAGGTTTCAGCCACCCAGTCGGAAGACGTGCCATCGAGGTTCGAGGCAACGTCAAACGCGTCATCCGCCCGTGAGCGCCAGCGCTTGCCAACGGTCGTGCTCAGCTCGGTGCCGTTCTTCCAGATCGCCCGGGCGGTCAGCCCTGCGCTGAGTTTGCCGTCGCCTTCGTACAGGTCGTAATTGTCGAACCCGTTGGCCTCGAACAGGCTCGACTCGTCGAATTCGAACAGCTGGCTGTCTTCCACCGGAATGGCGGGATCGTTGACGTTCGAGAAGCCCCAGGCCGCCATCACCGCCGGCTCCAGCATCAGGTCGACTGTCTCGCCGGGGCGATAGAGCGGGTAGGCGATCTTGGCGCCCGCATTGCCCACGGCGCGGGTGACCTCGCTCTTGCCGCTGACAGCTTCGTCCAGCGCATAGTAATCGCCGCGCACTTCGGCAAACGGCTCGAAGGTCAGGCCGCCAGGAAGGAGGTTGAAGTCCCGCCAGTCGGCTCCGGCGCTTACCCGCCGGCTATCCGCGCCCACGTCGCGGCTAAGCACCGCCGAGGAGACGTTCACATTGGCAAATCCGTAGCTGCCAAGATCGAAATTCTTCTCGGCATACAAAAGCGGCGAGACGACCGGCAGACGGTCGGCATCATCCTGCCCGCGCAGGCCCTGGAAGTTCAGAAGCGCGACATCGGCGTAATAGTCATCGCCTTGGCCGACCGCGAATACCTGCGACAGCAGGCGGCGCGGCTGGTTCGAATAGAGGCCGCGCTTGTCGAGCTGCCCGTCGATGTCATAGCGCCGGTCGTAGAGGTCGTCGGTCTGGCTTTCGATGCCGAAGCCCCACATCCATTCCGGCGAGATGGCGAACGCGCCGTTGGCATAGATGTGGCCGCGAAACTTTTCCTCGCCGAACCGCTCGCCGTCGCCGTCGAAATCCGTTTCCTGCGTGAAGCTCGACTTGATCTTGATGGCGCCGGAATAGAAGCGCTTGCGGTACTCGAGGTTCAGCAGCGGATTGACATTTGACGACAGCAGCGGCGCGAGCGTCAGGTCGGAACTTTCCGAAATCGCCCAGTAATAGGGCTGCTTATAGAACGTGCCGATTTTCGAGGAGAGGCCGACATCCGGGATCAGGAAGCCCGAGCGCCGGTCCGAGCTTGGATCAGGGTGCGCGAGATAGGGCAGGTAGAAGACCGGAATACCGGCGACCTCGACCACCGCATCGCGGTAGGAAATCATCTGGCTTTCCTGGTCGAGCACAGCGCGCCGCGCGCGGATTGTCCAGGTCGGAGTCTTGTCTTCGGCGCAGACTTCGCAGGACGTGTAGACCACCTGGTCCAGCGAGTTGATCCCGTCGGACTGGCGGATCGCCGAGTTCGCGGTGACGCTGGCGCCCTCTGCCAGCCGGGCCGAAAAGCCGATGGCGTACCCGTCCGAGAGATTCGAGCCGACTTCCATCTCGTCGGCGAACTGCTGCGAGCCGTCAGCATCGATGATGATGACATTACCCATGGCCCGCACTTTTTCCGTCGTGCGGTTGTAGACGATCCGGTCGGCCCGGAGGGTGCGGCCCTGGTACAGCGCCTCGACATTGCCTTCGGCAACGATGCTGTTCTCGCCGCTGAGTTCATACACCGTGTCGGCTTCGAGAACGACGCGTTCATCCGCAGCTTCGGCGGCGGGCAGCGTTTCGGGGGCGCTGGCTTCCTGTGCCTGCGCGGTCAGCGGCAGGACCGCCGAAAAGCCGGCCAGCAGGGCATATTGGGACCAGAAAGCCAAAGGTGCGATCCTCACTCTGCCGGTGTTCGGCGCGGACTGTCTTCCCCTGCAGGAACCGCGCGGCGTTTTCAAAGGCTTAGAGTCGAACCAGCGGGCCGTCCAGCCATCCGGCAGGTCCGGCCTGCTTTTGCCGCCCAGGCCGGTGCACGCGCGCCACAGGGCCCTAAATAGCACGGGCCACCAGCCTGCCGGGGTAGGACGGCGCCTCACCCGCCAGTTCCAGCTCCATCAACACCGCGTTGCACTGGGCGGCGTTCAGGCCGGCCGCCCGGGCGATCTCGTCGATCGGCATCGGATGCGGGCTGAAGGCCTGGCGCACCCGGGTCAGCTGGTCGGCCGGAAGCGGCCCCTCGAGAAAGTCCGGTGTGAACGCCGGGGGCGGGGCGCCGCCACATGAAGGGATGGCAATCCGGCCAGCACTTCCAGCACGTCCTGCGCATGGCGCACGAGCGCCGCGCCCTGCCGGATCAGGCCGTTGGTGCCCGACGCGCGCGGATCCAGCGGCGAGCCCGGCACCGCCATCACCTCGCGGCCCTGTTCCCCGGCCATCCGCGCCGAAATCAGCGAGCCGGAGCGCTCCGCCGCCTTGACCACGACCGTGCCCCGGGCGAGACCCGTGATGATGCGGTTGCGGCGCGGAAAATCCTGCGCCCGCGCCTTGTACCCCGTCGGGCTCTCCGAAACGATCAGACCCTGTTCGGCGATTTCGGCATACAGCCGCTCGTGCTGCGGCCGATAGACGTGATCGATCCCGTCGCCGAGCACCGCCACCGTGCCGGTCTTCAGGCTCGCCGCATGCGCCTCGCCGTCAATGCCGAGGGCGAGGCCGGACACCACCGTCAGCCCTGCGCGCGCCGACAATCGCCACCGCGTCAGGCCGCGCCAGCGCCAGGTTGCCCAGCACTGTCAGCAGGGGCGGGGGTGGATCGAGCGAGACCAGCAGCTTCGGAAACTCCGGCTCGCAGCTCGCGATGACCCGCGCCCCAATGCGCTGCGTCGCGGCGATCTCGTCTTCGATGGCAGAAAGGGAGGGCACCTCGATACGCCGCCCCTTGGCCACCCGGCTGGCAATCTCGGGCAGGGCGGCGAGGGCGTCCGTCGCATTGCCGAAGCGTTCGAGCAGGCGCGCAAAGGTCAGTGGTCCGATATTCGGTGTACGGACGAGACGCACCCAGTCGCGGCATTCCGCGTCGCTGAGCCGGCGCAGGCTCATTCCTCCGGCTTGGCTTTCGGTGTGCCGAAGCGCGGCTCGGTGCCCTTCATCAGGCGGTCAATGTTCGCCCGGTGCGTCCAGAACACGAGCACCGACAGCGCGGTCAGTCCGGCCAGCACCACCGGATTGCGTTCACCCAGAAGGTAAGCGCCCGGCGGTACGGCGACCGCCGCGCACAGCGCCGAGAGCGAGGAAATCCGCGTCAGCGCGAACACGCCCAGCCAGATCGGCGCGCCGACCAGCAAGCCCTTCAGCGGCGTGACGAACACCAGCAAGCCAGCATAGGTTGCGACACCCTTGCCGCCCTTGAAGCCGAGCCAGACCGGATAGCAATGGCCCAGAAATGCGCTCGCGCCCGCCACCATGCCCGCCTCCGGCCCCGCCACCAGCGAGAACCCGAGCGCCACAAGCCCCGCCTTGAGGCTGTCGAGCACCAGCGTCGCCAGCGCAAGATCCTTGCGCCCCGTGCGCAGCACATTGGTTGCGCCGATGCTGTGCGATCCGATCTCCCGGATATCGCCCAACCCCGCCGCTTTCGTGATCACGAGACCAAACGGAATCGACCCGGCCAGATAGCCGACGACCGACGCCAAAGCATAAAGTGCCCATTCCGGCATGTGCGTGATGTTCCCCGTGGGCCCCTGTTGCGCCAAGGTTTAAGGGGGCGGGGAAGTTGGGGCAAGAGGCCCTACCGCTCAAACACCGTCTTGCCGCCGACGAAGGTCCGCAGCACGCGGCCTTGCAAGCGCCGCCCGTCAAACGGTGAGTTCTTCGAGCGCGAGAGCAGGTGGTCGCGGTCGCACAGCCAGGGCTTGCCCGCATCGAACAGGATCAGGTCCGCCGGCGCGCCCTTGGCGATGCGGCCTTGCGGCAGGCCGAGGATCGAGGCCGGGCCGATGGTGACCGGCGCCAGCGCTTCCAGCAGCGACAGTTCGCCTTCCGCCACCAGCGTCAGCAGGCAAGGCAGAACGGTTTCCAGCCCCGCCGCGCCGAATGAGGCTTCGCCGAACGGCAGGCGCTTTTCCTCCGGGGGCTGAGGATCGTGCGCCGAGACGACCGCGTCGATGGCGCCTTCCTGCAGCGCACGGATCAATGTCTTGCGCGCCTTCTCGCTCCGGAACGGCGGGTTCACCTTGCAATAGGTGAGGTAGTCGCCGACATCGAGCTCGTTGAAGAACAGCGAATGCGCCGCCACCGTCGTGAACACTTTCGCGCCGCGCCCACGCGCCACATCCACGATGTCCAGCGTGCGCTGCGACGTTACCTGGTCGAGGATCAGCGTGCAGCCCGTCTGCTCCGCCAGCACCACATCCCGCGCCGCGCCGAGCCACTCCGCCTCGATGGGAATGCCGGACAATCCGTGCCGCGCTGCGAACTCGCCCGCATTCATAACGCCGCTGCCTGCCAGCGTATGATCGTCCGGCCGCGACATCACGATCGCGCCGCGGCTCGCGGCATAGGTCATCACGCGCTTCATCACCTGCGCGCTCGCCACCGGCCAGTCGCCATTGGTGAAGAGGACGGCGCCCGCTTCCGCCATCAATCCGATCTCCGACATCGCCTCACCGGCAAGCCCCACGGTCAACCCGCCCGCCGGATACACCCGCGCAAACGCCGTCTCGCGCCCGCGCTCGGCAATGAACTGCACCAGCGCCACATCATCGATCACGGGCCGCGTATCCGGCATCACGACGAGGCTCGTGATCCCGCCGCTCAGCGCCGCGCGCGAAGCCGTCGCCAGCGTTTCCTTGTGCTCCTCGCCCGGCTCGCCCGTCTTGGCGCGCAGGTCGATCAGCCCAGGCGCGAGGCACAGTCCGCCCGCGTCAATCGTCTCCTTGGCGTCCTTGAAGGACACACCCGTCCCGGTACGGAATTCTTTTATCACGCCCTTGTCTATGAATACGCCGCCGATGGCGTCGGAGCCCGTCGCCGGGTCCAGAAGGCGCGCATTGAGGATCTGGAGGCTCATGCGCGGCCTCCTGCCAGAAGGTGCAGCACCGCTTCGCGCACCGCGACACCCATCTCCACCTGCTGCGTGATCACCGAGCGTTCCCCGTCCGCAATCGAACTCTCGATCTCCACGCCCCGGTTCATCGGCCCGGGGTGCATCACGATGGCATTGTCCTTCGCAAGCGCCAGCCGGTCCGCCGTCAGGCCGAAATACCGGAAATACTCGCGCTGGCTCGGCAGCAGGCTGCCATTCATCCGCTCCAGCTGCAGGCGCAGCATCATCACGACATCCGCGCCGGGCAGGGCCCGGTCAAAATCCGTACCCGCACTTTCGGCGCCCCAGGTGTCCGTACCCGGAGGGATCAGCGTGCGCGGCCCGCACAGGTGCACGCGCGCGCCCATCAGGTGAAGCGCCATCGTCGTCGAGCGTGCCACGCGGCTATGCGCAATGTCGCCGCAAATCACCACCTTCAGGCCTTCGATCCGCCCCTTGGTGCGCCGGATGGTCAGGAGGTCCAGCAGCGCCTGCGTCGGGTGCTCATGCGTGCCATCGCCCGCATTGATCACCGCGCAGTCCACTTTCCGCGACAAGAGCTTCGCCCCGCCGGACGCCGAATGCCGGATCACCAGCGCGTCGGGCTTCATCGCGTTCAGCGTCATCGCCGTGTCGATCAGCGTCTCGCCTTTCTTCACGCTCGACTGCGCCACCGGCATCGAGATCACGTCGGCGCCGAGCCGCCGCGCGGCAATCTCGAAGCTCGACAGCGTCCGCGTCGAGTTCTCGAAGAAGAGGTTAACCACGGTCTTGCCGGTCAGGATCGGATCCGGCCGCCGGCCAGCGCGCGTCGCGTCGGCATAGGTGTCCGACAGGTCTAAAACATGTTTAATATCAAGGGGGTGAAGGCCTTCGATTCCGAGCAGATGGTCGTGCCGGAAGGTATAGTCTGCGTGCGCCGCTGCCATGAAGGCCCCTTCGATTTGCGGCGGTTTAGGCGCGATTCCGGCGCCGGGCAAGCCTTCAAACCGCCCCCAGCCACAAGATCACCAGCCACACCGCCGGCAGGGTCAGCGCCGCCAGCAGCGTCTGCGCGGCAATGAAGTTCGCCGCCAGCGTCGTGTCCCCGCCCAGCTCCCGCGCCAGCACATAGGAGTTCGGCGCCGTCGGCGTCGCCGCGCAGATCAGCGCGATCGCCAGCGGCAAACCGCCGAGCCCGATCGCCAGCCCCACAACCAGCGTCAGCGCCGGCAGCCCGATCAGGCGCACGGCCGACCAGGTAAACGTCTTCAGCCCCGCCCGTTTCAGCGCGCCAAGGTCCACCCCCGCGCCCGCGCTCAAAAGGCCGAGCGCAATCGCGGCGTTCGCCAGCATCTTGAGGCTCTCGTCGGCAATCACCGGCAGTCGCACATGGAAACTCGCGAGGCCGATCCCGATCAGGCAGGCATAGATCAGCGGATTGCGCGTCAGCGCCAGCAGTGGCCGGGGCCGCTCGCCGGGCGGACGCTCGGCATGGCTCACCAGTGCGTACACGGAAATAACATTTGCTACCGGAATCATCGCCGCCGCCGCGAGGCTGACCAGCGCCAGCCCCTCATCGCCAAACAGCAGTCCGCCCAAAGACAATCCGATGATCGTGTTCCAGCGCACGTTTGACTGGATGATCGTGCCCACCGCTGGCCGCGTCATGCCGGGCCACAGCCGCGCCGTCAGCCCGAACGCCCCCAGCAACACCTGCGCCGCGATCAGCGCCGCTATCATCAGCCAGGGCGCCCCGTCAAATTCCGCATTCGCCAGCGCCCGGATGATCAGGGCAGGCAGCAGCACAAGGAAGGACAACCGGTCGAGCGCCCGGAACGCCTCTGCCGGCACCAGCCCCCGCCGCGCCAGGAACTGCCCCAGCGCCACCAGCAGGATCACCGGCACCAGCGCCGTAAGGAATGCGCTCATGCGCCTTTCCCCAGCCGCTCCAGCGCCGCATGCAGGATCATCGCCGCCGCCATCGCGTCCACCCGGTCAGCCCGGCGCTGCTCGGTGAACGACAGCTCCCGCATGATCTCGTCCGCCGCCACCGTCGAGTACCGCTCGTCCTGGTAGGCCAGCGGAATGTCGCGCAGCTTGAGCAGGTTCGACACCAGCGTGCGCACAGACTGCACACGCGGCCCCTGCGAGCCGTCCGTGTTCAGCGGCAGCCCGACCACCAGCCCAACGCCCTTGCGGTCGTCATACACCTCGAAGAAGCGCGCCAGCGCCGGCGCCAGTTTCAGCTTCGGGATGGTCTCCACCGGGCTCGCCAGGATGCGGCTGGCATCGGTGGCCGCCACGCCCAGCGTCTTCGTGCCCGGGTCAAGGCCGATCAGGACGCCCTTCGCGGGCAGGTCAAACAGGTCAACAACAGGCATCGCAGGGCACATACGACCTTGAAGCGGCTTTGCCTATCGCGTAATCGGTCCCCTCGACTGGAGTACCACCATGACCGTTACCCGCGACGACGTCCGCAAGGTTGCCCGCCTGTCCCGCATCGCGGTGCCGGAAGAGCGCCTCGACGAACTCGCCGGCGAACTGAACGGCATCCTCGGCTGGATCGACCAGCTGAACGAAGTCGATGTCGAAGGCGTCGAGCCGTTGACCTCCGTGGTCGAAACCACCCTCCCGATGCGCGACGACGTCGTCACCGACGGCAACATCCAGGACCAGGTCCTCGCCAACGCCCCGCGCACCGAGCACGGTTTCTTCGTCGTGCCCAAGGCCGTGGAGTAACGGCCTTACATTCCAACGCGAACCGCCTTACCTTTCAGTCTTGGGCCAATCAGGGTCCGGTAGCTGAAAGGCGCGCGCCATGGCCAAGGGTCAGATGAAATCCAAAAAAGAAGTCCGCAAACCGAAAGCGGAAAAAGTGAAAGCCAAGCTCGGCGCCCCCGTCGCCAAGCCCGGCGATCTCAAGGGCATGGAACACCTGAAGCGCTAGGTTTCGGGCTCACATACCGGGCGAAGGTCTGGAAATCGCCGAAGACGGACACTAGTGGCTTGAGGGCGGCTGACCGCTTTGGAGATATCCGTGCTTCGTCCATTCGGACCGAACTCTCACCCCAAACGGAGGAGCTATGGGCGACCACAGCACTTTTCGCCGATATTTTGGCTTGCGTGAAACAGCAAATCTCAGACACTAACCGGCGGTTTTGCCACAAACGGCATTCAGTCCGTCTCAAGAGTAGAAATCTTTAGGCGCCCTTTTCTGTTGGGGGAGTATTGCCGCAAAATCTCCAGGCGATCTCCTCACCCCCATGGAAGGGAACGATCGGAATGCCTGCTTCGATCATCTGTGCGGGAACAAGCTGCGGCTTGCGCTCGATGGTGACGAACTCTGAGTTCAGGGGAAGGCCGTAAAAGCGCGGGCCGTTCTCTGACGCGAAAGCTTCAAGGTGGTGGAGCGCGCCTTCTTCTTCGAACACACTCGCGTAGCTCTCCAGAGCAAAGGGGGCGTTGAATATGCCTGCGCACCCGCACGCGGACTCCTTGTCGCTGACCGCGTGCGGCGCGGAGTCTGTGCCGAGGAAGAATTTCGCGGAACCTGATGTCGCGGCCGCACGCAAGGCGAGCCGATGGCCCTCCCGCTTGGCGATCGGCAAGCAGTAGAAATGAGGGCGGATCCCGCCGTCGAACATGGCGTTGCGATTGATCGCCAGATGGTGCGGCGTGATCGTGGCCGCGAGATTTGGACCAGCGGCTTCGACGAACGCGGCCGCTTCGGCGGTCGTGATATGCTCGAATACCACCTTGAGCGCTGGAAAGTCAGCGATCAGCTTGGTCAGGATCCGGTCAATGAAGACCGCCTCCCGGTCAAAGATGTCGACATGGCGATCTGTGACTTCGCCGTGCAGCAGCAGCGGCATGCCGATGCGCTCCATGGCCTCGAGCACAGGATAGATCCTTCTTATGTCCGTGACGCCGTGATCCGAATTGGTGGTGGCGTGAGCGGGGTAGAGCTTGCAGGCTGTGAAGACGCCTTCAGCAAACCCGCGTTCGACCTCGCCGGACTCGATTGTGTCGGTGAGGTAGCAGGTCATCAAAGGCGTGAAGACAACGCCCGGCTCAAGGGCGGCAAGGATGCGGTCGCGGTAGGCGGCTCCGGCTGCAGTAGTTGTGATCGGAGGGCTGAGATTCGGCATCACGATTGCCCGCGCGAACTGCCTCGCTGTGTAGCCCACGACCGAAGCGAGCAATGCGCCATCTCGCAGATGAACATGCCAGTCATCAGGGCGCCGCAACGTGAGCCGGACGGGCGCCTGTACCGCGCCTCTCTCAGATGTTTGCATAGACATGTTCCTCCACGGCAGCTGCAACATGGGTCACGGCGTCGTGCCGGGACGAAGCTAGATTAGGGGTGGTCAAACTTGAATTTTTCAGTCGAGCACCATTGAACTGCATGAAGCGTCGACTCCGGTAGTGAATAGTCAGATCGTACAGCATATCAATTGCCCAGAGCTTGGACGAGGCGATTGAGCCAACCGGATCGACTGCCTCGCCATTGACAAACAGGTCAGGGATTGCAGTAGGGGCAATGCGCCGGATCGGCTTCTGTTAGGCCGTCTGAGCGTGGCTGGCTTGCTTCGTTGTCACACATGAAACATCCCATAAGCTCGTGCAGTATCCATGCTGTCGGAGCACCACACCAGCTGCAGGGCAAACCGGCTTCGGTGCCCTTCACGCCCCAGCCCGGGGCGCTGCAACTGCGACAGGTCTGACAGAGACGGTCAGCAAATTTCTTCGCGAGCAACTCGATGGACATCATCCTTTTGGGATTGAAGTGGGCGCGCATGTCGGTCTGAACGAAGGCTAGGCCATCGTTCGAAACAAGGGCCGCTTGCACGATCGCCGCTTCCAGGTTTTCGAAAGTCTGCACGCCCTTTTGAACGATAGCTCGGGGGCCGTTGTTTGGCCGCACGATCATCGCCTGATCGGGAAATCCGGTTGCTTGGATCTGATCTGCAATATCGATCATGCGTCTGGTTTCCCAGCTTGCGTAGCAGGGGGTCAGATCGACGCTGTGCTCCATCGCGACGAGACCGCTTTTCGCATCGATCAGCACGAGTTTTTCGAGGCCGACCGGGAAAAAGGGCATTTGAGGGTGCGGCCCGAAGCTGCCTTCGCTCGCAATAGCGAGATCCAGCCCGGACACTTTCAATCCAAGCCGGGCCTTCGCGACAAGCACCTCATCCATGCTGCCTGCTCGCTCGATTTCACCTGAGAACGTTCCCAACTGGTCTGTGTCGAGATCATCGGGCACTTCGATGTCGATGCCCAAGATGTCCCGAAACGCCGGCACTATGGCGCGGTCCTTGCCATGCATGGTGGCAAGGACCGCGCGGCGGCCGGCAAAGGCAGATGCAGGGCCTTGCATCAAAAATATCCGTCACGCTTCTGATGTTCGAGGGTGCCATCGTCGCCGATCCGGCCATTTCGTTCGGATCGATTGCTTTGAAGCGTCTCCCTGACCACAGCCGCCAGCGTCTCGGCCCCCGAATCCGTTGCTGCAGTGACTGGCCAGCAGCCAAGGGAACGGAACCGGACCTTTCGCGGCTCCGGCGCGCTTAGTCCCAGCCTCTGCGCCCTCTTCGGATCATCAATGACGATCCATTGCCCTTTGTGCGACACCACTGGACGCTCCGCCGCCAGGTAGAGCGGACACAGTCCGATGTTGCGGGTCAGGATCCATGCCCAAAGGTCGAACTCGGTCCAGTTCGAAAGCGGGAATACGCGCAAGGTCTGATCGGGCCGCCGTCGCCAGTTGTAGTTGTTCCAGAGTTCAGGGCGCTGCTGTTTCGGATCCCAGCTATGACCTCGGTTCCGAACGGAAACGACCCTCTCTTTCGCACGGGAGGCTTCTTCGTCGCGGCGCGCACCGCCAAAAATGACATCATACCGGCCGGCGTCGAGCGCTTGTTTCAAGGTCTCTGTGCGCATCACGCTGGTATAGTGCGATCCATGTTCGATGGGATTGAGGCCAGCCTCGCGTCCCTCCTCGTTGTGATGGATCACCAGTTCAAAGCGGTTGTCTGCAGCAAAGCGACTTCGGAAATCGAGCACGTCCCGGAATTCCCAGGTCGAGTCGATATGCAGCAACGGCATGGGCGGGGGCGACGGATAAAAGGCCCGAAGCGCCAGGTGCGCCAGCACCGTTGAGTCCTTGCCGCCCGAAAAGAGCAGCACGGGCCGTTCAGATTCTGCCACGCCCTCACGCAGGATCTGTATCGCTTCGCTTTCCAATTGGTCCAGAGACGACGGCGCTTTCATGCGGCACAATGACCAAGGCAGGCTTGTCCGATCCGGCCATCTCGGCGTTGTGTGCGGCGAGGCCGCCAACGAATACTGGCCGATCTGGCGGAATCGCAATTTCGGTCATGGTAACGCAAGCTCTTTTCTTCCCTTGCAGTCATCAAGACACTCGCGTTTTTAGAACTTCGAGTATTGATTGTCACCGAGCGAACCGGCCAGTTCATCGTATCTTAATCATCCCTGAAGCTCGCCGGCTTGGTAAGTTGAATTGTGATGCCGGTTCGCGGGCTGTGAATATCTCAGTTGCTGAAAAACGAGCCGTTCTTACGCCCGACCTTGACCGGCGATTTTGGGCCGATTGTTTTGAAAAACCCCTCGGCATCTTCGCCGAATTCTGATTCCCTTCTGGTTGTTCAGTCAGGCGCGGAGCGGTGCGATGATGGGTGAGCGGCGATCAGGTCAGGGCGCGCTGTTCTACGAGTTCAGTCTTGAGGCGCATGTTCCGGCTGATCACTTGCTGCGCAGGATCGATCAGCTGATCGATTTCTCCGAGGTCCGCGCAGAACTGGCACCTTACTACAGTACGGCGGGCCGCCCCTCGATCTGCCCTGAGCTGATGATCCGCATGCTGGTAGCCGGATACTGCTTCGGCATTCGGTCTGAACGCCGCCTGTGCGATGAGGTTCATCTCAACCTCGCCTATCGCTGGTTCTGCCGGCTCGGGCTGGAAGGCGCCGTGCCGGACCATTCGACCTTCTCCTAGAACCGCCACGGCCGGTTCCGGGAAAGCGACATCTTCCGCAAGCTGTTCGACCAGGTCCTGCGCCTTTGCCTGTCTGCGGGCCTTGTTGGCGGTGAGGCCTTCGCCGTAGACGGCAGCCTGATCCAGGCCGACGCTGATCGCCGCAAGGGACCGAAAGGCGAAGACGCCTCGCTGCCGTCAAGGCCAGCCGTGCGATTGATGAGTATTTTGCGGTTCTCGATGATGCGGCTTTCGGGGCGGCGAGTGAGAAGACACCGAAGTTCCTGTCAGAGACGGATCCGGCTGCGCGCTACACCGGCGCTCACAATGGACCGGACTTCTACGCATATACCGTCAACTATCTTATCGACACCGATCGTGCGGTCATTGTCGATGTTGAGGCGACCACCGCTATTCGGCAGGCTGAGGTCACCGCCGCAAAACGCATGATGCAACGGACCGAAGATCGCCATGGCCTCTCGTGTGAACGGCTTGCTGCTGACACCGCCTACGGATCCGGACCCATGCTGGAATGGCTGGTTGAGCAGAAAGGGATCGAGCCGCACATCCCTGTCTTCGACAAGGGCGAGCGCAACGACGGGACCTTCTCACGCTCGGACTTCGCGTATGATCCGCAGCGGATCAATATACCTGTCCGGCAGGCAAGCAGCTGCGCCAGTTCAACCGAACCTACAAAACCCAGCGCTCGGGCGTGACCAAGGCGGGCCAGACACTTTACCGCGCCAGGAAAGCTGACTGCGACATCTGCCCCCTGAAGGACAGGTGCTGTCCGGGCCAGCCACATCGCAAGATCAGCCGATCGATCCACGAAGCGTCGCGTGACGTCGCCCGGGATATCGCGAAGACCGAGGCCTATGTTCAATCCCGTCGCAAGCGGAAGAAGGTCGAGATGTTGTTCGCGCATCCCAGGTGAATCCTCGGAATGACAAAACTCCGCCTGAGGGGTCCAAATGGCGCCTGCGACGAGTTCCATCTCGCCGCCACCGCGCAAAACCTGCGCAGACTCGCCAAACTGGTTCCGGTTCCAGCGTGAGGAGCCGAAATGCCTCACCGCGGCCGCACGACGCCGCCCATTAGCCAGCGGACTTTTTCAACACAATCGGCCATTCTCGGACGTTGCGATCCTTCCTTCCATCATTCGGGCCGATCCAACGAATTCAGGAGGTCCTGCAACGGTGGGGGCGATGATCATGTCCAGCCAGCGCGTGCCTGAACTCGCGATCGCCGAACCGCCGGATAACGGATCTTGCAAAAGTGCCTCACCCCAACCCTCCCCATTTCGGGGCCTGCGAGGGCAAGAGGGTGGGGCGAAGCACAGGACATGCGCCGGACTTACGCCTACATCCGCGCCCGCCCCACTCCAACAAAATCAACCCGCTGTAAAATACTCGCGCCCATCAGAGCTACACCCTCCACACCGGGTGTATCCTGCGCGGCTGACCTGAAACCCTCCGCCCCCGGAGCATGGCCGCCGCCTGCGATAGCAAGTGATAAAAAATGAGAATCTTTGAGAAAGAAGCGCGGCTGAACGCGAAACAAACAGCATCAAATGTAGACGCCGCGAGACGGCATGAGAGGGGTTCAGCGCAGCCAGTACAGCCGAACCCCCTGTAATCACACCAGATTCCGCCCATCGCCCGCGGCGGAACCGGAAATCGGCCCCCAAAACAGCAAAATTACTTCGCCGGATTGATCAGGTACTTCGTGCCCGTTGCCTTCGCGTTGTAGGCCTGCAGCGTCTTCAGATCGAGCGCCTGGGCCAGCGAGATTTCTGCCGTGTAGTGGCTCGCAAACGTCGTCGTCAGTTCGTCCACCACGCGCTGACGCATCTTGGCGCGAACTTCCGGCCCGACCTTCTGCAGGAACGGCGTCAGCAGGTAACCGCCCAGGTTCCACGCAAAGCCGACGCCCGGCGGCACCTGTGTCTGCGACATGTCGAGCCGGCCGTAGATGTAGACCTGCGTTTCCTGGCCCGAGCCATACCGGCTGAACTCCTTCATGTTGCGGCTCGCTGCCGCTTCCATCGCCACCAGCAATTGCCCGGCCAGCGGACCGCCGCCGATCGCGTCGAAGCCCAGCGTCGTCTTGGTCTCGGCCAGCGCCGTGATCAGCTCTTCCATGAAGTTGGGAGACGAGGAATCGACGATGAATTTCGCGCCGAGGCCCTTCAGCAGATCCGCCTGCGCCTTCGACCGCACGATGTTGACCAGAGGAACATTGTCCTTCTGGCAAATCTTCACCAGCATCTGGCCAAGGTTCGAAGCAGCGGCGGTATGCACGATCCCGGTGCGGCCCTGCATCCGCATCGTCTCCACGAAGGACAGCGCCGTCAGCGGGTTGACGAAGCAGGACGCGCCATCCTTCGCCGAAGTGCCATCCGGCAGCGGCAGGCACTGCGCCACGTTTAACATCCGGTACTGCGCATACATCTCGCCGCCGAGACCCGCGACCATCTTGCCGAGCAGCGCCTGCGCTGCCGGCGAGGAGCCCGCCTTCACCACGACGCCCGCGCCCTCGTTGCCCACCGGCATCGACTGGTCCATCCGCGCCGCCATCGCCCGCATCGCCGGGGCAGGAACCTTCGCGGTGATCACGGGGCGATCCTTGGTGCCCGACTGGACGGCCGTGCTCATGTCGGCCCCGCCGACCAGCAGGCCGAGGTCAGACGGGTTAATCGGCGTTGCCTCGACGCGGATGATCACATCATCCGGGCCAGGCTCCGGCACAGCCACTTCGGCCAATGAAATCTCGAGTTCGCCCGAAGCCTTCAGATGGCTTCGCAGCTGGAGCGCGGTCTTGGGAACCGTGTTGGTCATTGTCTTGTCCTCCCGGAACAGGTTGCGGCGCTAAAGCGCTTCTTCGGCAAAGTCCTGATAGTCGATCAGAATTTCGGCGTCCGATGCGATATCGGTCAGCGCGGTCAGGGTGACGGTTTGCGCGTCCGCGTCAACCTCAAACCCGGCATTCGCGGCCGGGCTGTGATTGCACATCGAGATTTCCCCAAAGGCAACGGCGCAGCGCACCGCGCCATCGGCGCGCTCATCGACGTAGAACACATAATGATAAAGCCGTGTGGATTTCAGCGTCTCGGTATCGGCATGCGACAGGACCAGCAGCGGATATACGCCGATCTCGGCACCTTCCGGAATCGGGCTCGCCGCAAACAATCCGCGTCCATGCAGGGGCGAGGTGCGAACCTCGGCGCGGCCCCCTTCGTTTCGTGCCAGCATGGCCGCGTGTGTAGCAACGCGCCGGAGCGCGCGCCAGCAGGGTCAGGTGGGATTCTCTTCCGCCGCCTCTGCGGGTTTTTCGGCCTTCGGATTCCATTCGTGGATCTCGCGGATCATGCAGCGGTTGGAGCCGAAAGAGTCGCCCAGCGTGCGCGCCACGATGATCGAATCGCCCGGCGTCAGGCATCCGCCATGAGAGTCCACAACGATGGATTCGGCATATTCGAGGTCCGTGCAGCCCGCCGTCACCTCGACCATGTACTGGTCGCGCCCCTCTTGCAGCACCACCGTTTCGCGCTCGTTCAGGTTGAAGCCGTCGATGTTGGATGCAAAGCAGACGCTCCGGGTCTCAGGGCCAAGGCGCGGGTCATCGGCATACTTTTCCAGACCGCGCAGCCGGGGTTCGGCCGGCGCGGTTGAGCAGGCGCCGAGCGCGGTCGCGGCCAGAACGGCCAGAATGATGCGTTTCATGCGGAAATCCTCCGGAGCGCTTGAAAACCGTGCGACCAGTCTGCGCCCCGTTACCTGCTGCTGCAATGGGCTCACGAAGACTTGAACTTTTCCCGTCTGGGCCCTAGCAGGCAGGGTTCAACATGAGGCATGCCCGATGACCGATCTCACCGCCCTGACCCTCGCCGAAGCGCTGGACGGGCTGAAATCGAAGCAGTTTTCCTCGGTCGAACTGACCGAGGCCTTCAACGCAGCCATCGCCAAGGCCCGCGTCCTGAACGCCTTCGTCGTCGAGACGCCCGAGAAGGCGCTGGAGATGGCCAAAGCCTCCGACGCCCGCCGCGCCAAGGGCAAGGCCGGCAAGCTCGACGGCGCCCCCCTCGGCATCAAGGACCTCTACTGCACCAAGGGTGTCCGCACGACTGCCTGCTCGGGCATCCTCGGCGAGTTCACGCCGACCTACGAATCCACCGTCACCCAGAACCTCTGGGACGAAGGCGCCGTAATGCTCGGCAAGCTCAACATGGACGAGTTCGCGATGGGCTCCTCCAACGAGACCTCGCATTTCGGCAACGTGATCAACCCCTGGCGCCGCAAGGGCGACAATCAGGGCCTGACCCCCGGTGGCTCGTCCGGCGGCTCTGCCTCGTCCGTCGCCGCCAACCTTTGCCTCGCCGCCACCGCCTCCGATACCGGCGGCTCGATCCGCCAGCCCGCCGCCTTCACCGGCACCGTCGGCATCAAGCCGACCTATGGCCGCGCCAGCCGCTACGGCATGGTCGCCTTCGCCTCGTCGCTCGATCAGGCCGGCCCGATCGCCAAGACGGTCGAAGACAGCGCCATCCTCCTGGAAGTCATGTGCAGCCATGACCCGAAGGACTCCACCTCGCTGAACATCAAGACGCCGAACTGGCAGAAGGACGTCCGCAAGGGCGTCAAGGGCATGCGTATCGGCATCCCGAAGGAATACCGCATCGACGGTCTCTCCGACGAGATCGACGCCCTTTGGCAGCAGGGCATCAAATGGCTGAAGGAAGCTGGCGCCACCATCGTCGACATCTCCCTTCCGCACACGAAGTATGCGCTGCCCGCCTATTACATCGTTGCCCCGGCGGAGGCCTCGTCCAACCTCGCCCGCTATGACGGCATGCGATACGGCGCCCGCGTCGAAGGCGGCAACCTCACGCAGACCTATGAAGGCACCCGCGCCTCCGGCTTCGGCAAGGAAGTCCAGCGCCGCCTGATGATCGGCACCTATGTGCTCTCGTCGGGCTATTACGACGCCTACTACCTGCGCGCCCAGAAAGTCCGTACCAAGATCTTCCAGGACTTCGTCGACGCCTTCGAAAGCTGCGACGCGATCCTGACGCCGGCCTGCCCATCGCCCGCCTTCGCGTTTGGCGAGAAGTCCGGCGACCCGGTCGAGATGTACCTCAACGACGTGTTCACGGTCACGGCCAACCTCGCGGGCCTGCCCGGCATCGCGGTGCCCGCTGGCCTCTCGGCCAGCGGCTTGCCGCTCGGCCTGCAGGTGATCGGCAAGGCGCTCGACGAGGCCGCCTGCTTCCGTGTCGGCGGCGCGCTGGAAGATGCAGCCGGCTTTGTGGCCAAGCCGGACCGCTGGTGGTAAACTGCCCGCATGGCGCGTTTCCTTGCAATCTTCGCGATCACCCTCATCCTGAGCACGCTCATGATGAGCGGCATCCTCGCCCGCTATGGCTACAGCCTCGCTGATCCCGAAATGCGGATCATGCTGGGCGTCTGCCTGTTCGTGGCGGGCTATGTCGCCTGGCGCATTTCCAATGTGCTGAAGGCCCGCGGCCGCAAGCTCTCCGAAATGCCGGCCCCCGGCGGGGCAGGGCAGGGCAAGCTTGCCGCGCTGTTCGAGCCGCGCAGCAAGGCGCTCGCCGCCCGCCAGGCCGATCTGGAGGCCCGCCGCCGCCGTCTGATCGCCGAAGGCAAGCTGGACGCCGAAGAAGCGCCCCCGCCCGCCCCGGAGCCCGAAGCAGCGCCGCCCCCGCCGTCCACCTCGACCAACGTCAAGGACCGCATGGCCGCCCGCCGCGAACGCGTGCGCAAGGCCCGCGAAGAAGGCAAGCTGGACTGACTGGCCCGGCTGCCCCTAGAAGCGCCCCAACCCACCCATAACCTCCCGAGACACCGATGACCGAGCGACCCACCTTCCGCATCAAAGGCGACACCGGCGACTGGGAAGTCGTCATGGGGCTGGAAATCCACGCCCAGGTCGCCTCGAATGCGAAGCTGTTCTCCGGCGCGTCCACGGCCTTCGGCTCGGACCCGAACTGCAACGTCTCGCTCGTGGACGCCGCGATGCCCGGCATGCTCCCTGTCATCAACAGGGTCTGCGTCGAGCAGGCGATCCGGACCGGCCTCGGCCTAAAAGCGCAGATCAACAATTACAGCCGCTTCGACCGGAAGAACTATTTCTATCCGGACCTGCCGCAGGGCTACCAGATCAGCCAGTTCGCCCATCCCATTGTCGGCGAAGGCGAGATCGATGTGGATGTCGAAGTGCCCGGCAAGGAAGGCTATGCCTTCACCTGCCGGATCGAGCGCCTGCACCTCGAGCAGGACGCCGGCAAGTCGATCCACGACATGGACCCGCACGCGACCTACGTGGACCTCAACCGCTCCGGCGTGGCCCTGATGGAGATCGTCTCCAAGCCCGACGTGCGCTCGCCCGCCGAGGCGGCCGCCTACGTCAAGAAACTGCGCGCCATCGTCATCGCGCTGGGCACCTGCGATGGGGACATGGAAAAGGGCAACCTGCGCGCTGACGTCAACGTCTCCGTCTGCAAGCCCGGCCAGTACGAGAAGTTCCGCGAAACCGGTGACTTCAAACATCTCGGCACGCGCTGCGAGTTGAAGAACATGAACTCCTACCGCTTTATCCAGCAGGCCATCGAATACGAAGCGCGCCGCCAGATCGAGATCATCGAAGGCGGCGGCAAGGTCGACCAGGAAACCCGCCTGTTCGATCCGGTGAAGGGCGAAACCCGCTCGATGCGCTCGAAGGAAGATGCGCACGACTACCGCTATTTCCCGGACCCGGACCTGTTGCCGCTCGAGCTCGAGCAGGCCTGGATCGAGGGCATCCGCAAATCGCTGCCGGAGCTGCCCGACCAGAAGCGCGCCCGCTTCGAGAAGGATTACGGCCTGTCGCGCTATGACGCGGGCGTGCTCACGTCCGACGCTGACAAGGCGCTTTTCTTCGAGGAAGTGGCCAAGGGCCGCGACGCGAAGCTTGCTGCCAACTGGGTCACGCAGGAACTCTTCGGATACCTCAACAAGGAAGGCCTGGAGCTGTCGCAAAGCCCGGTCTCGGCGTCTGCGCTCGGCGGCTTGATTGCGCTGATCTCCGACAACACGATCAGCGGCAAGATCGCGAAAGACGTCTTTGCCCGGATGATCGAGGGCGAGGGCGAAGCGGCCGTCATCGTCGAGAAGCACGGCCTCAAACAGGTCACCGATACCGGCGCCATCGAAAAGGTCGTGGACGAGATCATCGCGGCGAACCCCGAACAGGTCGCCAAGGTCAAGGACAAGCCGCAAACCCTCGGCTGGTTCGTCGGCCAGGTGATGAAAGCCTCGGGCGGCAAAGCCAACCCGCAGGCCGTCAACGACATCCTGAAGGCGAAGCTGGGTATTTAAGCCGCCAGCCCTCTCCCACGACTGCGAGAGGGGGGGCAAGGGTTTAAAACCCCGCCCGTATCCGCGCCGCCACCGGCTCCAGCTCGGCCGCGCTCTTCATTCCGCCGCTCGCATGAGCGCCCATCTTCACGCCTTCCCACGCCGGCATGATGTGGAAATGCAGGTGGAACACGGTCTGCCCGGCCGGCGCGCCGTTGAACTGCACCACGCGCAGCCCGTCCGGCTTCAGCCCGGCCTCGACCGCGCGCGCGACCTTCTGCACACGGATCATATAGTCGCCGAGCGCCGCGTCCGGCAGGTCGAGGAAATTGCGCGCTTCGGCCCGCTTGGGGATCACCAGCGTATGCCCCTCCACCTGCGGAAACACATCCATGAAGGCGAGCGCCACCTCATCCTCGAAAACCTTCACACTCGGCATCTCGCCGCGCAGGATCTTCGCAAATATGTTGGCGGGGTCGTAGGGTGCGTGAAGGGTCATGTGTCTTTCCTGAACGGTGTCCGGTCCTTGAGATAGTCGAAGTCAGCGTCCACGGCGGCCCGCTCGCGCTCCAGATAGTCGGCAATCGCCGCGCGGAATCCGGCATGGGCAATCCAGTGCGCCGAGCGTGTCAGCACCGGCGCGTAGCCGCGCGCCAGCTTATGCCCGCCTTGCGCGCCCGCTTCCACGGTCTTCAGCCCGCGCGCGATCGCAAAATCGATGGCCTGATAATAGCACGTCTCGAAATGCAGCATCGGCCGTGGATCGATGCAGCCCCAATAGCGGCCGTACAGCGTTTCGGACCCGATCAGATTCATCGCGCCGGCAATCGCCGTCTCGCCTTCATAGGCAAACACGAACAACAGATCATCCGCCATCCGCTCCCGGAGCAACGAGAAGCTCTTGCGCGTCAGGTAAGGCGAGCCCCATTTGCGGTTGCCGGTGTCCATGTAGAATTCGAAGAAGATGTCGAGATGCGCCTCGGTGATCTCCGCGCCCGTGATGTGGTGGAACTCCAGACCCTCATGCGCCTTGGCGCGCTCCTTGCGCAGGTTCTTGCGCTTGTCGGAGGAGAGCGTCGCGAGGAAATCATCAAATGATCCGTACCCGGCATTCTGCCAGTGGAACTGCTGGTCCGTGCGGATCAGCAGCCCCGCATGCTCCAGCGCCGGCGCCTCGGTCTCTTCGATGAAGTTCATGTGGAACGAGGAGGCGCCCGTCTCCGCCACCAGCTGCAATGCGCCCTGCAGCAGCGCGGACTTGTACAGCGCCTCATCCGGCCCGGGCACGACCAGCCGCCGCCGGCCAGTCACCGGTGTGAAGGGAACGGCTGACAGCAGCTTCGGATAATATGCTCCGCCGGCGCGCTCCCAGGCCTCCGCCCAGGACTGGTCGAACACGAACTCGCCGCGCGAATGGGTTTTGAACCACATCGGCATTGCCCCGCGCAGCCGCCCGCCCGCGTCATGCGCCAGCAGGTGCGCACCCCGCCACCCGGTGCGCGGGCAGGCCGCGCCGGAGCGCTCCATCGCGTCGAGGAACTCCCAGGTGACGAACGGATCGTAGCGCAGCCCCGGCGGGTTCGCGACCGCGTTCCATGCCGCCGCGTCCACGCCGTCCAGCGTCTTGAGAATCGTGATGCGGGGGAGGGCGGCGTCCATGCCCTGCAATTTAGGGCGCCGCGAGCGCCGGGTCGATATGTTCAAAGATGATTGCGGGATTGTAAGGCCGCGCCGCCGCCAGATCCGCCTCGCTGCGCACCGTCCACACCACGAAGGGCGCGCCCAGCGCCGCCGCCCGCGCCGTGTCGGTGTGGTGCACCGCGAGATAGTCGATTCCGTCCGCCAGCGCCCGGCCCGCCACCTCGTCAAACCGCGCCTCGCCCGCCTGCACCGTCGGCAACACCAGCTGCCCCCGCATCAGGCTCGCCGGCAGCGCCCGCACGGCCTCCTCGGAAAAACTCATCGCCGCCGCCAGCCCGCGCCAGCCCGCCAGCTGCGCCGCCACCTTCTCCGCAAACGCCGCCGGATCGGTCGTCCCGTCCACCTTCATCTCGCACAATAGCGGCAGGCCTTCCGGCCATAGCCCCAGCAGCTCCTCGAACGCCGGCACTCGCTCCCCCGACGCGCCCAGCGCCATGCTCTTGAGCTCCCCCGCCGCACGCGTCTCGAACACGCCCGACACCGCCGTCATCCGGTCCAGCAGCGGATCATGGAAAATCATCACCTCGCCGTCCGCCGAGGGCCTGAGGTCAAACTCCACCCCAAGCCCGGCGGCCGCCGCCGCGCGAAACCCCGCCAGCGAATTCTCCGGCGGACCCTCCGCGAGCCACAGGCCCCGGTGGGCATAGGCGAACGCGCCAAGGTCAAACCGCTCCGCCATCCGTCAGGCGATCTCGAACACGCCGTCGACTTCCACCGCCACCCCGAGCGGCAGCGTCGGGCACGCCACCGCCGAGCGCGCATGCTTGCCCGCCTCGCCGAACACTTCGACCATCAGGTCCGAGCAGCCATTGATCACCTGCGGAATGTCCACGAAGCTCGGCGCCGCATTCACAAATCCGCCCAGCTTGACCACCCGTTTGATGTTCGACAGCTCGCCCACCGCCGCCTTGCACTGCGCGATCAGGTTGATGCCGCAGATCCGCGCCGCATGCTGGCCTGCGGAAAGCTCCATGTTCTCGCCGAGCCGCCCGAGAATACGTCCGTCCGCCGTCGCGCTCACCTGGCCGGACACGTAGAGCAGCTTGCCCGTGATCACGAACGGCACATAGGTCGCTACCGGTTTCATCGGCGCGGGCAGCGCGATGCCGAGACGGTCGAGATTCTCTTCGGGTGTGGGCATGGCTCGGTCTCCTGATTTTGTCGCTGCTCCGTCTAGCCTGCGGCGGGCTGCAAGTCAGCCCTCATCCTTCTTGGCCATCCGCGCCGCGCGCCCGGTCATCACCGCGCCCGATCCGAACTTCGCGCGCGCCTTGTCGGAGGCGCGCTCAGCGGCGGCGCGCTTGGCCACCTTGGGGTCGATCAGGTCCACGCCGTCGGAATGGTAGGGCGACAGCCCCGACAGCCCGACCCCGATCAGCCGGTACTTCACCCGCCCGCCCGCTTCCTTCGCCAGCAGCGGCCGCGCCGTGCGGAACACTTCCTGCGCGAGCTGCGTCGGCGCGTGCAGCGAGATGCGCCGCGTGACCGCCTTGAAGTCGGACGTCTTCAGTTTCAGCGTCACCACGACCCCCACCACGCCTTCCGCCTTCGCCCGGTCAGCGGTCTTCACGCTGAGCCGCCAGAGATGATCCTCCAGCAGGGCGAGGTCCGCCGTGTCCTCGAAAAAGGTCGTCTCGCTGGAGACCGACTTGCGGTCATCATGCGGGCTCACCGGCCGTGTGTCGCGGCCATGCGCGCAGCGCTTCAGCCACTCGCCGGTCTCGCCATAGCGCCGGATCAGGTCTTTCAGCTCCGCATGCTGAATATCGCCGACCGTGTGGAATCCGTCCTTCGCCAGCGACTCGGCAAACTTCGGCCCCACGCCGTGCAGGAAGCCCGCCGGCTTGTCGGCCAGGAATTCTTCGGCCTCCTCGGGCGCGAGCACCGCAAAGCCGCGCGGCTTGTCGAGTTCGCTGGCGGTCTTGGCGAGAAACTTGTTGGACGACAGTCCGATCGAGACCGTCACGCCCACCTGCTTTTCCACCTCCAGCGCCAGGCGCGCCAGGCTCGCGGCCGGCGGCAGGCCGTGCAGGCGCTCGGTGCCGGACAGGTCCAGATAGGCCTCGTCGATCGACACCGGCTGCACCAGCGGCGTCAGCGCGTCCATCCGCGCACGGATGGCTCGGCCCGCCTCGTGATACTTTGAAAAGTTCGGCGGCACGACCACCGCGTCCGGGCACAGCTTCAGGGCCTTGAACATCGGCATGGCGGAGCGCACGCCGTAAAGCCGCGCCTGGTAACAGCAGGTCGTCACCACGCCCCGTGTGCCGCCGCCCACGATCAGGGGCCTGTCGCGCAGCTCCGGATTGTCCCGTTTCTCGACCGCCGCATAAAACGCATCGCAATCAACATGCGCGATGGAGAGAATCGCCAGCGCCGGATGACGCACGACCCGCAAGTTGAAGCAGACCGGGCAACGGTCAAAATCTTCAGTCTTTACAGCGAGGCAGTCGCGGCAAAGGCTAACCATCGTGTTATTTGCACTCCCCGTCCTTGCGCCGCCGCAAACCTGCCGCCACCCCGGCATAAATGCGTGTTAACTTTTGACAGTATAACTGAAAAACGTGGATCGGCATCCGCGCGAATCGCCAGCAATCTTGAGTATCATGACCAAAGAGCGTTCCCGAACAGTGTTGGTTGTTGAGGATAATGACCTCAACATGCGCCTGTTCTGTGACCTTCTGGGCGCTTTCGGCTTCAAGACCTTCCAGTGCCGCGACGGCGCCAAGGCGGTCGAGATCGCCCGCAAGGAGCTGCCGGACCTGATCATCATGGACATCCAGCTGCCGGAAGTTTCGGGCCTCGACATCACCCGCTGGCTGAAGGACGACAAGAAGGTCGCCCATATCCCGGTGCTCGCCGTCACCGCCTTTGCGATGCGTACGGACGAACAGCGCGTGCGCGAAGCCGGTTGCGAAGGCTATCTCTCGAAACCCATCCAGATCGCCTCCTTCATCCGGGCGGTCGAGGCCCTGATGCCCAAGGAAGCGGCATGAGCGCGCGAATCCTCGTTGTCGACGATATCGAGGCGAACCGCCGCCTGCTGCAGGCCAAGCTCGAGGCGCAGTATCATTCCGTCATTCTCGCCTGCAACGGCCCCGACGCGCTGGAGAAGGCACGCACCACGGATCCCGAGATCATCCTGCTGGATGTGATGATGCCCGGTATGGACGGATACGAAGTCTGCCGCCGCCTGAAGGCTGATCCGCTCACGGCGCATATCCCGGTCGTGATGGTCACGGCGCTCAGCGACACCGAAGACCGTGTCCGCGGTCTTGATGCGGGTGCGGAGGATTTTCTCACCAAGCCGGTGGACGATTTCCTGCTCACCTCCCGCATCAACACATTGATGCGCTACAACGCCGTCACGTCCGAACTGCGCCAGCGCGAGGCCAGTGGCCTGAAGACCGGCGCGATGGAAGACTCGGCGCAGGAAGACGTCGAAGGCCCAGCCCGCGTCTTCCTGATCGATGACAACCCGCGCACCTCGGCGCGGATCGCCACACTGCTGCGCGAGGACGGCCACAAGGTCATGACGCTGCTCGAATCCGGCAACATGGGCGATCTCGCCAAGGAGCGCACGGATGTGCTGCTCGTCTCGCTCCTGTCGAAAAGCTTCGACCCGCTGAAACTCTGCGCCCACTTCAAGACGAACGATGTGACCCGCGCCGTGTCGATCCTGCTGATCTGCGATCCGCTGGAGCGCGCCAAGGCCGTCAAGGGTCTGGAGATCGGCGCCAGCGACATGATCATGGCGCCGGTGGACACCCAGGAACTGCTCGCCCGCGTGCGCACCCAGACGCGCCGCACCCGCTATGTTGAAATCCTGCGCGAACGCGTCGATCGCGGACTGGAGCTGTCGGTGATCGACCAGCTCACCGGCCTCTACAATCGCCGCTACATGACCAGCCAGCTGCAGCAATACATGCACCGCGCGGTGATGGGCGGAAAGCCGCTGTCGGTGATGATGCTGGACATCGACCATTTCAAGCCGATCAACGACACACACGGCCACCAGGCCGGAGACGAAGTGTTGCAGGAACTGGCAGACCGCCTGCGCCACAACATTCGCCCGATGGATGTCGCGTGCCGGCCGGGCGGGGAAGAGTTCCTCGTCATCCTGCCGGAAACGCCCGAAGAATTGGCGTGCGCCGCCGCGGAGCGCGTCCGCAAGGCCATCGCGGCAGACCCGTTCAACGTACTCAGCGAGACCCGGCAGATTGCAGTCACGGTCAGCGCCGGTGTTTCCAGCCTGTTGGGGCCGAACGACACGATGGCGGAGCTTTTGAACCGCGCCGATACCGCGCTCTACCAGGCGAAATCCGCCGGCCGCAACCGCGTCAAAAGCCTCGCCGCCTGATTGACTTGAAGGTGGGGCAGGCTCACAGCGGCTAACCAGCTTCCTGGAGCCGCCCGCGCCCATGTCCAACCGTTTCGCGGCTTTCCGGCACTCTTCCTACACCCGGTACTTCTTCTCGCGTTTCCTGACGTCGTTCGCGGCGCAGGTCGTCTCGGTGTCTGTCGCCTGGCAGATGTATGACGAGACGCGAGACCCCGCGCTGCTCGGCTGGATCGGGCTCGTCCAATTCCTGCCAGCCTTGCTGCTCGTCGTCGTGACCGGTAACGCGGCAGACCGGCTCGGCCGCCGCCTCGTCATGGGCTGCGGCGCGCTGGTGATGATGAGCTGCGCCGCCAGCATCCTGATGCTGGTGCTGTCGGGCAACTTCAATCCCATGCTGGTGCTCGCCATCCTCACCCTGTTCGGCACCGCCCGCGCCTTCTATGGCCCCGCTGCGACCAGCCTCGCGGTCAATCTCGTGCCGCGCGAGGACTTCCCGAACGCGGTCAGCTGGATCACCTCGTCCTGGCAGATGGCGACGATTGGCGGCCCGGTGATCGGCTCGCTGCTCTACGGCCTTGCGCCGGAAGCGGCCTATGGCACCGCCACCTGCCTCTTCATTGCGGCGGCGACCTTGATCTTCTCGATCCCCAAGCCCAACCAGATCGTCTCCCGCGAGCCGCCCACGCTCGCGAGCATCCTCGGCGGCTTCAGCTATATCTGGAACAACAAGGTCGTCCTGGGCGCCGTCTCGCTTGACCTGTTCGCGGTATTGCTCGGCGGGGCCGTCGCCCTGATGCCGATCTATGCCCGCGACATCCTGCATGTCGGCGAACTCGGCCTCGGCCTGCTGCGGGCCGCGCCCGGCATCGGGGCGATCATCGCCATCGCCCTGATCACGGCGTTCCCGATCCGCGACCATGCCGGCTGGATCCTGCTGGCCGCCGTCGCGATGTTCGGGCTGGCCACGGCCGTGTTCGGCGCCTCGACGCTCGCCTGGGTCTCGATCCTCGCCCTGATGTGCGTTGGCGGGTTCGACATGGTGTCGGTCTATGTCCGCGAGATCATCCTGCAGCTCTGGACGCCCGATGAGGTGCGCGGCCGGGTGAATGCGGTGAACTCGATCTTTGTCGGGGCATCAAATGAGCTGGGCGAGACGCGCGCCGGGTTCATGGCCGCCGTGGCGGGTCCGGTCTTTACAGTCGTCGCAGGCGGATTCGCAGCGATTGGGATTGCGACTCTTTCGATACTGGTTTTTCCCCAACTGAGAAAAATTCGAACCCTGGACGAACAAGAAAACGAGAAAACGAAGGTCTTTTGAACGAAAAAACCCGCGCCGAAGTAGCGCGGGTTTCCAAAAACCGTATCAGGGAGCAGATCTCACTTGATCTTGCCTTCCTTGAAATCAACGTGCTTTTTCGCAACCGGATCATATTTGCGCTTCACCATCTTCTCGGTCATGGTGCGCGGATTTTTCTTCGTCACGTAGAAAAATCCCGTATCAGCCGTCGAATTGAGGCTAATCTTGATCGTGGCGTGTTTGGCCATGGGGTGGCCCTTCTCGAATGGGGTTGAAACCGGAAACCGGGCTT
>LNFC01000017.1 GCA_001464545.1 Acidobacteria bacterium Ga0077551
AGCAGCACGACGATCAGCTGAAGGAAGATCAGCAGCACGCCGCAGGTCATCGCCGCGCCGAGCGCTGTGCCGGAAATCCGGTCGATCAGCCCGATCAGGCGTTTCGCGATTCCGTCCATCAGGTTTGGAACCGCCAGCACGATGAGCGGCAGGGCGAACAGTGGCAAGGTTGCGATGCCCACCCATTTGAGCGCCGTGCCGAGCGTCAGGAATATCTGGCTGTCCATGCCGCGCCTCTGAGCTTACTTGCCGAGCGCGCGGGCGGCGTAATACGGCCCGTCGGACACGCCGGCCCAGCCGCGCATCAGTTTCAGCGAGGCTTCGAAGCTTTCATAGATCCGCTTCTCGATGCCATCCTTGCCGCTGGCGGCGCGCACGTCAAAGGCTGCCTCGGACATCCGCTTGACCACTTCATCCGGGAACGAACGAAGCTGTGTGCCGTGTTCGCGCACCAGCAGGTCGAGGTGAACGGAGTTCTGGTAGGTGAATTCGCCGAGCGACAGGTGGTTCACGGATTCGCATGCCGCTTTCAGGATCGCCTGCTCGCTGGGGATCAGGCTGTCCCAAACGCCGCGATTGATGCCGACGGCCAAGCTCGCGCCCGGCTCATGGAAGCCCGGGCCGTAGTAGAAGGGCGCCTCGCGGTGGAAGCCGAGCGAATAGTCGTTCCACGGACCAACCCATTCGGTGGCGTCGATCGCACCGGTCTGCAGCGCCTGGTAAATCTCGCCGCCCGCGAGTGAGATGGACGCGCCGCCGAGGGCGCGCAGCACTTCGCCGCCCTGTCCGGGAATGCGCATCTTGAGGCCGACGAAATCGTTCAGCGAGGTCATCTCGCGCCGGAACCAGCCGCCCATCTGGTGTCCGGTATTGGCGCCCTGGATCGACTTGATGCCGAACTGTCCGGAGAGTTCATCCCACAGCGCCTGGCCGCCGCCATGGTCGATCCAGCCCATGATCTCCTGCGCCGTCATGCCGAAGGGCACGGCGGTGAAGAACGGGAAGGCGGTCGACTTGGCGGTCCAGTAGTACTCCGCGCCATGGTACATGTCGGCCGAGCCGTTCGCGACCGCATCGAAGCTCTCGAAGGGCGGCACCAGTTCGCCGGCCGCGAAGACCTTGATCTCCATCAACCCGTCCGACATCTCGAACACGCGTTCGGACACCCGTTCCGCCGCGCGGCCGAGGCCCGGCAGGCCCTTCGGCCAGGTCGTCACCATATTGAAGCGGCGCCGGCTTCGGCTGATGGCCGGGCCGGAGAGCGCCGCGCCGGATTTGGGATTTGCGAAGGTCGCTACGGCGCCCGCGAGCCCAAGGGCTCCTGCGCCGACGAGATTACGCCGGTTGATCATTGACTGGCCTCCCCATGTGCGCGCGTCCGTCCTCTGCGGGACCGGTCTCGCTTCGCGCCTACTCGTCGTCTCTCAAGGGCCGCCAGCGGTCGCCGTCAAGTACTTCCAGTGGTTTGTAGCGCCGCTTGTACGCCATCTTCGGGCTGCCCTTGACCCAGTAGCCCAGATACACGTGCGGCAGGCCAAGGTCCTGCGCATGGCGGATATGATCGAGGATCACGTGGTGGCCGAGGCTTCGGGCTTCCTGTTCGGGATCAAAGAAGGTGTAGACCATCGAGAAGCCGTCGCGCAGCACGTCGGTGATCGAGCAGGCGACCAGCGGCGCGGTCTCTTCCGGCCCGTCGCGGTACTCGAAGATCAGGCTCTGAACCGGGCTGCCGCCGACCATCGCGACATAGTCCCGGTAGGTCATCTCGGACATGCCGCCATTGTCATGGCGCGTCTTCACATAGGCTTTCAGCAGACGGAACTGTTCCCGCGTTGCCTGCGAGACAACCGGACGGCGCACCAGCCCGGCGTTCTTCGCGATCACCTTGCGGTCATTGCGGCTCGTCTCATGCTCGCGTGTCGGCACGCGCACGCTGCGGCAGGCGTTGCAGCGCAGGCAGGCAGGGCGGTAAGCGATCGACTGGCTGCGGCGGAAACCGGACTGGCTGAGCACATTGTGCACGGCGTCGGCTTCCGGAATCGCGAGGTTTGTGAACGCCTTCCGCTCCTTGCGATCGGGCAAATAGGGACAGGGGCTGGGGTTCGTGACGTAGAACCTCAGCGACCGTTCCAGGCCGGCCGGCAGCAGATGGGAATCCGTAAACTTCATGCGTGTGAACGATACACCTCGCCGGGCCAGCGCCAAGGGGCCAAAACCGGGCAGGCGCGTGGCAGCGGCAAAAAAGACACACCGGCGTGGCCGGAAAGCCTCACGGTTGGGCGCTCAGATGAACTTTCAGGCTGATCCGGCGGTTTTGAGCGAGGTGCGGCTGGCCAGCGTCGAGCGGCCGGGTATCTGCGAGGCCGGTCACCGCCGCGAAACGGGCCGGCGCGACGCCGCCCGCCTCGAGCAGGCGGCGGGCTTCATTGGCGCGGTCAGATGAGAGATCCCAGTTGGAATATCCGGTCGTGGCGAGGCTGAAGGCATCGGTATGTCCCTCAATCGAGAGCGGGTTGCCGAGCGGCGCGAGCGTTTCGGCCGCCGCAGCCACCAGTGCCCGGCCTTCCGGCGTCAGGGCCCCGCTGGCACTCTCGAACAGGGGACGGCCAGCCGTATCCACCAGGTCGAGGCGAACCCCGTCCGGCTCCACGGAAAGGATAACGCTTTCGCCGGCGGCCTTAAGGGTCTCGGAAAGTTGCAGGAGGCTGAAGAGGTCTGCGGCTTCGGCGGGCGGCGCCGCCGGCGCGCTGGCGAGAGCCAGTTCCTTCGTCTTGAACTGGGCGGCAATGGAGGCCCGGGCATCCGGCGAGACGCCGCTGACCAGCCACATCAACAGGAAGAAGGCCATCAGGGCGGTCAGGAAGTCGGCATACGCCATCTTCCACGTGCCCATCTTGCGGGCCGGTGGTGCAGGCATTCTGCCTGCGATTTGCCGGTGGGTCGTGGCGTAAGCCATCGTCCTGGTTCCTGTCCTTCTGACGGAGATCATCGTGTATCAGGTCATGGTGAAACCCACGCTTCGGCGAGGGATGGGATTTCGATGAAATTCCATCTATCTGCGTCCCCAAACCCGTCCCAAAAGGAGACACTCATGGCGCGCACCGCATTTCTTGGCCTCGGGGTCATGGGCTTCCACATGGCCGGCCACCTCGCCCGCGCGGGTCACCAGGTCAGCGTCTGGAACCGCACCGCGGCCAAGTCCGCCGCCTGGACCGGCGTGCACCGGGGCGAAGCGGCAAAGGATCCGGCCTCCGCCGTCTTCGGCGCCGAGTTCGTGCTGATGTGCCTCGGCGATGACCCGGACGTGCGCGCCGTCTTCGACGCCTTCGAGCCGAGTCTCGGCGCGGGTATGACCGTCATCGACCACACCACCGCCTCCGCCGGACTCGCCCGCGAACTCGCGGCGCGTTGCAAAACGAAAGGCGCGCACTTCATCGACGCTCCGGTGTCCGGCGGCGAGGCCGGCGCGATCAACGGCAAGCTCACCATCATGTGCGGCGGAGACGAGCCCGCTTTCGCGGCCGCCGAGCCGGTGATGAACGCCTTCGCGCGCAAGATCACCCTGATCGGCGAGACCGGTTCCGGCCAGCTCGCCAAGTCCGTCAACCAGATCTGCATCGCCGGTATCGTGCAGGGCCTCGCCGAGGGCCTCCACTTTGCGGACAAGGCCGGTCTCGATCCCGCCAAGGTGATCGAGGCGATCTCCGGCGGCGCGGCGCAAAGCTGGCAGATGGAGAACCGCTGGAAAACGATGACCGAAGGCAAGTTCGATTTCGGCTTCGCAGTCGACTGGATGCGCAAGGATCTGCGCATCACGCTGGACGCGGCCGAGGAGATCGGCGCGACCCTGCCGGTCACGGCCATCATCGATGCCTATTACGGCGAGGTGCAGGCCATGGGCGGAAACCGCTGGGACACATCGAGCCTGATTGCCCGGCTGAAGCCATAACGCCCCGACGGTGGGTCATGAAGGAGCGTGCCTTGGAAACTGCGCCCGAACGTCAGGTTCATCTGAAAACCGGTGGTACGGGAGAGGCGCTGTATCGCCTGCATGGGCTCAAGCTTTCATATTTTACCGGCAAGCTTGAAGCCTATTTCCGGGTCAAGGGAGTCCCGTTTGAATTTGTGGGCATGGACACGGCCGACTTCCGCCGCTGCGCCCGCGAAACAGGCATCGCCCAGATGCCGCAAGTTCAGACGCCTGATGGCCGATGGCTCACCGACACAACGGCGATCATCGCGGAGTTTGAAACAGCTTTCGCGGGCCCCGCTTTGTCTCCGAAGGATGCGCTGACCCACTTCTTCAGCCTGTTGCTGGAAGATATGTTCGATGAGTGGTTGTGGCGCCCAGCGCTGTATTATCGCTGGGCCTTCGTTGAAGACCGCATACTGATGAGTTCACAGATTGCCCGCACGATGTTGCGCGATGTTCCGCTCCCGTTCGGCGTGCGCCGCCGCCTGATCCTCGCGCGCCAGCGCCGCCAGTACCTCAGGCAAGATGGGATAACACGCCGGACGGCGCCCGTGGTCAAAGCGCTCTACCGCGACACGCTGCAGAGGCTGGAAGCCATTTTCCGGGTACGGCCCTTCCTGATGGGAGAGCGGCCCGTCGAGGCTGACTTCGGCCTGATGGGGCCGTTCCTGCGGCACTTCTCGCACGATCCGACACCTGCCGCGATCCTGCGCGAGACCGCTCCAAACACGCAGGCCTGGGTAGCTCGTGTTTGGGCCACGACACCTGGCGACGCCGACGCGGCCTTGCTGCCCGAAAGCGTGCCCGATGATCTTCAGGGACTGATCACGATGGCCGCGCGCGATTACCTCCCATACCTGGCCGCCAACGCTTCGGCCGTCAGCCAGTCCGATGCGACCGTGCAGTACACGCAGGGCGGAACGGACTGGTCCGTACCCGCGGCGCCCTACCGCGCAGCATGCCTCGATGCGCTGAAAGACGCCTACGTCGCCTTGCCGGAGGCGGCGCGCACGGCCGCAGGCCTCAAACTGGGCCCCGGCGCCGTCGCCATTCTATCGGCTCCCAAGACTGCATTTGTGCCGAATGTTCGCCGCCCGCTGGGACGCCTGTGGGAAAACGCGCGCACTGCTTGACGTTGATGGGTAACGCGCCGCAGTCTGTACCTCATCGGAGGAGGAACCGATGGCGAAGTCTGAACCCAAGACAAAAGTGACGGCGGTCACGCCTAAGGATTTCATTGCTGCCCTGGAAGACGGCACCCGCAAGCAGGACGCCGAATTCCTGCTCAAGTGGATGACGAAGATTACCGGCCTCAAGCCGAAGATGTGGGGGCCGAGCATCATCGGCTTTGGCCGCTATGCCTACAGCTATGACAGCGGCCATTCCGGCGAGATGTGCATGACAGGCTTCAGCCCCCGCAAGGCGAACATGGTGCTCTATATACTGCCCGGCTACACCGACATTTCCGAAAAACTCGCGCGCCTCGGCAAGCACAAGATCGGCAAGAGCTGCCTGTACATCATCAAGTTGGCAGACGTGGACATGAAGGTGCTGGAGGAGATCGTCCTGTTCGGCGTCGCCCATATGCGCAAGAACCACCAGACCTGGGACGCCTGAGCCTCACGCTTTCGTGAGCGGGATTGACGCCGCACCGAGATGACACCTATGGGTGTCATATGGAGCTGGCCCACGACGCCTCCCTCAGCGATGACCTGCGCGATGTCCTGCGGTTTGCAGACACCGTCTCGCAGGCGCACTTCCGGCTGTCGGACATCGTTGGCAGCCTGCATGGAGACCGCCAGCTCGCCAACGCCAGCCGCGGCGTGCTGCGCTACCTGATGGCCGCCGGCCCGCGCACCGTGCCCGAAATCGCCACCTGGCGCGCCACCAGCCGCCAGTTCATCCAGCGCCTCGTGGACGCGTTGGCCGAAGAGGGCCTCGTCACGCTTAAGGACAATCCACAGCACCAGCGCTCCCGCCTCGTCGCGGTGACGCGCAAGGGCCGCGCGCGCGTCAGCGCGATGGTCGCGAAGGAAGTGCGCCTGCTCGAACAGGGCCTCGCGCGCAGCGGCGCCAGCCTCGCCGAAGTGCGCGCCGCCACCGGCCTCATCCAACGTTTCATCGGCGTGATCGATACGCTCCAGCATGACATCGACTCCGGGGGCTCCCCATGATCCTGCGCATCCTTCGCTTTGCCGGCGCGGGGCTCATGCTCCTTGTGCTGATAGCCCTTGGATTCTCCGTTTCCTCGTGTGCCAGCAACGGCGCGCGGCTCTCCGCCCTTGAGGGAACGGCGCCGCCCGCGCCCTACCGGATCGAGCGCGATGAATACGGCGTGCCGACCATCTATGGCGAAACGGATGCGGCGACCGCCTTCGGCATCGCCTATGCCCATTCGGAAGACGACTTTGCCACCATCCAGCGCCAGGTGCTCGCCGTGCGCGGCGAACTTGGCGCCGTAGACGGGATGGAAGGGGCGCAGGCGGACTATTTCGGCAAGCTGATCGACGTGAAGGGCCAGCTCGCCGCCGGCATCGACACCGTCTCGCCCGAGGCCCGCGCCATGGCGCAAGGCTATGCGGACGGGCTCAACCTCTACGCGGCCAAGCATCCGAAGGAAGTGCTGCGTCCGCAGGTATTCCCGCTGACGGGCGACGATGTGATCGGCGGTTTTGTGCTCGTCTCGCCGCTCTTCTTCGGTGTTGATTCCACCGTCGCGCGCCTGTTCGGCAATGGCGAGATCCCGCAGGACCGCGAGCCCGAGGAGCGCGGCTCCAACGCCTTTGCCTTCGCGCCGCATCGCACGGCGGATGGCTCCACCGTCCTCGTCTCGAACTCGCACCAACCCTGGGAAGGCGCCGCCGCCTGGTACGAAGCGCGCGTTGCCAGCGGTGAAGGCTGGTCGATGCAGGGCGCGCTCTTCCCGGGCAGCCCGGTCATCCTGATGGGCCACAACGCGCATCTCGGCTGGACCAACACGGTCAACCGCGCCGACCTGACCGATGTCTACAAGCTCGTCCTCGACGACAGCGGCAAACGCTACAAGCTCGACAGCGAATGGAAGGAGCTCACCCACCGCCATGTCTGGCTGAAAGTGAAGATGGGACCCGTCGTCGTGCCGGTTCGCCAGAGCGTCTGGGGCTCCGTGCACGGACCTGTCATCAAGAACAAGTCGGGCGCCTATGCGATCCGCTATGCCGGTTACGGAGAAGTGCGCCAGTTCGAGCAGTACTACAAACTGAGCCGCACCAAATCGCTTGAAGAGTGGCGCGGCGTGATGGCCATGCAGGCGATCCCCGCGACCAACTACATCTACGCCGACAAGCTCGGCAACATCGCCTATCTGTACAATGCCCGCCTGCCGAAGCGAGATCCCGTTATCGCCTGGGAAAACGTGTTGCCCGGAGATGACAGCAAGCTGATCTGGACCGAATACGAGCCGCCGGAACGCATCCCCTTCCTTCTGAATCCGCCCGCCGGCTATATCGTCAACTCCAACAATCTCCCCTGGCTCGCGACCGCTCCGGCGGACGACATGAAGCCGGAAGACTATCCCGGCCTCGTCGGCATCGAGACCTGGATGACCAACCGCATCCTCCGGGCAAAGACATTGCTGGAAGCCGACGACATCTACGACGACGCCGACATCCACCGCATCAAGTTCGACAAGGGCTATGACAAAACCTCGCGTCTCGGCGAAGCGTTTCTCGAAGCGCTGGGCGATGCCCGCGCTGCAGGAACGCTCAGCGAAGCCGTGACATTGCTTGAAGGCTGGGACTGGACCGCAGACGGGCAGGGCGCGGCCGACTCGCTCGCCCTGATCGTGCTACAGGAGTTGCAATGGAATCTCTACCAGCGCGAAGCGCAGCGCCCGGGCCGCGGCATCCTCGCCGACGCCGACGCGCACCTGCGCAAACATTTCGGCAAGCTCGACGTTCCGTATGCGGACTTCGCCCGCCTGCGCCGCGGCAAGGCCGACGTCCCCGTCCAGGGCGGTCCGGAAACCTTGCGCGCGTTGATGTACAAGCCGGATGAGGACGGCCGCTATGCCGGCATTGGCGGCGACAGCTTCATGCTGATCGTCAAATGGCCGAATGATGGCAGTGCCCCGCAGACCCAGACGATCTACCCCTTCGGCGCCGCCATGGGCCACCCGGACTCGCCGCACTATTCGGATCAGGCGGAGATGTTCTCGAAGGAAGAGTTCAAGGTGAGCCCGCTGCCGGTCTACCCGTGAATCTGTCGCTCAGGACTTGAACAGGGAATAGACAGGATCGCCGGGAAAGGCGCTGCCGATCGGCGTTCGTGTGCCGAAGCGTTCGGCCTCGGTGCCGGGCTGCAAGGGCATCTCTTCGGTCCAGTCAAACACCACCACGCGGTTGAGGATGCGCCACTCTTCGTCGCGCTTCACGAACCAGTCGAGATAGCGACCTTTCATGTCCCATTGTTGCATCTGGCCATTTGCGCCCCTCTGGCGCTGAAAGGCAGAAAAATAGCTTTCAACCACTGCACCGCCGGGGCGAAACTCAATCAGGATATTGTGGATCTGGTGAATGCCGCGCTCGATGTAGGGCAGTGTCTTCATGGCCCAGTCAACGAAGCCGCTCGCGCTGCCCTGATAGGGGCCATGGTGGTCGGTCCCGTCGGGCCAGTAGGCTGATCTGAGCGCTGCTTCATCCGCCCGGTCGATCCCCCGGCAATACCGGAACAGGCAATCGCGAATGGCCTCCTTGGCCACAAGCTGCTCAAGTGCGTCCGTGGGAATCTGTGCGCCGCTCATCCGCGCAGCTTCTCCGCCGCGCGCTCCGCAAAGTACGTGATGACGCCCGCGGCCCCGGCGCGCTTGAAGCTCAGCAGGGTTTCCATCATCACGCGGTCGCCGTCGATCCAGCCGTTCTGGGCGGCGGCCATGATCTGCGCGTATTCGCCGGAAACCTGGTAGGCCAGCGTCGGCACGCCGAATGTCGTCGAGACGCGGTGCACGATATCCAGATAGGGAAGGCCCGGTTTCACCATCACCATGTCGGCGCCTTCGGCGAGGTCGAGCGCCACTTCGCGCAGCGCTTCGTCCGTGTTCGAAGGATCCTGCTGGTAGGCTTTCTTGTCGCCCTTCAGCGCCGCCGCCGAGCCGATGGCCTCGCGGTACGGCCCATAGAACCCGCTCGCATACTTGGCGGCATAGGCGAGGATCATCGCGTTGGTGAAGCCCTCCTCCTCGAAGGCGAGGCGGATGGCGCCAATGCGCCCGTCCATCATGTCCGATGGCGCCACCACATCCGCGCCCGCACCGACATGCACCAGCGCCTGTGTGACGAGGCGCTCGACGGTGGAATCATTCGGGATCGTGCCGTCCTCGTCCAGAAGGCCGTCATGCCCGTGGCTCGTATAGGCATCCAGCGCAACGTCCGTGATCAGACCAACTTCCGGCGCCGCGTCCTTCATGGCCTTCAGCGCGCGCGGCACGAGGCCGTCAGGGGAAAGCGCGCCCGTGCCCTCGGCGTCCTTGCCCTCCGGCCCGACGTACGGGAACAGCGCGATCGCCGGAATGCCCAGCGCCTTGGCCCGCTTCGCCGCCCCCGCGGCCTCCTTCACGCTCAATCGGTCCACTCCCGGCAGCGAGGCGACCGGCACCCGGCCCTCCCCATCATGCACGAACACCGCCCAGACCAGATCGGCCGGGGTCAGCACGTGTTCAGCGGTCAGCGAACGCACCCATGGGGCCTGGCGCAGGCGCCGCATACGTGTGGCAGGAAAGGTCTGGGGAAACTGGGTCATGGCGTCCTTTTGCGACAATTCCTGCCCGCTCACAACCACCCGGATTTCCGGCGCATGAAGCAGCGCTTCGTCACGTCCATCACCTCTGCCTGCCGCGCCTCGATCTCCAGCATCCAAGCCGTCATCTGCCTGCGGGGCAGTTCGCGGAAACCGAGCGTGCGGTAGAAGGGCGCATTCCAGGGCAGGTCCCGGAACGTCGACAGCGTCACGGTCTTCAGCCCCCGGTCTTCGGCGTCCTGAAACACGCGCCGGATCAGCGCCGCGCCGAGGCCCCGCCGCCCATGGTCCGGATGCACGCTCACCTGATCCAGATACAGCGTATCGCCGCGCAGCGAGGTCAGCACAAAGCCCGCTGGCAGGCCCTTCCGGTCGCGCGCCACGAACAGGTGTCCGCCCGGCATCGCCGCCTCGAACACGTCCGCCGGCACATGGTCCAGCAGCTCCGCGTCCGGCAGCATGCCGGTGCCCGCAAACAGCTGGCTGGCGGCGAGATCAATAGCGATGAGGTCCGCGATTTCGTCGGCCGCCACGCCCGAAATCGAGTATCCTTCGGGAAGGCGTCGCATTGACATTCGGCCGGGCTCTATCGCAATTCGGCGCCACACATATTGAGATAAGGGCGCCTTGCCAATGAGCCTGATGTTTGACGACGAACGGATCATGATCCGCGACATGGCGCGCCGCTTTGCCGAAGACCGCCTTCTGCCCCATTCCGAAGCCTGGGACCGCGACAGCCACTTCCCGGTGGACGTGATTCGGAGCACCGCCGAGCTGGGCTTCGCGGGCATCTATGTGGGCGAGGAATTCGGCGGCTCGGGCCTGACGCGCACCGACGCGGCGTTGATCTTCGAACAGCTCTCCTATGGCGACGTCTCCACCGCCGCCTTCATCTCAATTCACAACATGGCCTCCTGGATGATCGACACATTCGGGTCTCGGGAGCAGCGCGCCGCATGGCTGCCGCGCCTCACCTCGATGGACCTGATCGCCTCCTACTGCCTCACCGAGCCGGGCGCAGGTTCGGACGCCGCCAGCCTCAAGACCAAGGCCGTGCGGGACGGTGATCACTACGTCATCACCGGCACCAAGCAGTTTATCTCCGGTGCGGGCACCTCGGACGTGTATGTCCTGATGGCCAGAACATCAGACGACGGAGCAAAAGGCGTCTCCACCTTCATCATCGAGAAGGGTTCGCCGGGCCTCTCGTTTGGGGCCAACGAACGCAAGATGGGCTGGAAAAGCCAGCCGACGGCGCAGGTGATCCTTGATGAAGTCCGCGTGCCCACTGCAAACCGCATCGGCGAAGAAGGCCACGGCTTCCGCTTTGCCATGGCAGGGCTCGATGGTGGACGCCTCAACATCGCCGCCTGCGCCCTCGGCGGCGCCCAGCTCGCGCTCGACAAGGCCGTCGCCTACGCGAAGGACCGCAAGCAGTTCGGCAAGGCCATCGCCGATTTCCAGAGCGTCCAGTTCAAGCTCGCCGACATGGAAACCGAACTCCAGGCCGCCCGCGTCATGCTCTACGAAGCCGCCGGCCGCCTCGACGGCAAGACCCCGGACGCGACCCGCTGGTGCGCCATGGCCAAACGCTTCGTTACCGACACCGCCTTCAAGGTCGCCAACGACGCCCTGCAGATCCACGGCGGCTACGGCTACCTCGCCGACTACCACGTCGAACGCATCGTCCGTGACCTGAGGGTCCACCAGATCCTCGAAGGCACCAACGAGATCATGCGGGTGATCATTTCGCGCGATATGCTGAAGGGGTAGTAGGCCCCTTCAGTACCTCGGCGTCCGGTCCCGTATCCGGTCAAAGCCCTGCTTGATCGTTGCAAACCGCGCCTCGATATAGGGTTCGAACTGCAGGTCCGTGAAGATGTGCGGCCAGTCACCCTCGATGGCCTCGCGCACCAGCTCGCCCACATACAGCGGATCAATCCCCTTCGCGATCGCTTCGGTTACCGCCTTCAGGATCTCCGTACCCGGACCTTCCGTCGGCACGGTCTGGATCTGCCCGGCAAACCGGTCTGGAATATTGCGCCCTGAACTCACGATATTCGTGCGGATCACGCCGGGGCACAGCACCGATACGCCTATCCCCCGCGCCGCCAGCTTCGGCCGCAGATCTTCCGACAGCGCCACCACGCCAAACTTCGTCACGTCATAGGAGGGGTTGGTCAGCGCCACCATGCCCGCGATGGACGCCGTCGAGACGATCTGCCCGCCTTCGCCATGCTTCTCGATCAGCGGCCCGAAAATCTCGATCCCCCAGACCACCGAGAGCAGGTTCACGCCCAGCACCCAGTTCCAGCCCGCGTCATTCCAGGTGCCATAATCACCGCCGCCGCCCACGCCGGCATTGTTCACGAGGATGTGCACCTTGCCGAAGCGCGCAATCGTCTCGTCGGCCGCGCGTTGCAAATTGTCCTTCAGCGACACGTCCGCCAGCACGCCTGCCACATCCGCGTTCGTCTCGCGCAGGCCCGCCACCGCCTTGTCCAGCGCGTCCTTCTCGATGTCGCACAGCATCACCTTGACGCCGGCCTGCGCCAGCGCCGTCGCAATGCCGAGCCCGATGCCGGACGCCGCGCCGGTCACAAACGCGGTCTTTCCTTCGAGTGATTTCATGTTGTCCTCCCTGACTTTCGCTCATCCTGCGCCCGCCGCTTCCGCCGCGCAATCGGCTCCCCAGCGTCAGCTTTGACCGCTGCCCTGTCATCTGCGAGAACGGCCGGCATGGACGCTGGCCTGATCCTCGACACGCTGGAGCGCGCCAGCGAAAGATGCGCCGATCCCGCGCCGCTGGTCTACCGCCGCCTGTTCGAGCTGCGCCCCGAATTCGAATCCCTCTTCGTCATGGACACCGATGGCGGCGTGCGCGGCTCGATGCTGACCACCTGCTTCAACGCCATCCTCGGCCTGATCGAGGAGAGCGACACGCAGCGCGTGATCATCTCCTCCTCCCGCTTCGCGCATGACGGCTACGGCGTCGCGCAGCGGGACTTCGACCTCATGTTCGTCGCCATCCGCGACACGTTCCGCGACCTGCTCGGCGCGGATTGGACAGGCGACACCGAGGCGGCCTGGAACATTCTTCTGACTGAGATCGCTACCATCGGCGCGTCGCCGGAATAGGGCTGGCGCCATGCGCGCCTCTTCAATAAGTTGCCTCAGCGGCAATTCGCCAAAAGAGGACACCCCTTATGACCGACAAGACCGAAGCGACCTATGGCGGCGTCTCGCGCCTGAATCATTGGATCGGCGCGGTCGTGTTCGCCAGCCTGCTGATAGTCGGCTTCATCCTGTCCTATGATGTGCTGCCGGACGAGCAGGCCGGCGAAGTGCGCAACCTGCACAAGGCGACCGGCACGCTGGTTTTGCTGTTCGCCATCTGGCGCGTCACCTGGCGCATCGGCCAGGGTTTTCCGTCGGCCGCATCAGACCGCGCAAACTGGGAGCTGACGCTCTCCAGGGCCGTTCATGGCGCCATGCTGCTCACGCTGATTGTCATGCCGCTGTCGGGCGTTCTGATGTCCCTCCTGGGCGGCCGGCCGATCGACATGTACGGCCTTTTCACCATCCCGCCGGTTGCCGAAATGAAAGATCTCGCCCGATCGCTGCGCAAGGTGCATGAGGTTGCCGGCTACACGCTGGCCATCCTGATCGGGCTGCATGTCGCAGGCGCGCTGAAGCACGCTCTCATGGACAAGGACGCTACCCTGCGCCGCATGCTGACGGGCAAGACCGCCGCCTGATTGCCAGCCGGGGTTTTCCGGCGCTATGCTCCCTTCCATGAGGTCTGCCATCAAGAGCGGGCAGGGAGGATACCATGCAGATCACCGCATTGCCCGGCGCCGGCGCCGAAATCACAGGCGTCGACATCCGCGCGCTGACCGGCGCCGAGTTTGATGCCGTGCGCCAGGCCTATGCCGATCACGGCGTCATCTTCTTCCGCGGCCAGTCGCTTACCGAGCAGGACCATATCGCCTTTGCCCGCCGGTTCGGTCCGATCAACATCAACCGCTTCTTCCAGGCGCACGAGCGCTATCCCGAGATCGCGCTCGTGCTGAAAGAGAAGGAGCAGAAAACCAATATTGGCGGCGGTTGGCACACGGACCATTCCTATGATGCCGAGCCGGCCATGGGATCCGTTCTCGTCGCGCGCCAGCTGCCGGACGCCGGAGGCGACACCTGGTTTGCGTCGATGTACACCGCCTATGATACGCTGGACGACGCCACGAAGGCCGAGGTCGCCGGCCTTCGCGCGGTGCATTCGGCCAAGCACATTTTCGGCTCCGGCAACGACAATCACTACAAGGCGAACCGCGACACGGACGGGCGGATCGGCAACACGGCGGCGGCCGATGTGCTGGATGATGTGGTGCATCCGGTGGTGATCACCCACCCGCTGAGCGGCAAGAAGGCGCTCTACGTCAATCCCGCCTTCACCGTGCGGATTGAGGGGTACCCGGACGACGCGTCAAACGCGCTGCTGATGCGCCTCTATGCGCACGCTATGAACCCGGACCATGCCCACCGCTTCAAATGGCAGCCCGGCTCGGTCGCCTTCTGGGACAACCGCGCCACCTGGCACTGGGCCATGAACGACTATCACGGGGAACGCCGCCTGATGCACCGCATCACGATCGAAGGCTGCGCCCTGAACTGAGCGGCGAATGAAGAGCGCCGCGAGACAGGCTTCCCGTTTCTGCACGCTCGTCCAATGATACTGCCGAGTTCAAACAGGGCAGTGGCCGGCGCCGGTTCGCAGACCATACCCCAAGGCCAATTCCTGCGGGCTCAGTATGACTCCCTCGGCTTGGACTAGCCCTCGGCCTCCAGCATCAAAACACCTTCCTGCTTCCGGATCACGGTCTGCCGCAGGCTGCTCACGCGGTAGTCGCGGGACAAGCAGGTATCGACCGCAACGAAGTCGACCCGCGCATCTGTCTGCGTGAACTCGACCCGTACGTAGCGCATTGAGCCGCGCCGGGCCGTCTCCTGTCCATCCGGTCTCCACGAAGTCCCCCGGTGAAGAGATGCCGGCGGTGCCGATCTCGACGCCGATGGGCTTGCCATTTTCGTCAGACAACGGATTTTCCCAGAAGCTGTGGCTGTCGCCTGTAAGGAATATGAGATCGCGCGCACCGGCCTTGTCAGCGGCGGCATAAAGCTGTTCACGCGCCGCCGGGTAGCCATCCCAGGTGTCGGTGTAGAAAGGCAGGTTCCACTTGCCCTTCCAGAAAAGGTTGGCGCCAGCGCCTATACGTTCACTTGCCGGGGCCAGCGATTCTGGAATGCCGGCAGCTTCGAGATCGGGTACCAGCATGCGGGCAATCGGGCTCGCATTGCCTACAAAGCGCCACGGCTCTCCGCGTGCAACCGACCGGGCGACAGCGTCCTCGAAGAAGGTCTCCATCTCTGGCGAAAGCATGCGCCGCGCCGGATCGCCGATGATGTCCAGCATGAACCGGTCGCGCGCGTCCTGGCTCTGGATTTCGGCATAGTGTTCGGCGTAGTCGATCTGACGGTCGCGGCCGGTATGACGCGATTCCAGGGTGATGAGCGTTGCAAGACCGCCCAGCTGATAGCTGCGCCAGAAAGCTTCCGGCGCCTGACCCGGAAGCGGATCTCTCACCGGCATCCATTCATAATAAGCCTGCAGCGCTGCTTGGCGGCGCAGCGCATAGTCCCCTTCGCTCTCACTCTGGTGGTTCTGCGCGCCGCCGGTCCAGGGATTGTTGGTGACCTCATGATCATCCCAGCACGCGACGAAAGGATGTGCGGCATGCATCGCCTGAGCGCCGGCATCGGTCTTGTACTGGGCATGACGTTGGCGATAATCCGCCAGCGACAAGATTTCATTGGCGGGCTGATGCCGGCGGCCGAGCGCAGTCCCGGTTTCATCACCCCATTCACCGGCGCCATACTCGTAGATGTAGTCGCCTGTGTGCAGAACCAGATCGATGCCCGGATCCTTGGCGATCGCGTCGTAGGCGTTGAAATACCCGAAGGCAAAATTCGAGCAGGAAGCCAGCGCGATCCCGATCCGGTCCTCGCCGCTCGCCTTGAACAGCCGGGTCCGGCCGGTGGGTGAAACCTCGCCGAGAGCAGAGAACCGGTAATACAACGCCGGGCCAGCCGGCAGCGGACCCGCGATGACCTTGACCGTATGGTCTGTTTCGGCCGACGTCTGCGCATCTCCTCGCAGGAGGATACGGTCGAATGAGGGTCGATCCGACACTTCCCAGGAGACGGTTGCCGCACGTTCCGTCCCGCTGATCCGGGTCCAGAGTACTACGCTGTCCAATGTTGGATCACCGCTGGCCACACCGTGCCTGAACACGGAACTTTCGGGTACAACTGCCTTCGATGGCGCACATGCGGGCACCGCGCCTGAGACTGCAAGCGCAATGAGTAGCTGCCGGCGATCAAGCTGGTTGGACATCGGTACCTCCGGTCATTTCAAAAGAACTGGCGGCCTCCAGACTGGAGGCCGCCAGGCAGGAAGAAACAATATCCTTAGAACGCCTTGCGGACGGTCAGGAAGAGTTGTTGCGGCGCGCCGGTCACGAGGGTCTGCGAGTCTCCGGAGTTTACAAATCCGTTGGTTCCAAGCGTGCCGACATAGTCTTCGTCGAAGATGTTGGTCGCGTTCAGCTGAACCTCGAGGCCCTCAAGGATCGGATTGCCGCTGAAGCGGTAGCCGAGCGTTGCGTCGACAATCGTCCGGCCTTCGACGTTTCCGCCGTTGTTCGTGAAGGTGAAGAAGCGGTCGCCGAGGTAATTGGCACCCAGAGAACCGAACACACCGCCATTGTCATAGACGATTTCGGCGAAGGCAATCGTGTCGGGCGTGTTGACAACCTTCTTGCCGGCTGTCGCCGCCAGGACAGCACCTGCGCGGTTCACCACGTCATCCTGATACCGGGAGTCGTTGAAGGTGAAGGCACCGAACAGCGTGATGTCATCGTTGACCAACACGGATCCGACGAGTTCAATCCCTTTCGTTTCGACGCTTCCTACGTTGGAGATCACCGGCGCGTTGCCGACGATTCCGGGGCCTTGAGACACGGCGAGCAGGCGGTCGTCGAACGTGACGAAGTAGGCCGCAGCGCCGAGCTGGACGAGGTCATTGCTGTAACGCAGGCCCGCTTCGAAGGTTTCCGAGCTTTCCGGATCGACCGAAGCAATCACCTCGTCCACGACGAGTTGGCTGCGCGAAGAGAATGGACCGGCGGTGGCGGCAGAGACAAAGGCTGCCGTATTCTGAGAATAGGAACCGAAGACTTCTGTCTGGTCGGAAACCTGATAGTTGAAGCCCGCCTGCGGCAGGAAGGATTCTTCTGTCTCGATCGTGGCCACGAGGTTCGAATTGGTGCCGACCACGGGCTGGGCATTGTTGATGATCAGCGTATCGACCGAGTTTTCAACGTTCAGCGACTTGAAACCGCCGTTCAGCTTCAGCTTGTCAGTGACCTGCCAGGTATCCTGGATAAAGAACTGGACCGTCTGGGTGTCGAAACCGTAGCCCCACTGGGTGAAAAACGGATTGTCGAGGAAGCCGAGGAAGTCGCGGGTCGGTCCATTGCGGTTTTCCGAGTAGAAGCGGCGATATTGCTCGAAGTCGTTCTGTTCGAGCCAGACGCCGCCCTGGATTTCATGGTTGCCTACCGCGTAGGTGACGCTGCCGATCAGGCCCTTGCGGTCGATATCGTATTCCGTGGTGCGAACCGAAAGCGGCGCGTTGGCAGTCGTTGCACCAGGCGTAAGAGCGTTCGGAGAGATGAGATAAGGTGTGCCCCAGAGTCCCTGACCCTTGTTCTGGTGGCTGTAGCCCTGAACACGCAGGTCAAGCCCTTCGGCCAGCGGCCAATCGAGCGCGATATAGGCCAGATCGTCGTCGCGTACGCCGGATGCGTTCCAATATGCATCATCGGCTGTTGCGATCGGCGCGGGGTAGACGAGGCCGGCGCCGGCATTCGTGACCGGCTGGCCGGTATCGCCGCGATTGTGGGCGATGTCGGCGACAAGAACGGCGACGTCGAAATTGCTGTCACCAAAGTTGTCCCAGTTATAGCCGAGGCGGTCGATCATGCCGAGCGACATGTCCTGATAGTCCTGCTCGCGCCGCTCGGAGTGGCTGTAGTAGCCGGTGAGCGTTGCCGGACCGACGGGCTGGACGACCTTCAGGCCATACTGATCCTGGTTCTGCTCGCCGTCACCTTTGTACTTGTCCATTTCGCTGGTCATGGCCGAGACCCAGGCGCGCGTGCCGAGCCCTTCGATCTCGCCGGTATCGATCCGGCCGAACAGGCGCAGCGTGTTGTCGCTGCCGGTCGTTGCGGCGCCAAGCACACCGAACTCGTCGGCGGCATCGACCGAGCTGAACTTGAGCGCGCCGCCGAGATTGCCGGAGGACGCGACATCCAGGGCGCCGGAGCCCTGGGCGAGGGTAACGCCGCCGAGGTTCTCGCTGATCAGCGCGCGGGAGATGTGCAGACCATTGTGGTTGCCATAGCTCATGTCGCCGAGCGGAACGCCGTCGAGCGTGAAGCCGAGCTGGTTCTGGCTGAAGCCGCGGATGTTGATGCGGACGGCCCACTCATAGGCGCCGAACGGGTCAGCGCCCGAGACGGCAACGCCCGGCAGGCGCTGGACCACCTTGATCGGGCTCGTACCCGGCGCCTGGAACTCCAGCGCTTCGCTCGAGACGGACTGGGTCTGGCGCACTTCGCCGGAGCCGATGACCACCACGGCATCGAGGACGCGGCTTGCGTCGGCGGCGGCGAGATCCTCACCGGCTTCAGACGCTGCTTGTCCATGCGCGCTGAACGCAGTTGTCATGGCCAGGACGGCCGAAGAGAGAAGGAATTGAAGTTTCATGATGGCCCCGTCGAGAAAAAGGTTTCGCAGATGAAACGGCAGCCAGGAAGGATGCTGTTCGTGCTCTGCGGACGTAGCCTCGCTCATTGACGGTTCTGCAAAGGTGCAGAGACGGATTGATGACAGTACCTGAGCGTTGCAAAAAAACGTCAGGGTCCGGAATACGGACATTTTTCTATAAGATTTGAATCGAATCCAATTGCGGCTGCCGGACGTCAATCCTCACTGGCAACGGTCTGGCTTGGGTCAATCACCGCCGTCGCCGCGCATGGCCGGCGGCAAGTTGAGCCGATAAGCCACCCGGCCTTTTGGATTGCGGGAGCGCTGACTACTCGAACTTGAATTCGACGCCGATCTCGAGGCCGCTTTCCCAGCGCTTCAGGCAGGTGCGCGGATACTTGAACTGCGGCAGGCGCAGCTCGAACTCGTCCGGCAGCAGCACGCCTTCCGGCACCGCGATGCGGGCCCCGCCCGGAGAGACATCCCGCACTTCCACTTCCTGCTTGCGGAACCATCCGAGTTTGATCAGCCCGCGCGCATCAACGCGCACACGCTGGCCGCGCCGGTTGAACTTGCCCACTTCAAGACGCTGGGTATGGATGGGCTGGCTGGACATGGCGGTTCCGGAGCTGGAGCAAGGGCAGGCTTCAGCGTGGTTATCGCACAAAGGTGTAAAGGCTTGGCGAAACCGCTTGTCACAAATTGGGAACCGGGCATTTACCATTCGGCTACTCTTTGAAGGACCAGAATCGCCATGAGCGCAGACGTATCGATCCGCCAGCAGGGCGGCCTCGGCCGCATCACGCTCACCCGCCCCTCGGCCCTGCACGCCCTCAACACGCCGATGTGCGCCGCCATTCTGGAAGCCGTCACAGGCTGGGCCGATGACCCGTCCATCCAGCTGATCTGGATCGACCATCAGGAGGGCACCCGCGGCTTCTGCGCCGGCGGCGACATCCGCATGCTGGCGACAAGCGGCGCAGGGGACGCGTCCGAAGCGCGCGATTTCTTCCGCACCGAATACCGTATGAACGCCGCCCTTGAGGCCTTCCCGAAACCCATCCTCGCCCTGATCGACGGCGTCACCATGGGCGGCGGCGTCGGTCTCTCCGTCCACGGATCGCACCGCGTCGCCACCGAGCGCACCGTCTTCGCCATGCCGGAAACCGGCATCGGCCTCTTCCCGGATGTCGGCGGCGGCTGGTTCCTGCCGCGCCTCGGCGGCGAAACCGGCACTTGGCTGGCGCTCACCGGCGCCCGGCTGAAGGGCGCAGACGTCGCCGCCGCCCGCGTCGCCACCCACTACATGCCGTCCGAACTGATCCCCGCACTCGCCAAACAGCTCGAGGCCGCCGACTTCTCCGCCGGCGCCGCCGAACTCCTGAACGAGATCCTCGCCCGCTTCACCCACGCCGTGCCCGCCGGCAGCTTCGAAGCCCACCGCGCCACCATCGACCGCTGCTTCGCATTCGCCCGCGCCGAATACATCCTCGCTGCCCTCGATGCCGATGCCGGCGACTGGGCCCGCACCGAAGCCGCCACGCTGCGCGCCAAGAGCCCTGAGACCGTGAAGGTCGCCCTGCGCCAGCTGCGCGAAGGCCGCGCCGCTGAGACCTTCGAAGACAACATGCGCATGGAATTCCGCATCGGCTGGCGCAAGGTCCAGAGCGTCGACTTCCTCGAAGGCGTGCGCGCCGTCATCATCGACAAGGACAACGCCCCCGTCTGGACGCCCGCCCGGCTGGAAGATGTCACCGAGGCCGATGTCGACCGCTACTTTGCCCCGCTCGGCGCAGACGAATTGACCTTCGCCCCCTGACGCCGGCACTGGACAGGCGCCGGGCAGGGCGCCGATACATGGTCCAATCAGCAACGGGGATGAGGGTGAATGCGCGGCGAAGTCCTGAAGCCAGACGATGCGACCGGCCCCGGCCTGATCCTCGGCGAGGACGGCAAGCGCTACCATTTCACCTCCGCCCGGGTGCACAAGGGCGCGGCCCTGGGGTCTGGAAGTCCCGTAGACTTCATTGCCCTCGGCGAAGACGCGCGCGACATCTATCCTTTGGGCCGGACGCCGTCTCCAGTGGTCAATACCAGTATTGACGCGGCGTATGCTCCGGCTGTTGCCGCGAAATCTGAAGGAATGCTCAAGTATTTCTTCCGGGCACTTTCGCGGAACTACTTCAAGTTCAGTGGACGTGCACGCCGCGCCGAGTACTGGGGCTATCTGCTGTTCTTTGTGATCACGCTGGTCGTGCTGTTCGTTGTCGATGCTGTAATATCCGCCGCCTTCTTTGGCGTGGATACACATGGAAATCCAAACTTTTTCCCGATTCTGACCATTCTGTTCTATATATACAATGTAATTCCCGGCATCGCCCTGACAGTCCGGCGTCTGCATGACCAGGACATGTCGGGTTGGCTCTACTTGATCAATTTCATTCCTTATCTTGGCGGCCTGATCATCTTTATTCTGATGTTCTTCGATTCCCGCACGGCGCCCAACAAACACGGGGCATCCCCCAAGTATGGCGCCGCGCAGACTGTTGATGTGTTTGCCTGAAGCGCCCTTCGTTACGCCTCAGTAACGGTTAATGAAAACGCGGCGTTATTAACGCTCAACTTGAGCAGAGCGAACGTGCTTATCAAAATATTAGTGCTCATGATGTAACTCTACTCAAACTACAACAAAAGTTGAGTGGTGGTTACAATGATGATGATCGAAACGCAGGACACTGCGAATACTTCTATCGGCGAGTCTTTCCTGAAGTCTCTGTCGTTGCTTGAGCAGGCGCACCGCCGTCTGCATGATGTCGTCAAGGACGACCTTGAGCGTGGCGGCGAGCGTTCGCTGACCGGCGTCCAGGCTCTCCTCCTGTACGAGATCGGCGAAGGCGAGGCCCCGGCCTCAGTCCTGCGCGCCCGCGGCGCCTTTGCCGGCACCAGCCTGTCCTACAACGTCAAGAAACTGCAGGAAGGCGGCTACCTGATCCAGACGCGTTCGGAAGACGACAAGCGCACCGTGACGCTCCGTCTCACCGATCGCGGCAAGAAGGTCCGCGTCCGCGTGGCGAAACTGTTTGAGAAGCAGGCAACTGCCCTCGAGCCGACCGCCAGCGTCCGCGCCGATGATCTCTCGCAGCTCAACAAGACGATCTCGCGTCTCGAGCGCTTCTGGTCCGACCAGATCCGTTATCGTCTGTAGAATCTGTCATCCCGGGCAAAGCGCGAAGCGCGATTGACCCGGGACCTTCTTTCCCTTTGAACTGCAGCAGAGGTAAGCCCCCGGCGATGAACCGGGGGCCTCCTTCGCTCCGTCTACGGATCTATCCGGCTCACTCCGGATAGATCACTTTCAGGGTTGTGGCCGTGCCAGAGGCGGGAAGCGTCAGGCTCGCCTCGGCGAAAGTCGGCGCGGCGCGTATCGCTTCGCCGTTGATCATTGCCCAGCCATCGGCGGGTGGGCCCGCTTCGCTCATGTCGAACTGGCCGTTGCCATTGAAGTCATGCCAGATCGAGATCGCGTAAGCGCCTTCAGGCAGCTCCCGCGATGCCGCCATTCTGCAGGAACTGTGCTTCGGTCTGCACGCCGACATACAGCGAGCCACCGCGCGCCTCGATGCCTTCAACGTTGATGGTCAGGGGTGCAGCAGCGGCAGCGCCGGCAGCTGCGATAGCGGCGGCAGCGGCAATCAGGGTCTTGATCGGGGTCATCTGTCGTCTCCTTGTTGATTTCGACAAGCACTTTGTAATTCAAAGTGAATGTGCCTGTCAACAAACAACTTTGAAAATCAAAGCTAGATGCGTTCGTCTTGCTTGGGGCAGGGGCCCCGGCCAAACTGCCTGTGAGTCAGGAGTCGGCCCATGAAACTCTTCGCGGTCTTCGTCGGCGGCAATCACCCGCGCGCCAATATCGAGCTGCACGACCTGCGCTTCGTGACCGGCAAGACCATCCTGGACACGGTCCCGCAGCTGCGCGCCGCCTGGTGGGGCACGCCGGCTTCGCTGCATATTGATGGCTACGCCGAGCTGACCCATGCCGAAGGCCGCCGCATCGAGATCGCGCCGGGTCCGCCACCCGCAAATCCGGGCGCGTCCCTCTGGTTCATCAATGTCGGCGGCTACACGCCGGAACTGTTCGGCGAGCAGCACCATTATCTGTTCATGGTCGGCGGCGGCAAACCTGAAATCTGGACCCGCGCCCGCGCCCTCTCGCCGGACTGGACCAGCCGACACAAGGACAACCTCGCCACCGTCGATGATGTGCTGGAAGTCAACACCCTTCTGGGTACGGACGGTTTCCACATCCGCATCGGCCCCGCCGAGCCTGGCGCCCCCGGCCCGAAAATCGTCTCAGACTATATCAAGCTCTGATCCGTCGCGATTTCGTTGCGCAGGTTTTCACTTGCGCCTGCTTCCACCCCCGGGAACCAACGTCAGTTTGTCGTCATCCCGGAATTTGCGCCGCAAATGTCCGGGACCCAGACTTCCTTGTTTCACAACGCTTCCTGCGTCCCCGTCTTTGCGTCCGGCGGAACCGGGATGACGCTCCACTCAAGTTTTTCCCTGAAACGAATCCGGCAGCATCCCGTACCGCGTTATCCTCGCGGCCTCACCCGGTCACGCCATCTCTTTCCGACCCGCCTGCATCACGCCGGGACGCGGAACAAATCGATACGGAGTGAGAAAAAATGAGAATCAATGAGAACGAACTGAGAGAGAGAATCGACACAAGACAAGCACCGGATGAGACAGGCTGAGGCCGCTTGAACGCGGCGGAGACAGAACTTGCGCCTACAAGAAACCGCCCATCCGAAACATAAACCCCAGCCCTTCCAGAGCGTTGCAAATTACGCCCCCACTTCCCGCGCACGCCCGAGCTGACCCTCCCGGCCGGAAAAACCGAAATGCAACCAGAATCCCACTTTTTCACACCCCGTCGCCACCTTAAGGTGATCGCCATGCGGGGGGCTCTTCACTCAACTCTTCATGGCCGCGACGCTGGCCGGCGCCGCCAGCGCGGCGCCCTCTATGCCGAATATCGCCTGACGGACGCCAGGACGGTCACCGCCAAATCCGAATCCGTTACCTATCCAGACTATGAAGACTTTGACCGCGACGCCTTCCGCCTGACGCTCCGCCGGAAACTTTTCACCCACAAGAACTGGACCGCCGGCGCCGAGGCCGGCCCGATCTATGGCAGCACGGTCACCGGCCTGTCCGGCTGCGAAGGCTTCGGCTTCGAAACACGCGGCGGACACGGCTATTCCGGCGTGCGCAAGACAGGCCGCAAATTCTACGCTTTCGCGGACGCCGCCTATATCAGCCAGGAAGACGGCTGCGAACGCGTCCGCGCCGAACTCGGATACAGCTCGGATATCACCGAACGCGTCTTTCTCACCCAGCAGCTGTGGGTCGAAGAGGGCAACCAGAGCGCCAGCTCGATCAAGATCGAAAACCAGCTCGGCATGCACTTCGACAAGGTCGACGTCTCGCTGGGCTACCGCGAGGAACTCGGCGGCCAGTTCGACGAACACGCAGTGCTCATCGCCGTCGTCGCCCGCCGTTAGCGCGTCACTCGGCCGGCGCTTCCGGCGCGGTGTAGCCGGTCTGAACCATCAGGTAAGCGATCACCGCCAGCCGGTCTTCCGGTTTGCGGACACCTGAAAAGCTCATCCGGTTTCCCGGCACGAAGGAGCGCGGATTGGCAAGCCAATTGTCAAGCTGTTCCGGCGTCCAGGTAAACGTCTCGGCCTTCAGCGCCGGCGAATAATCGAAGCCCGGCTCGGAGGCGACCTGCCGTCCGAACAGCCCGTGCAAGTTCGGCCCAACAAGGTTGCCGGCGCCTTCAGCCGTCAGGTGGCAGGACTGGCAAAGCTTCCAGGTCCGGTTCCCGGCCGCATAGCTCGCCGTATTGTAAGGCGCCGGAAGCGAGGCGAACTCGAGGCTCGGTTCAGCCGGCGCGGCGGCAGGCGCTGCAATGACCGGAGCGGTCACCGGCGCGGCGGCGGGCGCTGGCGGGGCCGGTTCATTGGCGCCGCCGCAAGCAGCAAGAACTGAAAGGGACAGGATGGCGGAAACAAAAAAGCGCATGTCGGCAAGGCCTTGAGTGAGGAGCAATGATGCAGTTTCACCGGGAAGCGCGCAAAACTCAACCACCCACATCCGCGCAGGACAGGCGCTGGCTGGCCCGCTAGAATGTCTGGCTGATGGCTGATTCTGCGCGCCCCCGTCCCGTGATCCTCCGGCTGCCGCCGGAGGTGGTCAACCGCATCGCGGCGGGCGAAGTCGTCGAACGGCCTGCGGCGGCGGTGAAGGAGCTTGTGGAAAACGCGCTCGATGCCGGCGCCCGGAACATTGCCATCGCCATCGAGGACGGCGGCCTGAAGCGGATCACCCTCGAGGATGATGGCTGCGGCCTGACGGCGGACGAACTTTCCCTGGCGCTGGAACGGCATGCCACCTCGAAGCTCGTTCCCGATATCGAAGGCCGCGTCGATCTCCTGAACATCCACACCATGGGTTTTCGCGGCGAAGCCTTGCCGTCGATTGCCTCGGTCAGCCGGATGCGGATCGTCAGCCGTGCTGCGGGTGAAGCGGCAGCGGAAATATATTCCGAGGCCGGACGGATCGAGGGCCCCAGACCGGCGGCCTTTACCGGGCGGGGCGAGACGGGAACCCGTCTCGACGTGGCGGATCTGTTCCATGCGACACCGGCGCGCCTGAAATTCATGCGCGGCGAGCGCGCCGAAGCCATGGCGGTCACCGATGTGGTCAAACGTCTCGCGATGGCCAATCCGGCGGTCGGGTTCACGCTGGAAAACAATGGCCGCAATGTCCTGCGCTACGGCGCCGAGCGCGATGACGAAGCCGGCCGCCTCTCGCGGCTCGGCGCGATCATGGGGCGGGAGTTCAGCGACAACGCCATCGCGATCGAGGCAGAACGCGACGGCGCGCGTCTCTCCGGTTTCGCAGGCCTGCCCACGCTCAATCGCGGCAATGCGCAGATGCAATACCTGTTCGTGAACGGACGGCCGGTGAAGGACCGGATGCTGACGGGCGTGGTGCGCGCCGCCTATCAGGACTTCCTCGCGCGCGATCGCCACCCGATGCTGGCGCTATTCGTGGAGCTGGCAGCCGAAGAGGTGGACGTCAACGTTCACCCCGCGAAGACCGAAGTGCGCTTCCGCGATGCCGCCAGCATTCGCGGCCTGATGATCGGCGCGCTTCGCCACAGTCTTGCGGGCGCAGGCCACCGCGCCTCGACGACGGTGGCAGGATTTGCGCTCGGAAAGGCGCAGCCCGAAGCGTCGCAGGTGGGCTTGCTCTGGCAGGCGCCTTATGCGCCCGCGCACCGGTCGGTGAGCCTGCCGCGCGGCGTGTTCGAGGCGCAGCGGGAACCGTTCGTGCCCGATACAGCGCCTTCGGCCTGTGTCGAGGCGGACGTGCTGCCGGCGCATTCCGGCGAATTTCCGCTCGGCGCCGCCCGGGCGCAGCTGCACGAGACCTATATCATTGCTCAGACGGCGGACGGTATCGTCATCGTCGATCAGCATGCCGCGCATGAGCGGCTCGTCTACGAGGCCATGAAGCGGCAGATGGAAGAAGGCGGCGTACGGCGCCAGGCGCTGCTGATCCCGGACATCATCGAGCTCAGCGAAGACGAAGCCGGCCGCATTCTGGAGCGGGCGGACGATCTCGGCGCGCTGGGGCTCGAAGTCGAAGCCTTCGGCCCGGGCGCCATCTGTGTGCGGGCGACCCCGGCGCTCTTCGGCGAGATGGACACGGCCGGGCTGCTGCGCGATCTGGCGGATGATTTTGCCGAGTACGGCTCCGGCCTGGTGCTGAAGGAGCGGTTCGAGGAAGTGATGGGCAACATGGCATGCCGGTCTTCGGTGCGCGCGGGCCGTCGCCTCAATGGTGAGGAGATGAACGCACTGCTGCGCCAGATGGAGGCGACGCCGCATTCCGGCCAGTGCAACCACGGCCGCCCGACTTATGTCGAACTCAAGCTCGCCGATATCGAGAAGCTGTTCGGGCGCCGGTGATGAACGCGGGCGTCACACGGCGCGGCCTCCTCGCAGGCGCAAGCGCTCTTTCCGCGGCAGGCTGCGCGGGCTTTTCCGCCGCCGGCCCTCCATCGGCGGCGCTGGACCGCATCCGCGCGCTGGTGGAGGCGGGCGACGTTCCAGCGGCGGGTCTCGTGGTGCGGCGCGAGGGGCGGATTGTCTTTTCCTTTGCCGCCGGCCTCGCGCAGGGCGCCGGCGGGGAAGTCGCGCCGGTCCTTTTCAACGCCGATACGATGATGCGGATTGCTTCGGTGTCCAAGATGGCAGTCGCGCTCGCCGCCCACCGTCTCTCTGTAGCCGGAGGGCTGGACATCGACGCCGATGTCTCGGCTGCGTTTGATCCGCCGCTGCGCCATCCGCAGTTTCCGGACGCGCCGGTTACGCTGCGCCAGCTTCTCAGCCACACGGCCGGCCTGCAGGATCCGGACGTCTACTGGATGGCCGCGCCTGGCCGCACGGAAGGGCTTTTCACGCCTGCCATGTGGCGGCCTGCCGAAGCGGGGTCGCCGGGTAGTGCGTTCAAATATGCGAACTTCGGCTACGGTCTCGCAGCGCATGTTCTGGAACGCGCGGCCGGTATGCGCCTTGACCTGCTAGTAGCGCAGTCCGTTTTCCGAGGGGCGGGCCTCGGCTGCGGGTTCAACTGGTCCGGCGTGCCGCGCGCCCAGCGCCAGGCCGGGGCCACGCTGTATGCTTTCGAGGAGGATCTCTGGCAGCCGCAGGCCGACGGTCCGGCGGTCCTTGCTGGCGAGTCGCCCGCGATCCTGAGCGAGACCGGATTCGACCTTGCCTCTTATGTTCCGGGTACGAATGGAACACTGTTCAGTCCGCAAGGCGGCTTGCGCGCGAGTTTGCAGGACATGCTGACGCTCGCGCGGCTGGCAGCCTCCGAACCGGGGATGACGGACCCTGTCTGGACACATGATCCGGCGAGGGGCGCGGATGATACGGATGCAGGGTATTTTTCAACGTTCACACCGGGCGCGCAGGTTCACCCCGCAGACGACTCGCCGATCCCCGGACTCAAGCTTCTAGGTCACCACGGCGAAGCTTATGGACTCTACAGCGCGGCCTTTCACGCGCCTGACCTGGATGCGGAATTCGCCTTTGCGGTCACCGGAACGAAATCCGGCGGCGCGGCGCGCGCAGAGCGCCATCCGGTGGTCGTGAAAGCGACCGAGTCGCTTTGGGAAAGTGTGGCGGAAATCCTGGGCGCTGGCGCCCTTTAGGCCGGACCCAAAAAGTCTCTCTGCCGCGCGCGCAGAAAAGCCGGACCGGATCAGGCCTTCGCCTTCTTTGCGGTTTTCGGCTTGTCGGCTTTCTTTCTGGTTTCGCGCGTCTTGCGCATCCGGTCCATGCCGCCGCCGGCGACCCATTTGAAGATGCGCCAAGCTTCACCGGTGGTCATTTTCGGGGCGGGCGCCAGTCTTCCCGTCTTTTCGCGGGAACTTCGGGCGGCTCATCGGCGGCGACGAGTTCCTCTTCGCGCGTCTCCAGCTGCGCCGGGGCGCCCTTGGATTCGAAGGCGGGGTCGAGATTACCAAGCAGGTGGGCATCGGAAAAATCCACCGCAAGTTCGACCCAAAGCGGCAAGTGGTCCGACATCTGCCAGGTCAGCCAGCGCTCGGCATAGTATTCCTTGTCCCTGGCCTTGTCCTTCGGGATGCCGTCCGGGCCAAGGTCGCGGTGGCGGGCGGGCAGGGCAGGCGCGTAGTGATCGTAGTGCTCCGGCTTGAACACCGCTTTCGACCAGTCGAACGCGCCGGACGAGAGGAAGGTCAGTTCATCCGCTTTAGTCCGGAACGCGATCTGGTCATAATAGTTCGTTCCCAGAAGGTTTGAAGGATACTGTTCCGGCGGCAGCTGGAAGCCGGCCTTCGTCAGCGCCTGCATCGTCTCGTCGATCGGGTTCTTTATGTTGAAATCGCCGAGCAGGATATAGTTTTCCTTCTCGCGCTCGGCCCGTCCCGCCATTTCCCTCGCGAGGTATTCGATTTCCTGAACGCGGCGCTGGTAACCATCCGAGCCTTTTGATTCCTCGCCGAAATAGATGTGTACGGTGCAGAGAGAGAACTTGAACCAGCCCGCCTGGAAGCTGACGAGGAAGGGTGTGCGGGCGAATTGCTGCTCGCCGGGGAGCAGGGCATGTTTGGGCAACACAATCTCGCCGGCGATGTTCCGGAAGCGGACTTTCCGGCTGTCGTACACGAAGGTCATGCGCTCGCGGTTGCCGGAGCTGCCCACGGTCACGTCCGTTGCAATGAAATCCCACCCCGGCCCCATCAGGCGGATGACATCCTTCAGGGGCTGGAGGTCTTCGTTGACTTCCTGCAGCGCGCAGATATCGAAGGCGGAGAGGATTTCGGCGATGTAGTGGAGGCTCTCGCGGCGGCGCGGGCCGTGGCGGAACTTGTTGTTGTCGAAATCCCGGATGTTCCAGGTGCCGATGATCAGGCTCGCATCCTTCGTGCGGCGCGGCACGCCCTTGGGCGGCGGCGAGGCGAGCTGGGCGCGCAGGTCGAGCAGCCGGCGCGAGGTCCAGTCGCGCTCGGCGAGCGTAAACAGTCGCTCGTTGCGCAGATCGGTGTACCAGACCATTCGCGTGTCCCCTCGCATTCTGCGATGGGCGATCAATCGTTAAGTTTGGTTAGCAGGCCGTTAACGTTTCCCCAAATGCGCCCTGAAAGCAGGGTATTCAGACACTGACGACACGGCCGGGGTTCATGATGTTGAGGGGGTCAAGCGCGCGCTTGATCGCCCGCATGGCTTCGGTAGCGGCGGGCGGGCGAAGGCGCGCGAGTTCGTCGCGCTTCAGGCGGCCGACACCGTGCTCGGCGGAGATGGAGCCGCCGAAGGCGGTGACGGTGTCGAACACGGTGCGGGTAACGGCGGCTTCATGCGCCTTGAGGACCGGCGCGGCATTGATTGCCGGCTCGACCACGGAATAGTGCAGGTTGCCGTCGCCGACATGGCCGAAGATGACAAAGTCCGCCGACGGAACATGCGCGCGCACGGCAGCGTTGCACGCCTCGATGAAGGCCGGGATGCGGCTGATGGGAACGGAGATGTCCTGGTTGAGGGCGGTGCCATAGGCGCGCTTGGAGAGCGGTATCGTTTCGCGGATGTGCCAGAAAGATTTCGCCTGCGTCTCGCTCGCGGCAATCGCGGCATCCTGGACGAGGCCCGCTTCGGCGCCCGCTGCGAGGGCGGCGGTCAGCAAGGCTTCCGCTTGTTCGGCGCGGGGCTGGGAGATTTCGATCAGCACGCGCCATTCTGCATTGGCGGGCAACGGATCGCGCGTGCCCGGAATATCGGCGACGACCATCGCGACAGCGTTGGCGGGGATGATCTCGAAGCTTGTGACGGAGTCGCCGGCGTGATCGCGCACCAGGGCGAGGAGTTTCACCACGTCGTCTGCCGTGGCGACGACGACCCAGCCGGTGGCGCGCTGGACTTTCGGGAACAGCTTGAACGTGGCCGCCGTGATCAGGCCGAGCGTGCCTTCGGCGCCGGCGAAGAGGTGTTTGAGGTCATAGCCGGTATTGTTCTTGCGCAGGCCGGAGAGACCATCCCAGATCTCGCCGGAAGGAAGCACGACTTCAAGGCCGAGAATCAGGTCGCGCATCATGCCATAGCGCAGGACAGCGACGCCGCCGGCATTGGTGGAGATCAGGCCGCCGAGCGTGGCGGTGCCCTGGGAGCCGAGCGAGAGGGGAAAGAGGCGGTTGGCTTTCTCCGCCGTCTCCTGCGCGGCGACGAGCGTGGCGCCGGCTTCGATGACCATGGAATTGTTGAACGGGTCGACCTCGCGCACGGCGGTCATGCGCGTCATCGATATGCAGACTTCGCCGTGGGGCGTGCCGCCATCGACGAGGCCGGTATTACCGCCCTGCGGCGTGATCGCGACGCGGTGGGCCGCGCAGAGTCTGACGAGGGCGGCGGCCTCGCTGGTGGAGGCGGGGCGGGCGATGAAGGGCGTTTCGCCTTGGTAAGTGCCGCGCCAGGGGGTCGAGGCGGCCAGCAGTTTTTCCGGATCGTCCGTCCAGCCTTTCGGTCCGAGCAGGTCCTTGGCGTTGACGAGGAAGGCGGGGGGCAACAGTGCGGTCATCCCTGCAGTTTACGCATTTCCTGCGCAATGGCGAGGCCGCCGGCTGTCGCAGAGAGGCCTTCGATCACCCCGTCGCGCGCCGCGCTCGTCTTGTTCTGGCCGAGTTTCGAGATGCCTTCGAAGCGCATGGGGCGCAGCTCGTAGGCGCGGATGCCGCGCAGCATCATCTCGAAGGCGGCCGGGTCCATCTTGGCGCGCGTCCAGGGCGGCTTTGGCAGGAGCTGTGCTTCGAAATGGGCGGAGACGTCATCAAGGAAAGCGGTTGCATCGGCGGGCACGGGCATGCCTTCGGCCTCCACCGAGAGATAGTTCCAGGTCGGCACCTGGTTGGGCACGGGGCCGTACCAGTCCGGCGAGATATAGGCCTCCGGACCTGTGAAGACGATCAGCGCGGCGGCGCCCGCTTCGAGGCGGCGCGTGACGGCATTGTGCGCCGACAGATGAAACCTCAGCCGCGGCGCGCCGTTTTCGAGCGACGCGAGGACGGGCGTGTGCGCGACGAGCGGCGCGACTTCGCCGCTGACGCAAACAAGGCCCAGCGGATAGGCGCGGATACGGGCTATCAGGGTTTCCGGATCGGACTCGCGGAAGAGCGGGGCGGGGTGCATGGTCTAGAACAGGCTGCCCTGCTGGCCGGGCTTGCGCGGCGGGGGTTTTGGCTTGGACGGCTCGGCGCCGAGCGGCTGGGCGGTGATATCGCCGTCCGCAAAGCTGACCTTGAACTGATCCGTACCTGATGCAATGTCCGCCGAGCGGATCAGTCGGCCTTCGGTATCGCGCACGATCGTGTAGCCGCGTTTCAGCGTCGCCTGATAGGACAGGGTCTCCAGCATCTTGGCTTCGGTGTTCAGCGCGGCATTGCGTTTCTCGAGGAGGCGCATCAGGGCGGGACGCGCGCGCACGGCGACATCGCGCAGGCGCTGGCGGCCCTGGCGGATTTCGGATTTCAGCATCGCCGGCGAAAGCTGAAGACGCGAGAGTTTGAGGCGCGCCTTCTGGGTCAGGGCCAGGGCGGCCTTCGGCAGGTTGGCGCTGGCGAAATCGAGGCGCTGGCGGACGGGCTGCAGCAGCATTTCCGGGCGCGGCAGGCGCGCGGCGGCGAGCTTGTCACGGCTGCGCGCAAGGGCGCGCGTGAGGGCGCGCTTCAGGCGCTCGCCGCTCTCGCCGGTGGAGAGGAGCAGTTCCATCCGTACCGGGACGGCCATCTCGGCGGCGCCGGTGGGCGTCGGCGCGCGGCGGTCGGAGACGTAGTCGATCAGCGTCGTGTCGGTCTCGTGGCCGACGGCGGAGATCAGCGGGATCTCGCTGTCGAACGCGGCGCGCACGACGATTTCCTCGTTGAACGGCCACAGGTCCTCGATCGAGCCGCCGCCGCGGGCGACGATCAGCACGTCCGGCCGGTCTGCGCCGGTCATGGCGTTGAAGCCGCGTATGCCGGCGGTGACCTGCGCCGCCGCCTGCTCGCCCTGCACGAGGGCGGGCCAGACGATGACGCGAACGGGGAAGCGCTCGCGGATGCGGTGGAGGATGTCGCGGATTACCGCGCCGGTCGGGCTGGTCACCACGCCGATGACGCGCGGCATGTAGGGGATCGGTTTCTTGTGTTTCGGATCAAACAGGCCCTCGGCGGCGAGCTTCTTCTTGCGCTCTTCGAGCAGCTGCATGAGCGCGCCGGCGCCGGCGGGGCGCATGGAGCTGGCGATCAGCTGGTAGGCGGAGCGGCCCTCATAGGTGGAGAGGCGCCCTGTGGCGATGACTTCGAGGCCTTCTTCCGGGCGGAAGGGCAGGCGCTCGACTTGGCCGCGCCACATGATCGTGTTGAGCACGGCCTTGTCGTCTTTCAGGTCGGCGTACATGTGGCCGGACTTGGCGAGGGTCACCCGGCCGAGCTCGCCGCGCACGACGACATGGTCATAGTTCGTCTCGATCGTCCGCTTCAGGCTGGCGGCGAGTTCGGAAACGGTAAGTTCGGCCTGGTTGGTGGGGCTTGAGTCGGACATGGGGACTTGATCCCATGCGCGGCGCGGCGCATCAAGCCGCCCCATGAACATACTCCTGATCGGATCGGGCGGCCGTGAACACGCCCTGGCCTGGAAGATGGCCCAGTCGCCGCTGGTGGACGTGGTGCATTCGGCGCCCGCCAATCCCGGCATGCACGAGATCGGGCCCTGTTTCGACGTGGCAGCTGACGATGTCGATGGGCTCGTGAAGCTCGCGCTGCAGATCGAGCCTGACCTGATCGTGATCGGGCCGGAGGCGCCCCTTGCGCTCGGCCTGTCGGACATCCTGCGGGCGCGGGGATTTGACGTGTTCGGGCCCTCGAAAGAAGCGGCGAAGCTGGAAGCCTCGAAGGCCTTCTCCAAAGCGCGGATGGTGAAATACGGCGTGCCGACGGCGGCCTATGGCGAGTTCACGCAGGCCGCGCCCGCCAAGGCGTTCCTGAACAAGATGAAGGCGCCCTATGTGCTGAAGGCGGACGGCCTCGCGGCCGGCAAGGGCGTCGTGATCGCGGAGACCCTGGCGGAGGCGGAAGCCGAGATCGACGAGATGTTGTCCGGCAAGTTCGGGGACGCGTCGGCGACGCTGGTGATCGAAGAATTCATGCACGGCGAGGAGGCGAGCGTGTTCGTCATCACCGACGGCGTGGGCGCGGTCTACCTGCCGGCGGCGCAGGATCACAAGCGCGTCGGCGACGGTGACACCGGGCCGAATACCGGCGGCATGGGCGCCTACGCGCCGGCGCCGGTCGTCAGTACAGAGATCATGGCGCGCGTGAAGCGCGAGATTGCCGAGCCGATGCTGAAGGGCATGGCGAAGGACGGGATGCCTTATCAGGGCGTTCTGTATATCGGCGTGATGGTCACCGCGGACGGCCCGAAAGTGGTCGAGTTCAACGCGCGCTTCGGCGATCCTGAGTGCCAGGTGCTGATGAAAGGCCTCGCGGGCGACATCGTGCCGCTCATCCTGATCGCAGCGACCGGCGGCCTGAAGGGCAGCGAAAAGGATTTCGAACGGCTTCTGGAGCTGGAATCGTTTCGGCCCACTGCAACCGTCGTGATGGCGTCAAAGGGCTATCCGGGCAGCTATGGAAAAGGCTCCGTGATCGGGGGCGTGACGGCGGCGAATGCGATAGACGGCGTCACGGTGTTTCATGCGGGTACGGATGTTGCGCCGGACGGCGCACTGGTCGCCAAAGGCGGGCGCGTGCTGAATGTCACCGCGAGCGGCGCGACCCTGCGCGAGGCGGTCGATAGCGCCTATGCGGGCGTAGCGGCGATCGACTGGCCGGAGGGCTTTTGCCGTCGTGATATAGGCTGGCGCGCGCTGGGCTAAGCGTTCGGATCAATCAGGATCTTGATCTCGCTCGGGTTCTTCGCGAGGGAGTCGAAGGCGGCTTCGGTGTTCGCCAGGGGCTGGCGGCTGGTGATCAGGCGGGCCGCCTTGTCCGGATGCGCCGCGATCATCACAAGGGCGGCGGCGAATTCCTCGGGGCGGTAGGCGAAGCTGAATTCGAGGGTCAGTTCCCGCAGGATGCCTTCGAGCGGCGTCAGCTTTTCTTCATGCGGGCAGACGCCGGCGACAATGATGTGGCTGTGCGGCGGGGCGCCCTTGATCACCTGGTCGATCAGGCCCGGCGCGCCGGTACATTCAAACAGGTTGGCGCCGGGCGGCAGGCCGCGGAATTCGCGCGCCAGCAGCGGCGACATCGTATGCGGCGTGAAGGCGAGATCGTCCCAGTGGGTGAACGGAGAGTCCGTGGCCGGATCAATCACGATGTCGGCGCCCAGCGCAGCGGCGGCCTTGCGGCGCTCGGGCGAGAAATCGGCAGCGAGGATCGGCCCACGCCCCTGAAGATTGAGCGCGAGGATGACGGCGAGGCCGACGGGGCCGCAACCGACGACGACATTTGGTCCCTTGTTGCGGCTGGCGAGCCCCGCCGCATGCAGGCCGACCGAGAGCGGCTCCGTCAGCGCTGCCAGATCGTCCGGCACGTTGTCCGGAATGCGGAAGCTGCGCACTGCGTCGATACAGCAGAGCGTCGCGAGGCCGCCGCCATGGCCGGGGGAGAGGCCGATGGTTTGCGGGCCGGCATGGTCATGAGTGAAGGGCAGGCCGGTGATCCGGTCGCCGGGTTTGAGTTTCGTCTCGGTGCCGGGCGCAATGCCGACGATCTCGGCGGAGAGCTCATGCCCGGGGATGATCACCGGCAGTTGGTCCTGCGGCAGCGTCTCGGCCAGCGCGGCGAGCTGTTTGCGTAGTGAGAGATCACTGCCGCAGATGCCGGTGAAGATCGGCCGCACCAGCAATTGTCCGGGCGCCGGTGATGGGTCCGGCATGTCGCGGAGGGTGAAGGCTTTGCCCTGCAGTGTGGCGGCGCGCATGGTCCGTATCCTGATCTTAGGTGTTCGGCGGCAACATGAACTGCGCGACTTCCGGCTGGCCGGTATGCGCGGTGGTGCCGCCATCGGCGACGACGATCGAGCCCGTCATGTAGGACGCATCATCTGACGCGAGGAAGGCGACGACCTTGGCCATCTCTTCCGGCTGCGCAGCGCGCCCGATTGGGATGCGGCGGATCCAGTCATCCCTGAGGCCCGGCATCTGGGAGACACCGGCGGTGATGGGCGTATCGACCAAGCCCGGGCAGAGCGCGTTAACGCGGATACCGTCGCGGGCATGGTCCATTGCGAGCGCGCGGGTGTAGTTGATGACGGCGCCCTTGGCCGCGTTGTAGGCCGCGAAGCGATAGTCGCCGCCCATGCCGGAGATCGAGGCGGTGTTCACGATGGCGCTGCCCTTCGGCATGTGCGGAATCGCGAAGTGGCAGGCGTAATAGACGCTGTTGAGGTCGACCGCGATGATGTTCTCCCAATCAGCGGGGGCGAGTTCGACAGAGGTACCGAAGCTGCCGATGCCGGCATTGTTGAACAGGATGTCGATGCGGCCATGGCGGGCGACGGCAGCCGTGATCAGGGCCTCGACCTCGGTAGCTTTCGACACATCGCACTTCACGGCCATAGCGGAGGGGCCGAGGCTGGCCGCAAGGCTTTTGCCGCCTTCGTCGCCGATGTCAGCGAGCACGACGAGTGCGCCTTCTTTCGAGAGCAGACGTGCCGTGGCCGCGCCGATGCCGGAGGCCGCGCCGGTGATGACGGCGACCTTGTTCTCGAACCGCTTCGGCGTCATGACAGGACGGCGCTCGGTGGGGCGGTCTCGTTCGCCCAGTCGGGCTTGCGCGCCGTGACGGCGGCGGCGATCTTCTCCCAGGCGGGCAGGGACTTGGCGAGGAAGTTGATGTCGAAGTCCTCCTGCGTGCGGAATTCGAGGACCTCGACGCCCTGCGGGCCGGGCGTATAGCGATACGCCTTGTCCTTGCCGAGGAAGAATCCGTCGCCCGGACCCAGCGTGTCTGTGCCAAGCTGGAGAGAGCCGGCGACAATATAGTAGAGGCAGTCCGCATTGTGCGTATGCAGAGGAAGTGGGAAGCCGCTCTTGAACCAGGCATAGGTGAGGCTGAAGCCTGGGCGGGAGAACAGGGTCTTCACGATGTTGCCCTCGGCGAAACCGGCTTCGAGCGCTTTGGTGATGCCCGCCTGGAATTCCGTGTTCATGCCGGTCACTTCCATATGCGCGGTCTCGTCCAGCGAGGGCGATGTGGCAGTACGAAAAATTTCGTATCCACCCGTGGCGGCGCGGGTTTCGGCTTCGGTTGCGGTATCACTCATGGGCAGTTCCTCCGGAGTCGCCTGTTGCCTTTGCGGCGGGGCGGGTGCGGAATGCAGCGCGCGCTCTTTCCGTCTTGATCAGACGCTAGCAGAAACGCAAAAGTAGTCAATATTGACTAATGCTTCGAAATGGCTTAATTCCCTCTAAGGCACGAAGACAGGTCAAAGTGTTACATGCCGAACAGGAAATCAACGACGATGATACCGGCGCGCCCGGTCGCTCGCCGGCGCACGCGGCGCGGCGAGGAAACGCGCCGCCAGATCGTCGAGGCCGCGATCGATTGCCTGAACCATCTTGGCTATGCCGGCACGTCTGTGGAGGCCGTGATGGAACAGGCGGGGCTCAGCCGGGGCTCTGTGCTGAACCAGTTCCCGACGCGCATCGACCTGATGGCCGCCACCATCCAGGCGGCGATGGAGGCGATGGTCGCCCATACGGTCACCTTGGCGGCGGCCATCGCAGACCCGGCCGCGCGGATGCGCGCGATGTGCGACGTATTCTGGACGACACAGCAGCTACCGGCCTCCACCGCCATGACGGAAGTCTTGCTTGCGGCGCGCTGGGACCGCGCGCTGGCGGTGGCCCTGCGCCCGGTGGCCAGCCAGGTCGAAACCGCAATTGATCAGTTCACGGCGCAGCTCTCCCGCGAGGCCGGCGTCACGGAAGAGGGGCTTGACGCCAATCTGCTGCAAGCCCGAATCCTGATCCTGAGCCTGCGCGGCATCACGCTGGAGCTGATGTACGATCAGGACCGCGGCATCATCCACCGCGCCCTCGACCAGATCCGCGCGATGCACCAGGCGCACTGTGACCGCGTGCTGGCACTGCGCTGAGGATCAGGTTTGATCCTCGGCAAGGATCGCAAGGATCGCCCGGATTTCGCGAAGCTCTGCTTCGGCAAACTGCGCCAGATCATACTGGAACGTCACCCAGGACTGCATCTCGGCGCGCGAGGCGCGCAGCAGCTCCCAATCATAGGAGACGATGGCGCCTTCTTCCGTCCATGTTGCCGCATCCATGTTCCAGTCCACGGCGCGGTAATAGTTCGAGTCCGGAGCAAAGATGAGGCTGGCCGCCACGGGGTATGTCCGTTCGAGGCGTTCATGCGCATCGCCGTAACGGATCAAGGCCTTGCGGAGCTCGACATTGCGGATGTCGGCCAGACGCCCGGTGGACACGAGTTCGGAATAGGCGGTGGCTGCCTGAGGCACACTCAGCGCCCAGTTCGCGCGCCCGAGCGCGCTGCGGAATGCCGCCTCGTCCGTGGGCGGCGCTTCTTGGCGCAGCGCGTTGACGACGTCCGCGGTGCTCTGCTGTGCAGACTGTGAGAACACCACAAGTTCGGCCACCACGGGTTCAAGCGCCAGAAACTCTTCTTCCAGCCGTTCCAGCAGCGTTGCCTGCAGAGCGGCCTGCTCGCGCGCCTCATTCCAGTTGTTGACCTGCAGACCGATGAATACGCCGAACACTACGATCAGTGTTTCCACCGCGACGGTGAACCAGTCCTGCCTGCGAAAGGCGTCGGCAAAGCGGCGCAGGATCATGGCATGCGTTCCGCTTCACTGGGCGTCGCAGGCGCGCCGAGGCTCGTCCGGTATATATGGTCCGCCAGAAAACTCTCGTCGAGCGCGTCAATGACCGGGCCAGCCACTTCCGTCATCGGCGTGCCCTGCGCTTGTTCTTCCAATGCCATGCAGTTCCCCATAACCCCTGACGGCAAGGGCTAGCATGGGGTCTGGAGACTGTCTTCGCGAATTTTGTGCCGCTCAGGCCTCGGCCGCCGGTTCATCCTTGAACCAGACTTCGACCGGGCCCTTGAACGTCAGCGTCAGGGGATTGCCTTTGCGGTCCATCGCCTTGCCGGCAGTCAGCTTGATCCAGCCTTCGGAGACGCAATACTCCTCGACTGTGGTCTTTTCCTCGCCCTTGAATCGAACGCCGACGCCGCGAATGAGGGCGTCATAGTGATAGTGCGGGCTGCGCGGGTTCACGGAGAGGCGGTCGGGGGGTGTATCGGTCATGTGCGGGGTTTAGCCGGGCAGGCGGGCTGGTTTCAAGCCCCCGGTTGCCGCGCGCCTTCAAAAGAGTAGATCGGGTTGAAAGGGAGTTCAGCCATGACACCGCGCAATCCAGATGTTCCGCCCGCCATGGGCCAGATCAACAGCCGTCTCGGCCTCTCCTTTTTCAAGCTGGTCGAGCGCGCGCTGCTCTTGCTGACGGCAGGATTGACGATCATCGCCGCGGCCACCGAAGTCTGGAACATCTACATCAAGCAGGAAGTCGGCCTGGCGGACATCCTCCTGATGTTCCTGTACGTCGAGGTGATCAGCATGATCGCGGTGTTCTACACCGGGATAGGCTCCCCCTTCATCTACCCGATTTTCATTGCGATCACGGCTATCGCGCGCCTCATCGTGCTTCAGGGGAAGGACATGGCGCCCGAAAAGGTCGTTCTGGAGGCCGCGGCGATCCTTGTTCTCGCGATCGCGGTTGTCGTAGTCGGATATGCCAAACGCAACTGAACGGGAGACTACGCGCCCACAAAGATCAGCGTGCCTTCCGGCACCTCTTCGGTGAAGCGCGCCAGGTCCGCCTTCGAGAAGACGATGCAGCCGTTGGAGCGGCCGAGCTTGCGATGCTGCTTCAGGAAGGCCGGCTCAGCATAGCTGGCAGCGTGGATGACGATGGCGCGCGCGCGGGAGGTCTTGTTGCCCTCGTCCAGCCCGTCGAGGCGGAACGATTGGCCGTGCTTGCCGGTATACGCCTCGGCAAAGCGCAACAGGCCCTCGGGGCTCGCCTGGGACCCGGGAACGCTGGAGAAACTGTCAAGATAGCCGTCATGGTCGGCGTCCGAACCGAGGCCATGGGCCGCGCGGAAGGCCGTCACCGCGCCGGTCTCCAGATTGATGACAAACAGGCGCTCCTGGCTGGAATGCAGGCTGTAATCGACCACGACCAGCGTGCCGGTGGCGTGGCCCTCATGGCCGCGTGCCTCCATGGCCTCCACCGCGCGCTCCAGAAGCGCCGGGCGGATCAGGCCGTCGGGGTCGAGGGATTGGGCCTTGGCCAAGGTGCCGGCGCTGAAAAAAACGAGCAGGAACAGGGCGGCGCGGCGGATCATGCAGGCGGGGTCCTTCTGGCGGCGAATAATCGGCGACGTGGCGGCAGGTCTTGGCGCGCGGGGCGGTATCAGTATGGTAGGGTTCAAAATCCGGCAGAATTTAGGGAGCGCGACATGGCAGAGGCGGCAAACGCACAGGACCTGTTTTCCGGCACAAAGCCGGTGGTGGACAGCCACAAGTTCAACGAGGCGAATCTCGCCGCTTGGATGCAGGCGCATGTCGAAGGCTATGAGGGCCCGCTGGAGGTCCGCCAGTTCAAGGGCGGCCAGTCCAACCCGACCTACCAGCTGGTAACCCCGAAGAAGAAATACGTGATGCGCCGCAAGCCGCCGGGCAACCTGCTGCCCAGCGCCCACGCCGTTGACCGCGAGTTCACCATCATCAGCGCGCTCTATCCGCTTGGCTATCCGGTCGCGCGGCCGTATGGTCTGTGCACGGATGACAGCGTCGTCGGCACGATGTTCTACATCATGGACATGATGGAAGGCCGCATCCTCTGGGACGGCACGCTGCCGGACTATGAGCCCGCGATGCGACGCAAGATCTATGAAGCGAAGATCAAGACCTTCGCGGATCTGCACAATGTCGACTGGAAGAAAGCCGGCCTCGAAGGCTATGGCAAGGAGGGCGACTATATCGCCCGCCAGATCCACCGGTGGACGAAGCAGTACAAGGCCTCCGAGACGATGCACATTCCGGAAATGGAAAAGCTGATCGACTGGCTGCCGAAAAACATTCCGCCCGGCGACACGACCACCATCGTGCATGGCGACTACCGGCTCGACAACATGGTGCTGCACCCGACCGAGCCGCGCGTCATCGCGGTGCTCGACTGGGAACTCTGCACGCTGGGCGATCCGATCGCGGACTTTTCCTACCACCTGATGAACTGGGTGATGCCGCCGGGCGATTCCACGCGCGGCTCGATCATGGCGATCCCGGACCTGAAGGCCTGGGGCATCCCGACGATGGAAGAATATGTGGCGATGTATTGCGCCCATACCGGCCGCAAGGGCCTGCCTCAGCTCGACTATTATTTCGCCTACAACGCCTTCCGTCTGGCCGGCATCCTGCAGGGCATCATCGGCCGGGTGAAGGAAGGCACGGCCAACAGTGCCAACGCCGAATCTAACGCGGCCCGCGTCGTTCCGTTGGCAAAGTTTGCGTATGAGTACGCCTGCCGCGCCGGCATGGAGGGATGACGGCGCCGTCGTCCGGCGTGCCGGGCGGCGGAGACGGGCGGCAGCCGCTCACGGGGCGGCAGCTTCTTTTGCTCGCTTTTGCGGCCGCCGTGGTCACGGCCAACGCCTATTACATCCACCCGATCATCGCGCTGGTCGCGAAGGATTTCGGCGTCTCGCCGTCGGAGATCGGCCTCGTTCCGGCCTTGAACCAGATCGCGCTGGCCGCCGGCATCTTCCTGCTGCTGCCACTCGGTGACCGGTTCAGCAACCGCCAGCTCGCGACCCTTTTCGCTGCCGGACAGCTGATGGGCCTTGTGGTGATGGCCTTCGCCACCAGCTTCTGGGTTTTCGTCGCGGCCTCTACCTTCCTCGGCTTTTCCACTATCACGCCTTACCTGCTGCCCGCCTACGCCTCGAAGCGCGTCGAGCCGCACCAGCTCGGTAAGGCGACGGCCACCCTGACGACCGGCGTCATCGCCGGCATCCTCGTGGCGCGGGTCGGGGCCGGCTGGGTCGGCGAACATCTCGGCTGGCGCTGGGTCTACTACAGCGCAGCGGCGGTCATGCTGTTGGTGACGCTGCTCTTGCCACGCATCATGGAAGGCCGCGACAAGTCCGAAGCCAGTCCGCCGCCCGGAAACTATCCTTCTCTCGTCCTGTCGGTTTTCCCGATTGTCCGTCAGCACCCGGAGGTTCTTCTCTCCGGCGCCATCCAGGGCCTCGGTTTCGGCATCTTCCTTGCCGTCTGGCTGGGTCTCGGTCTTCACCTGACGAGCCCGGAGATGGGCTACGGCGCCGATACGGTCGGCTACCTCGCCGCCATCTCGCTGCTGAACCTCGCCACCACACCGGCCCTCGGCGCCTGGGCAGACCGGACGGGGCCGCGCCGCGCACGGGTCATCATATCGCTGATGCAATTCACCGCCGTGATCCTGCTAGGCTTCCTCGGCCACAGCCTCTGGCTGCTGATCATGCCGCTGGTCCTTCTGAATCTCGTCGGACCGCTGATCGACATCACCGGCCGCATGACCTTTCTCACGCTGCCCGCCGGCGTGCGCACGCGCCTGATGACCGCCTATATCGTGCTGATGTTCATCGGCGGCGGACTCGCCAGCTGGGCCGCGACCTGGGTGTACGAACACGAAGGCTGGCACGGAACAGCCATGCTCGCCGCGGGGCTTTCGGCGCTACTGGTCGCGCTGTCCTTTATTGCCCTGCGCTTTGATCCGGCGCGCCGCAACAAGGCGTGACGAAGCCCGCCAGCGATGGCATTGTCCGGAAAAAGGGAGACACCATGCACGAGATCCTGAAGGGCGAACTGCGCCGCCCGATCAACCTGCTGACCGAGCAGAAATATGCGGGCCACAAATCGCTGCACGACGACGCCGAAGCGGCGCGCCTCGGCATCAAGGCGGGGCCGGTCGAAGGACCGACGCACTTTTCCCAGTTCGTGCCGCTGCTCGCGGATGTCTGGGGCAGGGCCTGGTTCGAGCAGGGCTGTTTCTCCTGCCACTTCCTCAACATGGTATTCGAGGGTGAAGAGGTCTGGGCTGAGATTGACGCGCCCGCCCCGAACGCCACGCGCACGCTGGCCCGCGCCTTCAAGGCAGATGGCACGCCGGTTCTGGAGGCCAGCGCCAGTATCGGGCCTGACCATGGCGATACGCTGCTCGAGGAGCGGATGAAGAAGCTGCGCCCGGCTGATGACCTCGTCATCCTTGCGGACCTGAAAGTCGGCATGACCGGCCGCGACAAAGAAATCGTCAGCATGGGGCCGGACCAGCACATGGGCGACCTCTATCCTTTTTCGCTGGCCGACAAGCTGAAGGTCATCACCGAGACGGACCCGATGTATTCCGATGCGAGCGCCTCGCCCTGGGGCCGCGCCGTGATCCCGCTGGAAATGGTCAGTGTACTGGCCAACTATTCCAGCCACGGCGCCCGCTTCCTGGTCAAGAACCCCAGCATCGGCCTGTTCGCCGATCTGGAAATACGCATGATCGACGGTCCGCTTTTCGTAGGGGAGACCTACCTGCTGCGCCGCGAGATCGTCGCCCTGTCGGAATCGCGCCGCGTCGAGAATTACTGGGTCCGCACCCGCATCTTCGATGCCGCCGGCAAGAACCAGAAGGCGGAAATGCTGCTCAATCACGGCGTGATGAAAGCCAGCTATCCGCACTATCCTGCGGAACGCCTCGCCTGACCTCCGTAGAATCCCGGACTGACCCTGCGCCGCTGCAGGGTTTAACTGGGAGGTATGGCGGTCCTCTGATCGCCTGACCGGGAGACATGGATGAAACTCAAGACCGGAGTCTGGGTCGTGGTGGCTGACGGCGGCCATGGCATCGTATTCGAGAACGAGGGCACTGCCATTGCGCCGGAGCTGAAAGTCCTGCGGGTTTATGATCAGGAAAATCCGCGTACCCACGAGCTTGGGCGTGACCAGCCGCCCCGAACGGTTCAGTCCGCCGATGGACGCCGCTCGTCGCACGAAGCGCCGGACCTGCACCAGGTGGCAGAAGACCGGTTCATTGCGGGTATCGTGGCGGACCTGGAGGCCGATGCGGCGCGCGGCGCATTCAAGGCCATTGCCGTGGTCGCCCCGCCCGTTGCCCTCGGGCAGATACGCAAGTCCGTCAAAGGAGAATTGTCGAAGCGCATCATCGCCTGGATCGACAAGGACCTGACCAAGCACCCCGTGCCCGCTATCGCAGAGGCCGTCGCCCGCGCGATGGAGGACTGAAGACTGGCAGGACGCCGCGTCACTTCTTGGCTTTCGCGTGAAGGCAGACGATAGTCGGAGCTCAATTCAGGAGCACCCGCAATGCCCGGCTTCGAGACGATCCTCTACGACACGCGCTACGGCCACGCGCGCATCACGCTGAACCGGCCCGCCAAGCTGAATGCGCTTTCCTATGTCATGCAGTCCGAACTCGCCGCGGCGCTCTGGGAGGCGGACAACGATACGTCCGTACACAGTGTAATCCTAGAAGGCGCCGGCCGCGCCTTCTGCGCTGGGTATGACCTCTCGGGCGCTGACGGTGAAGTTCCGGTCTCGCCGGTCGAGGACAAGACGGCGAAGACCTATCGCGGCCACCGGTCCATTGATGACGATGCCTGGCAGCTGGAGCGCCAGCAGCGCTGGCGCATGGCGATCTTCGACATGCACAAGCCGGTCATCGCCAAAGTGCATGGTTATTGCCTCGCGGGCGGCTGCGACCTCGCCTTGATGAGCGACATGGTGATCGCCGCTGACACCGCCACCTTCGGCTTCCCACCTGCGCGCGACCTCGGCGCGCTGCCCAACCAGTTCTGGGTCTACCATTGCGGCCCGCAATGGGCGAAGCGCCTGATGCTCACAGGCGATACGGTCACCGGCAAGGAGGCGCAACAGATCGGCCTGGTGATGAAAGCCGTGCCCGAGACAGACCTCGAAGCGGAAGTCACCGGCCTCGCCGCTCGCCTCGCGCTGATCGACCCAGATCTCCTCTCCGCCAACAAGCGCATCGTGAACCTCGCGATGGAGCTGATGGGCGCCCGCACGCTGCAACGCCTCGCCGTCGAAAACGACGTACGCGGACATAACACGCGCGCCGCCGGCGGCTTCCGCAAATCGGTGCAGGAAAACGGCCTCAAGGCCACCCTCCGCGCCCGCGACGCCGCCTTCGGCGACGGCCGCGCCCGCGTCGACGGACCGGAGACGCGCGATGCGGATGGAAGGCTGATTGAGGAATGAAGCTGGCGCGCCGATCATCTGGCAGGCCCGGTTCATGCCTTGAGGGCGCCGGCACAACCCCGCCCCAGATGGCGCAATCGTATTTCGACCAATCCGCCTACCCGTCGATCCCATGAGTGCGGAAATGGTCCATCTTGTCGAAAATCTGGTTCTCGCGAGCGGCATGGTTGCCGTCACTGTGCTCGTGCACTTCTGGGGATTCATCCTTCTGACGAACCTCATGCAACGCAGCGGCAAACGGCTTCGCCCGCACGAGCACCGGGTCGGTCAGGCGGCTCTGATCCTGCTCGTCGATATGGCTATACGCCTGGGTCTATCTGATCCTGGGCGAAGCGCACTTGCTTGAGGAGGCGCTCTACTTCTCCACGGTAACGTTTGCGTCTCTCGGATTTGGCGACATTGTCCTGTCTCCGCGCTGGCGCTTGCTCAGTGCAATCGAAGCGGCCAACGGCGTGATCCTGTTCGCGTGGTCAACCACCTTCCTTCTCGGCGTGAACTCCAGGCTGCGCCTGCTGGAACATGATTGGCTGGAACGCGGCGACAAGGACGAACCGGGCGACGCGTAGAAGCAATCTACGCCGGTTTGTCCCCTACGAATTGGGCCTGCCCGCGTTGATTCCGCAGCCAAACCCATTACGGTCGCATCATACATTTCGGGGAAGGACCCACCATGAAAAAGCTCGCTGCCGCGCTGATCGGCGCTGTCTCCCTTGCTGCGATGGCTCACGCGCAGGACGCCGTCATCCAGGCGGGCCATGTGCTCGCGGTGCCGGGGGAGGGCTATCTCCCCAACCAGACGATCCTCGTCGAAGACGGCCGCATCGTTTCCATCACGCCGGGCTTCACCACGCCGAAGAAATACCCGGTTATCGACCTGAAGAAGGCTTACGTCCTGCCGGGCCTGATCGACAGCCATGTCCACATCACCAGCGAGAACGGGCCTGAAGGCCGGATCAAGGAATTCGAGGATTCGGATGTGGACGTCGCCTTCGACGGCGCGGCCTTTGCGCTAAAGACGCTGAAAGCCGGCTTCACAACCGTGCAGGATGTCGGCGGCGCGAATGATGCCGTCTTCGGCCTGCGCGACGCGATCGCGCGCGGCGCCGTGCCCGGCCCGCGCCTGCGCGCGTCCGGTGCGGCGGTTGCCATCACTGGCGGTCACGGCGACATCAACGGCTATTCTGCCCGCGTCATGGCGGCCTTCACCGGTCCGTCCGTGTGCAACGGCGCCGATGATTGCCGCCGCGCCGTGCGCCAGCAGATCAAGGAAGGCGCCGACCTCATCAAGATCACGGCCACGGGCGGCGTGCTGTCGAACACCGCGGCCGGTCTCGAGCAGCAATTCTCCGAAGAGGAGCTGAAAGCCATCGTCGAGGCTGCGCACGCCATGGGCCGGAAAGTCACCGCCCACGCCCACGGCAAGAGCGGCGTCGATGCGGCGCTGCGCGCCGGCGTCGATTCCATCGAACACGGCACCTATCTCGACGCCGAGTCGATCGCCCTCTTCAAGGAAAACGGCGCCACCCTCGTGCCCACCGTGCTGGCCGGTGTGACCGTGTCCGGCTGGACCAACGAGCCCTGGATGCCTGCGCCGTCGCGCGCCAAGGCCGCCATCGTCGGCCCGCTGATGCTCGACATGCTGCGCCGGGCAAAAGATGGCGGGGTCAACGTCGCCTTCGGCACCGATACCGGAGTCTCGCGCCACGGCGACAACGCGCAGGAATTTGCCCTGATGGTCGAAGCCGGCTTCACGCCGGAAGAGGCGATCCGCGCCGCCACGGTCGTCGCCGCCGAGCATGTGCAGATGTCGAAGGACATCGGCACACTGGAAGCCGGCAAGTACGCCGACCTGATCGCCGTCACCAAGGATCCCATGAAGAACATCAAGGAACTAGAGTCGGTTGATTTCGTCATGAAGGGCGGCGAGGTCTTCAAACCGCTCGATTAACCTTGCTGCAAAGGCCTGCGCCGGGGTTTTGACCTTGGCGCAGCTGCGGCTTAAGGCTTGCAGGGACGGGGGTTAATGGCCGGCTCCCCGGTCCCTTGGCTATGAGACGAAACATGCTTGCGATCCGCTCTGGTACACTTTGCGCCTCCGTCCTGGTTCTGGCGCTTCTTGGCGCGTGCGATGCGCCGCCGCCCGGCATGCCTGCGCCGGAGGCCGCTGCCACTAATTCGCCTGACTGCGTGACGCTCGCTGAAGGCCTCTACGAATTCAATGATGGCCAGTTCCTCGCCGTCTCCGCCGCCACGCTCGCCCTCAGCGGCGCGTCCGGCTGGGAAGGCGAGATGCAGACAGCCTTCACCGGCGCCGGCTTTCCCTGGATGGGCCTGAAGGTTCGCGACCGCGTCGCCACCCTGATTGGCACCGCCCCCAGCGCCGACGCCAAGGCCGCCGCGCTCTCCGTTGGCGAAGCCGCCATCGCCGCCCACCCGGAAGCGGGCCGCGCCGGCCTGATTGTGGTCGATGCCATCTCGGTTGAAGGCGGCGAACGCGGCGTCGGCGAAAGCCTTGCCCTTCTCGCCGATACCGGCGCCAGCCTCGAGAGCTGCCAGCGCGCCTTCACCGACACGATGGCCGGCCGCAATGTCACCTTCGAATCCGGCAATGCCCGCATTTCGCCGGTCAGCGCGCGCCTGCTCGATGCCGTCACCGGCGTCGCCACGCTGTGCAGCCAGTTCGTCGTCGAGATCGGCGGCCACACCGACTCGCGCGGCGCCGATGACTACAACCTGGAGCTCTCGCAGGCCCGCGCCGACGCCGTCCGCGCCTACCTCGTCAGCAAGGGTGTCTCGGAAGACGCGCTGCTCTCGGTCGGCTACGGCGAAACCGCGCCGCTCAATCCGGCGCCAACGCCGGAAGCCTACGACCAGAACCGCCGTACCGAGTTCAAGGTCATCGCGCGCTAGGCGTCAGAAGCTCAGCACGAGCCCTTTCGAGGGCGGCACTTTCGCGTCCAGCGTATCCAGCCAGGCGGACGCAATCGCGTCCTTGCCCTTCGCCGTCTGCGGCGTCAGGTAACCTGCCGACGCAGCATAGAAGCTCCGCATCGCCTTGCCGAGCCGCGCATTCAGCACGTCCGGTCCCAGCGCTTTAGCGCGGTCGGCGGCATAAGTCGGTACAAAGAAGAATTCCGGTTGCGGATCGGGCAGGGCAATCGGCGCACGGTTGCCTTCCCAGTCGGTCACCCCGATCACGAGGCTGCGCACCAGACGGTCCTTCAGCGCATTATGCACATCCGCCGTCAGCGTCGGGCGGCCGAGGAAATCCACATACGCCGTCAGCCCGCGCGCATGCAGCCGGTCCGCCGCGTCATAGGTCTCCACCCGCGCATAGAGGCCAAGGCCTTCAACATAGGCCTTGTTGCCGGGCGAGGTCAGCCCGACCGCATCCACCCCGCCGCGTTGCTTCAGGCAATGCGCCAGCGCCAGCGCCGTTTTCGAGGACGCGCTCGAGATCACCACTGTCTCCGGCACGTTCTCGCCGGCTTCCATCAGGCAGTCGTCGATCATGAAACCGGTCGTGAACAGCGGCCGGAACAGCATCTGCTGCGCTTCCAGCTTCGCGTCATAGCCGGGATCTGCGGCGGTGAAGATGTAGGTATTGTAGATCGGCGCGAGACCCTGCCGGTTCGCGGCGCCGTCCATGAAGCTTTCCTTGCCCACGCGCACCGGCGTCACATCGAAGCTCTCCGAAATCGGCAGGTAGCCATACACGCGCGCGCCCGCAGCCACGCCATCCGCGTTCGATTCTGTCACCGTCGCAAAACCCCAGACCGGCACGCGGCCATACGCCGGATCAGCCGCCGGGAAGAAATTCCAGTAGCCCATCGCCTCGCCGAAGGTTGCGTAGGTCACATTGTTCGCCGTCAGCGCAAACGCCTCGACCTTCAGCCGCGCAGCGCCCGGTGCCAGCGGACCCGGCTTCATGTCGGTCCATGTGCCCTCGCGCAGGTCTGCGCGCTTGATCAGGAAATCTGCCATGAACGTCCGTCCCCTTGGATGTCAGTTTTTCGGTTTGCCCATGAAGGCGCCGATTCGGGCCTGCATGTCAGGGCCAACCCCTTCGCAGTTCAATACTTCCCATTGCAGGCCGCTGTCCATGTCGCGCGCATCTGTGGCTTCCAGCAGGCGCTTGTTAGCCGCGTGGCTGAACGGCGAGTTCGCCAGGATCTGCTTGCCCAACGCTTCAATGGCGGCCTCAAACTCCGCATCCGGAACAACCTTCTCGGCGAGCCCGATGCGGAACGCCTCGGCGGAGCTGATCATCTCCGCCGTGAACATCAGCCGCTTGGCAGTGGCCACGCCCACCCGGCGCGGCAGGCGCTGGCTCATGCCCCAGACCGGCGTAAGCGCCCATTTCGCATGCGTGTCGCCAAACCGCGCGCTCTCGGCCGCAAGGATGAAATCCGCCGCCAGCGCCACTTCCAGCGCGCCGGTATAGCAATGTCCGTGTACGGCCGCGATCACCGGTTTCGGCAGCCGCTCCATCAGGCGCAGCGTCTCCGAATGCCAGCCGCGCGAGGGCACTTTCTCGCCCTCGGCAATATCGGCGAGGTCATGGCCTGCCGAGAAACACTTGCCCGCCCCGCGCAGCACGACGCAGCCGATGGTGTCGTCCTTATACAGATCGCTGACATGCTCGCGCAGTTCGCGGAACATGCCCACAGTCAGCGAATTCAGTTTGTCCGGACGGTTCAGCGTCAGGACCGCGAGGCCGTCCTTGTCGGCGCGGGTGACGAGATCGCTCATGTGCCGAGGTCCACAGTCAGCGACGAGATCGCGTGCACGAAGTTGTTCGGTGCCAGCACCTGCTCGCCGGTCCAGCGCGCCTTGGGGAAGCGACCGAGGATATGCTTGTAGGCGCTCTCCAGCTGCATGTTGGCGACGCGCTGGCCAAGGCAAACGTGCGGTCCGTGTCCGAAGGAGAGGTGCTCGCGCGCATTGCTGCGGTCGATCTGGAACCGGTCGGGCTTGTCGAACTTCGCCGGGTCGCGGTTTGCGGCCGGGTAGTACATGACGATCTTCTCGCCCTCGCCGATCTTCTGGTCGCCGAGCTGTGTGTCCTGCGTCGCCGTCCGGCGCATGTAGGTCACAGGCGTCACCATCCGGATCGCCTCGTGCACGAAGTTCGGGAACAGGCTCGCATCCGCTGCCAACTGGTCGCGCAGTTCCACGAACTCCGTGACCAGCCGCATCGTGCCCGACAGGGAATTGCGCGTCGTGTCATTGCCGGCAAATACGATCAACAGCCATGAACCGTCGAGGAATTCCGGAGACAGCGGCTGGCCGTCAATCTTCACGTTGGCGATCGCAGAGAGAAGATCCGGCTGCGGATTTTTCCGGCGCTCCTCCAGCAGGTAGCGGCCATACTCGAACATCGCCTGGATCTCGCCGAGGAAGGTCATGATCTGCTCGGGCGACACATTGCCGAGGCCTTCCTGCTGCGCCTGGTATTGCGAGGTTTCGAGGAAGTGCATCCAGTGCACCAATTTCGGGCGATCCGCAGGCGGAACACCGAGAATTTCGCACAGCGTGAATAGCGGCAGCTCGGCGGAGAACAACTCCACCATCTCGACCACCGGCCCCTGCGCCTGCATACGGTCCAGCAGGCGGTTCACCTCCACGTCCACGCGCTTGCGCAGTTCGGCGACGAAATCCGCCCGGAAATACGCCATGTGCTCCATGCGCAGCGGTGTATGGTAGGGCCGGTCCAGGTTGATCAGCGAATTGAGCGACGAGGAATGCAGCAGCGGATGGCGCGGCACGCCCTCCATGCCGTAATTCATCAGTATGCCGCCTTTCTGGGAGGAGAAAGCTTCCGGCGTCAGCTCGACCTTCTTGACCAGATCATAGCTTGTCACCGCCCAGAAGCCGGCGCCCATAATTTCCGGGTGCCACATCACCGGCGCCTTGTCGCGCATCTCGGCAAAGGCCGCGTGCGTATAGCCGCCATGGCGGGAGAACACTTCCGCGTCGGTCAGGTCCACCGGCGGCTTCATCGCCGAGGCGGGCTTGAATTTCGGCTCGCGCGGCGGCGCTTCAACCTGGTAGGTCTCGGTCACATTGACGAGGGTCATTCGGGTCTCCCTTGATTGCCAGGCCACTTGCGGTCCGGGCGCCGGGCCCGAGACCGGGGCAGGTTAGAATTTATACCGTACCGGGATGGATTTCGGTCCGCCCACGAAGTTCGCCTTGATGAAGCTCGGCTCGCCGGCCAGCTCCATACTCTTCACGCGGCTGAACAGTTCCTCGTAGATCGCCTGCATCTCGAGGCGCGCCAAGTGCATGCCGAGGCACATATGCCCGCCATGGCCGAACGAAATCAGCTTGTTCGGGCTGCGGTCGACCTTGAACTTGAACGGCTCGTCGAACACTTCCTCATCGCGGTTGCCCGAAGGATAACAGAGCAGCAGGCTCTCACCCTTCAGAACCTTCTTGCCACGGAGGGTATAGTCATCCTGCGCCGTGCGCATGAAATGCTTCACCGGCGTGGTCCAGCGGATCGCCTCGTCCACCGCCGTGCGCGACATCCCCTTCGGGTCCGCCATCATCTTCTTCAGCTGTCCGGGATCCTGCAGCATCGCCAGCACGCCGCCGCCGGTCGAGGCGCTCGTCGTGTCATGGCCGGCGGCTGCCGTGATGATGTAATAGCTCATCGCTTCCAGCTGGCCGATCGGCTCGCCGTCGATCATGCCATTGGCGATCACGGTCGAGACGTCGTCCTTGGGGTTGGCGCGCCGGTCAGCGGTGATCGCCGTGAAATACATGAAGAACTCTGCCAGCGTCGCCTGGATCGAGGCGAGGCCTTTCTCCACATCTCGCTCCTCGGCAAGCGACTTGTCGCGCATCAGGTCTTCGTCCTGCGCGCCGAAAATCTCCTGCGTCAGTTTGAGCATCATCGGTTCGTCCGACTCCGGAACACCGAGAATCTGCATGATCACGCGCAGCGGATAGTAGAGCGCCACGTCACGCTGGAAGTCGCATTCGCCGCCAAGGTCTTCCATCCGGTCGACATACTGCTTGGCAATCGTCTTGATCGCGTCTTCGCGCTTCTTGACGTTCTGCGGCATGAACCATTCTTGGGTCAGGTGGCGTAGCTTGTAGTGAACCGGGTCATCCAGCTGGACGAGCGTTTTCAAAAGGTGCGGCTGGCCGAACTTCGCATACACGCCCTCTTCGGCGGCCGCATAGGACAGCATCTCGCGCTGGCCGTTGGTGAACAGCGCGTTCTGGCGCGACACTTCCATGATGTCGGCATGCTTGGTCACTGCCCAGAAGGGGCGGAACGCCTCCGGTTCGCACCAGGCCAGCGGATCTTCCTTGCGCAGCCGGCTGAAAGTCGCATCCTGCAGCTTGTGGTCGGCATAGAAGGCCGGCGTCACGATCAGGTCGCACGTCTCGGTCGCCGTCTGGCTCATGGTCCGCGAGGGATCGAATTTTGTTTGCGGCGGCGTGGCGAGGGCGACAGTGTCGGCCATGTGGGATGCTCCGGAATCTAGCTGCGTCGCGGGGTCTTCCGCTTCGGCTGCAGTGTATCCGCACGCGGCCCCCTGCCAAGGTGTGACTTGGCGGCAGGCGGCTTGGTCAGGGATGACTTGTCCATCGGCGCGCCAAGGCTCGCCAGCGCTTCGGCGAGCAGGCCTGCGGGAATCTCCTCGACCTGTCCGGGCTTCAGCTCCGCCAACAGGAACGGGCCGTAGCTGACCCGGATCAGCCGGTTGACCATCAGTCCAACCGCTTCCAGCGCGCGGCGCACTTCGCGCTTCTTGCCCTCCGACAGTGTCACGGTCAGCCAGGAATTGGCGCCCATTTCGCGGTCGAACACCGCCCGGATCGGGGCGTACCGCACGCCGTCCACCGTCAGGCCGCTCGCCAATTCTTCAATCTTCTGCGGTGTCACGGTGCCCTTGGCGCGCGCCCGGTAGGTGCGCTCCAGCCCGGATTTCGGCAGCTCAAGGAACCGCGCCAGTTCGCCATCATTGGTCAGCAGCAGCAGGCCCTCGGTCGTCAGGTCGAGCCGCCCGACCGTGACAACGCGGGGAAGGGATTTCGGCAACTCGTCAAAGATCGTCCGCCGGCCCGCCGGGTCATCCGTCGTGGTGATAAGGCCCGAAGGCTTGTGATAGCGCCACAGCCGCGTGCCGTCCGGCGCCTCGACAGTGCGCCGGCCCACCTTGATCGTCTCGCGGCCCGTCACCTTGAACGCCGCGGACGTCAACGTCTTGCCGTTAACGCTCACTTCGCCCGCCTCGATCATCCGCTCGATCTCGCGGCGCGAGGCAATGCCTGCGCGGGCGAGGTACTTGGCGATCCGTTCGCCGCCCTCGCTCCATTCTTCATCGGTCTTGGGGGCTTGGGGGGCGGCAGGCTTCCTGGATGCAACTGGGCGCGCGCCGGAAGGTTTCCGGTTGGGGCGGCCCGTCTCGCGACGCTCCGGCATGGTCTTGTCTTTCTTCTGGTTTCAGCTCGTGAACTGAAGGATCGGCGCCGCAATGGCAAGCCCGAGGGCGATTTCGGTCGCCATCCAGATCGGAATGATCTTCGCCTCGCCGCCCTTGCCGCGGTCCAGCAGTATGGAGAACGTCCTCCCCATGGCCGCCCCGAACCAGCCCGCCGCAATCGGCAGCGCCGCCGCCAGTCCCATCACTGGCGGAGCGTGCAGAACCAGGATGAACGCCGTCAGGTGCAGCAGCAGCAACAGCCCGCCATACGTCGCCCGGAACTCGGAATACCCGCCGGGCTTCGCCGGATCTGCCTGCAATCTCACCACGCCCGCCGCCCAGTTCGGCGAAAACAGCGCGCCCAGCCCCAGCAACGCGCCTATGCCGAGCCCGACAAGCGCAAGAATTTCACCGAAATGCATGTCCGGACCCCTTTGCAGCTGGCGCAAAGGATAGGGCGAAAGCGATTGGAGAGAAGTTAAGTCTCTGCAGCGCACTAGCGTTTTGACTTACGCAACGGAAGGTTAGTGAATGCGCCCGTTTTGCCTGCCCACAGCCCGGATTCTGGACGTGAATTTAGGTTAAATCCTAACTTCGCTTGGCAAAAAATTAACCATTTCGCGGCTCTTCTGCACCCTGAGTTTCGCGGTTTCAGGCAGAATCACTGTCCGGGGCCGCCCAGCGTCGCGAGGAAGCCGCCCCATGCGCATGAAGATGTTCGCTGCAGAGTCTATGGAAGCTGCCAAAGCGATGATCTTCGCGGAGATGGGTTCTGATGCCGTGATTCTGTCCGAACGCGAAGTGGACGGCGGGGTCGAAGTCCGCGCCGCCATCGACCGGATGGGCGCCGCCGCTGTCGGCAACGAGCCCGTCTTCCTCCGTGATGCCCGTGCCGGCGGCCATGGCCGGGGTATCGACAACCCGATGTATGCCCGCGTCCGCGACGCGCTCCTTTGGCACGGCGCCCCGCAGCGCTTCGCCGACCGGGTCGCCCACGAAGGCGCCGGCCGCCTGCCGGGCCAGTTCTCTGCCCCCGAAGACGCGATGGCCGAAGCCCTCGGCCGCATGGTCACCTGCGACCCGATCCCGGCCCGTTTCGACCGCGACATCCTCCTCGTCGGCCCGCCCGGCCATGGCCGCACCGCCACCGCCGCCAAGCTCACCCGCCGCGCCTCGATGGCCCGCGCCGAAGTCATTCCGCTCGCCGCCGATCTGGACGGCTCCGGCGCCGGCGCCCAGCTTGCCGCCTATCTCGAACTCGAGCGCGACCAGATCCGCGTCGCCGACACGCCGGACGCGCTGTTTGCAACCCTCCGTACACTGCGCAAGGAAAACCGCCGCTGCGTCATCGACCTGCCGGCGATCAACCCCTTCGAAGGCGATGACCTCGCCAGTCTCGCCGATCTCGTGGCCGCCATCCGCGCCGAGCCCGTGCTGGTCCTCTCCGCCGAGGGCCATCCGGACGACCTCGCCGAAGCCGCCCGCGCCTTCCAGCGCGCCGGGGTTCGCCGCGCCATTCTCACCAAACTCGATGTCGTCCGCCGCCGCGGCGGTGCCATCGCGGCCCTGACGTCAGCGGGCATTGCCTTCTCCCACCTCGCCATCACGCCCTTCATCGGCGGCGGCCTCGTGCCGGCGGCGCCCTCGCGTCTCTCGGCGCTTCTGATGGAAGAAGCGCGCGGCGACGTCATTGCCCTCAGAGGAGCAGCCTGATCCCATGAGCTTCACCATGCGACGATCCCAGGACCGCCCCGCCGTTCGCCCACCTCCGCGCGTGACGCCCGCTTCCATCATTGCGGTCGCCAGCGGCAAGGGCGGCGTCGGCAAGACCTTCATGTCGATCACGCTCGCCTCGGCGCTGGCGAAAGCCGGCCGCCGCGTTCTGCTGGTCGACGGCGACCTCGGCCTGGCCAACGTGGACGTCCAGCTCGGCATTGCGCCTGAAACCGATCTCGCCGCCGTCGTGGCCGGCTGGGTCGAACTCGATGACGCCGTCACCCCCGTCGATGGCGGGGCAGGCGGCGGCGGGTTTGACGTGCTGCCCGGCCGCTCCGGCTCCGGCGCGCTCGCGGAACTGCCCACCGAGGAAGTCGCGCGCCTCGCCGCAGGCCTCACCGCCCTCGCGCTCCAGTACGACCACCTCGTGCTCGATCTCGGCGCCGGCATCGAAGCCAACTGCATGCGTCTTGCCCGCTCGGCCGACAAATCCCTCGTCGTCATCACCGACGACCCCGCGTCGATGACCGACGCCTACGCCTTCATCAAGGTGCTGAAAGGTTACGCGCCGAACGTCGAGCCGATCATCGCCATCAACCAGGCCGACACGCGCGCCGCTGGTCAGCGTACGTACGAAGCGATCGCCCGCGCGTGCACGACTTTCCTCGGTTTCCGCCCGCGCCATGCGGGCACCGTCATGCGCGACCCGAAGGTTCGCGATGCAATCCGGTGTCAGAAGACACTGATTTCCACAGATCCCCAGGCACAGCCAGTTCAGGATGTAATGGCTATCGCTCAAATGCTGATCGGCGAGGGGCAACCCGCAACGATCGGAAATTGATCCGTACTGGGAATTATGAAGATTTCGTCTGAGTCAAAGCGCCGCATTAACTTTTTGAATACCCTGCAGCGTTAAGATTCACAAAGGTTAACAATCGGGCTAAACCAGCCTCAAGCTGATTCGGGAGACGAGCGATGCGCGTCCTATTGATTGAAGATGACCGGGCACTGGCACGCTCCATTGAGCTGATGCTCAAGGCTGCCGGCTTCAACGTCTATATGACGGACCTCGGTGAAGATGGCGTCGATCTGGGCAAGGTCTACGAGTACGACATGATCCTTCTCGATCTGTCGCTGCCGGACATCTCGGGCTTCGAAGTCCTGAAACAGCTGCGCATGAGCCGCGTCAACACGCCGGTCATGATCCTCTCGGGCAACCCGGACATCGAAGCGAAGGTGAAAACCCTCGGCTACGGCGCCGACGATTACCTCACCAAGCCGTTCAACAAGGACGAACTGATCGCGCGCATCACCGCGATCGTCCGCCGTTCGAAAGGCCATGCCGAAAGCGTCATCCGCACCGGCGAAATCCTCGTCAACCTTGATGCCAAGACGGTCGAAGTCGAAGGCGACCGCGTACACCTGACCGGCAAGGAATACGCGATGTTCGAGCTGCTCTCCCTGCGCAAGGGCACGACGCTCACCAAGGAAATGTTCCTCAACCACCTCTACGGCGGCATGGACGAACCGGAACTCAAGATCATCGACGTGTTCATTTGTAAGCTCCGCAAGAAGCTGCAGCAGGCGACCGGCGGCAACCACTATATCGAGACCGTCTGGGGCCGCGGCTATGTGCTCCGGGACCCCCGCCCGGCGTCTAAGACCGGCGAAATCGAAGTCGCCGCCTAAGACGCCTCTTCAAGTTTGAACAGGTTTGCGCCCGGGAAGTCCGCTTCCCGGGCGCAGCCCTTTCTGGCGCTTAGCCCTTCAGTGCGGTGGCGACAGCCTCATGCAGCGGTGTGGTGGGGCGTCCAAGCAGCCGGCTCAGCGTTTTGTCTTCGCTGCAGAGTGCGCCTTGCGAGGCGCAGACGTCCCAAGCGGCGAGACCGTTGGCCAAATCGGTAGGCAGGCCAAGTCCCGCAAGTATCTTCGCATACTCCGCCTCCGGAAGGTTCACATAGGGCAGCGTGCGGCCGGTTTGGCGGGAGAGTTCTGCGGCAAGGTCTGCGAGCGAATAGCTCGTGTCGCCGGCGAGCTCGTAGGTCTTGCCATCGTGGCTATTCGCAGTGAGCACGACTGCGGCAGCTTCCGCCAAGTCAGCGCGGGTGGCCGACGAGATCCTGCCCTCGCCCGCGCTGCCGATAAAGGCGCCGCCCGCTAACGCGCCGGGGATCGAGCCTGTGTAATTCTCCGTGTACCAGCCATTGCGCAATATCGTGTGCGAAATGCCGGACGCCTTGAGCGCCGCTTCAGTGTCCATGTGTTCCGGCGCGAGGCTCAGAGGTGATGTGTCGGCATGCAGCAGGCTCGTATAAACGATGCGCTTCACACCTGCGCGCTTCGCCGCGTCGATGGCATTGCGATGCTGTAGCTTGCGCTGACCGATCTCGTTTGAGGAGATGAGCAGCAGCGCTTCTACGCCCGTCAGGGCAGCGTCGAGCGTTTCGGGTTTCGTGTAATCAGCAGCGCGGTCGGCAATACCGAGATCGCCTGCCTTATCCGGGCTGCGCACCAATGCAACCAGTTGATCCGCGGGCGCTTTTGCCAGCAGGGCTTTGACGGTGAGGCGGCCGAGCTGGCCAGTCGCTCCGGTAACGGCAATCATGTTGTGTCTCCTTGTGGACTTGCTTGGGACACCTCACGTATGGCTTAAGCTAACTATTCGTAAGTACGCACACAAAGGTAAGTATAAAAATGAATCCGAAACCACCCGTCGTGGCTCGGGCTTCCTTGTCCGAAGCCTTTGAACGTGGTCACCTTTTTGCGGAAGCCTGTCCGTCGCGGGAGGTGCTGAAGCACGTTACGAGTCGCTGGGGTGTGCTGGTGTTCATAGCGCTTCTCACAGGTACTCACCGTTTCAGCGAGTTGCGAAAGAAGATCGGCGGCGTCAGCGAGCGGATGCTGGCCCAAACGCTGCAGTGGCTGGAGGAAGATGGCTTCGTCCTGCGCGTCTCTTATCCTGTGGTGCCGCCGCACGTCGAATACAGCCTCACGCCGCTCGGCGAGGAAGCAGGCGCGCGCGTGCGCGAACTGGCCGACTGGATCGAGGTAAACCTGCCGCGCGTCGAAGAGGGGCGTCAGCAGCGCAGCCTGGCGACCCAAGGCTGACTTGTTGGGAGCCAGGAGCGAAAGTAGTTGCGAGGCTGCAAAATTGACGGGTGACTTTGAAGGTCTCGTCGCCAGGAGATCAACTCTTTCGACGCGCCTCGTCCGTACCCAGACGGGCGAGCTCATCGGCGCGGTCATTGTTCGGGTCGCCCGAATGTCCCTTCACCCATTTCCAGGTGATGTCATGGCGCGCGCAGGCCTCTTCCATCGCCATCCACAGTTCCTGGTTCTTCACCGGTTTCTTGTCGGCGGTTTTCCAGCCGTTGCGCTTCCAGCCCTTGATCCATTTCGTCAGGCCGTCCTTCACATAGGTCGAGTCCACATGCAGCGTGACCTTCGACGGTTTCTTCAGCACGTTCAGCGCCTCGATCACCGCCATCATTTCCATCCGGTTGTTGGTCGTCGCCGGATCGCCGCCATAGATTTCCTTGACGTGGCCGCCCGCCCGCATGATCGCGCCCCAGCCGCCGGGGCCGGGATTGCCGCTGCATGCGCCGTCGGTCCAGATTTCGATCGTGTCGATGGTATCGGTCATGGCCCGCGAGGTGGCCCGCTTCGCCGGATGCGTCAAGCCGCTCAGAAAACGCTGAGATCCACCTCGGTCAGCTGTTTGGCCGGTGCCACGATCCGGTGCAGCAGGAAGCCGCAGAACGCGCCCGCCGCCCCGCCGATCGCGCCGCCCGAGACCAGCGCGCCCGCGGCCGCCGCTGCCCCGCCGAACCATCCGAAAACAAAGGTCGTGCCGCCCACAAGGATGGCGCCCCAGACCGCGCCCCAGCGCAGGTACGGCATCAGCGCCGTGATGCCCCGGTGCGGCAGGCGCCCGATCGACAGGCCAAGCGCCAGCGCCGCCGCCGGCACCGTGATGAAGAACAGGAAGAAGTTCAGCGCCGCCAACTGCAGCCCGGTCTGCACGCCGCTGAGAAACCCGGTCTGCCCCACGGCCAGCCCGCCCCAGCCCAGGATGCCGAAGGCCAGTTCCATCAGTCCAAGGAAGACATACCCCATCAGCGTCACGCTCACGCAGGCCGCAAAGGAGGACACCAGCAACGCCAGCCGGATCCGCTTTACGCGCTTCGGCCGGGGCGATGTCGCATAGGCGGGAAGCTCGTTGCTGCTTTCCGCATCGCTGGTCATGCCCCGTATCCTTCCGCACCCTTCATGCGCAGATGGAACGCGAGGCGTGCGGCATATTCAAGAGGGTTCTTTGGCCGCACCAAGGCGCCAGCCGGGGTCGAGGTCCAATCCACCAGCCGCGTCAGGAAGAAACGCATCGCCGAGCCAAGGCAGAGCACGGGCAGAGCGTCCAACTCTTCCCGCGCCAGCGGACGCACGGACTGGTAGCCCGCGATCAGCGCCGCGCCTTTGGAAAAGTTGAACTCCAGCCGCGAGGCGTCAGACGCATTGCCTTCATCGAAGGCCCAAGCGTTCAGGCATACGGCCAGATCATAGGCCAGCACATCTGTGCAGGCGAAATAGAAGTCGATGGCGCCGGAAAACCCATCGCCGAGGAAGAAGGCATTGTCCGGAAACAGGTCCGCATGGATTGTCCCGCGCGGCAGGTCTGCGAAACTGCTCCGCGCCCGGAGGATCTCGGTGAGGGCGGCGTCAACCGTCTCCGAAAGTCCCGCCTGTAGCGCATTGGCATCCCCGGCCCGGCCCGCCCAGAGCGGCGCCCAGGCTTTCGGCCCGAGGGAGTTCTCGCGCGTCATCGCAAAGTCGGAGAGTGCCAGATGCATCTTCGCAAGGCCTTCGCCCAGCGCCCGGCACTGGCGCACATTCGGCCGCCGCGGCGACAGCCCGTCAAGGAAGGTGATGATCACCGCCGGCCGGCCTTCCAGCGTGCGCAGTGCCAAGCTATCCCGCCCCATCACCGGTTCGGGGCAGGGATAGCCCTTGCCGGCAAGATGCTGTTTCAGGCCGATGAAATACGGCAGCTCCGCCGCGTTCACCCGCTTCTCGAACAGCGTCAGGATGAAGCGTCCTTTTTCCGTCTCGAGATAATAGTTCGAATTCTCCACGCCCTCGGCGATGCCCTTGAAAGCCAGGGCCGCGCCGAGGTCGTAGGCGGAGAGGAACTCCGCCAACGCCTCATCGGAAACTTGCGTGTAGACCGCCATCCTGCCGGACTAAGCGGTCTTGTTCACCATGTCACGTACCAGTGTCTTGCCCGCCAGCAGGTAGTGCAGGGCGGCCCAGGCATACAGGGCGTTGAATATGATGATCGACCATTGCAGTCCGCGAGCGTCAGCGCTCACACAGGTTGCCAGCTGCTCGGCATTCAGGGCTACTGCTGCCTTGCAGATGTCGAGCGTCAGTCCGAGGTCCGCTCCTGACAGGAAGCTGGATTTGAGGAACGTAGAAAGCGCACCGATAATCGGCGGGCCAAGCCCGTAGCCGAGCAGGTTGACAACGAACAAGGTCACGGCGACTGCGCTTGCACGCATTCTGCTGTCCACAACGCCTCCAGAGACAGCATACATTGGGCCCAGATAGAAGTAGTGGATCATTGCTGCGATCATCAGGAAGGGCATGGCCAGCCAGAGATTATCGACAGAGTATCCAATCGCATAAAGGGGCACCGAAAGGCCCATACCAAGCGCGGGAAGCCAGGAAAGCGAAGTCGGGCGGGTCTTCGCCATCTTGTCCGAGAGGTATCCCGAAAGGAAGACACCGATCGCGGCCATGACACCAAGAATCACACCAAACAGAAGTGCTGCCTGTTGCAGGTTCAGCCCGTGAGTGCGGATCAGGAAGGAGGTCGTGAACTGACCGACACCGTAACCGATGAAAGACGCAATGGTCGCGCCTGCAACAACGTGTACGTAGGCGGGCTTCTTCATTAGAATTTTCAGAACCTGAACAAAGCTCGTGCGCTCCCCGGTCTTGTTCTGAAGTTCCGGTGGATCGGAGTAACCCCGGGGCGGCTCACGGATTGTCAGGAACACGACCAAGCCAAGCAGCAAGCCAGGTAGTCCAACTACGACGAATGCGACGCGCCATCCTTCAATGGAAGGCCAATCCAGCATGTTGAGCGCCCATGTCCAGCCCCAGTCCGTCAGCGCCGCTGCGATCTGTGCCCCACTGAGATTGCCGGCCACGAATGCACCGAAGACCGCAGCAAACATGCCCCCCAAGGGCACACCAAGAGCATAGATCGAAACCGCTGTGGCGCGGCTGCCAGGCTTGAAATAGTCTGCAATAAGGGATTGCGCAGGCGGTGTGCAGCCCGCCTCCCCGACGCTGACCCCGATGCGAAACAGGAACAGCATCAGGAAAGTCGTTGCAAACCCGCAGAGAACCGTCATCAGGCTCCAGAATACAACCGCGGCCGCGATGATACCGACGCGATGTGAGCGCTCTGAAAAGCGTGCGATCGGGATGCCCAGCATGGTATAGAGAATGGCGAAGGCAGGACCGCCCAACAGGCCCATCTGCCAGTCTTCAACGCCGAACGAGTTTTTGATGGGTTCCGTAAGGATGTTGATGATCGTGCGGTCAATGAAATTGAAGATGTAGACCAGTAGCAGCGAGCCGAGGACATAGCTGCGATAAGCTTTGGTTCCAAACCCCGTCTCGTGGGGCGGGAGGCTCACAGCTTGCGTCTGGCTCGAATTGGCGGCGTCGGTCATAGGCGTCTCCAGTTAAAGGCGGTAGGGCATTGCGAAATCAGGTAGCAGGGCTCCAGCGGTCCTTCTGGTAGGTGCGGGCGGCGAGGAAATAGAACAGGGCAGCAATGCCGAAGAAGAGCACGGTCGCCACCATCGACTGGCGCAGGCCCTCGGCATAGGCCGAGCAGAGCGCCGGGCCGGTTTCGCCCAGTTCTGCAATGCGCCCGGCGCAAAGGCCTGGATTGAAGGTCGCGAAAGCCTCTTCAAGTCCGGCTTTCTTGACGATGCCGCCCATGAAGGCGCTGCTCATCATGCCGGTGAAGAGAGGACCGATGCCATTGCCGATGAGGCTGATGATCAGCAGCATCACCGACACGGTCGTGGCGCGCGAGCGCGGGCTGACGATCGAGGTCGACACCGTGTACTGCGCGCCGAGATAGGCGTAGTGTGCGATGGCCGCGATGACCCAGAGCCAGAAGGCCATCGTCAGGGTCGGGCTGAGGAAGGCGCCGACATAAGCGGGAATCGCGATCAGCAGACCGACACCTGGCAGCCAGGCGGCGACGGACGGAAAGCGCGGCGACAATTTCTCGGAGAGGAACCCGCCCGCGAAGGTGCCGAACGCGGCGACGGCCGCCAGCGGCGCGCCGTAGTTCATGGCGGCTTCGGCGACGCTGACCCCGTGCACGCGCATCAGGAACGGCGCCTGGAAACTGATCAGACCGTATCCGACGAATGCCACGAAAGCGGCCCCGAGTGACAGCGTCCAGAAGGTCGGCTTCCGGCCGAATTCCTTGAACGCTTCGAAGAAGCCGGCCTTGTCCGGGATCGCCGATTTCGGATCCGAGAATCCGCGCGGCGGTTCACGAACGGTCAGCCAGAAGATCAACGCCACGAGGATTCCCGGTACGCCGACGATCACGAAGACGAGGCGCCAGCCTTCCACTTCCGCCCAATTCACCCCGGTGAACAGGAATTCCAGGCCGATGGCATTCATCCAGCCGCCGAATGTCTCGCCCTTCAGGCTGGCGAGTTGGCCGCCAAAGAGTTGGGCCAGGACGCCGCCGATGGTGACGCCCATCGAATAGATGCCGATGGCGTTGGCGCGGCTCTTGGGCGGGTAGTAGTCGGTGATGATCGAGTTGGCGGGCGGCGTGCACCCGGCTTCGCCGATCGCAACACCAATCCGGAAGACAAGCAGCCAGAGGAAACTGGCGGCAAGGCCGCAGAACACTGTCATCAGCGACCAGATGACGACGCAAAGCGCTATGATCTTCACCCGGTTGGACCTGTCGGCCCACATCGCGATCGGGATGCCCATGATCGCATAGAACAGCGCGAAAGGCGGCCCAGTCAGCAGGCCCCATTGCGCATCGCTGAGCGAGAACGTGTTGATGATCGGCTGAGCGACGACCGTGATGACGGTGCGGTCGATAAAGTTCAGCGTGTATATGAGCGTCAGGGCGATGAGGACATAAGAGCGATAGCCCTTTGAGCCGTAGCCCGTGATGTGCCCGTTCGCGCTGTCAGCCGCAGCTGCAGTGGCCGTCATTGTCTGTCTCGCCTCCCAGGGGAAACGCGCTTCTGTCGGCGCGCTGTGATGTGGCGTGACGGTAACCTCACCGCAGCCGCCTGCAAGCCTTATCGTCAGGGCAGGCCAAGGGGCCCCGGCTTTTCCCCTCCGCCGGGCGTTGAATCCGGCGCGCTCGAGGCTTAGTTTCCGGATGCAAGCCACACACAGGAGCGCTGCGCCATGTATATCGCCCGCAAAATGACCGCCCTCGGATCAATTTGCCGGATGAGCCCTGTCCATGCCCGCTTCAATCACCCTGTCTTCGCTCAACTTTGCCCTGCCTGATGGCCGGGTTCTGTTTTCAGACCTGAATTTCAGTTTTAATCAGGAGCGCATCGGACTTGTCGGCCAGAACGGCGTCGGCAAATCCACGCTGGTGAACCTCATCAGCGGGCGCCTGTCGCCGACTTCCGGTAGAATTTCCGTGAGCGGCAAGCTTGGCGTCCTGCGCCAGAATGTCGGCGGCGAAGGGGGAGAGACAATTGCCGGCCTGTTCGAGGTCAGCGCGGCGCTGGCGAATCTGCGCCGCGCCGAAGCGGGGGACGCAGACGCCTGGGTGGCGGCGGACTGGACACTTGAGACGCGCCTTACCGAAGCGCTCGGACGGGCCGGGCTGGACGCGGTGCCGGAGACGCCGCTCAATGCCCTCTCGGGCGGGCAGCGCACGCGCGCGGCGCTTGCCGCGATGATCTTCGCGGAGCCAGATTTCCTGCTCCTGGACGAGCCGACCAACAATCTCGACCATGAAGGACGCGCGGCGGTGGCGAGCCTGCTATCCGGCTGGCGCGGCTGCGCGCTCGTCGTCAGCCATGACCGCGAGCTGCTCGAAGGCATGGACGCGATCGTAGAGCTGACGACGCTGGGTGCGGCCTGCTATGGCGGCGGATGGAGCGCCTACCGCGCCCGCAAGGCGCTGGAACTTGAGGCTGCGCGGCAGGACCTGTCGGAGGCCGAACGCCAGATGGATGCGACGCGGGAGAAGGCGCAGCTCGCCGCTGAGAAGAAAGCCCGGAAAGACGCCGCCGGAAAGCGCAAGGCCGCACGGGGCGGGGCGCCGCGCATCCTGATCGGGGCGATGAAGCGCCGGGCGCAAGTATCGAGCGGCGACCTGCAAAACCTTTCCGAACGCCAGATCGCCGAAGCGGAAGCCGCTGCAAAGGCTGCACGGGCGCGAATCGAAATCCTGGAGACGATGAAGGTCAGCCTGCCCTCGACCCGCCTGCCGGCGGGCAAGACCGTGCTGGCGCTGCGCGGCGTCACGGCCGGGTATGATCCCGCCGCGCCGGTATTTCGTGACCTGTCCGTTGAGGTGCGCGGCCCGGAACGGATCGCTCTGGTGGGCGCCAATGGATCGGGCAAGTCGACCCTGCTACGGGTGATCACCGCCGCGCTCGCGCCCTTCGCGGGCGAGGTGCGCGTTGCGGTGCCTTTGGTCATGTTGGACCAGGACGTGAGCCTGCTGACGCCGGGCGAGACGATCCTCGAAAACTTCCGCCGGCTCAATCCGCAGGCGGATGAAAATGCTTGCCGGGCCGCGCTCGCGCGCTTCCGGTTCCGGGCCGGCTCTGCGCTGCAACAGGTGGCCACGCTCAGCGGCGGGGAACACCTGCGCGCCGGACTCGCCTGCGTGCTCGGCGGGGCGGACCCGCCGCAACTTCTGATCCTCGACGAGCCGACAAACCATCTCGATATCGCCTCGCTGGAGGCAGTCGAGGCGGGGCTGACTGCCTATGACGGCGCGCTGCTCGTGGTGAGTCACGATCAGGCGTTTCTGGAGCGGATCGGCGTGACCCGGCGGATAAACCTCAGATCAAGCCGGATGACCGGAAGCTGACGACGCCGCTCATCCCGACGATCAGATGATCGTGTACGGAGATATCGAAAGGCTGCAAGACGTCGATGATCTCGCGTGTGATCTCGATGTCGGCGCGCGAGGGCTTCGGGTCGCCGGACGGGTGGTTGTGCACGAGGATCAGGCTGGAGCACTGCACTTCCAGCGCGCGCCGGGCGATCTCGCGCGGGTAGACCGGCGCATGATCCACCGTGCCCCGGCCCGTGATCTCGTCGAGGATAAGCTGGTTCTTCCGGTCAAGGAAGATCACGCGGAACTGCTCGCGCGTCTCGTGCTGGAATTCGCGGCGGACGTATTCGATCAGCGCGCTCCAGGAGGAAATGACTTCGCGGGTTTTCAGCTCTTCCAGAGCGGCGCGCGAGTGAAGCTCATTTATGGCCTTGAGATAGGCGGCGACCGTCTCGCCGACCCCGTCGACCTTGATCAGCGCCTCCGCCGGCGCCGCGAGGATGGCGGAGAGCCCGCCGAAATGGCGCTCCAGCGCCTAGGCAATCGGCTTCAGATCCCGGCGCGGGATGAAGGCCATCAGCAGCACTTCGAGGATTTCGTAATCATCCAGCGCCTCGGCCCTGCGTGCAAGCAGCTTGGTGCGCAGGCGCTCGCGGTGGCCTTGCCAGTGGGGGGGCTTCTTCGGTCATGCGGGGAGGGCGGCCTTGTGCAGGCGTTTCAGTTCCTTCAGCACCAGCGACCGGTCGTAGCCCTGATAGGCGCCCGGGCCGGAGATCTGTATTTTCACATAGGGATGGTCGAGCTTGGTAGCGAATTTTCCTTCCGGGCTGAGCGCCAGGATTGTCGGATACTTCTCATGGAAGTGTGCCTGCGCACTGGCTGCAGCCACGACTTCGTCCGCTCCCGGAGCATAGTCGTCCTCGATGTGCACCACCACGAAATTTTGGGCGGTGTAGGAAACGAGTTCCAGCGCGTCCCGGCTGACATCGCCGCGACGTTTCTTCGTCACATGATCATAGCGGCCGGTAGCGCCTTTCAGGTGGGCATCGAAGGCGCGGCACCAGCCGCACCATTCGGCGCCGATGATGACGAGCACAGCCTTGCCCTCTGCCTTCGCGCGGTCAACGGCGGCGGTGTAGAGGTCCATCTGGTTCGAACACTGATCGTAGGCGATCGCGCGCCCGTCCCGGCAAGTGGGGTCCAGCGACAGGGGGTAGGCGACGATGTTGGCGGCCGCTGCTTCAATCTCGGTTTGTGGGATGGCAGGCGTGACTGCCGGGCCCGAACAGGCCGCCGCGAGCAGGAGCATGGCCGCGGCGGCCAGGGATCGCATCAGGGGCGAACCTTGAACGGCTCGTGCCAGCCTTTCGACGAGGCGGAGAAAATCTCGTAGCCGGTTTCGGTCACGCCGACGGAATGTTCGAACTGCGCGGAGAGCTGGCGGTCGCGTGTCACGGCGGTCCAGCCATCCGGGAGGATGGCGGCGTCCTTGCGGCCGAGGTTCAGCATCGGCTCGACCGTGAAGAACATGCCGGCCTTCATCACCGGGCCCGTTCCGTAGGCGGAGGAATGCACGACGTTCGGCTCATCATGGAACAGGCGGCCGAGGCCGTGTCCGCAGAACTCGTCGACCACGGACACGCGGTTCAAGCGCGCCACTTCGCTGATCGCGCCGCCGATGTCGCCGAAGCGGGCACCGGGCTTGATCTGCGCGATGCCGGCCATCATGGCCTCGTAGGTCACTTCCATCAGGCGCTCGGCCTTGCGCTTTACGTCGCCCACGCCGAACATCCGGCTGTGGTCGCCGTGCCAGCCATCGACGATCAGCGTCACGTCGATGTTGGCGATGTCGCCATCCTTCAGCGCTTTCGGGCCGGGGATGCCGTGGCAGATCACGTGGTTCACCGAGATGCACGAGGCATGGCGATAGCCTCGGTAGCCGATGGTCGCGGAAGTCGCGCCATGGTCGTTCACGAACTCATAGACCCGGCGGTCGAGATAGTCGGTGGTCACGCCGGGTTTGACTTCCGGGACCAGCATGTCGAGGCATTCGGCCACCAGCTGTCCGGCGCGGCGCATGCCCTCAAAGCCCTCGGGGCCGTGGGTGCGGATTTCGCCCGTGCGCAGGGGCAGGAGGAGCTCTGTATCTGTCATCGGCGCAATATGGCAGGCCGCACGCCGGTTTTCCACTCCCTTCTTGCCGAAACGGCCGCCCGCTGTCAGGTAGCGGCCCAGAAACCTGGCCGGAAAACAGGCCATCAAACCCCTAAGGGAGACAACGCATGCGCAAACCCCGGTCAATCCAGGCGGCTAGCCTTGCATTGTTGGCCGCGTTAGGCCTCGCGGCCTGTGCCAGCGCCCCACCTGCCGCCGAAGCGCCCGCGCCGGCCGCCTTGGTCATGGAAGCGCCCCTGCCGGCGTTCAGCGCCGAAGGAGTCGCCGCCGTTGAGGCCCGCATGGCGGCCTATGTCGAGGAGGGGGCGGCCAAAGGCATTGCGACCCGTCTGGTGCGCGGCGGCGAGGTGATCAGCGATGTCCGCTACGGCATCCGGCGCGAGGCTGATGCGGCGCCGGTGGAAGACGACACGATCTGGCGGATCTATTCGATGTCGAAGCCGGTGACCGGTGTTGCGCTGCTGATGCTCTGGGAAGAGGGCGCGTTCCAGTTGGACGACCCGGTCACAAAATACTTCCCGGAATTCGAGGGCATGCAGGTGTTCACCGGGCTTGATGCGGCGGGCGAGCCGGTCCTCGTGCCCGCCACGCGCCCGGCCACCCTCCGGGAACTGATGAGCCACACCGCCGGTTTCGGCTACGGCCTTCGCGGCGGGGATCATGTCAACGACCTGTTCCAGCAGAGGCAGGTCTTCCAGTCGCACACGATGGCGGATATGGTCAGCCGCGTCGCCAGCATCCCGCTGCTTCACCAGCCGGGCGAAGTCTGGGACTACTCCATCGCGGTGGATTTGCAGGGCGCGCTGATCGAGCAGCTCTCCGGCCAGACGTTGGGCGAGTTCTTCGAGACGCGGCTGTTCGGCCCGCTCGGCATGAAGGATACCGGCTTCTTTGTTCCGGAGGCGGATTATGACCGGTTCTCGGATGTCTGGGGCTGGAGCGCGGAGCAGGGGGCGTTCGCCGCGCTACCGATGCCGGCTTTCCAGTTCCGCGAGGGGATGATCGCCTTTGAAGGCGGCGGGCACGGGCTCGTCAGCACGATGGACGATTATGCGCGCTTTGCCGAGATGCTGGCAAACGGTGGTAGCCTCGACGGCGTCCAGATCCTGAAACCGGAAACTGTCGCGATGATGGCGACCGATGTGCTGCCGGACGGCGCCTTCCTCGGCTTTGACGGCACGGCCAGCAGCGAAGCGGCAGGCGTCGGCTTCGGCCTCAATGTCGGCGTCATCCTTGACGCCGACAACGCCCGCGGTTTTCCGCAGGGCGCCTATACCTGGGGCGGCGCAGCGGGCACCTGGTTCTGGGTAGACCCCGCGAATGATCTCTACTTCATCGGCATGGTGCAGCGCTTCGGCCAGGGCGGGCCTGAGTTTGATGCGCGTACGGAATCGGCCGGCCTCGTCTACAAGGCTCTGGAAACACCGAATGAGTAATCCCACCGCCGCCGTCCTGCTGATCGGGGACGAACTCCTCTCCGGCCGCACGCGGGACATCAACCTGCAGCAGGTCGCGCAGTATCTGGAACCACTCGGCATTCCGGTTATGGAATGCCGCACGGTGCCGGACATCGAGGCCGAGATCGTCGCCGCGGTAAACGCCCTGCGCGCGAAGTACACCTACGTCTTCACGACCGGTGGTATCGGCCCGACGCATGACGACATCACCGCGGACGCGATCGCAGCCGCCTTCGGTGTCGGCATCTCCGAACATCCGGACGCGATCCGCGACATGGCCGCCCGCTACGCGGCGATGAAAACCGAGTTCACCGCGCCGCGCCGGCGCATGGCGCGCCTGCCGCATGGCGCGAGCCTCGTGGCCAATCCGGTCTCCGGTGCGCCCGGCTTCCAGACCGGCAATGTCTTCACCCTTGCAGGCGTGCCGCAGATCGCGCGGGCGATGCTCGAAGACATCGGTCACCGCCTGCAAACCGGCGCGGTGGTCCACAAAGTCACCGTCAAGGGCAAGGGCCTGCGGGAGGGCGATCTCGCCGTGAAGCTGGGCGAGATCGACGCGGCGGCTCCGCTGGTTTCGGTCGGCTCCTACCCCTGGTACCTGGCGCCTGACAATAACGGCGTGTCGCTGGTCGCCCGTTCCATCGATCCCGAAGCGCTCGCAAGGGTCCGCCAGCAACTCGTCGAACTCGCCGAATCCCTCGGCGTCAAACCGGAGATCGAAGCATGAGTTTCATTACCCGCACGCCCGTCCTCTGGATGCTCTTTGGGCTGACGGTTGCGCTGACGCTGGCCTTCGGGGCCGCAGCGCCCTTGGTCGGCGGGCAATTCCTCGACATGGTATCAAGGCCTGAAGACACCCGCGCCGTGTTCGACGCAATGACGCCAAGCGAACGAACCGCGCACTTCTGGCTCACGGTCTTTCTCGATACGGCCTACCCGCTGAGCTTCGGCCTGTTCTTCGCCGGCATGGCCTGGCGCTTCTTTGGCAAGCTCGGCCCGTTCGCGGCGATCCCCGGTTTCGTGGTCCTGATCGTCGATCTCACCGAGAACACGCTGCAGGCCATCACGCTGTCGGGTGCGGCCTATGTCTTGGAGCCGAAGGAGTGGGTTTCGCCGCTGAAGATGAACCTGTTCTATCTCGCTGCCCTGATCGCGCTCGTCGCGGCGGGCATCGCGCTCTACCGGGTGATCACGAAGAAGAAGGCCTAGGGTCTCCCCAAGGTCAGGCTTGGCGCGGGCCCTGTCCCGGCGGTAGCATTGTCCAAACACTCAAGGGAGAAGCCGCAATGTCCGAACAGATTGTCCTCGTCGAGCGCCACGGCGCCGTTGCCCTCGTCACCCTCAACCGGCCGGACGCGCTGAACGCGCTCAACCGGGCCCTGCGCGCCGAGATCGTGCGCGTGTTCACCGAACTGAAAGACGATCCGCACATCCGCGCTGTCGTGCTGACCGGCGCGGGCCGCGCCTTCACTGCGGGCATTGACCTCAAAGAGGCGGGCCAGACCGGCTTTGCCCTCGGCGCCGATGAGGATTCCAAATCGATCAACATGGCCGCCGCGCTGGAGGCCTATCCCTGGCCGATCGTCGGCGCGATCAACGGCTTCGCGATCACCGGCGGCTTCGAACTCGCCCTGATGTGCGACGTGCTGCTCGCCTCGGAGAACGCCAAATTTGCCGACACGCATGCCCGCGTCGGCATCGTGCCAGGCTGGGGCCTGTCGCAGAAACTCTCACGCCTGATCGGCATCAGCCGCGCCAAGGAGCTTTCCTTCACGGGCAACTTCATCGATGCCCACACCTCGGAGAAATGGGGCCTCGTCAACCGCGTCTATGCGGCGGCAGACCTCGTGCCCGCCGCACTCCAGCTCGCCACCGAGATGACGGGCACGCAGCCCGTGCTCCTGAAGAAGTACAAGGCGCTGATCGACGACGGCTTCGGAATGGAATTCGGCAAGGCCATGAAGGAAGAAATCAAACGCTCGATCGAGCATTCGGCGTCTGTGTCGGCCGAATCGGTCGAGGAAGCGCGCAAGCAGGTGACAGCGCGGGGCAGGGGCCAGCAGGGTTAAGCCGGGCTTGAACCCCTCTCCTGCTTGCAGGAGGGGGAGAAGGCTCAAGCCGCAAATTCGAACGCATCCATCCTCAGCACACTGAAAGTCAGGGACTGGTGCAGCGACGTGGCCGCTGTCCCGCCGGCGCCCAGCGCAACGAACAGCGGCAGGAAATGCTCCTCCGTCGGATGGTTGCGCGCGGCGTGCGGCGCGAGGCGGCGGTAGTTCAGGAGGTCTTCTATCCGGCCTTCCGCCAGCGCGGCGTTCACCCAGTCCGCAAAGTCTGTCACCCAGCCGGGCGCCACATTGTTCCCGCGCCAGTCGACGCTGCGAAGGTCATGCGTGAAGCTTCCGCTGCCGAGGATCAGCACACCTTCTTCTGCCAGCGCACGCAGCGCCAGGCCGAGCCTGTAATGGTGCGCGGCGCCCAGATCGGTTTGGACCGACAGTTGCAGCACTGGAATGTCGTTTGCGGGATACATCAGCTTCAGCGGCACCCAGGCGCCATGGTCGAGCCCGCGTGCGGTGTCGATGCCCACCGGCAGGCCAACGGCCTGGATCAGCCCGGCGACCCGCTGCGCCAGCGCCGCATCGCCCGGTGCCGGATAGCGCTGGTCAAACAGGATCTGCGGGAAGCCGCCAAAGTCGTGGATCGTCTCGTTGACAGCCACGGCGTTCACCGCAGGGTTGTTCGTCTCCCAATGCGCCGAGACGACGAGGATGGCTTTGGGCCGGGGCAGGGATTGGCCGAGCGCCACGAGAAAGTCCCGCGCGGGCACATCGTCAAAGATCAGCGTCGGCGAACCATGCGAAACAAAGATCGGCGCAATCAAAGGGCAATCCTCCGGCAACATCGGCAGCCTTCCATCTAGGGAAGGCGCGCCCGGAATGTCAGCCCGCACCGGCGGCCTAACACCTATGCCGCAACGGTATGGCCGCGCCGGGAGTTGCGCGAAGGCCTGCCCCCGGCCTATCAACGCCCCAGCAAAAACTCCGGGAGAAAGCCATGCGCGATGTCGTGATCTGTGAACCTGTCCGCACGGCGGTCGGCGGCTTTGGCGGCTCGTTCAAGGATGTCCACGCACATGTGCTCGGCGCCACGGTCGTCGAAGGCCTGATGGCGCGCACCGGCCTGCCGAAGGACAAGGTAGACGATGTCATCTTCGCGCAGTGTTATCCCTCGATGGATGCCCCCGCGCTTGGCCGCGTGGTCGCGCTGGATGCCGGCCTGCCCATCGAAGTCAGCGGTATGCAGATCGACCGGCGCTGCGGCTCCGGCCTGCAGGCGATCATCAACGCGACGATGCAGATCGCCACCGGCGCGATGGACTGCGTGATCGCGGGCGGCGCCGAGTCGATGAGCAATGCGCCGTTCTATTCGACCAACTGGCGCTGGGGCCTCGGCCAGGGCAACATGACGGTGAACGACGGCCTGATCACCGGCCGCCTCACGGCGGGCGGCAAGAATTTCCCGGTGCCTGGCGGCATGCTGGAAACCGCCGAAAACCTTCGCCGCGAATACCAGATCACGCGCGCCGCGCAGGACGAGTTCGCCGCCGCCTCGCATGCGAAAGCCGTCGCTGCCCAGAAAAGCGGTGTGTTCGATGAAGAGATCATCCCGGTCACCGTGAAAGGCAAGAAGGCCGACACTGTGGTTACCCGCGACGAACATCCGCGTGCGGATTCGACCGCCGAAGTGCTGAGCAAGCTCAAAGCCATCCGCCTGAAGCAGGACTCCGAGGCCACGGTGACGGCCGGCAATGCCAGCGGCCAGAATGACGGCGCCTCGGCCTGCCTCGTGATGACGCGCGAGTTGGCGGACCAGTACGGCCTGAAGCCGCTCGCCCGGCTGGTCTCCTGGGCCGTCGCAGGCGTCGGCCCGGCGGTCATGGGCATCGGCCCCGTTCCGTCCACGGAGAAAGCGCTGAAGCGTGCTGGCCTGACGCTGAAGGATCTTGACTTGATCGAGCTCAACGAAGCCTTCGCCGCGCAGGTGCTCGCCTGCACCAAGGCGATGGGCTTCTCCGCTGATGACTATACGCGCCTCAATGTGCACGGCTCCGGTATCTCGCTGGGCCACCCGGTCGGCGCGACTGGCGGGCGAATCCTTGCCACTCTGCTGCGCGAGATGGACCGGCGCGAAGCACGCTATGGCCTTGAAACCATGTGCATCGGCGGCGGGCAGGGGCTGGCAGCGATTTTCGAGCGCGTTAACTGAGAATTCTCAGACGGCGGATTACGCAGCGCCTAACGTAGAAATAACTTGCTATTGGCAGGTCAGGGGCGCATATGCCCGTTATCGACATTGGCCGGCCACTCAGGCGCAGCTCCCCTAACAAGGCGCAGTTTCAGACAACCCCTCCAAAATTCGATATGCAAGGGCTGACGCATTGTCAGTCCACAAACTTATATGAGACTTACTTCTATGACTATGACGAACGGTACTGTGAAATTCTTCAACAGCCAAAAAGGCTTCGGCTTCATTGCGCCTGCAAACGGCGGCAACGACGTTTTCGTGCACGTGACCGCGCTCGAGCGCTCGGGCATCGCACACCTGAACGAAGGCCAGAAAGTCAATTTTGACACGGCTAAAGATCAGCGCTCCGGCAAGGTCGCCGTGAGCACGATCGAACTGGCTTAAGCCAGGCAGCTGCTGGCGCTGCGCTTCGGCGTAGCTGCCTCAGCGGCAAACTGAAGAAGCGCGCTCCGGCAACGGGGCGCGCTTTTTTCTTGAAGCTGCGGGCGAATGCACGGGAACCCGTTTCTTGTCGGAACCGCCAAGACAAAAAGAAATCCGGATCAGCTCGCGGAGCGGAGCGGTCGACCGTAGATCCGATCAGAACTCTTTCGAGATGCCGAGCGAAATATTGTGTTCGGTCGTATCTTCAGCGCCGTTCACGCCGTTCCGATACCGGTTGAGGTAGCCCGCTTCCCAGCCGATCCCGGCAGCTTCCCATTCGATCTCCACCCGCGCCCGGTTTTCCTGCAGGCCGTCGGCATTGCCCCAAGGCGTTTCCGCGAATCCGATAAACGCTTCGTCGCTGACTACGAGCGTCAAACTTGTGTCTTCCAGCGGGCGTTCAAGCGAGATCCGCTGGCGAACCCGCCAGCCAGTGCCATCGGCACCTTCGCGCTGTCGCTGCTCCAGGCGCGTACGCCCCTCGATTTCCACTTTGCCAACCTTGAAGAGATCATATTCCGCTTGCTGCCACAGACGATGCTCGATCTGGTCGTCGCCGTCGCGCACCGTCTGGCCGTAGCGGTAGCCGGCGCTGATCTCCAGCCGGTCGTTCACCTGGAAGCCGATCCCGGGGCGCAGCACGAACTGACTCGCCACCGCGTCCGGCTCGAAGCGCACTTCAGCGTTCAGGGACAGTATCAAGGGCAATCGCTCGGTGGCTGATTTTTCGATCTCATAGGTCGTCCAGATCTCGTTTTCGGCAAAGGCGCCGGGTGCGGCGCAGGCTGCCGCAACGGCAAAGGCAAGCAAAGTGCGTTTCATGAGGGCGCCATAGAGCAGGGAAGCTGACACAAATCTGACAACAAACTTCAGCCCGCTAAGGAGCAAGGCCCTGAACGTCAACACCAAACATACATTTAAATGTACCTTCGCGCGCTCACAGGCCGAAGTAGAGCGCGATGATCCCTATGCACGTAAGGTTCAGCGCCAATCCCGCCCGGGCCATGTCCCGCACCGTCAGTTTCCGCGTCGCGAACACGACGGCATTCGGGCCAGTCGCAATGGGCAGCATGAAGCCGCACGAGGCCGCCACGCAGCAGGGGATCACCAGGCTGCGGATATCCAGCCCCGTCGCCTCTGCCAGCGCGCCGAGCACGGGCAGGAAGGTCGTCATCGCCGCCACGTTCGACATGATCTCCGACAGGAACACCACGATTGTCACGATAATCAGGATCAGCAGCACCGGCGGAAGGGTCGCAAACCCTGCCAGGCTGGTGCCGAGCCATCCGGCCAGCCCCGAGGCCTGGATCGCCGCCGCCATCGACAGGCCGCCTCCGAACAGCAGAACCACATCCCAGGGAATGTTCTTGCCGTCTTCCCAGTCCAGCAAGGCGCGGCCGCGCCCGGCGGATTTCGGACTGGTATCGCCGTGCGGCACGAGGAACATCACCACGGCGCCGAGCATGGCAATGCCCATGTCGCTGAGGCCGGCCAGTGCAGGCACCTTGATCAGCTGCTCGCGCAGGATCCACGCGCCGGCAATCAGGCCGAACACGATGGCCACCCGCGCTTCCGCCCGCGTGATGCGGCCGAGCGCGCCATGCTGTACACGGATGGACTCGCTCGCGGCTTTCGCCTGTTCGGGCGAAGATTTGAGCCCCCAGGTCAGAATCAGCCAGGCTGCCGGCAGCATCAGCGCGATCATCGGCAAGCCAATGCCCATCCATTCGCTGAAGCCAATCTCGATGCCGGCATTCTCGCTCAGCCAGCCCATGGCGATCAGGTTGGTCGGCGTGCCGACCGGCGTGCCGAGGCCTCCGATCGAGGCCGCGTAGCAGACCCCCAGCAAGAGCGCGACCGCGAGCCGCGGCCCGCCGCCGGCCGCCAGCGCGACCGACAGCACGATGGGCGCCATCATCAGGCTGGTTGCGGTATTGGAAATCCACATCGACAGCAGCGCCGTCGTAAGCATCACGCCGGCCACCAGCAGCTTCAGCCGCGCGCCGGACACGCGCAGGACATTCAGCGCAATGCGCCGGTGCAGGTTCCACTTCTCGATGGCCAGTGCCACGATGAACCCGCCGAGTAGCAGCATCACCACCGGGTCCGCATACGGTGCCGCGATGTCCTTCAGCGGCATCAGTCCGATCAGCGGCAGCAACGCCAGCGGCAGCAGCGATGTCACTGCCATCGGCACCGCTTCGGTCGCCCACCACACGGCCATCAGCGCGAACAGGCCTGCCACCAGCATGGCGCTCTGCTCAAGGCCGCCGGGCGCCGGAATCAGGGCGATCATCAGGCCCAGCGCGGGGCCGAGCGAGAGGCCGAGCTTCTGCGCAAACCCGATGCTTGCAGCCGGCATGCCTTCGCGCGGCGGGGATGTCTCACCCGTCTCGGTCATCTAGTGTTCCTCAAACCCCAAGGTCTTTGGACCGAGGCTTAGCGCGCTTTGCCGGGAGGGGGAACCGGGCCTCCGGCTTGCCATTGGTACACGGGCGTCTTAACCCTCGGCAAACTTTAGAATGCGCGGCGTTTCCCCGAAAACCGGTTCCCATTTTTCGGAACGCCGCTCGATGTGCGGGCGTGGCGAAATTGGTATACGCAAGGGACTTAAAATCCCTCGGCCGCAAGGCCTTGCCGGTTCAAGCCCGGCCGCCCGCACCATCCTTTCACCCCTCCGGCGGCGGCGTGAACTCCTGATCGTCTCCGTCCGGCAGTTTCATCCGGCCCTGTTTCCAGTCATCCTTTGCTGCCTCCAGCCGCGCCCTGGACGACGATACGAAGTTCCAGAAGATGAAGCGTTCGCCGATCGGCTCGCCGCCAAGCACCATCACGGTAGAAGGCGCCTGCGCCGTTACACGCACGTCTACCTTGCCGAGCACGGCCATCTGTCCGGGCTTCAGCGCCTGTCCCGCCACTTCGATGGCGCCCTCGGTGAGATACACCGCGCGCTCCGCATGCTCTCCTGGCACGCCGCGGCTGGCGCCGGCGTCCATGTCCCAGTGCATATAGAGCAGCGGCGAGTTCACCTTCACGCCGGCGTCCATGCCCTCGGCAGCGCCGGCAATCATCCGTCCACGGAGGCCGCTTTCCGTCCAGGTCGGCAGGCTGTCGGCCGGATGGTGCCAAAATCCGGGGTCAATTTCCTCGGCCTCATTCGGCAGCGCGACCCAGGCCTGGATGCCGTGCATGTGCGCGCCGTGCATCCGGGCATGCTCCAGCCGCTCCGAATGGGTGATACCCTTGCCTGCGGTCATCCAGTTCACCGCGCCGGGCTTGATCTCCTGCTGGAAGCCGAGGCTGTCCCGGTGTGTCATCGCGCCGGAGTAGAGATATGTGACGGTCGACAGGCCGATGTGCGGATGCGGTCGCACGTCGAGTTCGCGCGGAATGCCGGGCGCAAAATCGACCGGCCCCATCTGGTCGAAGAAAATGAACGGCCCCACCATCCGCCGCTTCGCAAAGGGCAGCACCCGGCCCACTTCAAAGCCGCCGCCGAGGTCGCGCGTGCGCTTGTCGATGATGAGGTCGATCATGGGAAGCTCCTTCCGGTCGGTCTCTCGCGCCCACCTTAATGGCAACCTTCCCTTCAGCGAGGCTTTTTCTCTGCGCGCGCGCCTGATAACACCTATGCAGAGCTTGCTTTCATACGATCCCGGAGTGTCCCCATGCCGTTGATTTCCGCCCGCCTCCGCTGCGCTGCTGCCAGCGCGGTCATCGCCTTCGCGGCCGCAATGCCCTCGCTCGCCGAAACCGTTTACGTGCAGGCCGGCAAGGTGCTTGCCGTTCCGGGCGAGGCGCCGCTTGGCCAGACGACGATTGTCATCACCGACGGCAAGATTGTCTCCCTCGCGTCCGGCTATCAGACGCCGAAAGACAAGTCGGTCCGCGTCATCGATCTGAAGGACAGCTATGTGCTGCCGGGCCTGATCGATTCCCACGTCCACCTGACCTCCGACACGGGCGGTATCGCGTCCCAGCTGGAAGACGTGACGCTCTCGCCGGCCGCGCAGGCTTTCAATGCCTGGGAAAACGGCATGAAGACGCTGAATGCCGGCTTCACCACGGTGCGAAATCTCGGCGACGGGGACGGCGCCGTGCTCGCGCTGCGCGATGCGATCAATGACGGCCAGGTGACTGGCCCGCGCATCATGGATGCCGGCAATTCCATCTCCGGCACCTCCGGTCACATGGACGGCTCGCTCGGCTACCGCGACGAGCTGAGGGAGTATTTCAACGCCGCCGGCAACACGTGCAACGGCGCCGAAGATTGCCGCCGCGCGGTCCGCCTGCAGGTCGCGCGCGGGGCGGATGTGATCAAGTTCGCCTCCACCGGCGGCGTCAACAGCCGCATTGGCGCCGGCCTCGGCGCGCAGATGTTTGCGGATGAAGCCCGCGCCATCGTCGAGACAGCGAAACTGTTCGGAAAGAAGGTGTCCGCGCATGCCCACGGCGCAGATGGCATCCGCCTGGCGCTTGAGGCTGGCGTCGACTCGATCGAACACGGAACGATCCTTGATCCCGAGACCATCGATGCCTTCGTCGCGTCCGATGCCTACTACGTGCCGACCCTTTCGACCGTGAACGGATATATCGAACGGATTGAGGCAAATCCGGACGCGTATGAGCCGGATGTCCGCGCCAAGATCGAATGGCGCATCGGCATCACCGGCAAGAGCCTTGAGATTCTTTATGCCCAGGGCGTGAAGATCGCCTTCGGAACGGACGCGGGCGTCTCCAAGCATGGCCGCAATGCGGATGAGTTCGAGCTGATGGTGAAGTTCGGCATGCCGCCGGCCGAAGCCATCAAGGCGGCCACAATCAATGCCGCCGACCTTCTCGGTCTGTCTGCAGAAATCGGCACGCTGGAACCGGGAAAAAGTGCTGATCTCATCGCCGTGAAGGGCGATCCGCTGAAGGATGTGAAAGTCCTGAAATCTGTCGGTTTCGTTATGGTTCGCGGCGAAGTCGCCAAGGACTGATCCGGCCGGGCACGGAGGTGTTGCCTCGGGGCAACACTTCGTACACGTTAACCCTTTCCTGCTGGAATTTCATGCCGGCCGCGGCCTGTGCATGCGACACCACGTTTGTCTGGAGGCTGGGAACAAACTGGTATTGAGCGCTTTGTATAGGCAACGTTCACGCACGCTTGAAGGACAGGCCCATGATGATCCGCACACTGCTCGCCAGCGCCGCGCTTGCCACATTGGCCATGCCGGCCTTTGCAGGCGCTGAGGCGGAAGCCCTGATTGCCTCAACCGCCACCCGGATTTCCGATCCGGCCAAAGGGCACCAGGCGTTTTCGCAGTCCATCGACGTGCCGACCGTCGCGCGGTTTACCCTCGGCAAGTATGCCAACCGCATCAGCGACGACGAGCGTCAGCGCTTCACGGCTGCGTTTGACAACTTCCTCACCAGATCTTTCCGCAAACACAATGACGACTTCGCGAATTCCAAGGTCGAAGTCATCGGCTCTACAGATCGCAGCGCAACCGACTCCATCGTCGAGACCCGCGTGACACCGGCTGACGGCGACGAGAAGACAGTTCGCTGGCGCGTGGTCGAGCGCAGCGGCGAATGGAAAGTCGTCGACGTCGAAGTGCTTGGCCTCTGGTTGGCGATCGAACAGCGCGCCCAGATCGCGGCCATCATGGACAAGCCGCGCGCGACCATCGACGATGCGATTGATGCACTCAATTCCTGATCGATCCGTAGCCGGATCAGCGCCTCATGTGAAGGCGACGTTCAGCCAGTCCGGCCGGACATAGGTTTCACCCAGATCGCGCGCCACCAGCTTGTGTGCAATGGCGCCCTGGTCCACCGTCAGACCGTTTGCAAGATGGCGGTTCGCGTTGATCGCGGCCCGCGCGCCCTTGCCGGCAATCTGCATCACGAAGGGCAGGGTAGCGTTGTTCAGGGCGTAGGTCGAAGTGCGCGGCACGGCGCCGGGCATGTTTGCGACGCAATAGTGAAGTATTCCGTCCACGTCATAAATCGGGTCTTCGTGCGTGGTCGCATGGCTCGTCTCGAAACACCCGCCCTGGTCGATGGCGATGTCCACGAGAACGGCGCCGGGCTTCATGGTTTTCAGCTGCTCCCGGCTTATCAGTTTCGGCGCTGAAGCGCCGGGGATCAGCACGGCGCCAATCACGAGATCGGCATCCTTGATTGCTTCGGCCAGCGAGTGCGCGGTCGAATACATCGTCTTGACGCTGCCGCGGAACTGCTCGTCGAGCTGGCCGAGGCGGACATTGTTCCGATCAAAGATCGTCACATCGGCGCGCATGCCGACGGCGATTTCCGCCGCATGGGTTCCTGAAACCCCGCCGCCGATGATCACCACTTTCGAAGGTGCCACACCCGGCACGCCGCCCAGAAGAATGCCCCGGCCGCGCTTGGTGCGCATCAGCGCCCAGGCGGCGACCTGCATCGACATGCGTCCGGCGACCTGGCTCATCGGGCGAAGCAGCGGAAGGCCACCTTCGGAATCGGTCACCGTCTCGTAGGCGATTGCAAGGCAGCCGGATTTCATCAGACCCTTCGCCTGGACCGGATCGGGCGCGAGATGGAGGTAGGTGAAGAGGGTGTGGCCGGGTGTCAGGCGCGCAGTTTCTTCCGGCTGCGGCTCCTTCACTTTCACGATCAGTTCGCTGCCGCTGAAGACCGCCTCGGCATCCGGGGCGATCTGCGCGCCGACAGAGGTGTAGGCCTCATTGGCAAACCCGGAATTGATGCCGGCGCCGGACTGGACCAGCACCGAGTGTCCGGCGCGGACGAGTTCGCCGACGCTTTCAGGTGTCAGGCCGACACGGGATTCCTGTTTCTTGATCTCTGTTGGAACGCCGATGCGCATGAAGCCTCTCCCCGGGGAAAGTCCATGCCTATAGCGCTCCTTTCCGGCAACTTCCAGCCCTCCGCGGCGCAGCTGGCAGAGCCGGAACGGCCTCCTTCGGCTAGCTGCTGATCGACAGCGTCAGAACAATGCGTTCGTCAGCCGGAGCAAAGTTCTCGATGTTGGTGTCCCAGTAGCGCAGGTCGATCGCGGCGGGGCCGAGCGAGATTGTCGAACCCAATGACCAGTCAGCATAATCGCCGTCCGTATCGCTTGTGTAAGATCCAAGGGCCGCATCCATACTGAAGGACGAACTCAATGCGTAGCCAGCTTTGACGCTTGCATAGACATAATCCTCACCCGGACTGAAGGCGCCGTCGGTTCCTACCCAGAACCCGCTATCGAATCCGTAGCTCAGACTGCCGCTGAGTTCCAAACCGCTCAGATCTTCTTCGGCGGCGCCTGGATAGTCAAAAAAAGTTGCTCTCAGATCCCAGCTGACGCCGTTGCCCAGCACGTTCGCCAGCCCCGCATAGTAGCTGACTTCCAGATCTGCGGAGGAGGCATCACCAAAATCTATCGTCGAGGCCCAGACACCCGCATAGAGCGCGCCGTTCGCATAGTCGAGCCCGCCCTGGATCGCCGGGTTCCCGTTCGACGAGGAAATGCCGCGCCAGGTGTAATCGGTGGTCAGCGAAGCATTGCCGGTAAAACTGCCTTGGGCCATCGCAGCTTCGCCAGACAATGGGAATGCGACAGCTATCAAGCTGATCCACATCTTTGCCAGCAATTCCGGTTTCATAACGGTCTCCCTCCGGCCTGAAGATCGGAGGGAACAGGAATGAAGTCCAGCCTGTTCCAGCGTTTCAGGGCCGCAACGTCTGGCTGGGGGCCTCGCACAAATGAAAAGTCCCTCTCCCGGCGGGCCGGAAGAGGGACAATAGACCGGGCTCAAGCCCTGCCGTTACAAGGCCAGGTGAAGCCTAGAAGACTTTCGAGATCATGACGACGAAGTTCTCGTCGGCGACGTCACCGGCGACGGCATCATCGATGTCGGTGTCGGTGTATTTCACGGTGAGATCGAACACGTCGAAGGCATACGCGCCGCCGAGCGACCAGTTGGTGTAGTCACCGCCGCCATCGAAGCTGTAGTTGCCGACGCTGGCGAGGCCCTTCAGTTTTTCGGAGAAGGCGTAGGCGCCGGTGCCCTCGACGTAGGTGTTCTTGTTGTCAGGGTCGTAATAGGCGGTTGCGCCGAGGCTGACCGCATCGACCGTGTAGCCAAGGCCGGCTTTCACTTCGACGAAGTCGAGATCTTCTTCACCTGGATAGAAGTAGCCGATCACGCCGACATCCCAGCTGAGGGCATCGGTGAAGGCGCCGCGGAAGCCGCCATAGAGGTCGACTTCGATGTCAGCGTCCGATCCGAAATCGACGTTCGATGCCCAAGCGCCGACGTAGAAGCCGCCATTGGTGTAATCGACGCCGCCTTGAACCGTTGCGCCGTTATCGGTCTGCGAAACGCCGCGCCAGACGTAGTCATTTGCGACTGCCGCGTTGAAGGACACATCGCCTTGAGCGTGAGCGCCGCCTGCGGCTGCAAGTACGGCGGCGGCGAGAAGGCTGGCCCGGGAGAGTTTGTTTTTCATTGGAGGAAACCTCGCTTCTGTCATTACGCTCCTGATCAAGCGTCGGCTGTCTACCTGCCGGTCGAGGGTTAAAAATTCGATGCCAAACCTTAGGTAAACCCCGCGCGGGAACGCGGTTCGCCGGGCTTTTGAGCAGTGAATTGGGCGCTTGCCTCAGCTTTGGGCGATGCAGCGAATCCACACTTGTGTGGCAGATTCGCAACAGATTCAGACCCTAACGTGCGACAAGGGGGGCGTAGCCGAGGTGCATGCCCGCATCGACCAGCAACGTCTCGCCCGTCACGTGCCGGGAGGCATCGGTGAGGAAGAACACAGCCGAGTCGGCGATGTCGTCCGGCCCGCTGGCGACATGCAGCGGCACCGAGGCGGCGACGCCGGCTTCCATTTTCGTGTATTGCTCGGCGCTCATCTCGTCCTTGAACCAGCGCGTACCGATGAAACCCGGGCAGACGGCGTTGACGCGGATGGCCGGCGCGAGGGCGCGGGCGAGGCTGAGCGTCATCGTGTTGAGTGCGCCTTTGGTGGCCGCATAGGCGACCGAAGATCCGATACCGGTGACTCCGGCGATGGAGGAAACATTGAGCACGGCCGAGGCGCGCCCCGTTTGCCGGTGCGCTTCGACGAGCAGGGGTTTCACCTTCTGCATCATCAGGAAAGGGCCTGCGACGTTCACTGCATAGGTGTGCAGGAAGTCTTCCCGCGTCAGCGCATCGAGATCCGAATGGTCGCGCGCATGTTTCGTGATGCCGGCATTGTTGACGAGGATATCGAGACGGCCCGCCTGCGCGGCCGCTTCGGCAAGCTTGGCGCAGCCTTCATCGGTGGAGACGTCGGCCTGCACGAGCCGTGCCTGCGCGCCGGCCTTCTGGCAATCGGCGACGGTCGCTTCGCCGTCGGCAACCGACTTGGTGCAATTGATGATGACGCTGGCGCCGCGCTCGGCCAGGCGCAGCGCGATCGAGCGGCCGAGACCGGTGGCCGATCCTGTGACGAGGGCGCTGCGGCCTTCGAGGTCCTTGGGCTGGTTCATGTTTCTCCTCCCGGGTTATCTTCAGTCGTTGGTTTCCCTCGTATCCCGGCGCGTCCTGCCGTGTCCACTGCAGCGCTCGCGATGGGCGAGTGAGCCCCCCGCTTGTAAGCAACCGGCGACCCCGCGAGAAAGTGTATACGCAGCTTTACGGAGTCGCCCCCTTGGCCGGATTGTTTCGCATCGTATATGTGAGCACAGCGCAGCCCGGGCTCACCGACAGCGATATCGAATCGTTGCTCAACGTCGCACAATCCAACAATGACGAGCGTTTCATCACGGGTTATCTCGTGCACAACGGCCCGAATTTCATGCAGTTGATCGAAGGCCCGTTCAACGAAGTCGACGAAGTGTACGGTCGCATCCTGCGTGACCGGCGTCATTCCGGCATCGTGCGCATTCAGGCGGAATGGGCTGAGCACCGCGTGTTCCCGAACTGGTCGATGAATTATTTCCGCGTCGACCGGCACGGCTCGGTGGGGTCCATGATCTCGCGCGGCGCCGACTCGGTCGACAGCCTTATGGAAGCGGGCGTGCCGCGCGACGTGTTGCACCTGTTTTCCAAATTCATACAGCAGACGGAGTATCCCGAGCCGCGCTCGGACCGCGCTGCCCCTTCCGGAAGAGCCCGGCCAGACCAACAGCAAGACCCACAAGCGTAAGCCCGGCGACCAGCAGGGTGACCGGCTCGGCGCCGAAGGTCTCGAAGTATTGCGTGTAGCCGTGGATGCCGAGGAAGACGAGCGCGCTGACCGACAGGAAGCCGCCGCGGCGCGTGAGCAGCGCGAGGGCCAGCGCGAGCGCGGCCCATCCGATCGAGAATGGCAATTCGGGAACGGTTAGCGCGGTTCTCTGCCAGGCTTCGTAGGCGGTATAGTCGTCATAGCGGTTGGCGCTCCAGGCGCTGTCACCGAGAATATCGCCCCAGAGTGAGCCGACCCAGAAGGCGAAGTGGACGAGCACCATTGCTGTGCGGGCGGCCACGGTGAGCAGCATCTGCCAGGCCTCGCCCGCGCGGCGGCGCACGCTGTAGAAGGCGGCGGCGAGCGCGCCGAAGACACCGATCGTGATCAGGGGTTCCTCGACGAAGAGGGCGTAGGAGGCATGCCAGTAACCGGTGCCCGTGCCGAACACCGCGCCGAAGGCGAGAACTCCGAGGGCCGCAAGGAAGGCCGAGCGAAACCAGATGGCGCCGGCCGTCAGCACGCCGGTGATGAGGAGGGCGGGCAGCGTCGGCGACGGGGCGGCGCCAAGTTCCCAGGCGACCCAGCCCGCGAGGCCCAGCGTGCCCATCAGGGCGAGGCCGGCGGACAACACGCCGAAAGCGTTGCCCGGCGCGAGGCGGCGCAGGCCTTCGGCGCCGGCAAGAGCGGCGAGAGCGAGCGCGAGACCCGTGCCCGCATTCGGCACCAGCGCGATGGCAGCGGCGGCCACGGCAAGCGCGCCAAAGATCAGCAGTACGTTGATGATCAGCCCGCCGCGCTTGTCGGGCAGGGCGAGGGTTTCGAGCCGGGCGGCTTCGTTAGCGGTCAGTGCGCCGGATTTCTCAAGGGCGGCAAGGTCAAGGCGGATGATGCGCACGGGGCAAACTCCTATTAGTGAGCGTTCACGAACATAAAGGAGGGCGGTTTGCAAGCCCGGGCGAGAGGGGGCGGATCGCAAGTGCGGCGCCTAGCCCGTGTCGGGGTGCATGCCTGCCCAGGCGTCCGGCCGCGCGAGGGCGTCGAGGCGCATCAGAAGGGCGTCCAGCGCAGGGGGCACGGCGCGCAGGACATGCGAGGGGACGGGCAATTCGTGCAGTGGCGGCGCTTTGTCCCGCGCAAAGCGGAAGGCGAGGCGGCGCGCGGCTGGCAAGGGATTGCGCAAGACGGCGAGCGGGGCCTCGGCCGAATTCAGGGCAACGGCCCATTGGAATCCCGGCTCCGGCGCTGACGGTCCGGCGGGATGCGCGGCGCGGCAAGCGCCCGGGCGCTCGCCGGGATCGAAGGCGGGTTCGCGGCGGCGCAGCCCCGGTCCGGAATTGACCGTGTGCGGATCAGCTGGCGGCCGCGTGGCGCGCGGCGGCGGCAGGGTGATGCCGTACGCAACAGCGAACAGATAGCGCCGCACCAGCGCGCTGGTGAGACGCAGCTCACGGCGGACACGCGCCGCGATGGCGGCAAAACCGTCCGGGCTCGCCGCGCGGATCAGCGCCCGCAGCGCGAGGAGGAACTGCGCGAGCGGATACCAGATTTCGGGAAGAGGCCGCGACGGTGTCATGGCGGCCAGTATGCGCCGGGCGCGAACCCAGCCGGATTGGCGGGCGCTGGTTTTTTTGCAATGCGCTGATCTGATGGGGTTTTCAAAGCGCCGTTGGCCGGAGTCCGTTGCGCAAGGCAGACCTTATGCAACGGTTTGGGCGCTGCGCGCTTCGGCGCGCACTGCCTTCGGCGACTTGCCGGTCCAGCGCTTGAAGGCGCGGGAGAAAGCGGGGGCATCGGAGAAGCCGACGAGGTAGGCGGTTTCGTTGACGGAGGTTTTGCGGGCGCCGAGATAGTCCAGCGCCATGCGGCGGCGCAGGTCGTCGAGCACAAGCTTGAAGCTCGTGCCTTCGGTTTTCAGCCGGCGGAACAGGGTCTGGCGACTGATGCCTAAGGCGGCAGCGATAGCGTCGCCCGTGATGTCGCCGGTGTGCAGGCGGGCGAGCAGCTTTGCCTCGACCTGGGCGCGCAGGGTGCGGGCGGCCGCGAGATCCTGCAGCAGCGCATCGGCGCGTTCCGTGAGTATACCGAATACATAGGCGGGCTGCTGCGCGACGGGCCAGCTGGTGAGGCCCGGCGCGAGGCGCATGGCGTTCCAGTCTGCCGAGAAGGTGACCGGACACTTGAAGATGCGGGTGTATTCGGCGCGGTAGGACGGGGCGGGATGGGTGACATGGACTTCCAGCACGTGGGGCGCCGGCAGGAACCGGCGCGGGCCGCAGACGAGGCGGGCGAAGGCGGCTTCGGTGAGTTCAGGGAAATCGTTCGGGGCGGGGCGCGTGTCGGTCATCCAGAGCTGGCTGCTGCGCTCGGCGAGCTCGAAACGGGGCTGGCCGGGGGCGCTTTCTAGTTCGACTGCAAGGGCGCCGAAGCGCTGCATCTGGGCGAAGGCCTCGCCCATTGTCGCCGACGCATTCATGATCAGGCCGACGAGCGAGACATCCGCCATGTCGATCGCTTCGCCGTAGAGGAGGCCGAGCGCGGGCTCGCCTGTGGCGGCCTGGGCGGCGCGCATCAGGGCATGGTAGCGGGCGAGGGGGATGCGGGTGTCGCCGTTTTCCAGGCTGGCAGGGTTGATGCCGGCTTCGCGGCAAAGCGCGGCAGGATCTGCGCCCTTGCCCTCGGCAAAGTCGGCCAACCCGCTGACGATGCTGGCGGAAACGGTGGCTTTGGTCATCTCTGCGGGCGCCCTGTTACAAATAGCCATGTTTGCGCAACGCCGCATCATGGCGTCCTTATCGAAAAACGGCAAGAAGTTCGGCTCAGACGACCATTTTGTCCGGAGAGATTGCTGATGACGTCCACCCCGAGCCCTGATGTTCGACGCCTCGCCGGAGGCTGGGCGGTCCTGCTCGGCGCCTGGCTGATGTTTGCCGGGGCGGCGCAGGCGGCGAACCTCGAGGCCGGGCCGGGCGAACCCTGGTGGGCGCATGTCGGCGCGGCGGCGCTGCTGTGGCTGCACATCGGGGGCGGAACCTTGGGCATGATTTCCGGCGCGGCGGCGCTGACCTTCAAAAAGGGCGCGCGTCTGCACCGGCTGGCGGGGACAGTGTTCTTCGCCGCGATGTTCGTGACCTACCTGATCGGCGCGGGCGTCGCGCCATTCCTGGAGGAGGGGCAGCGGCCGAATCTCGTGGCGGGAATCATGGCGCTTTACCTGCTGGTCACGGGCTGGCGGACGGCGCGGCAGCGGGAGACGAAGGCTGGGATTGCCGAGATGGCGGGGCTCGGAATCGCGCTCGCAATTGCCGGTACGGGGGCGGTGTTCATGCAGATGGGCGCGGCGAGCCCGACGGGCACGATCGACGGCTCGCCCCCGCAGGCCTTCATCCTGTTTACCGTCGCGGGCGTGTTGGCCGCCGGCGGAGAGCTGAACGTGCTGCTGCGGCGGGGGATTTCCGGCACGGCGCGGATCGTGCGGCATCTCTGGCGGATGTGTTTCTCTCTTTTTATCGCGTCGGGATCTTTCTTTCTCGGCCAGATGCAGGTCTTGCCGGATGTGCTGCGAAACTCGGCCTTTCCCTTCGTGGCGGCGTTCGCGCCGCTGCTGGTCATGCTGTTCTGGCTGGTCTGGGTGCGCACTGGCTGGCGGCGGCGGAAGACAGCAGCGGCGTGAGGCCGGTTCGCCTTCCGGGCGAACGAGACCTCTTGCCGTACCGGTAAGCATGGACAAGGCGCAGTGCGCGGCTTAACTGCGAAACGGTTTTCACGGCTTCCAGGGCTCGGGCGAATGTTCAAAAAGATATTGATTGCCAACCGCGGCGAGATCGCTGTCCGCGTCATAAAGACGTGCCGCAAGATGGGCATCAAGACGGTGGTGGTTTATTCCGACGCCGATGCCGGCTCGATGGCCGTCGAGATGGCGGATGAGAGCGTGCATATAGGCGGCTCGCCCGCCGCTCAGTCCTACCTCGTGGCCGACAAGATCATCGCTGCCGTGCGCCAGACCGGCGCCGAGGCAATCCATCCGGGCTTCGGTTTCCTGTCCGAGAACGCCGCCTTCGCCAAACGCCTCGAGGAAGAGGGCATCGGCTGGATCGGCCCGAACGCCTTCGCGATCGATTCGATGGGCGACAAGATTTCCTCGAAGAAGCTCGCCGCCGAGGCGGGCGTCTCGACGGTGCCCGGCCATATGGGCCTGATCGAGGATACCAAGGAAGCCATCAAGATCTCGAAACAGATCGGCTATCCGGTGATGATCAAGGCGTCCGCCGGCGGCGGCGGCAAGGGCATCCGGGTCGCGGCGAATGACAAGGAAGTCGAAGAGGGCTTCCCAGCGGTGAAGGCCGAAGCCAAGGCCTCGTTCGGCGACGACCGGGTGTTCATCGAGAAGTTCATCCTCGAGCCGCGCCATATCGAGATCCAGGTGCTCGGCGACAAGCACGGCAACTGCCTCTGGCTCAACGAGCGCGAATGCTCGATCCAGCGCCGCAACCAGAAGGTCATCGAGGAAGCACCTTCGCCGCTGCTCGATCCGGAGACGCGCAAGAAGATGGGCGAGCAGGCCGTCGCCCTCGCCAAGGCCGTGAACTATGACAGCGCGGGCACGGTGGAGTTCGTTGCGTCCGGCAAGGACAAGGGCTTCTACTTCCTCGAAATGAATACGCGCCTGCAGGTCGAGCATCCGGTCACCGAGATGATCACCGGCATCGACCTTGTCGAACAGATGATCCGCTCCGCCTATGGCGAGAAGTTGAAGCTCAAGCAGTCCGACATCAAGATCAATGGCTGGGCGGTGGAAAGCCGTGTGTATGCGGAAGATCCCTATCGCAACTTCCTGCCATCGATCGGCCGCCTGAAGCGTTTCCATCCGCCTGCGGAAGGAAAGCTCGGCAAGGGCGAAGTACGCATGGACTCGGGCGTGCGCGAAGGCGACGAAATCTCGATGTTCTATGACCCGATGATCGCCAAGCTCGTGACCTGGGGCAAGGACCGCGACACTGCGCTGGACGTGCACGGCGAGGCGCTCGACCGGTTCCACATCGAAGGCATCCAGGACAATATCCCGTTCATTGCCGCTGTGATGGACGAAAAGCGCTTCCGCTCCGGCAACATCACGACCGCTTATATCAAGGACGAGTTCCCGGAAGGCTTCCAGGGCGTTCCGGCCACCATGGCGCAGGAAGTGCAACTGATCTGCTCGGCGGCCTATGTGCATGCCTTCTATGACCGCCGCGCCGGTGAAATCTCTGGCCGCCTAGCGCCCCGCGCGCCGCGCCGCGAGTGGGTCGTCATCCTCGGCGACAAGCACCACCCGGTCACCATCGATATCGGCCGCGACGGCGAAGCCGAGATTGCCGTGGACGGCGGAAAGCCGCACAGCCTGATGACGTCCTGGAAGCCGGGCAAGCACCTCGTTGAAGGCGTGCTGGACGGTAGGGCGTTTGCCGTGAAGTTTGCCGACCGCACCGAGGGCTATCTCTTCCGCCACCGGGGCGTGGCCCTGCGCGCGCTGGTCTGCACGCCGTTCGTGGCGGACATGCACAGCCGCCTGCCGGAGAAGCCGAAGGCGGACACCTCGAAGCTGATCATCTCGCCGATGCCGGGGCTTGTCGTCTCGATGGACGTGACGCTCGGCCAGGTGGTTCAGGAAGGCGAGGCGGTCTGCATCGTGGAAGCGATGAAGATGCAAAACATCATCCGGGCCGGGGCTAATGGCACGGTGAAGGCCATAAACGTCAAGGCGGGCGAAAGCGTCGCTGCAGACGAAATCATGGTCGAATTCGCCTGATCCTGCGGACTCGCCTTATACGGACTTAACGTTCCGGAAACCGGTTCAACCTGCTATTCTTCGCCAGCAGCGGCGGAGCAGGACAGACCTGCCTGTCAAATGACTGTTGCTGTACAGACATAGACGGGGCGGGCGCCCCATCGTCAGGAGACTGGAACTCATGCAACTCTTTCTCACCCCCAACGGACGTATCGATCAGGCGACCTACTGGCGCGCCGTGCTTATCCTGCTGGGCATCAGCGCGGCCCTTTCGGTCGTCAGTGCCTTCGTCTCGCCCTTTATCGGCATGGCCGGGCTGCTGTTCATCTGGCCGTGGATCGCCGTGCACGTGAAACGCCTGCACGATTCCAACAAGTCGGGCTGGCTGACGATTGCCATCGTCGTCCTGGCCATCGTCGTCTCGATGATCGCGGGCTTCATCCTTCCGGGCCTGTTCGGTGTGGACCAGGCCGCCCTTCAGGCCGAGATGCAGCGCGAGATCGAGAATGCCGCTGCCGGTGATCCGGCAATGGCGATGAGCGCCGCCATGGACGCCTCCAAGGGGATCGCCCAGGCGACCCTGCTGCCAAGCATCCTGTCCACCGCCGTGGTCACCGGCGTCGTCGGCGCCGTGATGGGCCTGTTCAAGACCGATCCGAACGACAACCAGTACGGCCCCGGCCCTGCCGGTGCCAGCGTTGCGTTCACCTGATCCGTATACTGACAAACCCTGAAAGGGGAAACCATGGTCACATTTCCGGAAGCCGTAAGGCTTTTCTTCGTGCGCTACACCGATTTCCAGGGGCGTTCGCGCCGCTCGGAATACTGGTGGGTCACACTGTTCAACATCCTCGTCGGTTTGGTGGGCGGTATCCTGCTCGCCGTCCTCGGCGGGTATGCATCGGGGGACCTCAACCCCCTTGGTTTCATTATCGTTGCCCTCCTTGGGCTTTACATGCTGGCGATCATCGTGCCGTCCATCGCGCTGTTCGTGCGCCGCCTGCATGACATCAACCAGACCGGCTGGATTGCGCTCGGGCTGTACATTTGCGCCATCATCCCGATCATCAACCTGCTGGCTTCGGTCGCGCAGATCGTCATCGGCGTGCTGCCCGGCACGGTCGGACCCAACAAGTATGGGCCGGACCCGAAAGGGGCCGCTGCCGCCGCTGCCGACGTGTTCGTCTAGGCGATCTGGCGAAAATACTGCAGAAAGGGCCGGGCCGTGTGCCCGGCTCTTTTTTCTTGCGCCGCCTTATCGTTTATTGATAAGGGGCGCGTATGACGCAAGCCTCAGATTTGCAAGGGAACGACCCGCTCCGCATGGATTTCCGCTTCCTGTTCCTCGAGCCGCAAGGCCGACTCGCCCCCCGGCCCTTCGGGCGCGGCCTCGTGCTGCTGACCGGCGCGTGCATGATGATCTCGGTGCTGACGGCGGTCGTCTCGCCCGGCCTCAACGTGCTCCAGTATGCTCTGGTGTTCCCGTATATCTGCCTGTTCGGAAAGCGGCTCCACGATGCGGGCCTGACCGCCTGGCTGTGGATCGCGTTCCTGGCGGGCCTCGGCTTCCTCAACATGTTCCTTTCGGCCATCCTTTTGCCGGTGCTGTCGCCGGGCGCGTTCGCCATCCAGGTCGAGGTGCAGGAGACGATGCAGACGGTGGGTTTCGCTGCCGCGTTCGAGGAGCTGGCCCTGCGCGCCGAGGAATATGCGCGCCTCTCGGCGGTGACGACGCTGGCGGCCTTCCTGATCTCCAGCGCGATCACCGGCTTTGCCGCGTTCCGCCTGCGCTCCGATCCCAAACCCAACCGCCATGGCCCGCCGACCCTTGGCGGCCCGGCCGGCACGTTCAACTGACCCCCTCGCAGAAAGCGACCACTCCATGAACACGACCCCCGGAGAGATCGATTCCCACCGTCCCTGGATCCGCGATTACCGCGATGATCCGGGCGCGATGAACTGGGCCGAGACACTGCTGAACCCGTTCGGCGAAACGTCCAAGCTGCACTTCAGCCGGGCCTGGACGGTGATGTTCCTGGGCCGGATGATGCTCTACATCGTGCCGTCTTTCCTGACCGGCATCCTTGGCATCGCAGGCGTGAAGACCGGGTTCCTGAACTCGCCAACGAATCTGTTCCTGTTCACCGTGCCGGCGCTGCTGGTGCCGTTCGCCGTGTTCGCGATCATCACCGAGTTCACGTCTTTCGTGGCTCATACGCGCAGGCTGGCGAATGCGCAGCGGCCGGCCTGGTTGGCGGTGATCGTCCTTGTGCCGATGATCCTCGGCCTGGCCGCCTACGCTGCCGGCACCAGCATGGGTGCCGCCCAGCACCGCGCCGCCAATGCGCCGCCTGTGGCTGTTGCGGAAACGAAAGAAGGCGAAGCCGCCGCCGAAAAGAAGCCGGAAGCTAAGCCCCAGCGAGGCCGCGGCGGCCCACCCGGCCCGCCGCAGAGCGAGCGGCAGGCGGCGGTCGCTACCGGCCTCGGCATGGCGCTGCCCATCTGGTGGCTCGCGTCCATCGGCGTGATGGTCTGGACCCTCGTCTGGGTCGCCCGCCTCCCGAATGACGGCCAGGGCCGCATCCGCACCGGCAGCCATTTGACACCGGAAGAAATCGCGGACGGCGTCTAGGCTAGCTGGGTACGAGTTCTTCTGACGCGACCCGCACCAACCGGCTCCCGAACACCTCCTCGAAGGCGGCCTTCAGGGCCATATCCGCCTCTGCCATCGAAACCACGCGGCCAAGGCCGGCGAGGCTGGTGACGCCGTAGCGCGCATCCTCGATGCCGCAGGGCGTGATGCCGGTGAAATGCTCGAGTTCCGGCTCCACGTTGAGAGAGATACCGTGCAGGCTGACCCAGCGTTTCAGGCGCACGCCGATGGCGGCGATCTTTTCTTCCCGCAGCGGGCCGCCCAGCTCCGTCCGGTCGACCCAGACGCCGACGCGGCCCTCGCGCACGCCGGCGTCCACGTTGAACGCCGCGAGGGCCCGGATAATCCAGTCTTCGAGGTTGGCCACAAAGGCACGCACGTCGCGGCCGCGGGCGCCGACGTCGAGCATCAGGTAGGCCACGCGCTGGCCGGGGCCGTGATAGGTGTACTGACCGCCGCGTCCGGCGTCGAAAACCGGGAAGCGGGCAGGGTCTTTCAGGTCGGCGGGTTTGGCGGAGGTGCCGGCCGTGTAGAGGGGCGGATGTTCGAGGAACCACACCAGTTCCCGGGCGCCTTCATCGCGGATGGCCCGTGCCCGCGCGTCCATCACGGCGAGCGCGGCTTCGTAGGAAACAGGGGCGTCGGAGACCGCCCAGTCAACGTCCTGGAATTTTGTCATGGCCGCCGCGATATAGGCGTCTTTCAGGGCTTCACAAAGCCGGAACACCGCCTTATACGGCCCGTCTGCCTCAAATGAGACCAGTCGTGCGGTCATGGCGGAATTGGTAGACGCGCAGCGTTGAGGTCGCTGTGGGGCAACCCGTGGAGGTTCGAGTCCTCTTGACCGCACCATTCAAGCCGGTCCGCACTGCGGATCGATCAGTCCGGTGGACTGATCGAAGGCGCAGAATGAATCAAGGACTCTTCGAGCTGGCCGCCGAGCGCGCACAAAGTGCCTCAACCCGTGGCCAAGGCTTCTCGTTTCCTTTTCAGAAATTCTCAGAATTTATCAGGCGCTCTCGCGCTGACCCACATCTGTTCTCAGGAATTCCAGCATCACGCTCAGCGGTGGCTGTTTCGAGATGAAACGGCCCTGGGGAAACCGGCAGGCCCACCGCCTGGGCGGGTCGAGGGCCGAGTTGTTCATCCGCTCGCCGGAGGGGGCCTTCCGTCAGCGTAAGGATGAAGGCGGCGCGGTGCCCGGGCCCACTCGATGCCTGGAAGCCCGGCCAATCCGGTTTTTTGCCCCGATTGCGGCTTCGCAGTTGTTCTTGCCGCGCCGAGGCTCCAGATGCACTGTACCATCAAAATCAAACCGCATTGACCGGGGCCGAATGGATTCGACCAACCAGCTGATCTTCTTTTGCGGGCTGCTGCTGTGTGCGGCGATCTTCGCGAGTTTCCTGTCGCGCCGGATTGGCGCGCCATTGCTGGTTACATTCCTGGGTGTCGGCATCCTGTTCGGTGAGGACGGCCCCGGCGGGATCGTCTTCAATGACGTGCCGCTCAGCTATCTTGCCTGCTCGTTCGCCTTGGCGGTGATCCTCTATGATGGCGGCATCCATACGCCGATGAAGAACTTCCGCCAGGCGCTGCGCCCGGCGGTGATCCTGGCCAGTGTCGGCGTGATGGTGACAACGTCGATCGTGGCGCTCGGCATGTGGTGGCTGCTGGGGACCGATCCGCTATATGCGCTGCTGCTCGGCTCGCTGGTCGCCGCCACCGATGCGGCGGCGGTGTTCCTGCTGCTGCGCCAGCAGGGCATCAAGCTGAAGCCGATGGTCGCCAATACGCTGGAAGTGGAATCCGGCATCAACGACCCGATGGCGATCTTCCTTGCGCTGACATTTACCGGCCTGATCCTTGCGGGCGGGTTTGCCGGCATAGAGGGCGGCGCCTGGTCCGTGCCCGTGGGCTTCGTGCAGCAATTCGGCATTGGCGCGGCGCTCGGCATCGCCGGTGGACGGCTGCTGACATTCTTCTACGACCGCGTCGCGCTGGAGCTCGGCCTCAACCCGATCTTCGCGCTGGCGGCGGGCCTCCTGATCTTCGGCGCGGCGAACATTCTCGGCGGTTCGGGATTCCTTGCGGTGTATCTCGCGGGTCTCATCCTCGGCAACCATGCCTACCGCGCCAAGCAGGTGGTAAAGCAGTTCATGGACGGCATGGCCTGGCTGGCGCAGCTGGCGATGCTGCTCATCCTCGGCCTGTTGGTGACGCCGTCGCAGCTGATCGGGGATATTCCCGAGGCGCTGCTGATCTCGGCCATCCTGATCTTCGTGGCGCGCCCGGCGGCGGTGTTCATCAGCCTCGCCTTCGAGGATTTTTCCTGGCGCGAGAAACTGTTCATGTCCTGGGTCGGTCTGCGCGGCGCGATCCCCATCTACCTCGCAATCATCCCGGTGCTGCTCGGTGTGCCCGGCAACTTCTTCAACATCGCCTTCCTCGTGGTGCTCGTCAGCCTTGTCTTGCAGAGCACGACCGTCGGTCTCGTCGGGCGCCTGCTGAAGGTCGGCGAAGCGGAGACGCCCGAGACTGCCGAGCCTGGGGCGCCACCGGCCACGCCCGCCTGATTGCCAGCCTGGGCACGCCCGCCTAGGCTTGGCACCGTGACGGCCCGCCAGAGGCCGATGGAGGATCACCATGCGCCTGATGTTCGCGGCGGCAGCCGCGCTGACCCTGCTTGCCGGCTGCAAGGCCGCTGAAGAAAAGCCCGCGCCCGTCATCGCCGAGGTGGCCGAAGCGCCGCCCACCTGGACGATCATCGCGCCGGGCGGCGATACGCTCTGCGCGACCGGCACACCCTACAGTTTCCACGTGCGCGGGGGCGACGCCTCGCGGGTGATGATCTTCCTCAATGGCGGGGGCGCCTGCTGGAGCGGGGACCTGTGCGATCCCTCGCTCGGCGCTAATGCCTACACGCCCTTCGCGGAAATGGACTCGAACAATCCGGCGAAGATGGGCGGCGCGTTCGATGCGGCCAATCCGGAAAACCCGTTCACCGGCTGGACGCAGGTGTTCGTGTCCTATTGCACCGGCGACGCGCATCTCGGCGCGACCGACGCGGCCTATACGACCAGCGCGGGCAAGGCGCTGACCATCCATCACCGGGGCAAGGCCAACGTCCAGTCGGCGCTCGATTGGGTCTATGCAAACTATCCGGCGCCGTCCCGCGTGTTCGTCGGCGGTGGCAGCGCCGGGGCGATTGCCTCGCCCTTCTATGCAGGCGTTGTGGCGGACCATTATCCGCAGGCGGAGATTGTGCAGTATGGCGGCGGAGCAGGCGGCTACCGCGCCGGGGCCGTCTCGGGCCTGCTGGAGACCTGGGGCACGTTCACGAACATGCCGGACTGGCCGGAGCTGGCCGCGATTGACCGCGCGACCTTCACCACCGAGGACTTTTTCCGCGTCACCGCCGCGCGCCATCCGGCCATGCGAATGCACCAGTTCAACAATGTCGATGACGAGGTGCAGCAGATGTTCCTGGCGCTGATGGGCGTCAGCGATCCGGTGCGCGGCCTGATGCAGGCAAACCTTGACGAGCTGGCGGCGGACATTCCGAACTTCCGGACCTATTCAGCCGCCAGCAAGGACCATACGCTGCTGCGCTATGACCGTCTGTACACGACGGAAACGGGCGGCGTGCGGGCCGTGGACTGGGTGCGGGGCCTCGCCGAGGGGCGGGACGTGGCGAGCGTGAGTTGCGCGCCGGAGGGGTGTGACTAACCGAGCCGCTCCAGCACTTTCGCGCGCCCGATCAGCGGCAGTACGGCCGCCATCTCGGGGCCGTGTTCCATGCCGGTCAGGGCCAATCGCAGCGGCTTGAAGAGGGTTTTGCCCTTGCGGCCGGTGGCGGCTTTCAGCGCGTTGGTCCATTCGCTCCAGCTGCTGGCGGTCAGCTCGCCGGCCGGCAGGTGCGCCCCGGCGCCGATGATGAACTCCCGGTCCTCATCGGCAATCATCGCCTCGGCCTTGCCGAAGATCATCTCGACCCAATTTCCGGCATCGCTGACCCGCGCGCAATTCTCGCGCACCGCGAGCCAGAAGGCCTCATTGTCCGCGCGCGGATCAATCGCGGCAAGGCGCGCCTGCGCTTCCGCAAACGGCATGGCGTGGACGAGCGCAGCGTTGAGGTTCTCAAGGTCCGTCTCGTCAAACCGCGCCGGGGCGCGGCCGATCTTCGAGAAGGAAAACTCGGCGGCGAGCTCTGCCAGCGTGCTGCGCGGCTCGATATTGTCGGACGTGCCAAGCTTGGCGAGGTGGCTGCAGATCGACATGGCTTCTATGCCCCGTTCGCGCAGCTGGCCCACCGAGAGCGAACCGATCCGCTTCGACAGGGCCGAGCCATCGGCGCCGACCAGCAGCGGCATGTGCGCCATCTCCGGCGCCTTGCCGCCGAGCGCCATGAAGATTTCGATCTGCGCGCCGGAATTCGTCACATGGTCTTCGCCGCGCACGACATGCGTGATGTTCGCCTCGATATCATCGACCACCGAAGGCAGCGTGTAGAGATAGCTGCCATCCTCGCGGATCAGCACCGGGTCGGAGACCGAAGACGTGTCGATGCTCTGGGGGCCGCGCACCAGGTCGTTCCACTCGACCCGCTCGCCTGACAGCTTAAAGCGCCAGTGCGGCTTCAGGCCGGAGGCTTCGAGCTTGGCGCGGTCGGCGTCCGTCAGGTTCAGCGCCGCACGGTCATACACCGGCGGCCGGCCGCGCGACTGGGCGATCTTGCGTTTGACGTCCAGCTCCTCGGCCGTCTCGTAGGCGGGGTAGAGCAGGCCCATGGCGCGCAGCTTGTCGGCGGCCTGGTCGTAGATTCCGAAGCGTTCGGACTGGTTGAACGTGTCCGCCCAGGCAAGGCCGAGCCAGGTCAGGTCTTCCTTGAGGATCGCCTCGTTCTCCTTGGTCGAACGCTCAAGGTCGGTATCGTCGATGCGCAGGATGAACTTGCCGCCCTGGCCTTGCGAAAACAGCCAGTTCACCAGGGCCGTGCGCACGTTGCCGACATGCAGCCGGCCAGTGGGCGAGGGGGCGAATCGGACGATCGGGGCGGTCATGGCGGCAGGGCCTTCCGGGGCTGGGAAGGCGCTTTCGACATCAAATCGGGACAAAAGCCAAGCGCCTCGGCCACATTCTTGCTATTGTTTTGTTTAACGAGCATCTACCTAGAGGCAATTCCGGGAGACGGTCATGAGATTCGGCTGGGTGCTGGCGGGGGCGCTGCTTCTTGCGGCCTGTGGGCAAAAAGAGGCGGCAGCGCCGGACGCATCGGCTGCGGGCACTGGCCCCGGCGCGGCCGCAGCGGCGGGTGAGGCCGCGCGGCCAGAGCTCGATTACGCGGCGATCTCCGGTTATGATGACACCTGGTTCCTGAGCGGTGGCTGGCCGGGCGAGTATCCGCCGGGCTTTGCAGTGCTCGACGCGGATGTGAAGGTGCCCGCCCGGGCGCGGCCCAACCCGACCGATCCGCAGGACATCACCTGCCTCCTGCCGCAGTACGCCAACTACCAGCTGTGGAACGCTGCTCGCACGGACGAGGACCAGATCGAGTATTTCGTGGCCACCAAGAAGGTGCCCGTCACGGTGCTTGAGGATACCGATGTCGAGTTCGTCGGCGAGGGGGGGATCCAGACGCTGAGCCTGAAGAAGGGCGAGCAGATGACCTACCTGCGCTATATCGGCGAAGGCGTCACGGTGATCTCCTTCAACGGGCAGGAATACGAGTTCAACGAGGGGGAGCTGTCGAACGTCACCGACATTGCCAACACCGCGCTGGAGGAAAACCTCTGGGTGCGGGTGACCTGCCTCGGCGGGAAGCAGGCCTGGCTGATGTTCGATGAAGTGATCGACGAGGCCGGCATCTATCCTTCGCCGATCACCGGCTATGGCGACGCGGCTGACATTGCACCGGAAGAGGTCGAGTCGGTGCGCGAGGCGATTGCCACGGACGCGTACGGCGTCAACGCGCAGGAAGCAGAAATCATTCCGCCTTCGGAGGAGTAGGGCCGAGCCCTAATCGTCCCGGAACCGGTTGGTGATCGGATAGCGCCGGTCGCGCCCGAAATTCTTGCCGCCGACTTTCACGCCCGGAGGGGCCTGACGGCGCTTGTATTCGGCGATGTAGACGAGGTGCTCGATGCGCCGCACGGTGGCCGCGTCATGGCCCCGCGCGAGGATGTCGTCGACGTCTTCTTCAAGGTCCACCAGGCCGCGCAGGATATCGTCCAGAACGGGGTAGGGCGGCAGGCTGTCTTCGTCCTTCTGGTCCGGGCGCAGCTCGGCCGAGGGCGGCTTGGTGATGATCCGCTCCGGGATCACATTACCATGACTGACCAGCGCGCCGGGCGGCACATTGACATTGCGCCATTTCGTCAGTCCAAAGACTTCCGTCTTGTAGAAATCCTTCAGCGCATTGTAGCCGCCGCACATGTCGCCGTAGAGCGTCGCATAGCCGACCGCCATCTCGCTCTTGTTGCCGGTGGTGACGACCATGTGGCCGAACTTGTTGGAGAGGGCCATCAAGGTCACCGCGCGCAGGCGGGACTGGATGTTCTCTTCCGTGATGTCCGCCTTCTTGCCCTCGAAGGCCGGCGCCAGCATGCCGCCCAGCGCTTCCACGCCGGGATGGATGTTGATCGTGTCATACTTGCAGCCCAGCGCTTCGGCGCAGGCTTTCGCGTCTTCCAGACTGTCCGTACTCGTATATTTCGACGGCATCATCACGCACCAGACCTTGTCCGGCCCCAGCGCGTCGGCGGCAATCGCCGCGGTGATCGCCGAGTCGATGCCGCCTGACATGCCGAGCACGACGCCGGGAAACCTGTTCTTGCGCACATAGTCGCCAAGGCCTTGCATCGCCGCGCGGTATTCCGCCGCCCAGCCATCCAGATCCGCCGCGCAGATTTTCCCGAGTCCCACGAACTGCTTCGTGGACGGATCAAACTCGATCAGCGCATGGCCCGTCTCGAACTGGCCGACGAGGCCGCAGCGCGCGCCGTGTGTGGAATTCGTCGCATACGAGGCGCCGTCGAAGACCAGCTCGTCCTGTCCGCCCATCTGGTTGACGAACAGGTAGGGCAGGCCAAGGTCTGCCCAGCGGTCAAATGCGGCGGCGCGTTCGGCCCGGATTTCGCGGCGCCAGGGCGAGGCGTTCGGCACCAGCAGCAGGTCGGCCCCGGCGGCCTTCGCAGCGCGGGGCACGCGCTCGAACCAGATGTCCTCGCAGATGGCGAGGCCTAGGCGCACGCCCTTGAACTCGACCACCACGGCCGGACCATCGCCGGGCGTATAATGGCGCTTCTCGTCGAACACGCCGTAGTTCGGCAGCTCCCGCTTGTCATGGCGCGCGCGGATCTGGCCGCCTTCGAGGAACAGCGCGGAATTGTGCAGCTTGCCGCCGTCGCGCCAGGGCGCGCCGATCAGGATCGCGGGGCCGGTCGCGGTACCCCGCGCCAGCTGGTGGATCGCCGACATCGACCGCTCCACCGCCGCCGGCTTCAGCACCAGGTCCTCCGCCGGATAGCCGAGGATGAAATGCTCACTCAGCACCACAAGGTCCGCGCCCTTGGCCTTCGCGTCCGCATGCGCGGCGTGGGCAAGGGCCAGGTTCCCGGCAATATCACCGACCACCGGATTCAGCTGCGCCGCGAGAATTCTGAGATTTTTGCTCATACGGAGCATTTAGGTGGATTTGGGCGGGATGTCATGCCTGTAGGGCGGGATAAATCCCGCCCTACGTTACGCAATGTCCACAATAACGTGTCTTGCGCCGCCTTGTGCGGGGCGTAACCGTGGCAGCCGGGAGGCGTGTTGCATGAGCGTGGCATTGGCAGAGGCGGTCTGGCTGGGGCTTGGGGCTTATCTGGGTTTCGGGCTGGTGATCGGCCTCTGCGTGGCGGCGTTCGGGCTGAAGCGGCTGACGGCGGCGGAGGTGCCGGTGCGGGTGCGGCTGCTGATCCTGCCGGGCCTCGCGGCGCTGTGGCCGGTGGTGCTGCTGCGCCTCGCAGGTGTGCGGGCGCCGGAGGACCGGGCGTGACGCGGGGCCAAAGGCGGGTGCATGCGCTGGTCTGGCCCGTGCTGGCGCTGCTGCTGGCAGGGGTGATCGGTGCGGGCTTGTGGGAGCGCGCGCGGGTGGCCGAGGCTGCGTCCGCAGTGGAGGCCGGCTGATGGCGGCGGGCTTTTCCCTGGTCGGCTGGAACCGGTTCAAACGGGCGTATGACGGCGTGCTGCTGACGGGGATTGCCGTGTTCTTCGCGGCGCATCTGGGGGCGGGTTTCCTGCTGGCGCCGGCGGGGCAGCTTCCGAGTGAAATCCAGCTGCTGATCCGCGCGAGCGGGGCGGCGGCCTTCAGCCTGCTGACGATCATCCTCTGCCTCGGGCCGCTGGCGCGGCTGAGCCCGCGCGCGTTACCGCTGGTCTACAACCGGCGGCACATGGGGGTCGCGTGCTTCGGACTCGCGCTGATCCATGGCGCGCTGGTGGTGCTCTGGTATCACGGGTTTTCCGAGGTCAATGCGTTTATCTCGCTGCTGGTATCGAACCCGCGCTACACTTCTCTCGGCGGCTTTCCATTCGAGAGCCTGGGTCTGGCCGCGCTGCTGATCCTGTTCGTGATGGCGGCGACGAGCCATGATTTCTGGAACGCGGTGCTGGGCCCGCGGTTGTGGAAGTGGGTCCACATGAGCGTCTATGCCGCCTACGGACTGATCATCGCGCATGTGATGCTCGGCGCCGTGCAGGGCGAGAAAGGCCTCCTGCAGGCGGCGCTGGTTGGCGGCTCGGCGCTGCTGGTGGCGGGCTTGCACATTTTCGTCGGGCGGAAGGAATCCGCGCGGGATTCGGCGCTGGCGGCCGAGGCTGAAGGCTGGCTGGATGCCGGGTTGGCGGCGGCGATTCCGGATGGGCGGGCGGTGATCCTTGTGCCGCCGGAGGGCGAGCGCATAGCGGTGTTCCGGGAGGGCGCGAAGATTTACGCGGTAGCGAATGCCTGCCGGCACCAGGGCGGGCCGCTGGGCGAGGGCCGCATTCTGGATGGGTGTATCGTGTGTCCCTGGCATGGCTATCAGTACCGGCCCGAGGATGGCTGCTCGCCGCCGCCGTATACCGAGAAGCTGCCGACATACCGGACACGGATCATCGGAGGCCGTGTCTTCGTGCACCGGCTGCCGCAGCCGCCGGGTACGGCGCTGCCGCCGTCGGTGATCGGGGAGGCTGGCTGATGGCGGAGGATCCATTCTTCGTCGGCTGGAACGCCGAGATGCCGAAACCGACGCGGCGGCAGATGCTTGTTGCGGGCGCCGGGCTGGTGGCGGGCGCTGGCGCGCTGGGGCTCGGGCTTGGGGCCGCGGCGCCGTCGCCGGGGCCGGGCGCGTGGGACCAGGGCAAGAAGGTTGCGGTGACGGGCACAATCTATCCGGAGCCCTATACTCATCTGCTTACGGAGGATCTGGGATACGGCCTCAGGCCGGTGTTCCTCGTCGGCGCGGGCAAGGACCGGATCAATGTGCGTCCGGCGCTGACGTTTACCGGTGCAGCGGTCACCGGCACGCTGATCGAGCGGGGCGAGCATGCGATGATGGCGGTGGACGGGATATATCCCGATCCCGCGCCGGGACGTGTGCGGGCGGGGCCGGAGGTGGACCTTGGCGAGGCGGTGCTGACAGGTGAGATCCTCGATGCAAAATGCTGGTTCGGCGCGATGCGGCCCGGGCATGGAAAGACGCACAAGGCCTGCGCGGCGCTGTGTGCGCGGGGCGGGTTGCCGCTCGCGTTTGCCGAGACGGGGCGGTGCGCGGAGGGCAAGGCGGCGCTGTTGTTCCTGAACGCGCGGGGCAAGGCTTTCGGGCCGGAGATCATTCCGCTCGTCGCCGATCCGGTGATGATCCGGGGGCGGATCGTTGAGGTGGCGGGGCTGCGGCAGGTGCGCGCGAAGTTCGAGGATGTTGTGAGGCTTTAGGGCGCTCAATTTCCCTCTCGTTCGCTCTCGTTGCGCCTGCATTTTCCTTCGTTTCGTTTTCGCTCCTTCTCGTTTGTTTCCCACTTTTTATCACTTTTTTGTCGCTTGTTCTCGCGGTTTGGCGGCTGCGGGACGCGTAAGGTTTTGATTGATTTGGGAATCCGTGCGCGAGGGGCCGAATGGGCCCGGTTCGGTGGATTTCGGGGGCGGAGGGGTGGGTTTCATGGCTTGAGGATACACCCGGGGTGGGGGGTGTAGGGCAAGTTGCCCGGGGTGTATTGTAAGTTGTTGATTTTTTTGGGGTGGAGGAGATGGGGATGTGGGCGCAAGCTGCGTTGCTTGGCCCATCCTTCGACTTCGCACAGGATGAGCTGCATGGCTTGGCGGGTGGGAGAGTGGGTCCCGGGTCAATCGGCTGCTGCGCGGCCTTTGCCCGGGATGACAGGTTTAAATATCTAGCGTTTCCACAAACGCGGCGTTGTCCTGGATGAACTTGAAGCGGAGTTCGGCTTTCTTGCCCATGAGGGTGTTGATCAGGTCGGCCGGTTTCATTTCGGTGAGTTCGTCCATCGAGTCCGGCAGGGTGACGCGGGCGAGGACGCGGCTGGCCGGGTTCATGGTGGTCTCTTTCAGCTGGGCAGGGTTCATCTCGCCGAGACCCTTGAAGCGGGTCAGGTCGATCTTCTGGTTGCCCTTGAAGTGTTCCTTCATGATCCGTGCACGGTCTTCATCATCCATGGCGTAGTGGATGTTGCCCTTGTTTGCGAGCTTGTAGAGCGGCGGCTGGGCGAGGTAGAGGCGTCCGCCTTCGATCAGGCCGGGGGTGAGCCGGTAGAAGAAGGTGATCAGCAGCGCCGCGATGTGCGCGCCGTCGACGTCGGCGTCGGTCATGATGATGATCCGCTCATAGCGCAGGTCATCGAGATTGAACTTGCGGCCAAGCTCGGTGCCCAGAGCCAGCGAGAGGTCCGAGAGTTCCTGGTTGCCCATCAGCTTGTCGTCAGAGGCGGACTCGACGTTCAGGATCTTGCCGCGCAGGGGCAGGATCGCCTGCGTCTCGCGGTTGCGGGCCTGCTTGGCGGAGCCGCCGGCCGAGTCGCCTTCGACGAGGAAGAGTTCAGTGCCTTCCGGGCCCTTGGCGGAGCAGTCAGCGAGCTTGCCGGGGAGGCGGAGTTTCTTGGTGGCCGACTTGCGGCTGATCTCTTTCGCCTTGCGGCGTTTGGCGCGCTCGTCGGCGCGGTCAATCGCCCAGGAGAGGAGTTTGTTGGCTTCCTTGGGTGACTGGGCGAGCCAGTGGTCGAAGTGGTCGCGCACGGCGGCTTCCACGAGGCGGAAGGCGTGCGTGGAAGAGAGCTTGTCCTTAGTCTGGCCGACGAATTCCGGGCCGCGAATGAAGACCGAGAGCAGGAAGCCAGAATGGCCCATGACGTCTTCGGCGGTGATCTCGGCGGCTTTCTTGTTGCCGGTCAGCTCGCCGAAATTGCGCAGGCCCTTGGTGATGGCCGAGCGGAAGCCGGCCTCGTGGGTGCCGCCTTCGGGGGTCGGGATGGTGTTGCAGTAGGAGCGGGCGAAGCCGTCCTGCTCGCCGAAGCCGGCCTGCGTCCAGGCGATGGCCCATTCGCACTTGCCGTCATGGCCCATGTCGACGAGGCCGGTGAAGGGCGCTTCCGTGATGGTTGCCTTGTCGGCGAAGACTTCGCCGAGCTGGTCGGCAAGGCCGTTGGGATAGGAGAGGACCGCTTCGGCGGGGATTTTCGAGTCTTCGGGCAGCAGGTCTGCGTCGCAGGACCAGCGCACTTCGACGCCGCGGAAGAGGTAGGCCTTGGAGCGGGCCATGCCGAACAGGCGCGCGGGGCGCCAGCGCAGCTTGTCGCCAAAAATCTGCGGGTCGGGCTTGAAGCGGACCGAGGTGCCGCGCCGGTTGGGCGTGGTGCCGACCTTGGCGAGCTTGCCCATCGGGGCGCCGCGCGAGAATTCCTGGCGGTAGACGGTGCGGTCACGGGCGACTTCGACTTCGACGTGCTCGGAGAGCGCGTTGACGACCGAGATGCCGACGCCGTGCAGGCCGCCGGCGGTGGAGTAGGCCTTGTCCGAGAATTTGCCGCCCGAGTGGAGCGTCGTCATGATCACTTCGAGGGCGGATTTCTTGGGGAATTTCGGGTGCGGGTCGACCGGGATGCCGCGGCCGTTGTCGGTGACGGTCAGGTATCCGTCATTGGTCAGCTTGATCTCGATCCGGTTGGCATAGCCGGCGACGGCTTCGTCCATGGCGTTGTCCAGGACTTCGGCGAAGAGGTGGTGGTAGGCGCGCTCGTCGGTGCCGCCGATATACATGCCGGGGCGTTTGCGGACGGGCTCCAGGCCTTCGAGGACCTCGATATCCTTGGCGGAATAGCCGGAAGTGCCGGCCAGCAGGTCATCGACAGGCTTGAGTTGCCGGGCTGAGGACATGGGCTGCGTCTCCGTCTCTGGGCTGCCGGACAGGCCGGCGAAGTACCCGCGCAGATGAGGCTGAAACGGTTCCGAAAGCGTTAAAGACGCCTTAACCCTCAGGCTTTCTGCCGGGAGGCGGTATCAAGCCGGACTCGGGCGGCGGGGCAAGGGGGCGGGCGCTGTGCATCTTGAACCCGTCTCCCAAGGCAGAGGGGGCTTTGAGAACCGGTCAGGAGTTATATTCACACCTTTGTTGAGCAGTGCTGGCGTTGAAGGGGGGCTTAACGGTTTCCACATCCTTCGCATCGCCCGATAATCGCCCCATATGGTGGTCTAGGGTTTCCGGGCTGCTGCCATGCGGGGCCCACGTAAAGGAGGCATTCAAATGCCAAGATCGAAGACAGTGCCGGTGTTGCCGCTCAGGGACATCGTTGTTTTCCCGGACATGGTCGCGCCGCTGTTCGTCGGCCGGGACAAGTCCGTGCGGGCCCTTGAAATGATTGAGGAGTCCGAGAACGAGATCATGCTGGTCGCCCAGCGCGATGCGTCCATCGACAATCCGAACTCCGGCGACCTGCATACCGTCGGGACACTCGCGACCATTTTGCAACTGCTGAAACTGCCGGACGGCACCGTGAAGGTGCTCGTCGAAGGCAAGTCGCGCGCGAAACTGGTCGAGCTGCATGACCGCGGCGAGTATTTCGAGGCGGCGGTCGAGACGATTGCCGAGGGCGACACAGTCGGCGGCGATGTCACCGCGCTTATGCGCGCCGTGCAGGAACAGTTCGAGAGCTATGTGAAGCTGAACCGCAAGATCCCGCCGGAAGCGGTGTCTTCGATCGGGCAGATGACGGAGCCGGGCCGGCTGGCCGACCAGGTGGCGTCGAACCTGTCGGTGAAGCTGTCCGACAAGCAGGAACTGCTCGAGATGCCGGACGCCAAGGACCGGCTCGAGAAGGTCTTCGCGCTGATGGAAGGCGAGATGGGCATGCTCCAGATGGAGCGGAAGATCAAAAACCGCGTCAAGCGGCAGATGGAAAAGACCCAGCGCGAGTATTACCTGAACGAGCAGATGAAGGCGATCCAGCGCGAGCTGGGCGATCAGGGCGGCGAAGGCGGCGAGCGCGACGAGATGGCCGAGCTCGAGCAGAAGATTGCCGATGCGCCGCTGTCGCAGGAGGCCCGGACAAAGGCCGAGGCGGAGATGAAGAAGCTGCGCCAGATGTCGCCGATGTCGGCGGAATCGACCGTGGTGCGCAACTATCTCGACTGGCTGCTGGCGCTGCCTTGGGGCAAGCGCAAGGAGATCGTCACCGATCTGCGCAAGGCCGAGAAACAGCTCGACGATGACCATTACGGCCTCGAGAAGGTCAAGGAACGGATCCTTGAATACCTCGCGGTGCAGAAACGCACCGGCAAGCTGAAGGGGCCGATCCTCTGCCTCGTCGGCCCTCCGGGTGTCGGCAAGACCTCGCTCGGCAAGTCCATCGCGGAAGCGACGGGGCGTGACTTCGTGCGCGTGTCGCTCGGCGGCGTGCGTGACGAGAGTGAGATCCGCGGGCACCGGCGCACCTATATCGGCTCGATGCCGGGACGGGTGATCCAGAGCCTCAAGAAGGTGAAGAGCGGCAACCCGCTGTTCCTCCTCGACGAGATCGACAAGATGGGCATGGACCACCGGGGCGACCCGGCTTCGGCCTTGCTCGAAGTGCTCGACCCGGAGCAGAACTCGACGTTCAACGACCACTACCTGGAAGTCGACTATGACCTCTCGGACGTGATGTTCGTGACGACCGCGAACTCGCTGAACATGCCGCAGCCCTTGCTTGACCGGATGGAGATCATCCGGATTGCGGGGTACACGGAGGATGAGAAACTCGAGATCACCAAGCGCCACCTGATCCCTCAGGTGCGCGAGGATCACGGCCTCAAGGCTGAAGAGTGGATCGTCACCGATGGCGCCGTGCGCGACCTGATCCGATACTATTCGCGGGAAGCGGGCGTGCGGTCGCTGAAGCGGGAGATTGCGCGTCTTGCCCGCAAGGCGGTGCGCCACCTTGCGCTCAACGAGGGCGGCAGCCTGACGATCGACGAGGGCAACCTTGCGACCTTCGCGGGCGTGCGCAAGCATCGCTACGGCCTCGCCGACGAGACCGATCAGGTGGGCGCCGTTACCGGTCTCGCCTGGACGGAAGTCGGCGGCGACCTCCTCACCATCGAGGCGGTGAAGATGCCGGGACGCGGCAACATGAAGGTCACGGGTAACCTCCGCGACGTCATGAAGGAGTCAATCCAGGCGGCGAGCTCGCTCGTCCGTGCACGGTCGGTCTCGCTTGGCATCAAGCCGACGGCGTTCAACACGACGGACATCCACGTGCACGTGCCGGATGGCGCGACGCCCAAGGATGGCCCGAGTGCCGGCGCCGCGATGACGACGGCCATCGTGTCGCTGCTCACCGGCATTCCGGTGAACCGCGAAGTGGCGATGACCGGCGAGATCAGCCTGCGTGGCCGGGTGCTGCCGATTGGCGGCCTCAAGGAGAAACTGCTCGCGGCCCTGCGCGGCGGCATCAAGACGGTGCTGATCCCGAAGGAGAACGAGAAGGATCTCGAGGAGATCCCGGAAAATGTGAAGACGCAGATGAAGATCATCCCCGTCTCGGACATCCAGGAAGTGCTGAAGCTCGCGCTAACGCGTCCGGTGGTGCCGATCGAATGGTCGGATGCCGATGAGGCGGCGCTGCAGCAGAGCCTCTCCGGCGGCCCGGCGAAACCGGCCGACGATACGGACACGATCCGCGCGCACTGAGCGGGAATTGAAACGATAATGGAAAGGCCCGCTCCGGCGGGCCTTTTTGTTTGGGGCGGGGCAGCCGAGGTGCAACGCACTTGCCAATCGGGCGCGCCCCCGGCAAAGAGGCGGCATACCAGATTTGGGGGCGATTAGCTCAGTTGGTAGAGCGCCTGCTTTACACGCAGGATGTCGGCGGTTCGAGCCCGTCATCGCCCACCATTTTCCGACCAGGGTCAGCCGGGCATGCAGGCGCGCACGCCGGTGACGGGCAGGACGGTTTCCCAGCCTTCGGCGTCGCGGAACTGGATGTTGCCGCTGCCGACGCGCTGGCCGCCTTCGAGGGGCTTGCCGGGTTCGATGGAGACGGTGACCTTCACCTTCGAGGCGAGGTCTTCGAACATCATCCGCGACAGGAACTGGCCAAAGACATCGCCGCCGGCGGAGGTCATCGGCATCGAGGTGGACTTGTTGCCGATCAGCACCAGTGCGTCACCGGACGAGCCCTTGGTGAAGAAGACGAACTGGCGCGGCGCCGACATGCTCCACAGGAACAGGCCGCACTCACCGGGCGCGAGGCGCTGGGGCGGCAGGCCTTCGGCGGGGACCGTGCTGATCGCAGGGGCGGCCGCGGCGGCTTTCGCCGCCGCCTGCTCCGGCGAGCTGGCGCAGGCGGCGAGCGCGCAAAGGGCGGCGGCGAGGAACAGGGGCTTCATCATGTGGGACCACTCCGGTCTGAGGTCGAGAACGAGTATACCCAGTCGCGCCCGTCCGGCGCAAACCCGGCGATGGGAAGCGCGAAAGCGAGGTCGCGCGGGATGAGGCCGGAGACGCGGGCATCAAACCGGCCGGGCTGCTGCGGCGCGAGGCGCAGCTCGGCGCGGAAACGGGTGCCGGAGGTGTTTTCCGATTCCAGCGGGATCACCAGCGCGGTGCCCTCGCATCTCAGCTCGCCCTGCATGGGCGACCAGCCGGCGCCTAGAATTTCCCGGTTGCGCTCAAGTACGTCGCTGCGGGCGGTGCCGCTGGCGGAGAGGCAGCCGTCGCGGTCGAAGCGGATGGCCTCTCCCTGCAGCTGCACGCGGCCGCCGGACTGACGGATCCAGAGGGCGGCCTGTTCGAGGCGGACGAGATCAAGATCGAGGTTGAAGTCGCGTGCGGCGAGGCTGCCGCCGGCGCCGAGGGAGAGGTCGCCCATGCCGCTTCCGTGCTCGCCCTGCCAATCGACCGTGTACTGAAGGCGACCCGCCAGAAGGGCGGCAGGCTTCAGCTTCAAGGCCGCGTCGCCGTAGCGCTCGCCGCCGGCCTCGAGGCCGGTGAGGCGCCCGTCGAGGACCGTGCCTTCGGCGCGCGACCAGCCGAGACCGTGCGCCTCGACGCCGGCAAACTTCAGGGCGGCGCTCAGCGGGGCAAACACGGCGAGGCCGATCAGCACGCCGACGAGGAGAAGCGCGAGGAGAATGAGCCGGTTCATGGCGCGGGCGGCGCGGAGAAGACGACGACCGCGTCCACCTGGCCGGGCTGCGCGGCGATGAACTGTGCGGACTGGACGGTGATCCCGAGCCCGGTTTCGGACTCTTCAATCCACTGGAACACGGCGCCGGGATCGGCGGCCTTGAAGGCGAAGCGGAGTTCAGAGGCGGACGTCAGTTGCGGATCGGCGATGAGGCCGGACCGGGCGGCCCAGTCAGCGGCGAGGGCGGGCGCGTCCTGCGGGCTGGCCGGCGGGGCGGCCTGCGTGATGCCGGCATCGCGCAGCCGTTCGAGGCGAACCAGGGTGCGCCCGGATTCGGCGAGAGCGTCTTCGGCGGCGGTGCGGTGCGTCAGCGACGGGATGAGCACGCCCTGCACGATGACCGCGAGCACGAGGACGAAGGCGGCGGCAAGCAGCAGGAGCTGCTCCCGAGGCGCGCGTTGGTCCCACCAGGTTCTCATGGCGCGGCCCTCACGATGAGACTGGCTTCGATGCCGGCGGGAAGGTCGGTGATGGAGTCCGTTTCGACCCGGAAGCCGGAGGCTTCGAGGCGCGACCGGACGGCGGTCTCATCGGCGCGGGTTGAAAATTGTATCCGTGCACGGAGGGCTGCTTCGCCGCCGGTATAGGTAAGGCTGATGACGCGGACGGAGGGGTTGTCCGGCAAGGCGCCGTAGAGGGCGGCGGAGAGGGCGCGGAAACCGGCGGGGGCGCCGCCGACGAGCTGGGCGGATAGGCGGCGAACTTCGGCACCGATGTCGGCGGGCTCCGGCGCGCCGGGGAACTGGGCGCGGTAGGCGGCGCGGGCGGCGGCCTCGTTGCGGGTCGCCGCCTGCTGCAAGCCGTTTGTCTCGAACCAGACGCTGGCGAGCCAGAGGCAGGCCGCGGCGAGGGCGAGTGCGCCCGCGAAGAGCCAGCGGCCGAGGCCCTTGCCGGCACGGCGGCGGGCTGCGTCGCCGTCTGCGCCTTCGAGCGCGATGCCGGGAGTATTGGTTTGCAGGGGGATCAGGGTTTCCAGCGCATTTGCCGACGTGCGGCGCGCGTTGCCGAGGCCGCAGGCGCTGATCAGTTCACGGAGGGCTTCGTCCGGCCAGGCGGGGTCGGCGGCGACGGCGCTGCCATCATGGCTGAGGAGCAGCCGGTCGCCGAAATCCAGCAGGGCGCCTTGCGGCAGCCTGAGGCTGTTTTCCGCAATGATCGGGGCATGGTCCAGGTTCAGGGTCGCGAGCGCGTCGGTCCAGGCGCGCATCAGACGGCGGTCGACGATGTAGACATCGCGCGCCGCTTCCGTCTTGATCTTCGGGCCGAGGGTCAGATGGACGTCTTCGACGGGTTGGGCGAGATCGTCCTCCACCGCGTAGAGCGCCGTCTTGCGGGCCTCGGATTCCGATTTCGCCGCGACCTGCACACGGAACTTCGCGACGCAAAGGGCGGGGGCGAAGGCGATCGCCTTGGTGCGGGCATTCGCGGCGGCGCGGCCCAGCGGCACGTGTTCGATCTCGCCGCCGCGCCAGCGCGCGAGCCGGAGCAGGCCGTCCGGGACCGAGGGCAGTTCGATGTAGAGGTCCGCTTTCATCCGGCGTCTCCGAACGACCGCCAGACGATCCGGGGCGCGCCGTCTGCGCCGGCGTGCAGGATGAAGCGGAAGGGCCAGCGGCCGGCGTCGAGTTCGACGCTGCCCTCGCCCGTGAAGTATTCGCCGCGCACCGCGAGGGGCACTTCGGCGAAAACCTGCGCGTAGGCCTGCCGGCCCTGGGCGAATTCGGCCACGTCCTGAACGCTGTTCCAACCGCTGGCGGGGCGCGCCTCGATGAAGCGGCGCGCGTCGGCGGCGGACAGGGCGCCGCGCGTGGCGGCGCGCAGGACGCTCGCATTCTCGGCCGTCAGCGCGTTGACGTTGACGCGCAGACCGTCCGTTAGCGGAACAGTGCAGGTGAAGGGTGAGATCGCCTGAATGAGCTCGGGCGTGTAGCCGGGCACCGGGGCGAGCTCTGCTGGGCTGCGGAGGGGCTGGCCGGCGGTGCGTGTGCCGCTGGAACTTGCCAGATAGGCGGCATCTTCGCCGCCGCCGGGTTGCGGGATCTGGTCCGCGTCAATCCAGTCTCCGAGCGTTGCGGCGAGGGCCGCCGCGTCGCTGAGCGGCACGCCGATGTCTTCGAGGAGGACCGCCAAGGCGGCGGCTTGCGGGGCCCGGAGGGCCTCTTCGGGCTTTGCCAGGGCGTTGAGGTTGAGGCAGGGGGGCAGTTCCCTCAGTGTCAGGATGATCTGGCCGCTCTCGACCGGCAGGACGAGGGTCTGTTCCCGGCCCGTGTCGCCGCTGCTGGCGGGCAGACGGCTGGCGGCGACGAGATCAGCGGCGCCGGCGAGCGCGGCCGCTTCAGCCGAGCGCGCAGCCCAGAGGGCGGAGGTGCGACGGGCGCTGAGTTTCTGCAGATCGGTCTGCCGGGCGATGGCGTCGGTGGCCATCAGGGCGGCGACAGACAGTGTGGCAACGATCAGGAGGATCGAGAGGAGGGCGGCGCCGGCCTGCTTGCTTTGCGGGATCATGCGCCGGCTCCGATCAGGTAGCGGGCCGTCAGCGTGTCGTCCGGGGTGAAGATGAAGGTCAGCTCGACCTTCTGGGGGGCGGGGTCGTCGCCAGTGCCCGCGACGCGCCAGTCTTCCTGCCAGGTCTCGGCGCGGCCGAAGCGGGCCTCGACGCCCTGGAGGCCGGTCAGGAGGACTTCCTCCACCATGGGCGTGGCCGGAACGGGATCCGGCGCGGCCCAGGACCGGCGGATCAGCGCGCCGTTCGAGAAAAGGTATTCCACCCGCTGCAGGTCGCTGCGGGTCTCGCCGAGGGGATTGTCCCATCCGTTCCGTACAAAGACCATCAGGCGTCCGTCATGGCGGGGCGGATGGCCGGAGAAGGCGAGGGGGCCTTCGGAGGCGGCGGCGTCCTCGCTGGAGCGGCCGGTATAGGCGGCGAGGTCTGCCGAGAGGATGCCGAGGGCGATGGACATTTCGGAGGCGGCGTCGCCGCGCGTCTCGACGGCGCGGGCGCCGCGGAGTGACTGGTTCGTCATCACCGCGCCGGCGGTCGCCATCAGGGCGATGACGAACAGCGCGACCAGCGTTTCGATGAGCGTGACGCCGGCCTGGGAGTTTCCGCGCGGACTCATGAGCGATCGCCTTGGGCGGTCAGCAGCGAAAGGCGCGCGAGGACGGCGGGGCTGGAGGCTTCCGTCACTTCGATCCGGACACTGTAGAGTCCCGGGCGCGGTGTCGGCTCGATGGTGCGCGTCCATTTGAAGTCGCGGCCGCGCTGGACATCCTCGCCTTCGGCGATGAGGCCGGGCGAAGTGAGCGATCCGGTAACGGTGTCCACCGCGACGTTCTCGGCGACGGTGCGGGCGAGGAGGCGCAGGTCGAGTTCGCTGCTGATGCGCACCGACTGCGTGTTGAGCGACAAGAGCCCCATTGCGGCGATGGAGAACACCGACAGGGCAACCATGGTTTCGAGAAGGGAAAAGCCGCGCGTGTTCACGGGGCGGCCACCGTTCTGGCCGGCAGGGTGACGGGCCATTCGCGGTTCTGGGCGCGCAGGATGACCGGATCGATTGCCGAGTGGCCGAGCGGGTCGAAGACGAGCTGGGGTGTTTGACTTTCGCCGCGCTCCAAGGGGGAGAGGGGTGACTGGATTTCGACGCCCCGGCTGAGGGCGTGGCGGCTGCGGGGCAGGGCGGACCAGTCGCCACCGGCCCATACCATGCCGGTATAGCCGGCCTCGTCGAGCAGCAGGCCGGTCGGCTTGCCGGAGATGCGGGCGCGGCCTTCGAGCTGCGCCAGCGTGCGCGACAGTTTCTCGCCGTCACTGCGCAGGGGATCGGCGGGGCGGGCCGTGGCGACGATCAGGACCGCCGCGAAGGCGGAAATCGACAGCGTGACCAGCACTTCCACCAGCGACAGGCCCGCCTCGCCCGGGCGGCGGCGCGCGCGGAGGGAGGCTTGGCTTGAGTGCGGGCGGGGCGCGGACATGGCGCGGCCTAGTCCCAGTTGCCGATGTCGGCGTCCGGACCTTCGCCGCCCGGCTGGCCATCGGCGCCGAAGGAGAAGAGATCGTAGCGGCCGCCGGAGCGGGTGCCGGGCATCTGGTACTGGTAGGGGTTGCCCCAGGGATCCATCTGTATACGGCGCACATAGCCGCCCTGCCGGTAAAGCGCGGCGTCGACGCCCGGGGGCGGGGCCGACAGAGCAGCGAGGCCCTCGGCGGCGTTGGGGTAGGTGTAGAGGTCAAGGCTGTACTGCTCGAGCGCGCTTTCGAGGCTGGCGATGTCGGAGCGGGCTTTCGAGATGCGCGAGCGGTCGCCGACCGGCGCGACGTTGACGATGATCAGGGTCGCCAGAAGACCCATGATGAAGACGACCACCATCAGTTCGACGAGGGAGAAGCCGGCCTCGCGGGCGCGGCGCTTTTGGGTGAGGCGTTGGGGGTGGGGCATGTGTTCCTCCGTCAACCGAGGGCAAGGGTGTTGAGCTGCATGATGGGCAGCATGATCGATAGCACGATCGTGCCGACAATGCCGCCCAGGATCACGATGATGACCGGCTCAAGCAGGCTCAGAAGCGTGCGGGTGGTGGCCTCGAATTCGCTTTCGAGAAAGTCGGCGGCGCGGTTCATCATCGCGGGCACGTCGCGCGCCGCTTCGCCGCTCTGCACCATGTGTGTGAGGAGCGGCGGGAACACCTTGGTGGCGCGCATCGCGGACGAGAGCGTGCCGCCCTGCTGCACCTGTTCGATGATCGCGGTCGCGGCGTCGCGGAACACGGCATTGCTCATGGCGCCGCGCGCCGCCGAGAGGGCTTCGATGACTGTGGCGCCGGAGCCGGCGAGGGTGGCGTGGACTCGTGCGAACTGGGCGGCCGAGAGGGTCTGGATCAGGGGGCCGATCAGCGGGAGCCCGAGCAGGAAGGCGTCGAGGGATTTGCGGAACGTGGGGCTTTTCATCGCCTGCGAGAAGAGGGCGACGCCTGCGAAGACGGATAGGGCGAGGAGCCAGCCCCAGCTACGCGCGAAATCCGAGGCGCCGATCACAATCTGGGTGAGAAGCGGCAGTTCGGTGGTGCCGAGCATTGCGAATTGTTCGACGAGTTTGGGCACGACGAAGACCATCAGGGCGGTGACCATCAGCAGGGCCATCACGCCGAGGACAGCGGGATAGACCAGCGCGGCCCGCGCGGTCGAGGCCATCTTGTAGGTGCGTTCCAGATTGGTCGCGAGCTGGTCGAGCACGGCGGGCAGCTTGCCGGAAGACTCGCCGGCCGAGACAACCGAGCGGTAAAGCGCGGGGAAGGCCGAAGGCGCCGAGCGGAGGGAGTCGGCGAGAGTGATGCCTTCCATGACCTGCGCGCGCACGCCGAGGATCAGGGCTTTCACGGACGCCGCGCTGCCATCGGCGGCCGCAGCGGTCAGGGCCTGCTCCACCGTCATGCCGGACTGCAGTAGGACGGCCATCTGGCGGGTGAAGAGGGTGCGCTGTTTGTGCGAGAGGCGGCCCCGCAGGCGCGCGCCGCGTGACTTCGACTGGCCGGATTCCTCAACCTCTACGGGCGTCAGCTGGCGGGCGCGCAGTTCGCGCCGGGCGGAGCGCGGATTGTCCGCCGAGATCACACCGCTGGTGCGCCGGCCATCGGCGGTCAGGGCCTTGTAATCATACGCCGCCATGGGACCAGACCTCCCTGCGGCAGACATGCAGGAGTTCGTCAGGGCTCGTCTCGCCGCTCAGGACATGGCGCATGCCGTTGCTGAACAGCATGTCGGCGCTCGCAAAGGCGACGCGCTCGATCTCGTCTTCGCTGGCCTTGTCATGGATCAGCCGCTTGATGGCCGGATTGATGACGAGCAGTTCGTACGCGCCGAGGCGGCCGGAATAACCCGTGCGGCCGCAGGCATCGCAGCTGCCGGACTGGTAGAGCGTTCCGGAAAAGTCCGCAGGCAGACCAATCCGGGCGGCATACGCCGGGTCCGGATGGAACGGCGTCTTGCAGTGCGGGCAGAGCCGGCGCAGCAGGCGCTGGGCGAGGACGGCGCGCAGGGTGGAGGCGAGCAGGAAGCTCTCGATACCCATGTCGCGCAGACGCGTGATCGCGCCGGCGGAACTGTTGGTGTGGACCGTGGAGAGGGCGAGGCGGCCGGTCAGCGCGAATTCGAGCGCGACCTCGGCGGTTTCGGCGTCGCGGATCTCGCCGACCATCACGATGTTCGGGTCGTTGCGCAGGATGGAGCGGAGCGTGGCGGCGAAGGTCAGGCCGACCTTGTGGTCCATCGGTGTCTGGCTGATGCCGTCGAGGCCGTATTCGACGGGGTCTTCCAGCGTCATGATGTTGACGCGGCCGGTGTTCAGCATGGCGAGCGCCGAGTAGAGCGTCGTGGTCTTGCCGGAGCCTGTGGGGCCGGTGACGAGGATGACGCCGTTGGGCTCGGCGATGACGGCGCGGAAGCGGTCCAGCGTGGCGGGGTCCATGCCGAGACCGTCAAGGCCGACGAGCGCCTGGCGGGTGTCAAGGATGCGCAGTGCGACGCGTTCGCCGTAGCGTGTCGGCAGGGTCGCGACGCGCACGTCCAGGGCGCGGCCGCCGAGCGACAGCGAGACGCGGCCATCCTGCGGCATGCGCTTCTCGGAGATATCCAGACGGCTCATCACCTTGATGCGGGAGACGAGCGGCGCGGCGATGCGGCGCGAGGCGACGAGGACTTCCTGGAGTTCGCCGTCGATCCGGTAACGGATGGAGAGCTTTTCCTCGAACGGATCGATGTGGATGTCGGAGGCGCGGCGCTTGATCGCGTCCTGCAGCAAGCCGTTGATGAGCCGCACGATCGGCGCATCGCCGTCGCCGGCCAGCAGGTCTTCCGTCTGCGGAATACCGTCGAACAGGGTTTCGAGGTTTTCCTGCTTCTCGGCTGCTGCCGCGGCAGTGCCGTCAAGCGCGCCGCCGCCGAAGCCTTCGGACAGAAGCTTTTCAAACGCGATGGCGGAATGCGCTTCCAGCTGGAAGGAGGTGCCCAGGACACGGCGCACTTCGGGCAGGGCAAGCACATCTGCGCCTTCGCGGACGGCGACCGTCACCGGCACCCGGCCGGGAATGACGGCGAAGCCCTTGTCCTTGGCGAAAGCGTAGTGAACCTGCGGCCGCATGCGCGATCACCTCGCCAGATTGGCTGCCGACCCCATCGGCCCGCTGCCGCCCATGACTTCCGTCACATAGCGGTCGATGGAGTTTTCCGGCGGAATGCCGCGCATCAGCTCTTCGCCGCGCACGTACAGGTATTTCTGCTCGGTCGCCGACTTCGCGTCTTCCTTGTTGCGCACGATGGTGGGGCGGATGAAGACCATGAGATTGGTCCGCGTCGTTGCCTTGCCATCGGACCTGAACAGGCGGCCGGCAATCGGGATGTCGCCGAGCAGCGGAACCTTCGACTGGCGGACCGTGTCCGTCTGTTCGACCAGACCGCCGAGAACGATGATCTCGCCGTCATCGGCGAGCACGCTGGCGGTGATCTCGCGCTTGTCGAGGATGAAGTCAGGCGTCAGCGTGCCGATGCTGCCGGAGATGCTCGAGACTTCCTGGCGGATGTCGAGGCGGACCGTGTCGTTCTCGCCGATGCGCGGCGTGACTTCGAGCTGGATGCCGACATCCTGGCGCTCGACGGTGCGGAAGGGGTTCGAGTTGGCCTGGTCAAGGACCTGGCCGGTGGTGATCGGGACTTCCTGGCCGACGATGAGGGCCGAGGTCGCGTTGTTCAGGGTCATGCCGAAGGGCGTCGACAGGATGCGGGAATTGCTGTCCTTCTCGACCGCGTTGAGGATGACGCCGAAGAGGTTGTCACCGGATTGTCCGCCAAAACCGAGCGTCAGGCCGGCGGTGCCGGTCAGGGAGCTGATGGCCGAGTCGCGCAGCGGATTGGCCTTCGTGAGGTCCTCGAAACCATCCGTGAGCAGAGCGCCCGTGAGGGCGAGCAGGTTCGGAGCCGAGCTCGAGAAGTTGGTCGACGCGAACGGGACATTGCTGCTGCCGGTGCCGGAGAGCAGGAATTGCAGCCCCAGCTCCTTCGTCATGTCGTCCGACATTTCCACGATGATGGCTTCGACCATGACCTGGGGGCGGCGCACATCGAGGGCGGAAATGACCTTTTCCATCGCGACCAGCGTTTCGGCATTGCCGCTGATGATCAGGGAGTTGGTCGCCGGATGGTGCGAAATGGTTTGTGCGGGGACGGATGTATCTGACGGCGCGCGCTGGGCCGCGACGCTGAGGCCGACGCGCTCGAGGATCGGGACGATCTCGCCGGCATCGGCATAGTTGAGCGGAATGATGCGAATATTGTCGCGCTGCGGCTCGGTCGTGTCGAGCTGCATGGCCACCTGGCGTGCCCGGGCGACCGAGGCGGGGTCACCGCGCAGGAGGACGGCGTTGCTGGTTTCCGAAGCGACGGCCGTGAAGCGCCGGGCGCCGCCGGCCTGGCCTTGTGCGCCGGATGCGGCGTCGCCCTGCAGGCGGTTCAGGACTGCTTCCATCTCGAGGGCGGGGACGTTGCGGAGGGCGACCGTTTCGGTGACCGACGGATCCTTGTCGATCGCCTCGATCATCCGGCGCACGCGCTGCAGGTTCGAGGCATAGTCGACGACCACGAGCGTGTTCGTGTTGGCGTTCGCGGCGATCTGTCCCTGGCTGTCGAGCACCGGCTTGATCTGCTGCGCGACGTCCATCGCGTTGACGTAGTCGAGCTTGATAATCTCGGTCACGAAGGCGTTGGGGCCCTGGCCAGAGACCGGCGCTTCGGTGGCGGCGATGGCTTCCGGCACGATCCGGTAGGTGTCGCGGCCTGCGGGGATCGCGGCGAAGCCCTGGACGCGGAGCGTGGTCAGGAAGACCTGGAAGAGGTCATCCGTGCTCATCGGCGTCTGCGAGACGACGGAGACGCGGACCTTGCGCACATCGGGGTGGGTGATGAACGTGTAGCCGGTCAGCATCGAGACATCGGCGATGAGCGTGTTGAGCTCGACATCGTCAAGCTTCAGGACGTGCTTGTCTTCGCTGGGGGCGGGGGCCTGCGCGGTTGCGATCTGCGCAGCCGAGAGCGCTGCGGCGGCAGCCAGAAGTATGTGTCTGGTCATTGGGAAAGGTTGGCGCCGGGAGCAACACGCAGGCGCACTATGGCGCCCTGGCGGACAATATCCAGGGCGACGTCTGAACTGCTGGAGACGGACTGGTTGATCTGGTCGGGACGCAGACCTTCGACGGCCTGGCCGTTGATGCGGAGAATGAGGTCGCCCGATTGCAGGCCGGCGGCCTCGAACGCGCCGGCGCCGCGCGGTTCAAGCCGGTAGCCCGACACTTCCCCGCTGCGGAATTCAGGGGTCAACGCGGTATCGGCGGCGAGGGCGGCCGGCGTGACATCGACCACCGGTGCCACGGTGTCCGACGCGTAGACTCGGGCTTCGGCAGGCGCGGACTGCGCGGGATCCTGAACGAAGGGCGCGGTGCGGTAAGGATAGAGGCTGAGCGATTCGATGGAGCCGTTGCGGCTGAGGTGAATGGCGTCAGACGTCACGTTCACGAGAAGGATGCCGGGCATCACTTCTTCGCCGGGGACGAAGCGCTTCTGCGCGCCGTCGGGGAAGGAAATCACGGCGCTGCTGGCGGACGCGTTGCCGGAGACAGAGCGGACGCCGGCGAGTTTCAGGTCGAGCGTGGTTTCGGCTGCCGCCTGGGCGTCGGCCGCGTACATCTGCGGAGCGCCCCCGAAAGGGTTCATCTGGGTCAGGAGGACCGTGGGCGACGCGCTGCCCGAAGCTTGCAGGCTTTCAGATGACAACGTCGCGGAATCCTGAAGCGGGGCGCCCGCGTCCGCCGGTGCGAGGGCGACCCAGGCAAGACGCCCGACGAGGACCCCGACGGTGACCATCAGCAGGGATTCCACAGCCATCCGGCCAGCGTTTTCCATGCGCACGTAAGGTATGCCTCTTTCCATTCTGAAAAGCGCCGCCATCGGAAACCCCTTCGATCCGTACCTTCACGCTAATCACACTTGTGCGACAGTTCCGCGACGAGACGGCTCCATTAATGCTTAAGTATCGAGGCCGTTGCAGTTACGCAACGGCCTCGGGCATTTGAAACTAGAATTCCGTGCTCAGGCCTAACGAAACGCTCGTACCCAGGTCGTATTGGTTGACCTGAACGAAGCCATCATTGCCTGACTGGAATTCGTCGAAGTCTTCATTAAGAAGGTTCTGCGCCTTGAAATCGAACGTGAACTCGCGTCCACGTACATCAAACCCTTTCTTGAAGACCAGGTCGAGGTTTATGCCCGGATCCTGAACAAAGTCAGGTTGGCCGGCCGGAGCGCGGGCTGACGTGCGCTCGCTTGCGTAGGTCGCGAGCAGAGTTGCCTGTGATCTTGCATTGTCATCCTGCCATCCAAGCTGGAAGTTCGCCAGGTGTTCGGACTGTCCCTGCAGGCGCGAACCATCGACAACGAAGTCTGTTGCGGGACGAGGTTGCCCGTTGGACTGAAGCGGGAACACTTCGTCGCCGGCGCTCGCCTGCACTTCCGACTTTGAATAAGTGTAGTTCGCCTGAACCAGGAACTCTTTGTTCTCCATCATCGCCCCCGAGAAGGGGCTGTCGAAGACGCGCTTGAACTCGAGTTCCGCGCCATACAGGATCGCGCGGGGTGCGTTCAGGTAGGTCTGGAAGACCGAGGCGCTCTGTGTGACCACCACGGACTCGACCGGCTTTTCGAGGTCCTTGTAGAACACGCCGGCGGAAACGGTTTGTCCGCGATCGAAATAGAGTTCGTAGCGGGCGTCGAGATTGAGGATCTCCGTATCGGTGAGGAAGGGGTTACCGATGAAGATCCGGCTGCTGTCCGGGTCAAAGTACTGCTGAGGCGCCAGTTCGCGGAACTGCGGACGGCCGATGCTCTGCGAGGCACCGAGGCGAAGCTGCTGATCTTCTGCGAAGTTCCAGGTAAGCGTTGCAGCGGGTAGCAGGTAGTTGTTCTTCACACCGGGAACCGGTGCCGGATCAGCCTCCGACGAGATCAGCGAGAGCGGGGTGACCGACTGGGCGGCGTTCTCGTAGCGCACGCCGAGTGCGGCACGCACCAGCGGGATCACTTCCGCATCGACTTTGGCATATGCGCCGAAAACGTTCAGGTCCGCGTCGAAGGCTCCAGCACCGGCCGAGCCGGTCGTTTCGCGGATTTCGAAGACATCGGGATTGATGTTGAAGTTCGCGAAGAGGAAATCGGCACGCTGCTGCGTGAGTCGGAAATCGAGCGGCGGGTTGGCCGCGATGAAACCGAAGACGCGGGTCTGGGCAGTGCGGTTGTTCTCGTAGCCTTCGATACCTGCAGAGTATTCGATATCGCGCGCGGTGGAGAGCGGCTGCGTGTACTTAACATCGAGTGCGCCGCTGACAATCTTATCGTCAATGTACGAAAACGAAATGCTGTTGTTCGAGCCCGAACCTGCCGGGTTGTAAACGTAGTTGTTCACAAGCGGGTCGAACACATAGCGGATCGCCCGCTCATAGGGAGCATCGCGCTTCGTCTGGGACAGAGCGGTACGCCAGTCAAACGTCCAGTTTCCGCGGAAGTGGCGACCGTTCAGCTGCGAGCTATACAATTCGCGCTCATACCAGGCTGTGCGGTCATCGCGGACGTCGCGCAGGGCGAGGTCATCGAAACCTTCACGGACGAAAGCCTGTTTCGTCGTCTTGCGGATATACAGGTTGGTCCAATCGATCTTGTCATCGCCGGCGTCGAGGCCGAGACCGAACAGGACGTCCCAGCCAATGTTCTGGTCCGTCGAGACGTAATCAAATGTCGAGGTGGCCTGAAGCTGCCCGCCGTTGATTTCGCCAACTTCGAGGCGGCCGTTTTTTGTGCGCCAGCCGTTGCTGTAACCTAGTACGCCAATCAAACCGAGATCGAATCCGCCCAGATCAAAAGATGTTCCGCCAGAGACTTCATAGCTGCCGTTCAGCGGGATGCTGTCATTCGTCTGGATCAGGTTCAATTCGGCGTTCGTGAAGGACTGGCCAATCGCTTGAAGGTCCTGATCTGCAAAATTGCCGCTCTGGATACGAAGGCCCGAGGACATCGCGCGGCGCACGGCTACCGGTATCTTCCGGGTGCCGTCATCAAAACCGATCACATCCGTGTCAGAGCCGAAATAGGTCAGGCCGTCCTTGCCCGTCGTTTCGGTGTTGTAGCTTCCGCCAACACTGACTTCAAGGAAGGGCTCGGCGGGCACGTTCAGCGTGCGAAGATCGATGATGCCGCCGCCGAACTCCCCTGGGAATTCAACGGAATAAGTCTTCTGGACCAATACGTTCTCAAGGATTTTCGTCGGGAACAAATCGAGCGGCACCACGCGCTGGAGTGGCTCAGGGCTTGGGAGGGGCGAGCCGTTGAGGCGCGCGGCCGAATACCGCTCGCCAAGGCCGCGAACATAAACAAAGCGGCCTTCGGCGATGCTGAGGCCTGTAACACGGGCGAGTGCGTTTGCGGCGTCGGAATCGCCTTGGCGCGCGAGGTCTTCCGGCGCGAGATAGGCTGCCACTTCGGACGTGCTGCGAAGCACTTCGGGGATATAGCGTCCGAGAACGACGACTTCGTTCAGCCGGAAGTCTTCATCGACAGCGGGCGCAGCTTCGGTCGGAGCCTCGGCCGCCTCGGTTTCGGTTTCTGTTTCCGCTTCAGTTTCGGTCTGAGCGAAGGCGAATGCCGGGGCAAGGATCGCTGTGGAAGCGATCAACAGGGCCCGGAGAGACAGCGAGTTGAATTTCATGGGTCAGAGATCCTGAGTGGAGTCTTCGGGAAAAGCAGAAAAGCGGAGGCCCGGTTGAGGGGCCTCCGCCATTTCAGAAAGATCAGCAGGGCGTCTCACCCGGCAGGCCGCACGACCAGCCACGATACCAGGTGTCGGTCGAGTTGCGAACGGCGCCGATGTAGTTCACGGAGGTCAGGAAGCCTGTGACGGCGGTGTTCGTGCCCGAAAGGCCTGTGCCGGCGTTCAGCGTTGTCGGGAATGCCGTCGCTGTGACTGCATTCTCGTTCGCGCCGTTGACGATGCCGTTGGTCAGCGTCGAGGTGCCGTTCAGCACGTTGTTTGCGCCAAGAGCGATTTGGGCTTCAGCCTGCGGAGTGGTGACGCCGCTCGAGCCGATGACGTTGCCGCCTGCGCAGGAGAAGAATACCGAGTTGTACAGCGGGCCGTTGCCGCTGACGGCGTTGGGGTTCGTCAGGGTGACAGCGGTCGCCAGGTTGAGGCAAGCTTGGTTGGCAGTGCTGCGGATCACCGAGTTGTAGACGCGTGCCGTGTGGCCCGTGTTGTGGACAATGGCCTGACGGGTCGTTGTCGGGCGCATGACCACAGTAAAGTTGGAATAGGTCGGACGTGTGAAGTAGTCGGCGGTGTTGGTGCCGCGCGAGCTGGTCTCCCAACCAAAGTCGCCGCCGCCGTCACGCTGGACGATGATGCCAAACTGGGCAGCGCCGCGCCAGCCGGAGTCGGTATCGAAAGAGTCGTCATCGTTGCCGGTCAGAACGATGTTGCGAACGTTGACGTTGCCGCCAAAGATTTCGATGCCGTCATCCGAACTGTTGTGAACCTGGACGTATTCGACGGTGGTGCCGGAGCCGACACCGGCGAGGGTGATTCCGTTAAGCTCGTTGTTCGGCGCAATCTCGAAGCCCGAATAGGAGAGCTGGAGGTAACGCAGGCGGCCGCTGTTCTCGGATGGCGAGTTGCCGCCGTAGAATGCGTTCGAACCTTCAACCTGGGCTTCGCAAGCAATGTTCGGAGGTGTCACGCCGACGGGGCAACCATCTGTGGTTGGTGCGCGGCCATTGATGACGAGTCCGCCCCACTGGCCGATCGAGTTGATCGTTGCGGTGCCTTCGACGCTCTGACGCGAGGTCATCCTGATCGGGGCGGTCGCGGTACCTTCAGCAAAAATCTGCGAGCCGCGGTTCACAAGAAGGAAATCCAGGCCCGAGTTGCCGAAGATGGTGACACCGGGTTCGATGGTCAGGATGCCTTGCTGGCCGCCAGCGAGAGGTGCGAGCGGGTTGGGGCCAAGGTCGGTACCAACCTGGGTGCGGCCGCTCACGGAATAGATCGTGCCGGCGCGCTGCGGAACGACAAGGTTGCCGGTGATGGTCGAAGGAAGCTGACAAATGCGGCGGTTGGAGACCGTGCCGACGTTCGAGAAGCCAGCCGGGCAATCAGCGGCGGGCGTACCGGGGGCTGGGCCGGGGGGCGGGCACGAACGCGCCAACGCCGGGCGAAGCGACGCCGTCTGCGCCGCTACAGGCGCCGAGGATCGCTACCGCAGCGCATCCGAGCAGCGCCGAGCGAAAAGTATTCTTTGTCAGCATAATTGTCTCCGTCGTGATCCCTGTGCGGGTGCACCGGCGGAGCATCCACCGCGCTTACTAGACGATGACACCCGCCTACCCGCAGGCGTGACCCTTAAGAAGGGTTTGCAACAATTGCCGGAAGTTTAGATGACGGTTACGTGACGCCGCCATTTGGCGGCGGGATCGTGTCGGCTCTGCAACAATTACAGGTTCGTGTAGTATTCTGGTGGAAACATGTCACCCCACCCGCGCTCGCGGAACCACTTCGTGATAACGTATTTCGAGCCCTTGCGAACCTTCATCCCGTGATGGATCGTGTACGGATTAACCGTGCCGTCCGGATTGAGATTGTTCCAGATCACCGCCTTACCCTTCTCCGGCATGATCGTCTTCTCGAGGCGCCGGAAGCGCGTACCGCCGCCTTCCTCGACATCGTTGAGGTAGATCATGAAGGTCCAGGTGCGCTGCCCGCCGAGCTGGCAGAAGACCTGATACTCGCGCGTGCCGGGGATGAAATAGTCGTAGTGAGCCTTGTATTCCTGGTCGAGATCGTAACGCTGGCCCTGGGTGACGTCGGTGTAGGACCAGTGGATGCCGATCGCCTCGGCCATCAGTTCATCCAGCTGCATGATCAGGTCGTGCCCCAGCAGGCCGATATCGGAGGTCCGGGAAGTGCGCACCTTCGGGTCCGCGAAGGCATCGGCGGTGGTAGAATCGCGCAGCCGCTCGTCAATCAGCGCCACCACCGCATCGCAGACCTCGGGCACGAGGAAGTTCTTCCACGTGTAGAGCTGGACCTTCGGGTTAGGGATTTTCTGTATGTCGGGATGGTGCAGGGCGCGCCGGGTGATCGCGGCATTGGTCAGGCCGGAATAGGAGACATCTTCGACCGGGCGGCGGCCGTCGTAGGCCTCCTGCATGAGGTCGCGGATCTGCCCGTCGCCAAGACCCTTGAGCTTCAGCTGGCGGCGCACCTCATGCGGCTCGATCCCGGCGCGTAGGCGGACCCAAGTGTAGGTCATCAGGTCTTCGCCGGTCACCGCGTTCATGGTCGTGCCTCCTCTGGAAGGCAACGGTTACGACGAAGACATGACGCCGGAATGACACTTTTCCGTAAGCTTGCGACGGCGTGCCGGGCCGCGACTGTATGCTACTGAAAATATACAGCATACTGTCATTACTTGACACAAAATAGTCACAAGCGCATTGTGACACTTATGTTACAGCACACCTCCATATCCCTGTCATTTGTGGTCCTGGCGCTTGCGGGACCCGGAATGGCGACCGCCCAGACACTGCTTGAACCTGTTTCCTTCACAGAAGTTCGAGCGACGGCCGAGACGGCGGCAAGTGCCTATCGTCCGGATGCGGACCTTCTGGAGATCGCGAACGCGGCGCGCGCCGAACTGAGGCTGCCGGCCCTGGGGGCGCACGAGGGGCTTGCCTCGGTCGCCAGCGCGCATGCCCGCGACATGGCGATCAAGGGCTATGTCGGATACGCCGACCAGTCGGGCCTCTCGCTGCTTGACCAGGTCCGGCTCGCCGACCGGACCGCGCTGATCGGGTCTTTTGCCAGCAGCATTGCGGTTCTGGACGCGGGCGCCTCGCCGGAGATGATCCATGCCGCGATCCAGTCTGACGCCTCGAATGCCGAAAACCTGCGCCGGGGCTTCAGCCATGCCGGTATTGGCTCGCATGTCGCGGGTGGCCGTCTCTACGTGGTTCAGCTCTTCGCCCGGATCGACGGCGAACTCGACCAGCCGCTGCCCCTGCAGCTGACCGGAACGACGGTCATTCATCCGTCGCTGGCCAGCGCCAACATGACGCCGGTCGGCTGGTCGCTGAGCGACGAGCGCGGAGACCTCCTGGCCCGCGGCGGCGGACGCCGGATCCAGGCAGATGCCCTTCCCATGGCGGGCTACCTGAACCTGGATGTCGCCGTCGGCACGGACATCTACACCCTGCGCGGGCCCTATGTGCAGGTGAACTAAGGCGTCTGCGGCGCGCGAAAGCACCCAGGTTCGCGTTGCTGAAGGCCTAACGCCCGGCCTTTCGGGCCGCGGATCTTGTGGGGGCGGTGGCTTTCGCAGGCCGCCGCCCTCCGCTTGTGTGCACATGATTGCCCAGCATTTGTCTTCTGCATGACAAACAGCTTGGTATAAGGACGCGTCAAACCGCTCCGGAGCCGCCCCGATGAAGAGAACGCGCATCGCCTTCGCAGCAGCTGCGGCTGCGAGCCTGGCCGCTTGCGGAAACCAGCCTGCGCCGGCGCCGCAAGCGCCCCTAGCGTATGTGACGGAGTATCTCTGCGGCGACAAGCAGGTGCAGATCGGCATGGCGGGGGAGGAGACGGTGCTGCGCGTTGACGGCGCCGACCACGTCCTGAGCGCGGCCCCAACCGCCTCCGGCGCGAAGTATGTGGTGGAAGGGGCCGGGCCTGAAACTTCATTTTGGAGCAAGGGCGACAAGGGCCTCCTGACCCTCAGCGGCGCGGTGTATCCGGAGTGCACGCAGACCGGCGGCGCAGGTGCGGCGCCCGTCGAGGCGCCGGCGAACTGGACGGCGCGGGGGCAGGAACCCGGCTGGATGCTGACGGTCGCCGGGGGCACGGCGGATTTCGTCTATGACTACGGCGCACAGGGCTACTCGACGCTGCTGCCGGCGCCGCGCGCCATCGAGGGCGGGATCGAGTATTTCGAAGGACCGGGCGGATTGGCGATCACGTCGATCGCCAAGGTTTGCACCGATTCTGCGACCGGTGTTCCGTACCCGGACACGGTGACGGTGGCGTTCAGTGAGGAGGTTTATCAGGGCTGCGGCGGCGATCCGCTGGCGCTGCTGGTCGGTGCGGACTGGGTGGTTGAGGATATCAATTCCGGCGGGGTGGTCGAGGGTTCCCGCGTCAGCCTGGCGTTTGATGCCGTCGAGGGACGTATCGGCGGGCGTTCCGGCTGCAATGCGTTCGGTGCGGATTATTCCGTAGGCGGAGAGGGCATCGGATTTGGGCCGGTGATGTCGACCGAAATCGCGTGCAAGGAATCGCTGATGATGCAGGAGCGGCGGTTCTACGATGCGCTGGCGCTGATCAATGCCTACACGATCGACGAGAGCGGCGCGCTGGTGATGACTGGCGCCGAAGACGCACGCATCGTCGCGCGGCGTTAGCGCCCGGGGCGCTAGCTGGACGGGCCGCTACGCAGGCTGCGACGGAGGAAGGTTTCCAGCTTCAGCACTGGATTGGTGTCGGCTTCGCGCAGGTCGGCGGTGGCAGCAAGATCGGCCTGGGTCGCGTCGCCGCTGGCATAGCCGATGATCTGCTCGACGCGGCCTTCGAGTGATTCCGTCAGCAGGCGGATCTGGTCGGCGGCGCGGTTCATGTCGGCCTTGGTGACCGGGATGCGCGAGCCGGCATCCATCATTGAGGCCTGAAGGCGGATGGTGCGCAGCGGCACCAGCAGTTCTGACGTGACCGAGCGCAGGAAGCGGGTCTTTGCGTGGCTGGCCTCATCGGCTTCCTGGCGGAGCGATTCAGCTTCCTGGCGGGCGTCTTCGATGCGGGAAACGTCGGTGAAGATTTCCACCGAGCCGATGCTGGCGACTTCGTAATTCGCGGTCTGCCAGTAGCGGTCATGCGCATGAACGACGCCGCCCAGCGCCTCGACGTTGCGCAGGGCGGGCTTCACCTGGGAATAGAGTTCATTCTCGAAGACGACCTTGCCGTCCGTGGACAGAACGGCAAAGGCCTGGCCGGAACCATCGAGCGCGACTTCAAGGATTTCGCGCAGCTGGGTGGCTTCCTCGACCGATTTGACTTCCTTCAGATACAGTTTGAACGCCGCGCGGGCGCCGAAATAGATCGTGAAGAAGAGAAGCGAGAGGGCGATCGCGATGGCGAGCATGCGGTCATTGAAGTGGACGCCGACATGAACCAGCAGTGGCATGACCGAGCCAACAAGGTAGCGCATCACGAGGCGCGGATTGCGCGGCAGGACGCACATCAGGCCGGCGCACATGGAGACCGTGAACAGGCTGGCGAAGATCAGCGAGTCGAAAGGGTCCGACTTCAAATAAAGTGGCAGGCTTCCGAAGATGAAGCCGGTCGCGATCGACAGTGTTTCCGAACGCAGCACATAGCGCCCGCTGACGGTTTTGGGTGTCGGCCGGCCGGCTTTCTTGACAAAGTCGAACAGCATCATGGCGGCCATGAAGAAGTTCGTGGCGGCCCATGCGGCAACCATCAGTTCGTGCGTCATCGAATAGGCAACGTAGCCTGCAATGATCGTGTTGAAGATGGTGATCAGCGCCATGAGCTGCATGGCGCGCGCGAGGTCGAGATGTTGCTGCAAGCGAACGCGAGGCCCGATGGCCTCGTCTTCAGCAGGTTTGTCCGTCAGAACATACCGCAGGAAGTTGTGCGTATCACTCATGACCGCGTTTATGGCAGGGAAACCTTGTTTTCAGGCTTGACGCGGCACGTTGATTTTATGGCCCATGTTTCCGGCTTGTTAACCTGCTGACCGCTCTGCTTGCACCTGTGATCCGGATTGCCGCTGGATGTGGCAGGGCGCCACGAGTTGTCGAACCGCTGGTAGACTTCCCGCCGCCTTGCTGGCACCAGAAAACGCGGTGCAAGGATGTAAGGGCATGCCCAGGTTGAAAATCGCGGTCATCGGGGGCGGTCCGGCAGGACTGGGCGCAGCTCAGTTCATCCAGGCATCGGGCCATCAGGCAGTTGTTTTTGAAAAGGAAAACCGGATCGGCGGAAAGTCGTTCTCGTTTGCCTCGGGCGACGCTTTCAACGAGATGGGGACATGCTACACGACCCGCAAGCATGTGATCATTAAGCGCTGGATGAAGGCGCACGGGATCCGGCTGAAGCGGCTCGGAGAGGCGCGTTATGACGATGCGCCGGTGGTCGATTACGTGAAGAACGGGGCCGGGCCGCCACTGGCGGTGCAGGCGTTCAAATTCCTGACCGAGGCGGGGCGGCTGCGAAACCTGATCGCGGCGAAGCCCTCGGACCCGGTGGTATTGGCCGAGGCGTCGATGACCGTCGATGACTGGCTGGCGCGTCTGGACTTGCCGAAACTCGACCTCGCGATGCACAGGATCCTGCCGGCGCAGGGCTATGGCTATGCCAAGGAAGTGACGATCGGCCAGACGGTGCAGTGGCTCGATTTCGACATCCTGATTTCGGGTGTGCTGAACGACATGCACATGCCGGTGGAAGGCTGGAGCGAGTTCTGGGACCGGTTTTCGACGCAGTTCGACATCCGGCTGGAGGCGCGCATCGAGCAGATCGAGCGGCGCGACAACAGTGTGATTGTCGTGTCCGGCGGTGGGCGCGAGCGGTTTGATGCGTTGATCTCGACCATCCCGATGGACGAGTTTGAGAAGTTGACAGAGCTGCTGCCGGCGGAAAAAGCCATCCTGCAAGGGGTGGAGTGGCAGAACTATACGACGACGCTGGTGGCCTCGAAGAACTGGTTCAAGGGCGCGCAGGTGCACGGCTATTCACGCGCCTGCAAGGATCCTTCCCTGCGCGGCGCGATGCTTGGCGCGCGGCGTGAAGGCGCGGTGATGGAAGACGGCGCCCATCTTTACGTGACGGGGCAGTTCTCGAACGGCCTGACGCCGCCGGAATTGCGAGAGATCCTGATGGCGGACCTGCAGCGGATGGGCGTCCATGCGGATACGCTGATCTATTCACGCACCTGGAAATACTTCCCGCAATACCGGGCCGACGCTGTGGCGGACGGTTTGTTCACCGCGATGCGCGAGGCGCAGGGCGGCAAGCGGACCTGGTTCAGCGGGGCGACGTTCTCGCACGAGCTGGTCTCGTCCGTGGTCGAACGGTCCCGCCTGTCCGTCAAGGACCTGGTGCGGCGCGCGAGCTGACCTGGCCTACATCGGTTCGGAACGGTAGGGCGCGAGGTCCGGGAAGACCGGCTCGCGCTTTTCGGCGCGGGCGGCGAAGGCTTCTGCCATGTGGGTGGGCGGGAACATCGCGGCGTTCCAGATGCCGATATAGTCCAGCGTGTCGGCAGTGGTGTGGTCACGGCCGTAATTGATCAGCACTTTCGAGCCGGTGACGGCGACGGGGTTTTTCGAGGCAATCTCGCGGGCGGTGGCCATGACGCCTGCGATCAGGTCTTCATGCGTGTCGTAGATGTCGTTGACGAGGCCGATCTCTTTCGCTTTCGCAGCATCGATGCGGCGGCCGGTATAGGCCATCTCCTTGACCCAGCCTTCCGGGATGTAGCGCTGCAGGCGCGGGAAGGTGCCGACATCGGCGGTCATCGCGATGTTGATTTCCATGATGCAGAAGAACGTGTCCTTCGTGCACCAACGGATATCGCCAGCGGTGATCATGTCGATGGCGCCGCCGATAACGCCGCCGTGGCAGGCGAAGAGGACGGGGATGCGGGCCTCTTCCATGCAGTTAAACGAGGCCTGGATGGCTTTCACGTTGGTGCGGAAGGCCTCGGCGGCGACATAGCGGTCCTGCGGGCCGGTGGGGCGCGGGCCGGTGAAGACCGTGGTGTCCATGCCGGCGGAGAAGTGCTTGCCGGTGGAGGAGATGACGATGACGCGGGCGAGGGCGTTCTGGTCGATGGTGCGAACGATCTCCGGAAGCTCGTTCCAGAAGGCCTTGTTCATCGTGTTCATCGCCTCGGGGCGCGACATCTGGATGTGGGCGACCTTGTCTTCGATGGTCACCTTGAAGGCTTCATAGGATTTCTTGAGCATGGCGTGGTCCTCCGTTTGGGGCGGAGTGTAGCAGGCTGGCGGCGCGCGGGGAGGGGTGACCGCGGGGGAAGGGGCCCTGTCTGCGAACGGAATTGGGGGAGCGGTTGCCCGCTCCCCCGCGTCGTCCGGCCGGTTGCCCAGGGGAGGAGCGCGCCAGCCGTTTGACGGACCGGTTCAGTTTGGCAGGAGCACCTTGTCGACGACGTGGATGACGCCGTTCGACTGGTCGACATCGGCGATGGTGACGGTGGCCTTGCCGCCGCTTTCATCGGTGACGACGGCGGCGCCGCCTTCGACGGCGAAGGTGAGCGTGTCGCCGGAGACGGTGGTCAGCGTGGCAGTCCCGCCATTGGCCGCGGCCAGCGCGATCAGGTCAGCGGCTTTCAGGTCGCCGGCGACGACATGCGCGGTGAGGACTTTCGTCAGCGTGTCCTTGCTTTCCGGCAGGAGCAGCGTGTCGACCGTGCCGGCAGGGAGGGCGGCGAAGGCGTCGTTGACCGGCGCGAAGACCGTGAAGGGGCCGGGGCTGGAGAGGGTTTCGGCGAGGCCTGCCGCGACGACTGCAGCGACCAGCGTCGTGTGGTCGGCGGAGTTCACGGCGTTTTCAACGATGTTCTTGCTCGGATACATCTGGGCGCCGCCAACGGTGACCGAGGCTTCAATGGGTTCTGCGACCGGCGGCGCGGCTTCGGCGGCGGGCGCTTCGGTTGCGGCCGGTGCCAATGCCGTTTCGGTCTTGGCGGTCGAGGTGCACGCGGCGGCGAGGGTTGCAGCGGCGGCGCCGAGCAACAGGGTACGGAATTTCATCAGGGGCTCCATCGGGGCTCGTGTTCAGATCGGACAGGGGGTTGTTCCGATGCGCGTCTTACGAAGCCTGGAAGGGATTGGCCGGAGCGATCACGCGGACGTGAACGCCCCGGCGAAAGGGTGGCCGGTCAGGCCTTGACCGACTCGGCGCGAACCGGGCGCATGAGCAGGGCGAGGATCGCCTCATCCACGCTGAACTCGCCTTCGACGACGGCGGCGACGGCTTCCGAGATTGGCATCTCGATGCCGCGCGCGCGGGCGAGCTGGCGCAGGACCGGGGCGGTGGCGACGCCTTCGGTGACGGAGTGGCGCGCGCCGAGGACTTCGGCGAGTGATTTGCCTTCGCCAAGGGCAAGGCCGAGCGACATGTTGCGGCTGGTTTCGGAGGAGCAGGTGAGGACGAGGTCGCCGAGGCCGGAGAGGCCGGTGAGGGTTTCGGCTTCGGCGCCCATGGCAAGCGCGAGGCGCGTCATCTCGGCATAGCCGCGCGCGATCAGGGCGGCGTGGGCAGAACGGCCGAGACCTTTTCCGAGCGCGATGCCGCAAGCGATGGCGAGCACGTTTTTCACGGCGCCACCAATCTCCGCCCCCAGAAGATCCGTACCCAGATAAGGCCGGAAGGTGGGCGTGGAGATGGCCTGGATCAGTTCGGCGCCGAGGGCGGCGTCTTCGATGGCGAGGGTGACGGCGGTAGGCAGGCCTTTGGCGACATCAATGGCGAAGCTCGGGCCGGACATTACGGCGGGCACCGCGTCGGGCAGTTCTTCGGCGAGGACTTCGCTCATGAACTTGCCGGTGGCAAGCTCGATTCCCTTGGAGCAAAGCACGACCGGCGCGTGCGGCTTGAACCATCCTTCGAGGCGGGTGAGCGTGGCGCGGGTGTGCTGGGCAGGCGTGACGCAGAAGAGGGCGTCGAAGCCGGCGAGGTCGCCGAGATCGGTTGTTGCGCGCAAGGCAGGGTTCAGGGGGATGCCCGGCAGGAAGACCGTGTTCTCGTGGCGTGAGTTGATGGCGGCCGCGACCTCGGGCTCAAGCGCCCACAGGAGGACAGACTGGCCCTCGCGGGTCAGCATCTGCGCGATGGCGGTGCCCCAGGCGCCGGCGCCGATAACGCCGATTTTCTTGAAATGCGTTGTCATGGGGGCGTTGTGGCGCAGGCCGGGTTGGGGGGCAAGCGGTGGTTCAGCCTAGGAGCTTGAACGCATAGGCCGAAAGGGCTGTGGCGCCGAGCACAAGGACCACGTGCCAGACAAAAATCTGCCGGAAGTCCTGGATCGATTGCCCTTTCCAGGTGCCATGCGCCTCCGTCACCATTTTCGCAAAGTCCGCGAGTTCACGGCGCGGGACGGACGAACTGATGGTGTCGCCTGACGGCCCCGGACCGCTGACGACAAACGGCGTCTTGAGACGGTAGAGCACCATGAGCGGCCAGACCAGGCGGACGAAGCCGTCGCGGGTGATCTTCGGCAGGCTGAGCAAGAGCGAATCGACGCGGCCGCGTGTGATCCACTCCTTGAACAGCGCCCAATGGTCCGAGTCGTCGTTGTCGACGCTCAGAAGATCACCTTTTTCGGCTTTCGCCATCGTGTTTCCGACTGAAAGGTACATGACCGCGAGGTCGGCCAGGAGCGCCGGGAACTTCACCCCGTAGACCGCCGCAGCTTCGGCAATCTCGTCGAGCACGTCGGCCTGGGTTTCAATGATGGCCAGAGCCCAGCCTTTGAGTTCAATCAGGTTGAAGAGCTGAAGGTATTTGGCGGCGCCGATCATGGCGAGCACGAAGACCGGAAAGCCGAACAGCGAGAAGATGGCACCGAGCGCTGTGCGCAGCGATGGCCATAGCGTGCCGGCGAGAAGGCGCAGCTTGCCCGGGGCTTTTACATTGCTGGCGGCGGGCGCGGCGTCGCTGTCTTCGGGCGACCAGGTGTGAAGGTCTCCCAGATAGACGACCATGCCCTTGCCATGCCAGTAGTCACCTTCGGTTTCCAACATCACGCCGTCATAAGCCAGCGAATCGACGACATCATCGCCATCAAAGTCGATATAGGAAATGCTCAGCTTGCGGATGTCGAAGGGACCGGTTGTCTCGCAACGGGCGACCGTGTCCACACCTTTGGCGAGAGCTTTTGATACGATAACCGGATTTGCGGGATTATCCGTATCCTGATCGACTTCGATACTACGCACGCAGGTCAGGAATGTATCCGGCATGTCGCTCGCAATGGCGGTGATCTCGAAGTCTTCCTCGAAGCCCCCGGGTTTCTGCCGGAAGCCGCCGTCGGAGCCGTCCGGTTCTACTTCCATGACACGGATGATGTTGTTGTTGGTGACCGCGTTGCTGATGTGTTCGACGTCATCGAACTCATCCCAGTTGTCCGGCGTGGAGCCGTCGCTGCGGGCCGGCGGCACACCGGTTTCACGCCCATCCTGATCCCAGTTGGTCATGAAGGCGGCGAGGTCTTCCTCGGGACGGCCTTTCCAATAATCGAAGAAAGCCCTTGTGACCCGGCCGCAGACAAACTCGCCGCACCAACGGACGATCGAGATTTCGAAGTAGCGCGGCTCAGTCACGACCGTCTCGTCTCAGGCAAACACGAACGTCGCTGTTTCGTCCTGAGCGGTGACGGTCACCTTGCGGCCGACGGGGCTTGCGTCCTCGCGCAGGGTGGCGAGTTCGGCAGGGCCCGCATTGTTGGCGATGACGCGCCGGCCGTCATCAAAGCGGGCGAAGATGATGCCGCGGTCGGGGCCGTCCTTGCCGTGGGTGACGGTGAAGGTTTCGAGAACGGCGTCGCCGGAGACGATGGCGACTTCGACTTGCGTCTTCGCCTTGGCGGCGGCCTCAGCCGGCGTGAAGGATTTCGGCGCAGTGGTGGAATAGACGCCGGCGGCTTCCTTGGTCATCCAGCCGCCATTGGCGAGGACGAGGCCGAACGCGCCCTTGTTCTTGCGCAGGGTGGCGGCCATCTCCGCTATTCCGTGCAAGGAGTAGTTGTTGCCCGGGCCACCGAAGAAGGGCAGGCCGCCGGTGAGCGTGAGCGCGCGTTTGTCTGTGTTCCAGTCGAGCCCGAGCGCGGCGGCGCCGGAGAAGACGGCGCTGGGGAAGCAGGAGTAAAGGTCGAAGTGGGCGATGCCGGTTTGCGACTTGCCGGATTGCGCAAGGGCGCGGCCGATGGCGGTGTCCATTGCCCAGGACCGGTCGAGCACGGGACGCAGCGAGATGAGGTCATCGCCCGCATCGCCGCCTCCGTGGATGTAAACTCGCTTGTCTTCCGGCACGCCAAGCTCGTCGGCTTTTGAGGACGACACGAGGATCGCTGCGGCGCCCTGGTTCACGGCGTCCTGCGCGATGAACCATTTGAGGTAGGGGTCTGCGTATTCATAGTTTTCGCGCGACGGCGTGGAGAGGAATGCCACGTCATGCTCGACGGGGAACTGTGAATACTTGTTCTTTGCGGCCACGGCGGAGAAGGGCTGGAACAGCTCCGCCATGGCGCGGCGGTGCCCGGAGCGGGTGCGGCCTTCGCGGGCGGCGATGGCGTTTTCGAACAGGCCGTAGAAATAGGCTGGCGCGATCAGGCCGTGCTTGATCTCCTCGCGCGAGAGCATCATCGGGCCCATGCCACGATCCTCATACGGAGCATCCGCGCCGTCCGCCCAGTTGATCTCGACGCCGTGCTTGCGCGCGCCTTTGGAGGCGCGGTTGGCTTCGGAGCCGGAGATCAGAACGGCGTCGATCTCGCCAGCATGGATGCGGCGGGCAAATTCGTTGACGAGGGCCTGCGGGCTCTGGCCGCCGACCGTTTCGTAGATCAGGCGGGCGGGCTTCGTGCCGGTGTCGCGGGCGAGTGTACCGGGGAGGTTTGTGTTGTGGCCGTGCGGATGGGGGGCGCGGCCGACGGAGTCCTCGAAGATGCGCACGACGGCAATTGTGTCGATGGCGGCGGCGATGCCGGGCGTGCCGGTATCGGCGAGGGCGGCCTTCGAAGCTTCGGTCATCAGCGAGAGCGGTGAGGGCGCGCCGGCGGGGCCGGCTTTGCCGTCCCACTGGCTGAGCGACTGGCCGACGCCGATAAGGACCGGAAGGTCACCTTTTGCCATGCCACATCTTCCTTTGCTGCGTTGCCATTCTGCATTGCATGGCGGTTTAACGCGCACGGAAAGGCGGGGCGAGGGGGGACGTTGGGGAAGCCGGTCAGCGGCCGGCGTTCAGGTCCGCGATAATGGCGGCGGGGAAGGCTGGGTCGATCACCGCGGTGAGGTGGGTGCCGGTGAGCGGGGCGTAGCGGGCGCCAGGGATCCTGGCCGCAAGCGCGGGGCCGGAGCCGTTGTCGAGGTCCTGGTCGCCGGTGAGGACGAGGGTCGGCACGGCGAAGGTCGCGAGCAGGTCGGCGGGCGTGTAGGTGCGCGCCGAGAGGGCGCCGAGATAGCCCTTGAGCGTCCCGCCGGTCGCCTTGGCGCGGGCGAGGATCGCTTTGGCTGCGGGCGTGTCCTTGCCCGCGAGGGCGTCTTCGATGGCGGCGCGGAAGGCGGTGTTGCGGTCGGTGTTGGTTTCGTCGGCGACAGAGTCGCCGATGCCGCCGAGGATGAGGCGGCCGGTATTGCGGGAGAGCAGGTGGAAGCGCAGTGCGGAGATAGCGCCCATGGAGTAGCCGACCGTTGCGTAAGGGGCCTCGCCGAGATGTGCGGTGAGCGCGATCTGGTCACGGGCGATGGCATCCGACGGCCAGCGTTCGGGCGCAGCCTCGAAGGGCGAGGCGCCATGGCCGCGCAGGTCCGGCGCGATGACGCAGTAGCCGGCGGCGGCGATTTTCTGCGCGATGCCGGGCTGGAACCAGTTGAGGTCCGCGTTTCCGCAGAAGCCGTGGAGGAGGATCACGAGCGGCCCCTCGCCGATCTCACGGTAGCTGATCGTGGTGCCGTCGAAGGAGGTGTAGGTTTTCATGGGGGCGACTTCCTCGGCGCGGGCGGTGAAGAGGGCGAAGACGGCGAGGAGGAGCGCGAGCGCGGCGTGGCGGATCATGGCGTCTTGTCTCCCGGCGTTTCTGGTTGGAGGCACCTGAGGCGGGGAGGGTGGGGGCGTCAAGCGGGCAGGAACGAAAACGACCCGCTTTGAGGGCGGGCCGTTCGTCTTGACGTTGAAGCAAGTGGTTCGCCTACAGAACGTCCAGCATCTCGGCCACCAGCGGGTGGCGCACGACGTCTGCCGCTTCGAGCTTGATCACTGCGGCGCCGGAGAGTTTTTCGAGGCGTTCGGCGGCTTTGGCGAGGCCGGAGAATTCCGGCAGGAGGTCGGTCTGGCCGGGGTCGCCGGTGATGACCATGGTGGAGTGCCAGCCGAGGCGGGTGAGCAGCATCTTGAGCTGCGTGTAGGTGCAGTTCTGCGCCTCGTCGATGACGACGAAGGCATTGTTCAGTGTACGGCCGCGCATGAAGCCGATGGGGGCGATCTCGATGATGCCGTCGGCGAGCATGTGCTTGAGCTGGGCAGGCGAGAGGCGGTCTGCCAGGGCGTCGTAGAGAGGGCGCAGGTAGGGTGCGAGCTTGTCTTCCATGCCGCCGGGCAGGAAGCCGAGCTGTTCGCCCGCTTCGACGGCGGGGCGCGACAGGATGATCTTGGAGACCTTGCCCTTCTGCAGGGCTTCGACGGCCTTGACGATGGCGAGGTAGGTCTTGCCGGTGCCGGCCGGTCCGAGGGCGCAGACGAGGGCGTGGCTGTCCATCGCGTTCATCAGCTGGGCCTGGTTTTCGGAGCGCGGCTTGATGGTCTTCTGGTAGCGCTGGGTGCGCTCGTGGGGGATCTCGTTGCGGATCTCGTCACCGTCATCGGGGTGCCAGCCGCGGCCGCCCTCAATCATCTGGAGGTGGGCTCCCTTGCCCCGTACCGGCTCGTTGTTCCAGCTTGAGGCGCGCACATCCTGTGCGGACTTCAGGCGCTTGACGGCGTTACGTTTACCCATGGGAGGCCTCCTTGGCTGCGGGCATGAAAAAAGCCGCTGGCGGAAATGCGCAGCGGCTCGGCGAAACGGTGGAGCAGTTGGGGACGCTCGCATGAGGCGGGCGGCCAGCAACCGGAAGCGGGGCTTCCGGGGGTGAGGGATGAATGGGCACGTAAACGGCCATTGCCTCTCCGAATCTACAACCCTTATAGATTAACACCATTGTCTGAAGGTTAAGCGACATTCCGCTTACGAAATAAGTAACGAACGAGGACGCCTAAAAAATGGCCATATATGAACTGGATGGAGTCATCCCGACCCTGCCGGCGAGCGGACACTGCTGGATTGCCGGCAGCGCGGAGGTGATGGGCAATGTGATTCTCCGCGAAAATGCCTCGGTCTGGTATGGCTGCGTGCTGCGCGGCGACAATGACCCGATCACCATCGGCGAGAATTCGAACATCCAGGACCTGACGGTGATCCATACGGATATCGGGGCGCCTGTGACGATCGGGGCGAACGTGACGGTCGGCCACCGGGTGATCCTGCATGGCTGCGAGATCGGCGACGACACGCTGATCGGCATGGGCTCGACGATCCTCAACCGCGTGAAGATCGGCCGCAACTGCATCATCGGGGCAAACGCGCTGATCTCGGAGGGCAAGGAGATCCCTGACAATTCCCTGGTGATGGGCGCGCCGGGCAAGGTTGTGAAAGAGATCTCGCCGCAGCAGGTGCAGCTGATCAAGATGTCGGCTTTCCACTATGTCGAAAACTGGAAGAAGCATCAGGCGAAGCTGAAGCGGATCAGTTAATCCGCTGACGGATTGATTGGTGCATCCCAAACGGCGCGGACAGCTTCAGCGCCCTGAGAGGACAGGCCTGTCCAGCCCAGTTTGGCGTCGCGGGATTCGAAGATCATCAGCTGTGTGCCGTCCGGCGCCGCCGAAGCGAGCGTGCGGCGGACGTCCGTGAGCGGACGGTCTGAGCGCAGAACGAAGGTGCCGGGAATCGGCTCAGCGAAACGGCCGAGCGTGTTGAGGGCCGCTCCGAGGGCGTGCCTGCGAAGGGTGCCGGCGCCGGAGTCAGGGCCTGAAACGATGACGAAGTTCGAAGCCTCGGCGCGGCGGGCGTTCCGGTTGTCCAGCGCGGCTTCGATACGGGCGCGTAGGGGCGTATGATCGAGCGCTGGCAGGAAGGGCTCGCCGTTTCCGGATGAAATCCGCGTCAGCGGACCGATCTTGCCGGCGTCCGCAAAGGACTGGAGCTGGCCGAGCGTGAAGGGGCCGTGCGCCTTGGTCTGGCTCATGATGTGCCAGACAGGCGGATCGAGCTCTGCAAGGTTAAGGGCGCTGCCGGCTTCGGTGCGCGCCGGCTTCCTGGGCAGGACACGGTCGATGCGGGGGCGCGTGCGCATGGTCAGCTCGCAGCGGCCTCGGCGCCGCGCAGGTAGCGGACCGCGAAGGACTTGCCGGCAACGCGGACGACTTCCGCAGGCAGGTTACCGGTATGGACGCGGTCGCCGACATAGGGGGGCGTACCGAGCGCCTCGAAGGCGGCGCCGGTGAGGGAGATATCGGTCAGCCGGCACTGGAGCTGCGTGCCGTCCGAGAGTATGACGCAGGCCTGCCCGGTCGCGGAGAAACGGGGGGCGGCGCGTTCTTCATCGAGCCCCAGAATGTCCTTGTTGACCAGCCATGTCAGGCGGTCGGCCAGCTTGTCGCGCTTCAGGTGCGAGGTCTGGAAGCGCACGGCAAAGCCGCCAGGCGTCATACGGATGACTTCGGCGACAACCCGGCCGAGTTCGTCGAAATAGCAGACGATCTGCTGGCCGGAATTGGGCGGCGTGGAGGACAGGATGAAGGCGCCGTCGCAGGAGACGTTGGAGGTCAGGAGTTCGCGGTCGTCGCTGTCACTGGTGAGGAAGCGGCCGGTCAGTCGCAGGTCGACGCGCTTGTAGCTCCGCCGGTCCCGCCGGGGGCTGGCGCCCGGTGCAGGCGCTGAACGAAGGAGGTTCGGCAGCGTCATCTTGACGTATCCTGGCTGCGCAAACGCCGCCTGCCGCAGCGTTCTTCCTTTCCAGATAGGAGAGGAACATTGACAATTGGTTGCCTCGTTCACTGCAGTGGCGTTAGGCATAACGGCGCATAAACCATCCCCGGGAGTTGACCCAACGTGAGTACTGAAACGTTCGACTATGTGATCATTGGCGCCGGTAGCGCAGGCTGCGTGCTGGCGAACCGGCTGTCGGCGGACCCGTCGATCCGGGTCTGCCTGATCGAGGCGGGCAAGAAGGACACGTCGCTGATGGTGCGCATGCCGGCAGGCGTCGGCAGCCTTATCAAGGACGCCAATGACCATAACTGGGGCTTCTGGAGCGAGCCGCAGGCGCACATGAACGGGCGCAAGCTCTACTGGCCGCGCGGCAAGGGCTGGGGCGGCTCCTCGTCGATCAACGGCATGGTCTATATCCGCGGCCACGCCGGCGACTACGACCAGTGGGGCCAGATGGGCCTGAAAGGCTGGAGCTACGCGGATGTGCTGCCGTACTTCAAGCGCGCCGAGACCTATGAGCGGGGCGCCAATGATTTCCACGGCGGAGACGGCCCGCTGAATGTGTCCGAAAGCCCGATGACGAGCCCGATCTACAAGGCGTTCGTCGAAGCGGGACGCGAGGCCGGTTATCCGGTCACGAACGATTTCAACGGCGCGCAGCAGGAAGGCTTCGGCCCGTACCAGCGCACCATCCACAAGGGCGAACGCTGGAGCGCCTCCTTCGCCTACCTGCGTCCGATCGAGGGCAAGCGGCCGAATCTGAAAGTCATCTCCACCGGCCTCGTGACGCGCGTGCTGATCGAGGGCGGACGGGCTGTCGGCGCGGAGTTCACCGAAGCACGCGGTCAGGCCGCGTCCAGCGTGCGGGCGGCGCGCGAAGTGATCGTCTGCGCCGGCGCGGTGCAATCGCCGCAGATCCTGCAGCTGTCCGGCATCGGCGATCCGGAGGCGCTCAAGGCGCTTGGCATTGATGTCAAAGTTGCATCCCCCAACGTCGGCAAGAACCTGCAGGACCATCTGGATGTGACCGTGATCAACCGCATGACGCAGCCGCTTTCTGCCTATTCGTTGCAGAAGGGGATCAAGAAGCTGTTCGTGGGCATCCAGTACCTCGCGACGCAGAAGGGTGCCGGGGCAGACAACTTCCTGCAGGCGGGGGCGTTCCTGAAATCGCGGCCTGGTCTCGAGATGCCGGACATCCAGCTGCACGCGGTCAACGCGATCATGATGGATCACGCGAATTTCACGCCGACCGAGGATGGCTTCACGATCCACGCCTGCCAGCTGCGTCCGGAGAGCCGGGGCACGGTGATGCTGAAGTCAGCCGATCCGTTCGACCATCCGGCGATCGATCCGAACTACCTCGCCACCGAGGAAGATCGCCGCGCGATGCGCGAGGCGGTGAAGATGGTGCGGGATGTGATCCGGCAGGCGTCGCTCAAGCCGTATGCGGCGGGCGAGATCATGCCGGGCGCGGGCGTCGTTTCGGACGCCGAAATCGATGCGTTCATCCGCGAAAAGGGTGAGACCATCTATCACCCGGTCGGCACGGTCGCGATGGGAGCGAACGCATCAAGCCCGGTGGACGGCGACTTGAAGGTGCGCGGCATTGAGGGCCTGCGGGTCGTCGATGCGTCGGTCATGCCGACGCTGATTGGCGGCAATACCAATGCGCCGACGATCATGGTGGCCGAGAAGGCTGCCGATCTTATCCTGGGTGCGAAGCTGCTTCCGCCGGAAGAACCGAAGCGGGCGCTGGCGCCGGTCTGATCAGTGCAGACCTTTTCGCTGATTGCCGACGAGGCGCAGCTGCGGGCCGAGCTTGCGGGTGTCGGGCGGCACCAGCATCGAGATGCGGTGACGGAAGACCGGTTGGCCGAGGAGCATGGGTTCGCCGCCGAGTGTCTGGTACAGGCCCAGCATGCGAAGGCGCGGTGAGCGGCCGGCCTCGATGCTGAGCGGCATCAGCGTGATCTCGAGTTCAACGCGCTCGCCGGTCAGCGTTTCGCCGCTTCCGCGCACGACGCCCGGCGCGCCATCGAAGCGGATCGCCTCGAGGAAGGCCGCCATCATCGCGCGGTCCGGACCGGTCCAGAGATCCAGGTAGTTGTTGTTCACAAGGTTGCGCCCGATGAGGGCGTTGAGCATCGTGCCCGAGGTGCGCACGAGCCAGGACTGGTCTTCGCGCTGCTCGACGACGAAGATGCGGTCGATCAGGTTTTCATGATCGCTGGCGTCCGGGCCGGTTAGGCCATGCGACTGCGGGTCCGCCTGCATGCGGCGCCACGCATCCAGCAGGATGCGCGTGTTGGGATGGATCGACCGGTCGATCATGGGGGTAGGGTACTCCGGGTAATCTGATGCGGCCGGGATGGGCCTGTCCGGAGCTGCCAATCGCAATATCCATTCCAGCGCCGGGTTCACCCGGGATGGGAAAGTCTCGCCTCAAAGGACACGTGCATTCACCCGGTAGCCGATCTGCCGGCAGGTGTTGGTGTCCTCTCAGGCGAGTTCAGTGTGCGGCGTCCCGGGCACGTTCCAACTCGGAACACCCGCCCCCAGTGTGTAGTGGCGGCAACAGTGCCGATAAACTTTGCGTGAGTGGACGCGTGCGGCGGCGGCGGACTGCGAAAGAGCAACCCGGCGGGGTTGCACTGGTCCGCGCGGGCTGATTTACCCTGTCCGAAAATAAAGAAAGATTGGATTCGCCAAGCGAAGAACCGGTCTTCGACACCGTTTCAGATCAAACTCCCAGGAAGGAAATCAGAGTGTTTTCATACAATTCGAACAAAGCCCGCTCCGGCGGGCTTAGGGCGATTCTTTGCCTCGGCACGGGCGTTACCGCCCTCGCCGCATTTGCTGCCCCGGCCTACGCTCAGGAAGAAGCAGCTGAAGAAACTCGCACGCTTCAGGCGGTGACCGTTACGGCCACCAAGCGCGAACAAACGCTTCAGGATGTGCCGATTGCGGTGTCGGTCGTCGGCGCGGACGTGATCGAGAAAGCCGAGATCGTTGATCTGGGCGACCTCCAATCGATCGTACCGTCGCTGCGCGTCGGCCAGCTGCAATCATCAGCCAACACCAACTTCGTCATCCGCGGTTTCGGCAACGGTGCGAACAATGCTGGTATCGAACCATCGGTCGGCGTGTTCATCGACGGCGTCTACCGGTCGCGTTCGGCCTCCCAGATTTCAGACCTTCCGAACATCGAGCGCGTCGAAGTCCTGCGCGGTCCGCAATCGACCCTGTTCGGCAAGAACGCCTCTGCTGGCGTTATCTCGGTCGTCACCAAGAAGCCGACTTTCGACACCGAAGGCAGCGTTGAAGGCACGCTCAGCAACTTCAACGGCCGCCGCGTGGGTGGCTACTTCACGGCGCCGATCAGCGACACAGTCGCCTTCAGCCTCAGCGGCAACTACAACGTCCGCGACGGCTATGTCGAAGACATCGCCGATGGCCCGGACACCAATGAGCGCAACCGCTACGGCATCCGCGGCGAACTGTTGTTCGAACCGAGCGAAGACCTGAGCTTCCGCCTGATCGGTGACTATGACACGATTGACGAAACCTGCTGCGCTGCCGTGAACCTGGTGAACGGTGCTATCCCGGGCGCTGTCATTAACGCACTCGGCGGCCAGATCGTCACCGGCGCTCCTTTCTCGAACCGTGTTGCCTATAACTTCGGCTCCGAGAACGAGATCGACAACTCGGGTATCTCGCTGCAGGGCGATTATGATGCCGGCTTCGCCACGCTGACCTCGATCACAGCATTCCGCACCTCGGACCTGTCACAGAACGCTGACTCGGACTTCTCGAGCGCTGACCTGATCGGCCGTAACGCCAACACGACCAACATCGAAACCTTCACCCAGGAACTCCGTCTTACGTCTTCGGGCGATGGCGCGATCGACTGGATGATCGGCGGTTTCTACTTCGATGAAAAAGTGGCGATCGAGAATGACTTCCAGTTCGGAACGGATTTCCGCGGTTACGTGAACGCCCTTTCCGGCGGCGCGATCTCGCAGATCGAAGGTGCGCTCGGACTGCCGATCGGCACGACCTTCGGCCAGGCTGGCCAGGGCCCACGCGAGACGTTTGGCCAGGACAACCAAGCCTATTCGTTCTTCGGCACGGTGGACTGGCATGCCACGGATCGCCTGACCGCGACCCTCGGCGTGAACTACACGAACGATGAAAAGTCCGCATTCGGCTCGGCCACGAACACCGACTCGTTCTCGGCACTGAACCTGACGCAGGTTGGCTATAACCTGGTGTTGCAAACCCTGCTCGCCCAGAACGGAGTCAGCATTACCAACCCGGCCCAAGTCGGTGCTTTCATCCAGGGCAATCCAGCGGCCTACGCGGCCATACAGCAGGGCGCTCTCGGTGTGGCCCGTAACTTCAACCCGAACACCCCTGCGCAGACCCGCAACCCGCTTGCTGCGCTGACAGCCCTTCAGTTCTTGCCGCCCTTCCTCGCGTTCCCGAACGCTGTGGAAGATGGCCAGACGAACGACAGCGACACGACCTACACTCTGCGCCTTGCCTATGACGTCAACGACAACTTCAACGTCTACGGCTCGTACGCGACCGGCTTCAAGGCAACGTCCTGGAACCTGTCGCGCGACTCGCGCCCCTTCGGCACCGATTTCGTGGCCGGAAGCCAGCGAGTGGTTGACCCGGTCACCGGACAAGTTTTCGCAGCGCCTGCGTCGCCGATCACGAACGCCGGTCTTGGCGTAACGAACCTGACCTCGGGCACTCGCTACGCCGGTCCGGAAACGGCTGAAGTGTTCGAAATCGGCCTCAAAGCGGCATTCGATACCTTCGCGTTCAACGTGGCACTCTTTGATCAATCGATCGAAGGCTTCCAGTCCAACGTCTTTACCGGCGTCGGTTTCTCGCTGGCCAACGCCGGCAAGCAGTCGACCCAGGGTCTCGAAGTCGATGCAACTTGGAACGCGACCGAGAACCTGATGCTGACCTTCGCCGGTACGTTCCAGGACCCGGTCTATGACAGCTTCACCGGCTCCACGACCGGCGACATTTCGGGCACGACCCCTTCGGGGATCCCGGAGACGGCCACATCGACCTCGGCGACCTACAGCTTCGACGTGAAGAACCTCGCCGCCTTCGTTCGGGCCGACTGGCAGTACGAAAGCCCCGTGGCTTACTTCGATGCGGTTGGCACCGGCTTCACCGGCACCGACAACAATGCCCTGCTCGGCTACGAGAAGGAAATCAGCACGATCAACGCTTCGGCCGGTTTCACGACCGAAGGCGGACTGGGTGTGACCTTCTGGGGTCGTAACATCTTTGACGACCAGTACATCACGACGGCATTCCCGGGCGTCGCCCAGGCCGGAACCCTTTCGGGCTATCCCAGCGCGCCGCCGACCTATGGCGTGACGATCCGCAAGTCGTTCTAAGCGGCTTGAACCTCAATTGAGGGAGGCCCCGCCGGGAACGGCGGGGCCTCTATCGTTTCAGGGCTTGTAAGTGACGCGCAGGGCCGCTGCCGCCAGCAGCAGGCTGATCGCCTCGAACGCGATAAAAACGGCGAAAGACGGTGTTGGCGGCGGCCCAAGGAGCAGAGCCGCGGCGCGGGCGAAGACGTAGCCGCCCATGTAGACCACAAGGAACCATAGGGCGGGCTGCCGGAGGGCTGCGCGCAGGGCGCCGGCGCCGCACAGCAGGCCCGCAGCGAGGCTCACGCCGCCATAGATGCCCCGGAGCTCGTAGGCGCCATTGGGGCCGCCCACCTCGACACCCAGGCCGGCCGCCATGCCGAGGGGGTTGAGAAATGAATAGAGCCCGAAGGCGATGAACATCAGCGCCATGAGCGCCAGGAAAATCCGGATCAACATGCCGCAAGAGCTAGCACCGTGCGAAGAGGAAGCAATGGCGGCTGAAAGGTGCGCTCCTGTGCAAGTATCTCCTATATAGAAGGCAGACGGCGCGGCAGCGCCCCATCCGGAGCCGACATGACACCGCCGACCCGCCAGCCGCCGATCATCAACGCCCCCTGGCCTGTAGCTGGATTTGCCTTGGTTCTTGTCGTGGCTCACCTGTTGATCAGCCTGCTGCCGACGCGGCTCCAGAATGCAGTCTTTTACTTTGGAGCCTTGTTTCCAGAGCGTTTCTGGTCTTCGTCCGAGGCGCCCTCCCTGGCTGGTTTGCCGCCCTACTCCAATGCCTTCGAGGCGTTCCTGCCGATGGTCGCCAGCGCCTTCATCCACGCGGACTGGATGCATGTGATCCTCAACGCGGCATTTCTTGTCGCCCTCGCCAAGCCCTTGCTGGAGCTGATGCGAACAATCTGGCCCGGGCGCGAGCCCGGCGCTTCGGTGCTTTTGCTGGCGCTTTTCCTTTTCGCCCAGGTCGCGAGTAGCCTGACCTTCCTCGCCCTTAGCTTTCCCGATGGCGGGCCGGCGGTCGGCGCGTCCGGAGGAATCAGCGGTCTTCTGGCTGCAGTCCTGCTGATCCGCGAAGGGCCGGGACGCTGGCTGCTCAGCCAGCGATTCCTGGTCGCCAGTTCCCTGTTTGTGGTCGCCAACGCCGTTTTTGCCTTCATCGGACCCAGTCTCCTGGGCGCCAACATCGCCTGGCAGGCGCATCTCGGTGGCTATGTCGGGGGCGCGCTGTCCATGCGGATGGTGCTGTGGCGCATGCAGCTGCGGCGCGCCTGACGGTCTGACCTCAATTCAGAAGCCAGTCGATTCGGGGGCGGGGGTGTGTTATCCTGCCGCAGGCGCTGGATTACAAAGTCTCCTGAAAGAGCAACCGCGCCAGCGGAACGGGAGGTCCGGGCGATGATTGTTGAGCAGATCCTGAACGACAAGGGCCGTGTTGTGGTGACCCTGCGGGCCGACCATACCTTAAGAGAGGCGGCCCAGCTGCTGGACGACAAGAAGATCGGCGCCGTCGTGGCGCTCGGGCTGGATGACAAGATCATCGGCGTGCTTTCGGAACGCGATATCGTGCGCCAGGTGGCCCGGCATGGCGCCGAGGCGCTGGACATGCCGGTGAGCGGGGCGATGACGCGCTCGGTCGTCACGGTGCAGGCAGCCACGCCCATAGATGAGGCCCTGCAGACCATGACGGACCGCCGGATCCGCCACCTCCCGGTCGTCCACAATGACCGCCTGACCGGCGTTATCTCGATCGGGGACCTGGTGAAGTGGAAGATCGCCGAGGCCGAGTCCGAGGCCAATGCGATGAAGTCTTATCTCTCCGCGCAGTTCTGACCCGACACAGAAATATCACTGAACCTGTGCAATTCGGTGTTTTAGGGCTTGCGGGCTTCGAAGCACCCGAGTATCCCGCGCACTTCGCTGAGCCGGCCCCTTGGGCGGGCGACGCGGAAGACCCTCAAATGGTCGCCTCTTGGAAGAAAAGGGCTTGCCCTTTCCCCCGAACAGCGGCTATATGTGCGGTTCCTCTGAACGCCTGAATTTTTGGGCCGAGACAATCGGTTTAAGAGTTCTGTTCGCTCTAAAAACGGCAGGCTTTGTGGTTAATCCACTGAAATGCAGAAGAGCGCAAAAAGGGTGTTGACGGGAAAAAGACCGGCTGTATAAGCCGCCACTTCGCCGGAACCTGAGGGCTCCGGCAACAATCTTCGGAAGCTCCGGTTTCCAGCTGTTTGACATCGTAAGAGATAGGAAGAGAAACGCAGGCGGCGTGACGGCTTGCGGACATCGCGAGATGTCCAAAACGATCACGACGGATGTGTTTCTTTAGAGAATTCTTTTATCCATCGGCCGGGTTTCGACCCGGTCTTTGCTAAAAGGGTTTCTCGTCAAAGAACGCAATACTTATGCTTTAGAGCAAATAGTAGCCGTCCATATTCCAATGGACGGATCGTCAGATCAACACTCAACTTGAGAGTTTGATTCTGGCTCAGAACGAACGCTGGCGGCAGGCCTAACACATGCAAGTCGAACGATACAGTGGCAGACGGGTGAGTAACGCGTGGGAACGTACCTTTCACTACGGAATAGCTCCGGGAAACTGGTGGTAATACCGTATACGCCCTCAGGGGGAAAGATTTATCGGTGAAAGATCGGCCCGCGTTGGATTAGCTAGTTGGTGAGGTAATGGCTCACAAAGGCGACGATCCATAGCTGGTCTGAGAGGATGATCAGCCACATTGGGACTGAGACACGGCCCAAACTCCTACGGGAGGCAGCAGTGGGGAATCTTGCACAATGGGCGAAAGCCTGATGCAGCCATGCCGCGTGAATGATGAAGGCCTTAGGGTTGTAAAATTCTTTCGTCAGGGATGATAATGACCGTACCTGAAGAAGAAGCCCCGGCTAACTTCGTGCCAGCAGCCGCGGTAATACGAAGGGGGCTAGCGTTGTTCGGAATTACTGGGCGTAAAGCGCACGTAGGCGGATTTTTAAGTCAGGTGTGAAATCCCGGGGCTCAACCTCGGAACTGCCTTTGATACTGCAAGTCTAGAGTCCGGAAGAGGTGAGTGGAATTCCTAGTGTAGAGGT
>LNFC01000018.1 GCA_001464545.1 Acidobacteria bacterium Ga0077551
TTGGCCATGGGGTGGCCCTTCTCGAATGGGGTTGAAACCGGAAACCGGGCTTATTGACGAGGTGGGGCCGCCAAGTCAAGCGGTCAAAGCCGGTCTGTGGCGTGGCCGCCGCGGCTCCAGCGCAGGAAGGGCGGTCCCTGAACCGTGCCGGGCTTGTCCAGCCGCTCGCCGATCTCGCCCAGCATGAACCGGGTGACCGAGGGCAGGTCGAGCTTCATCGCATCTGCCAGCGTCACCCATTGCAGGTCCGACAGCTCTGCGCCGTCGACCGGGGGGCGCTCGTCGATCAGGGCGAGTTCGGCTTCGGCCATGAAAAAGCGGGCATCGAAGCGTTTTGGCCGGTAGGGCGGCGTCACCGCGCGGCCGATGAAAACCAGCGGCGAGAGGACCGGAGCAATCTGCATCCTGTGGAATTCTTCCCAGCCCGGCGGCGGCGCGCCAGGCATCTCGCCGGCCCGTCCGACGATTAGCCCGGTCTCCTCGAACGTCTCGCGTATGGCTGTCAGCGCGAACGCGCGCGGGGCACGGCGCGACTGCAAGCGCAGCTTTGCCTCGACGTCCGGGTGCAGCTCCTCCGAGGCAGCGGCCTTGCCGTCCTTCGGATCGACGCGCCCGCCGGGGAAGACGTACTTGTCCGGCATGAACGTGTTGGTGCCGGCGCGCTTGCCCATCAGCACGCGCGGCTGCGAGGCGTCGCGGCGCACGAGAATCAGCGTCGCGGCGTCGCGCGGCCTCGGGCTCGGCACGCCTTTGATGACGACGTCGCCCTCTTCTTCCTTGTCATACGCACGCTTCAGCATGGATGACATCTTCGATGCCAATTCGGCGAAAGCAAGACCGACGGAGTGGTGACGTAGGGTCAGGGAATGGGGGGATTTACCGGCGCTTCTTTTTCCCGGCGCCCGGGGGCAAGGTGCGCTTGTTGAATTTCGGTTTCCCGCGCCGGGGCGGGCCGCCGCCGCCGCCACGGTTTCCGCGCGAGCCATCCGAATCGCGGCTGATTGACTTGCGGGCGGCGTTGCGGCCGGCGGGCGCCGGCAGGGGATCGGAAATCATTTCCAGCAGCAGGCCGCCCTGCAGGGGCGTGACTTCCTTCAGCCGTACCCGGACGATCTGGCCGAGCGAGAAGGTCTTTCCGGAGCCGCGCGCATAGACGGCCATCGCGGCGGCGTCATGCACCCAGTATTCATCCGACAAGGACGAGATGGGGATGAAGCCATCTGCGCCGGAGCCCGCGAGCGCCGCGAACAATCCGGCGGGCGTGACGCCCGTGATGCGCGCGTCGAATTCGGCGCCGACGCGGTCGGCCAGGAAGATCGCGAGGTAGCGGTCCGTCGCATCGCGCTCGGCGGTCATCGAGCGCCGTTCCGTCATCGAAATGTGGCTGGCGATGTCTTCCAGCCGCGCGGCTGAGCGTTCCGACAGGCCGTCCGGGCCAAAGTCATGCGCCGTGATCAGCGCGCGGTGGACGACAAGGTCCGCATACCGGCGGATGGGCGACGTGAAGTGCGAATAGCGCGCGAGGTTCAGGCCGAAGTGGCCGAGGTTTTCTTCCGAATAGATCGCCTGCGCCTGCGAGCGCAACACCATTTGCTGGATCATGCCTTCATAGTCGCCGCCGCGGATTTCTGCGAGCAGCTTGTTGAACTTGTGCGTTTGCGGACGTTCGCCGATGTTCCATTTCATGTCGAGCGTCTGTAGGAACTCGGCAAATGCGGCGATCTTCGCATCTGACGGCGTATCGTGCACGCGGTAGACGACCGGTGCCTGCTTCTGCTCGAGCGTCTCGGCGGCGGCGACGTTCGCCTGGATCATGAACTCCTCGATCAGGCGGTGCGCCTCAAGGCGTTCCTTGGTCGTGATGCCGGTGATCTCGCCTTCCGGATTGAACATGATCCGGCGTTCCGGCATGTCGAGATCAAGCGGGCTGCGCGCATCGCGGGCCTTCGAGACAGCGGCATAGGCGCCCCAGAGGGGCTTGAGGACGGTGTCAAGGATCTCGCCCGCCTTGCCGCCCGGTTTGCCGTCGATGGCGGCCTGCGCCTCTTCGTAGGCAAGCTTTGCGGCCGAGCGCATGTTGGCGCGAAGGAAGCGGTGGGATTTCTTGTTGCCATCCTTGGAGAAGATCATCTCCGCCACGAGGCAGGGGCGCAGTTCGCCTTCCTTCAGCGAACAGGCGTCGGCCGAGAGTTCGAACGGCAGCATCGGCACGACGCGGTCCGGGAAATAGGTCGAGTTGCCGCGCTTCTCTGCTTCCTTGTCGAGGGCGGAACCTTCGGTGACGTAGGCCGAGACATCGGCAATCGCGACGAGGACTTTCCAGCCATCGGAGAGTTCTTCGGCGTAGACGGCATCGTCATGGTCGCGCGCGTCGTGCGGGTCGATGGTGATGAGCGGGATGCCTGTGAGATCCGTACGCGGAACTTTTGCCGGCTCCTTGGTTTTCGCTTCCGCGAGCACCTCTTCGGGAAAGTCGACCGGGATGTCGTTGGCATAGATCGCGATCAGGCTGGCCGAGCGCGCGTCCGTGATATGGCCGATCACTTCCTTGATGACGCCCAGCGGCGGGCCATACTGGCGGCGGCCTTCGGGCTTCGGTTCGGCGATCACGAGGTCGCCGTCGCCAGCGCCCTTGCGGTCGGCTTCCTGAATCAGCAGTTCGCGGCGTTCCTTGCGGCTCGCCGGGGTGACCCGCCCGCCATGCGGGGTCTTGTTGTAGAGGCCGACGATCCGCTCGCTGACCCGTTTTTCCAGCAGCGTGACGACATAGGCGCGCCATGAGCCATCTTCGCGTCCGGAAATCTTGCACACCGCCCGGTCGCCCTTGCCGGGCGCGCGGGAGCGGGATTTGCCGGAGGGGCCGCCATAGATCAGCTCCGGGCCGAACAGGCCGTTGTCGCCGACGCATTGGCCGACCAGGTCGCCCTCGCGGCTGAGGCGCGTGAACTCGACGAGACCGCTCGGCGGCGGGCGATCGGTCTGCGCGAAGCTGCGCTTGCCGGTGCGCTCCAGCTTGCCTTCGCGCTCCAGTTCCTCGAGCACCTCTCGCAGGATCGCGCGCTCCTTGCCCTTCACCTTGAGGCCCCGGGCGATATCGGCCTTGGACGTGGCGGCGGGGTTTTCCTTCAGGAAATCAAGGACAGTCTGGCGGTCTGGAAAGCTCATGAGGCCGCATATAGGGGAGTTTGCGGCGGAATGCGCGGGGAAATTGCGGGCGCTAGCTGCCCGCCCGCGCCGCCGGGAGGCTCAGCACGTCCACCGGCGTCAGCGCGAAGGAGCCGGCCTGGGCGCCCCAGTCGCCGAGGAGGACTTCGTAATGGAGGTGGCGCGCGACCTTGTAGGACGCGGTGTTGCCCATCAGGCCGATCACCTCGCCCGCCCGAACGTTCTGGCCGACTTCGATACCGGCGCCGAATTCCTGCAGGTGGGCGTAGCGCGTGAACACGCCGTTGCCGTGGTCGATGACGAGCTGGTTGCCGAAATCGTCGCGGTACGACTGTTCCTTCACGATCCCAGAGGCGGCGGCGTAGATGTCCACGGCGTCGCGGCTGTAATAGTCGACGCCCTTGTGGTTGCTGAAGCTGCGCGGACCAAAGCCGGAGGAGAAGCAGGCCGCTTCCACGGGCGCGGTGGCGAGCGTGACCTTGCCGGCCGCGACGACGAACGGGGTGTAGGCGGTCATCTGCAGGTTTGCGTCCGTGTCCGGACGGTTCGCGACTGTCATGCCGGGGCAGACCGACATGGCGGCGGGGAACACGTTCTTTGCAGGCTGCTGCGGTTTTGGCGGTGGCGGCTTCGTCGCCTCGGCTTCGGGCGATGGCGGACGAGCCACTTCGCTGGTCGCGCAGGCGGCCACGATCAACGCAAAACCCAGCGATACCGCGTGGAGTGGTTTCAGTTCCATCATCGTACTGCCCCTTGAACCAAGGCCCTGACCCTACGCCGAAGCGAGAGGCGGGACAATTCTTCCGCGAGCTTACAAAAGTGTTACCGAAGTGGGGATGCCCCCGATTCAGGCGTCGGCCTTCTTGGCCGCAGGCTTCTTTTTCGCAGGCGCTTTCTTGGCCGCAGCAGGCTTCTTGGCTGCAGCTTTCTTCGGCGCGGCTTTTTTCTTGCCGGTGCCGGAGCCTGCCTTGGCGTTGACGAGTTCGAGCGCGGCTTCGAGCGTCACCGTCTCCGGCGCCATCTCTTTCGGCAGCGTGGCGTTGACCTTGCCCCACTTCACGTAGGGGCCGTACTTGCCCGCGAACACTTCGACGGGGCCGCCATCGGGGTGGTCGCCCAGCGTCTTGAGCGCCGCGACACCGCCGCGTCCGCCGCCGCCGGCCGCCGCTTTCGCGCGCTTGTCGGCAATCAGGTCCACGGCGCGGTTGATGCCGATGGAGAACACCTCAGTGGGATCCTTCAGGTTCGCATAAGTCTTGCCGTGCTGCACGTAGGGTCCGAAGCGGCCGAAATTGGCGAGGATCATCTCGCCATCCTCCGGGTGCGGACCAATCTCGCGGGGCAGGCTGAGCAGTTCCACAGCGCGCGACAGGGTCAGCGTGTCCGGGCTGTCGGCCTTGGCGAGGCTCGCGCGTTTCGGCTTCTCGCCGTTGGCCATCTCGACATAGGGGCCGAAGCGGCCGGATTTCAGCAGGATCATCTCGCCCTTCTCGGGGTGGATGCCGATCTCGTTGCCGTCGGGGTTGATCGCGCTCTCGCCGCCCTCGGCAGAGAACTGGCGCGTATACTTGCACTCGGGATGGCGCGAGCAGCCGACGAAGGCGCCGAACTTGCCAAGCTTCATCGACAGCTCGCCCTCCTTGCAGAGCGGGCATTGGCGCGGGTTCTCGATGGCATTGCCTTCGGCGTCCGTACGCGGGAACACATAGGCGCCGAGCGTCTCGTTCAGTGCGTCGAGCACGTGCGTGACGCGCAGATCCTTGGTGCCGTCGATGTCGATGGCGAACTGCTTCCAGAAGTCCCGCAGGAAGGCTTTCCAGTCGAGCTTTCCGTCCGAGATGACGTCGAGCTTTTCTTCCAGGCCGGCGGTGAAGTCATATTCCACGTAGCGCGCGAAGAAGTTCTCGAGGAAGGCGGTGACTAGGCGGCCCTTGTCCTCAGGCACCAGCGCCTTGCCTTCGACGCGAACATAGCCGCGGTCTTCCAGCGTCGACATGGTGGACGCGTAGGTGGACGGGCGGCCGATGCCGAGTTCCTCAAGGCGCTTGACTAGCGAAGCTTCGGTGTAGCGGGGCGGGGGCGTCGTGAAGGACTGGTTGGCGTCGGACTTCAGAAGGTCCGCATGCTGACCTTCCATCATCTTGGGCAGGCGGCCTTCGGCGTCGTCGTCATCATCGCCGGCGTCATGGCCTTCGGTATAGAGCTTGATATAGCCATCGAACACGACGACCTGGCCAGTGGCGCGCAAGACGGCGCGCTTGTCCTTCGAGGCGAGGTCGATGGTCGTGCGTTCGAACAGCGCCGCTTCCATCTGGGAGGCGACCGCGCGGCGCCAGACGAGGGTGTAGAGTTTCTTAAGGTCGCCTTCGCCGTGATATTCTTCGGGGCGCAGGTTGAAGTCGGTCGGGCGCACGGCCTCGTGGGCCTCCTGGGCGTTTTTCGCCTTGGAGGAATAGCGCCGCGTGTTTTCCGGCAGGTAGCGCGCGCCATAGTTGGACTGGATCATGGCGCGGGCGGCGACATAGGCCTCCTCGGCCATGTTGACGCCGTCGGTCCGCATGTAGGTGATGCGGCCTTCTTCATACAGTTTCTGCGCGGCCTGCATCGTGCGCTTGGCATTGAAGCCGAGCTTGCGGCTCGCTTCCTGCTGCAGCGTAGAGGTGATGAATGGCGGCGGCGGGTTGCGCTTCACCGGCTTGGCCTCGACGCTGGCGACCGAATAGCCGCCCGTCTTGACGATCTCCAGAGCGCGGTCGGCGTCGCCCTTGTTGCCGAGGGTGAACTTCTTCAGCGTGTCGCCATTCAGGCTATAAAGACGGGCGGTGAAGGCCGTGCCGTCCGGCGCGCGCAGTTCGCACTCGATGTTCCAGTACTCCTGCGGGCGGAACAGTTCGATCTCGTTCTCGCGGTCGCAGACGATGCGCAGCGCCACCGATTGGACCCGTCCCGCCGAGCGCGAGCCCGGCAGCTTGCGCCAGAGGACCGGGGAGAGGTTGAAGCCGACGAGATAGTCCAGGGCGCGGCGGGCGAGGTAGGCGTCGACCAGTTCGGCATCGATCTGGCGCGGGTGTTCCATCGCGGTGGTGACGGCGTTCTTGGTGATCGCGTTGAACACCACCCGCTCGATCGCGATGTCCTTCTTCAGCGCCCGGCGCTTCTTCAGCGCCTCGACGATGTGCCAGGAAATCGCCTCGCCTTCGCGGTCGGGGTCAGTCGCGAGGATGAGGGTGTCGGCGTCTTTCAGGGCGTTTGCGATGTCGGAAATGCGCTTGGCGGATTTGGCATCCGCCTCCCACACCATCTCGAAATCATTGTCCGGATCGACCGAGCCATTCTTCGAGGGAAGGTCGCGGATATGCCCGTAGGAGGCCAGGACCTTATAGTCCTTCCCCAGGTACTTGTTGATCGTTTTGGCCTTGGCGGGCGACTCGACGACGACAAGTTTCATACGCTTTTCCAGTCAATATATGGTCGCGGCGTTTTGCCGAAAACCGGTTCCTACTTTTCGGAACGCCGCTTTAAGGGCGGCAGAGATGGTCCGGGGGGTAGGGCCGTGTCAAGGCTGCAGCCGTATCAGCCGTCTTCGCGGTAAGCGATAAACGTAAGGCTAACGAACAGCACAAACAGGGGCGGTGACCAGGCCGCAACGGGCGGCGGCGCCGCGCCTGTGGCCCCGAGGCTTGCGGAGAACTGGGTGAAGAAATAGAGGCCCACAGCCGCCAGGACACCGGTGGCCAGAAGCTGCGATGTGCCGCCCAGCCGCTGCAGGCGCAGGCAGGCGAGGGCCCCGATCAGGGCCATGGCGACGAACAGGACGGGGGTCGCCGTAAGGGTGTACCAGCGCATGGTGTAGCGCGAGGCATCGAGGCCTGCCGCGCGGGTTTCGTGGATGAAACCGGGCAGGTCCCAGAAGCCGATCGTGTTGGGCGAGGCGAACTTGTCGAGCAAGGTCACCGCGTCCAGCGAAGTCGGGATGGCGAGGCTGTCCTTGCGTTCCGGCGGCAGGTTCGGGAGGTTTTCGACAAGGTTCTCGAGCTGCCAGAACCCGTCATTCAAGGTGGCGCTTTCCGCATCGATGCGGCGCACGAAGGCAAAATCGCTGGTCGGCCGGCGCCCGTCATACAGGCGCTGCTCCTCGATCAGCTTGACGTCGATCAGCTTGCGGCCGGAGTTTTCGACCCTGCGGGCGTGGATCACGAACTGGCTCGTATCATCGCCCTGGCGCAGCCAGATGCCGGTATCGGCGACCGCCAGCGTTTCCTGCCCGATCTGCAACAGCCGGGCCCGCTCAAACTCGAAGGACTGCGTGAGGCGCGCCGCAAAAGGGTTGAGCACGAGGGACGAGAATATGCCGAGACCGGCTGCCAGCACGATAACCGGCGTCAGGAAGCGCCAGGCCGACAGGCCGCTCGCCCGGATGATCGAGAGTTCAGAGCGCCGGTTGAGGCGGGTGAAGGCCAGCATGCTCGCGGCCAGCAGCGCGAAAGGCAGCGTCTGCTCGATTAGCAGCGGCAGTTTCATCAATGACAGGCGCAGCGCGCTGAGCAGGCTGAGGCTGACATCCCCGCCGACCGTGCGAAGCTGCTCAACCACGTCGATCAGCAGGATCGCCAGCAGCAGCACGCCGAGCACCAATACGAGGCCAGAGAGGCATTCTTTCAGGATGTAGCGCTGGATCCGCGACAGCATCACGCTATCGCCTCCTGCCGGTCGGCGAGCAGGTCGCCTCGCGGCGGAGGGCGTTTGCCGATGTGGCGGCCGCGTCCGAAATAAACCCAGCAGAGCCCGGCGAGCACAACCAGTGGCACGGCCCATTGAGCGATGTTGAGGGCCGGATCGCTCGCCGCGGCTGATTGAAGGGCGAGCTGAACCACGAGGATCACGGCTGCGGCCGCGGAGGCAATGCCGATCCGCCGGCTATAGCCCTGCCGGCTGAAGTCCCCGCCCAGCACGGCCAGGATCGCCAGCATCGCCATCACGATGTTCAGAAGGGGCGTCGTCAGGCGCGCATTGGCCTCGGCGAGGAAACCGTCGGCTTCCTTGTTCTGGAAAAAGTCCTTCCGGTCCACGAACACGAGTTCATGCAGGTATTTGTCCGACGCCTTGAGGATCAGTTCAGCGTCTTCCTTCATGAAGTCCGTCAGGTCGAACATGTACTGGTCGAATTCGAGGATCGACAGTTGCATGTTCTCGTCGAGCTGCTGGCTGAGCGCGTCGCGAAGCAGGAGGGTCGGCTTGCCATCGACGCTGACCAGCGCGGCGGTGCGCGCGAGGATGTCGGTCGGGAAGGCGGGGTCGGTCATGTCGGAGATCATGACCCCGCGCAGTTCGCCGCCCACCTGTTCGCGCGCGTAAAAGGTCAGCCGCTCGCCATTGGTGGTGAACTGGCCGGGCCGGATCAGTGCGGCGGCCAGGTCGGCGCGGGCCATCGCGACAGCCTCGCGCATGGTACGCTGGGCGACGGGCTGGACCCAGAGGTTCACCGCGAGGTGCATTACCGCGCACATCAGCGCCAGCCGCAGGATCGGCGAGGCAACCTGCCAGCGCGTCATGCCGGCGGCCTGGGCCACTACGATCTCGGAATCCTTGTGAATGCGGTTCAGCGACCAGACCGCGCCGACGAAGATCGCGAGCGGGGTCAAAAGCGCCACAACCTGCGGCGAGCCGAGCATCACGATATAGAAGTATGTCAGGGCTGATTGCCGGTTTTCGAGGATCAGGTCGGTCCGCGACAGGCCCTGCGCCAGCAGCGCCATCATCACGAGCCCGCCCACGATGATCACCACCGCCTGCAGAATCTGACGGAACAGATGAGCCTGGATTTTCGTCATCTTTGGCGGGGTGCGACGCTCTATCTTGTTAAAACAGGCGGTTAAGGGCTGCTATTTCCCTTGCTAACGAGTTGCGCTTGGCGCGTCGATGCTTAGTTTCCGCTCACAACGGAGTTTCCACACATGAAGATTACTTTCGCTGAAAGCACCAAGGCCGACATTGCGGGCTTTATCATCGATGAGGGCGACAAGCTGCCCGCTGCTGCTGCGGCGCTGGACAAGGCCAGCGGGGGCCTGCTGTCCGAGGCGCTGGACGGCGGCCGGTTCGACGGCAAGCCCGGCCAGCAGGCGATTGTTGTGCTTCCCAAGGGCTCCGACGCCCGCCGGGTGGTCCTGATGGGTGGTGGCAAGGCCAAGAAACGCGATGCCCGCGCGCTCGAGAAGATTGGCGCCAACTTTTACAAGGCCATCGGCTCCAGCGGCTTCAAGACCGCCTCGATTACTGCAGGCGACGCCGAATCGGCCGCCCGGGTCGCCGCGGGCGCCAAGCTCGCTGCCTATCGTTTCGATACCTATTTCACCAAACTTAAGCCGGATCAGAAGCCGAGCCTTACGGGCCTGACCGTCATTTCGACCGACCCGAAAGCCGCCAAGGCCACCTTCGGCCCGATCGATGCGGCCACCGATGGCACCTATCTGGCGCGCGATCTCGTGAACCTGCCGCCGAACGACCTTTACCCCGAATCCTTCGCCGCGAAGGTCAAGGAACTCGCCCCGCTCGGCCTCGAAGTCGAAATCCTCGGCGAAAAGCAGATGGCGAAACTCGGCATGGGCGCGCTTCTGGGCGTTGGCCAGGGCTCGGTGAAGGAAAGCCAGCTCGGAATCATTCGCTGGAACGGCGGCAAGCCGGGCGACGATCCGGTCATCCTCGTCGGCAAGGGCGTCTGCTTCGACACCGGCGGCATTTCGCTGAAGCCCGGCCCGAACATGGAGAACATGCGCGGCGACATGGGCGGCGCAGCGGCCGTCACCGGCACCATGCGCGCGCTGGCGCAGCGCAAGGCGAAGGTCAACGTGGTGGGCCTGATCGGCCTCGTCGAGAACATGCCGGACGGCAACGCCATCCGTCCGGGCGACATTCTCCACTCCGCCTCCGGCCAGACCATCGAGGTGCAGAACACCGACGCCGAAGGCCGCCTCGTTTTGTGCGACGTGCTCTGGTACGCACAGGAACACTTCAAGCCGAAAGCCATCGTCGACCTGGCGACCCTAACCGGCGCCATCGTCGTCTCGCTCGGCCATCACCATGCCGGCATGTTCACCGACAGCGATGACCTCGCCGCCGAACTCACCGCCGCTGGTCTTGCAGAAGGCGAGCGTGTGTGGCGCATGCCGCTTGGCGCCGAGTATGATGTGCAGATCAAGTCGAAGTTCGCCGATATGCGCAACATCGGCGGCCCGGCTGCGGGCTCGATCACGGCCGCTCAGTTCCTCAAGCGCTTCGTCAAGGACGGCGTGAAATGGGCCCACCTTGATATCGCGGGCGTCGCCTGGGTCGAAGGCGAGAAGGCCCCGACCGATCCGAGCTGGGCGTCGGGTTACGGCCCCCGCCTGCTGAACAAGTGGATCATGGACAATTATGAATGAGGCCATCCGGCCTGAATGGTGGTTCTACCATCTTTCGCGCACGGCGCTGGAGGTGGCAGCACCGCCGCTGATGCAGAAATGCCTGGAGGCGGGATGGCGCGTGCTCGCCGTCTCGCCGGACCTGGAGCGGCTCGCGAAACTGGATGCGGCGCTCTGGACCTTCGACGACGCCTCCTTCCTGCCGCACGGCCAGGCCGAAGCGCCGGGTCTGGACGCCGCGCGCCAGCCGGTGCTGCTCTCCGCCAAACTGAAGAACGCCAACAATGCCGACGCGCTGATGTTGATGGACGGCACCGACGCGCCGGTCGAGGCCCCGTTCAAACGCTGCATGGTGATCTTCGAAGACGGCGACAAGGACACCCGCGCCCGGGCGCGCGAGCAGTTCAAGGCGGCGAAGGAGTCGGGGCTGGTGACGCGCTATTTCCAGCAGACCTCCGCAGGCGGATGGAAAGAGGCAGGGGTTTAGGGGGGGCGAGCGGGATATCTTTGAAGCAGGCTTCAAACCTTCTTCACGAACTCAGACTTCAATCCCATCGCGCCGATGCCATCTATCTTGCAGTCGATGTCGTGGTCGCCGTCGACGAGCCGGATGTTCTTGACCTTGGTGCCGCGTTTCACGACCAGCGATGAGCCTTTCACCTTCAGGTCCTTGATCACCGTTACCGTGTCACCGTCCGTGAGCGCTTTGCCGACTGAATCCTTGATGACCTTCGCGCCCGCCGGCGCCGCCACGGTCCATTCGTGCCCGCATTCTGGGCAGATCAGCATCGGGCCGTCCTGATAGGTCAGTACGGATTCGCATTCGGGGCAGGCGGGAAGATCTGGCATGGACCTGCCCTAAAACGCCCGGGCCCCGCGCGCAAGCCTCGGCCATCCTATCCCGCCGCGCGCGCGACATCCCGGCGGTAGTTGCGGGTCGCCATCAGTAGGCAGACGATGCTGGCGGCATTGAAGGCGAGGATCATTTCCAGCGACCGGGCGAGCGGCTGGGCGGCGCCCTGGGCGCTGAAATGGTCCGACAGCATGCCCGCGATCAGCGGGCCGCAGCCGATGCCGATCAGCGTCAGGCAGAACAGCATGAAAGCAGAGGCAAACGACCGCATACGGAGCTTCACGAGTTCCTGGGAGGCGGTGTAGGCGACGCTGGCATAGATCAACCCGATGAAGCTGGGCACGATGTTCCAGGCATAGGCTGTCTCGACCGTCGGCGCGCGCAGGAACATCCAGGCAAAGGGCAGGGCAATGCCCGCGCCAATGGCGATGATCAAAGGCCGCCAGCGCAGGTCGCGCTTGGAGAGCACGTCGCACACCCGACCGAGCACGACGGCGCCGAGGCTGCCGACGCCGCCGATCAGGATGCCGAGCGGCAGGGAGACTTCGCCCGGCGTCAGGCTATATGTGCGTTGCAGGTGGCTGGAGGTGAAGACGAGGAAGGCGTTGGCCGAGATGCAGATCAGCAGACATCCCGCGAGCAGCCAGAGGTAAGACGACTGGCTGAAGATGAATCGCAGCGTCTCGCCGAGCGACGGCGCCGGGCCGTCATCCCGGCGCTGGTCGGCGAGGCCGCGTACCGGCTCCTTGATCCCGAAGCGGACGATCAGGGCAAGGATCAGTCCCGGTATACCGGCCGCGAAGAAAGCGGCGCGCCAGCCATACAGCTCGTAAATGTACCCGCCGAGCGCAAAGCCCGCCATGATGCCGAGGCCGATGCCGCTGGTGTAGATGCCGAGCGCCATCGCGCGCTCCTGCGGCGGATACAGGTCCGCGATCATGGAGGTTGCGGGCGGTGTGCCGCCGGCTTCTCCAACGCCGACACCCATACGGGCGAGCAGCAAGTGCCAGAAATTTTGTGCGAGGCCAGACAGGGCCGTCATGGCCGACCAAAGGGCTAGCGCGAGCGAGATGATGTTACGCCGGTTGCCCCGATCCGCCCACATCGCCACCGGAATACCGAGCGTCGCATAGAAGGCGGCGAAGGACAGGCCCGTGAGCCAGCCGACCTGGCCATCCGAGAGGCCGAACTCGGCCTTGATCGGCTCCAGCAGGATAACAAGGATCTGCCGGTCCACGTGGTTGAACGTATACGTCAGTGTCAGGACGGCGAGCACCCAGGCGCGGCCGGAAATGTTCGGCGCAGAAGTGGGAAGGGTTGTCGATGTCATGCCTTGGCCTCTAGGCGCGCAAGAAAATCAGTGATGGCGGATACCGCCCCCGGTTCATCGAGGATCGGCGCATGGCCGACACGCGGCACCGTCGCGAGCTTTGCGTCCGGATGACGGCGCACCATTTCGAGAGCAGTCTTCTCGGAAAGGATGTCGGACGTCTCGCCGCGCACCACCAGCAGAGGCGTCTTCTTCAGGCCGCCAAACATCCGCCAGAGCGCAAAATTGGTCAGCGCGCCGGGCTTAACCTTGCCGAGCGAGCGGGCGATGTTGGGGTCATAGTCGAGCACGACCTCGCCCGTCGGCAGCTCGCGGTAGGTCCGCCGCGCAAAATCCATCCAGCGCTCCTCGGGCAGCTCCGGAAAGGCGGCGCCCTGGATCGTCTTGACCGCTTCCGCAGCGCTCGCCCAGCCGGTGACCGGCCGCACCTTCCCGGCATAGCCGGCGATGCGGGCGATCCCCGCTTTCTCCACCACCGGGCCGACATCGTTCAGCACCACGCCGGCAATGCGTTTCGGCATCCGGCGCGTCATCAGGAGCGAGATCAGGCCGCCCATCGAGGTGCCGATCAGGGCGACGCGCGCAATGCCCAGCTTGTCGAGCAGCGCCTCCATGTCCCTTGCATAGATCGCGGGGTTGTAATTGTTCGGCTCCGGATCGAAGGCCGAGCGGCCGCGTCCCCGCACATCCACCGCGATGAAGCGGTAGCGGCCGGGCAAGGCGGCGATCATCGGTTCGAAGTCCTTGTGGTTGCGCGTCAGGCCGTGAAGGCAAAGCACCGTCAGCTTTGATGCGGCCGGCCCATAGGCCTTCGCGTAGAGCGACAGACCGTCCGCGGACGTCCACGTGATATCTTCCCCTGCCGGTGTCATGGACTGCGCTTCCTCCAGCCCGGGAACTTGCGTCCCGTTTCAACAGATGTTGAAATCTATGCCGGAAAGTGCGGGTAGCGCAAGCGGCTGGACAGGATTCCCCAGAGGCCCACTTTGACTCGCAAGGGAAGACAGGTCCATAAAGGGTGTAAGAACAATGCTGAGGATACGCCGCTGAGCGCTCGCAAGAAATCCCCGCCGCCGAAAACCGACCGTCGCAGCGCGATTCTCGATGCCGCCGAAGCGGAATTCAGTGCGCATGGCTTTGACGGCGTGACGCTGCGGACCATCGCGAAGAATGCCGGCGTCGACCTCGCCCTGCCGCACTATTATTTCGGCTCCAAGGAACAGCTCTTCGTCGCGGTGTTCGACCGGCGCGCCAAGATGTTGAACGACTGGCGCGAGACGGCGCTGATCGATGCGATCGCCGAAGCCAGGCCTGCGGCGCCAACGGTCGAGGCAATCATCCGTGCCTATCTCGAGCCCCTGCTAAAGGGGCCGCACCTTTCGGAGCCGGGCTGGAAAAGCTACTACGCCCTCGTAGCTTACGTGAACAATACGCCCGGCTGGGGCGGCCGCTTGATGGCGGAGCATTTCGACCCGCTGATCCGCAAGTTCCTCGATGCGCTGCGCCTCGCGATTCCCGGTATCGACGAGAAAGACCTCTACTGGGGCTACCATTGCTTCTCCGGCGCGCTGACGCTGGCGCTCGCGCAGACGGGCCGTATCGACAAGCTGTCCGGTGGGTTCGTTCGCTCGGATGATCTTGCCGAAGCGTGCGAGCGCATGGTGCCCTTCATCACCGCCGGCTTCGAGGCCGCTCAGCGCGCGGCGCCGGCGCCCCGCGCCAGGGCAGCAAAGCCCGCCCGCGTCAAAAGCTCCGCTCACTGATCGCTCAGTGCTGCCCAAAGAAAGGGGCGGCGCCTTGCGACGCCGCCCCAGTCGAGGCTCCCGGTGGCCCCGCCGCCGCAGCGGCAGGGTCTGGGAGGAAACGCACCAGGCGCCTCTTAGAAGTTGTAGTCGATGCCTACGGTGACCGTGCGCGGGTCGCCGTAGAAGGCGGTCAGCACGCCTTCGAGGCCGAGTGTCGAGGCACCGGTTGTCGGGTTGATGAAGTTGTAGCCGGCAACCTTGTACTCTTCATTGGTCAGGTTCTTGCCGGACAGCGTGAAGCCCCAGGGGCTGTCGTTTTCCTGCCAGCGCAGGCCGAGGTCGATCAGCGTGTAGCCTTCCTGGTCGAGCGGGCTGCGCACTTCGAACTGGCTCGAGTCGCTGCGATAGGAGGCGAGCGAGTTGATTTTCAGGCGGCCTTCCTTGAGCAGGATGTTGAACGGCGTGTCGTAGCTGAGACGGAAGCTGCCGGTCCATTCCGGCGTGTTCTGGAACACGCGCTGGTCCGCCACATCGTTGCCGAACGCGTCGATGAAGACGTCATACTCGGCCTTGATGTAACCGACGGCAAAGCCGGAGGTGAGCAGGTCGGAGTCGTTGAAGATCTCTTCGCCGAGCACAGCCGTGCCTTCATACTCCACACCCCAGAGCGTTGCCGCACCGGCGTTGGTGGTGACGCCCGTGAAGGTGTCGTTGACGCCGTCACCATTGGTATCGATGCCGGCCGAGCCAGGCACCTGGACGTCCTTGTAGTCCATGAAGAAGCCGGCGAGGCTGGACTGGAGACGGCCGTCGAACAGCGCGGATTTCCAGCCGATCTCGTAGCTGTCGACTTCTTCCGGATCAAATTGCAGGAAGTTGAATTGGTCTTCCGGATCGCTGGCGCGGGTCGCGCCGGAGGTGCAGTATGCCGGCGGCGCAAGCGGGTTGAGCGTCGGGGCGATGCAGTTGCCGTTGAGGTCCGGAGCGGCCGAGGTCTGGCCGCGCGGGTCGAAGGAGCCGCCCTTGAAGCCCTGCGAATAGGTCGCGTACAGAGTATGATCCTCGACTGGCTTGTAGCTGAGCGACGCGCGCGGGCTGAAGTCGTCGAACTTCACCGAGCCGTCGAAGTTCGATGTCGTGGCAATGGGAACACCGGTGCCGCCGAAGAAGGGCGAGAAGCCGCCCGCATAGGTGCGGCGAAGCACAATCGAGGAGCGCTCGTCTTCGGTATAGCGGCCGCCCAGCGAAACGGAGAGCTGGTCCGTCAGGTCATAGGTGAAGTCGCCGAACACCGACCAGGTTTCCGTGCCGACATCGCCGAAGGTCTGCGCGTTGAGGCCCGGAACGCTGATCAGGGCGCCGGTGGTACCGAGCAGCACATCGAACACCGTCGACGCATTGGCTTCCAGATAGTAGGCGCCGAGGATACCGTTCAGGCGGTCGCCCGAATACAGAACCTGGAATTCGTTCGAGAGCTGATCGTTTTCGTAGATCGCCGGCACGTCCACGTCAGCCTCAGGCAGCGAGTCGAAGTCGATCGGCGTGGTGCTGGCATCTTCGCGGTAGGCCAGGATGTTCTTCAGGGTGATGGCGTCGTTGACGGTGTATTCGGCGATCAGCGACAGGCCTTTCGCTTCGGCGTCCTGTTCGACGACGTTCAGGCCAGCGCGTGTATCATATACGTCGTCCAGCACGGGGTAGGTGATCGGCGGGAACTTGTCGGCGATCAGGCGGTGGCCCTGGCGCGCATTCGATTCGTCGGACAGGTAGTCGCCAGCGAGGCGCAGCTGGAAGTCCGGCGTGACGTCCCATTCGGCGGATACGCGGTAAGCGGCCACGTCCTTGTTGTAGTTTTCTTCGCCGGTGATGATGTTCTCGCCGAAGCCGTCGCGCGTGAAGAAGGCGAGGCCGCCGCCCACGCGAAGCGTGTCGCTGATCGGCAGCGAACCCGAGGCCACGATATCCTGCTGGTTGTAGGAACCATAGGCGCCGCGCGCCTTGAAGGTTGGCTCGTCGGACAGGCCTTTGGTGACATACTTAACGGCGCCGCCAATGGTGTTGCGGCCGTACAGCGTGCCTTGCGGTCCGCGCAGAACCTCGATGCGCTCGACATCATAGACTTCAAGCACGGCGCCTTGCGGGCGGTTGAGGTAAACGTCGTCGACATAGACGCCGACGCCGGCTTCGAAACCGGCGACCGGGTCTTGCTGGCCGACGCCTCGGATGAAGGCGGACAGCGTGTTGTTGGTGCCGCGGGAGACTTCGAGCGTGACATTCGGCGAGATCTTGGCGACCTCGTCCATCGTCTGGATGCCGAGGTCGGAAAGCAGGTCGCCGCTGAAGGCGGAGACCGAGAGCGGCACGTCAAGCAGGTTCTGCTCGCGGCGCTGGGCGGTGACAACCACAGGGCCGAAGCGGCGCTCTGCCGAGGCCTCCGGCGCGGCGGTGGTGTCTTCCTGCGCATAGGCCGCGAACGGCGTCAGCGCGGACGCTGCGAGCGCAGCAAACATCAGTTTGTTCAGGTTAGAAGCCATTTTGTCCTCCCGGGACGATGCTGGTGAACTTTTTTGTCTCAACGTTTGTTGAGTTTTTTCAACAGGTGTTGAAAATGCATAGGTCTTTGAAGCTGTCAATCCGAACCCGCGCCGAACCCTTGATCGCCGTGATTAACGCCGCCCGGCGTGACTTTCGGGCGACAGGGGACCGTCTGTCGGCTGTTGCTCGAGCGCGGTCCTGCCGCTATAGGCCGCGCAAATCCACAAACCCCAGATTCAGGAAGCCCCCATGGCCGTGCAGCGTACATTCTCGATCATCAAGCCGGACGCCACCGAGCGTAACCTCACCGGCGCCATCAATGCCGTGATCGAAAAGGCCGGCCTGCGCATCATCGCCCAGCGCCGCATCCAGATGACGCGCGCCCAGGCTGAGCGCTTCTACGGCGTGCACCGCGAGCGCCCGTTCTTCGGCGAACTAGTCGACTTCATGATCTCCGGCCCGGTGGTCGTGCAGGTTCTGGAAGGGGAAGACGCCGTCGCGAAACACCGCGACGTGATGGGCGCGACCAACCCGGCCCAGGCCGCTGACGGCACCATCCGGAAACTGTTCGCCAAGTCGATCGGCGAGAACTCCGTGCACGGTTCGGACTCGGCCGAGAACGCCGCCCTCGAGATCGTCCAGTTCTTCTCGGAAGCCGACATCGCAGGCTGAGCAAAGCGGCTCACACCCCATCCCGAAAACCGGCAGGCCCGCCCTGCCGGTTTTTTCTTTTGGGGTTACGCCTCAGTCCTCTTCCGGCGGCTGGTTCGCGTTCATCCATTTGAGGAGAGGGCGGAGCGGCAGGATCCAGCCGAAGCCCGCGACCAGATAGAAGCCGAGTTGCAGCCAGCTGGGCGCCTCCGTCAGGCGCGAGCCGACGGTGCCTGCGCCCCAGATCCAGAGCGCCATGAAGGCGAGCATGACGAGGACGGCGATCGGTTTGCGCATGTTCGTTTCCGTCCGTTCGATTCCGGTGTGCGACGTTGGCGCCTCTTGATCGCGCCGTACGCCGAGTGATCTAGGCAGCATGTCCGCAAACGCAATTTCGCCTCTTGCCGCACGCTGGATCCGGGCCTGGCTGATCCTGCTGGGCCTGCTCGTCTATGCGACCATCCTGGTCGGCGGCGCAACCCGGCTGACGGATTCCGGCCTCTCGATCACCGAATGGCAGCCCGTCAAGGGCGCCCTGCCGCCGATCGATACCTCGAGCTGGATGGCCGAGTTCGACAAGTACCGGGAGACGACCCAGTACAAGCTGCAGAACAAGGGCATGAGCCTCGCCGAGTTCCAGTTCATCTACTGGTGGGAGTGGGGCCATCGGCAACTGGGCCGGTTCATCGGCCTGGTCGCGGTTGTGGGCCTTGCCGTGTTCGCGGCGCGCCGCTGGCTCGTCGGAGGCCTGGGCTGGAAACTGCTCGGGCTCGTCGCGCTCGGCGGCCTGCAGGGCGCGATCGGCTGGTGGATGGTGGCGAGCGGGATCGGCGATACGGACCGGGTATCGGTTGCGCCCTATCGCTTGATGACGCATTTTTCGCTGGCGCTGCTGATCTTGTGCGTGATCACCTGGCTGTGGCTGTCCCTGCGAGCCGTGCCGCGTCCGGAAGGTCCGGCCCGGGGCAGGGGCGTTGCCATCGGCCTGCTGGCGCTTGTGTTCGTGCAGATGGCCACCGGCGCGCTGGTCGCGGGACTGGACGCCGGACGAAGCTATAATGACTGGCCGTTGATGGCGGGGGAGCTCATCCCCAGTCATTATATACAGGCCGATCTCGGCGTGCGCAGTTTCTTCGAAGGGCGCGCGGCGACGCAGTTTAATCACCGTTTCCTCGCCTACGTCCTTTGGGGCCTCAGCCTCTGGGCCGCGTGGCGCTACCGGGCGGGCGCACTGGCCCGGCCGTTTGCCGTGCTGGCGGCGCTGGTCAGCGCGCAGGCCGTGTGGGGCATCCTCACGCTGCTGAATGCCGCCCCCCTGACGCTCGCACTCGTGCATCAGGGGCTTGGCGTGATCGTGACCCTGTCGGCGGTCTACCTCGTCTGGCGGGCCGCCGGGCCGGTCACTCGGTTACCGGCTCCAGCGTAATCTCGCTCGGGTCGATGAACACGACCTGGTGCTCGCCCGCCGCATTCTCGCCTGCCACGACGACCACGCCGCCCGGAAAGCCGCCGGCCGGCAGGGTGCCCTGCGCGGTGATGGCCGTCGGGTTGCGGGGCGCCTGGATCGTGATGCCGTCACGCACGCCAACATCCATCGTGGTGAGGCCGTAGTCGGTCGAGATCTGGATCGGCTTGCCCTCTTCGAGCGAGAGCAACGCCGAATACTTGCCGCGCGTCAGCGAGGCCGAGTCGTCTGACCGCGGGGAGGCGACCAGGGTGTCGTAGGCGAACACGCAGGACGTGACCGGGAAGTCCGTCTGGGTCGAGGCTTCCGGCGTCCAGGTCAGGTCGCCGTTGACTTCCGACAGCACGCCGGTGGTCAGCGACATGGAGTTCGCCATCGTCCAGTAGGCTATCCGGATCAGCCCGCCTGCACTGGAGTCGCCCGTGCAGAGGCCCTGGATGTCGCGCTCTTCGGCAATCGGCAGGTCGATCTGGGTGGGGGCCATCAGGCCGGGGCTGAACACGTAGCCCTTGAGCTCGCCGGCCTCGGTGATCCCCGGGAACAGGGTAACGGCTGCGTCTCCGATACTGGTCGAGCGGCCGTCGGCAATCGCCTTCAGACGGAAGAGCGATGGCTCGCCGATCTGCTCGCCGTCCATGTTGAAGAAGTCGAGGCCGCCGCGTTCATACGCCACAGCAAGGATGGCGCCGCCGCCCGTCGACATCGCCACATCCCGGACGGGGCCGGAAAGCGGGCGGGTTGACCAGACGGCCGGAAGCTCCAATCCTGTAGTAATTGGGGCAGCTTGAGGGGGGGCTTCAGGGCCCTTTTCCTCGCGGGAACAAGCCACTGCGCCAAAAAGCACAATGGCCCCGGCAGCCGCGTTGACAAAGGGAGAAGCGGCGCTTAAACGCCAGCCCTTAATTTGCATTCCTGGAACTCCGAAATTGAGAGGCTCTGAGCAGAGCAATGAAAACCTATAACGCACCAGTAGGCGTAGAGACAAAGTGGGTCGTGATCGACGCGACGGGCGTCGTCGTCGGACGGCTTGCTTCTTACGTCGCCAAACGTCTCCGCGGCAAGCACCGCCCTGACTTTACCCCCCACGTCGACACCGGCGATCACGTCGTCGTGATCAACGCCGAGAAAGCTGTCTTCACGGGCAACAAGCTGACCGACAAGATCTACTACCGCCACACCGGCTACGCTGGCGGGATCAAGTCGACCACGGCAGGCAAGATCCTGTCCGGCCGCTTCCCGGAGCGCGCGCTTGAACTCGCTGTGAAGCGCATGATGCCGCGTGAAAGCGCGCTGTCGCGCCAGCAGTTCGGCAAGCTTCGCATCTATGCCGGCGGTGAGCATCCGCACGTCGCCCAACAACCCGAGCTCGTCGACTTCAAATCGATGAACCGCAAGAACTCGAAAACGGCCTGATCCACATGACCGATACCTCCGCTTCCCTGAAAGACCTTGGCGCCATGACCGGCGCACCGTCGGCACAGCCGGCCCTCAAGGTTGAACCGAAGATCGATGCCCAGGGCCGCGCCTATGGCACCGGCCGCCGCAAGGAAGCCACCGCCCGCGTCTGGATCAAGCGCGGCACCGGCAAGATCACCATCAACGGCCGGGATCAGGAAACCTACTTCGCACGTCCCGTTCTGCGCATGGTCATCGCCCAGCCGCTGATCGAAGCCGGCCGCGCGACCGAGTTTGACGTGATCTGCACCGTCAAGGGTTCGGGCCTCATGGGTCAGGCCGGCGCGGTTCGTCACGGCATTTCGCGCGCGCTCGTCGCGTTCGAGCCGGGCCTTCGCCCTGTGCTGAAACCCTTCGGCTTCATGACGCGCGATCCGCGCGTCGTCGAACGCAAGAAGTACGGCAAGGCGAAAGCGCGCCGCAGCTTCCAGTTCTCGAAGCGCTGATCCGTTTACGGATTTACCGTGTTCAAGCGGGCGCTTCGGAGACGAAGCGCCCGTTTTGTTTTTGCCCTGATCCCGGAGGAGTGGGCGCATGAAACCCAAAGTCTTCATCGATGGCGAAGCCGGAACCACCGGCCTGCAGATTGCGTCCCGCCTCAAGGCACGGGATGATCTCGAGGTCCTGTCGATCGACGAGGCCAAGCGCAAGGATGCGGATGCGCGCGCGGCGATCATGAAGAAGGCGGACGCGGTGATCCTCTGCCTGCCGGACGACGCGGCGCGGCTGGCCGTGAGTCTCGTCGAGAACCCCAACACCGTGATCATCGATGCCTCGACCGCGCACCGCACCTCGCCGGGCTGGGTCTACGGGTTTCCGGAAATGGACCGCGGCCAGCGCGCCGCGATTGCCGCTTCGGCGCGGATCTCAAATCCCGGGTGCTACCCCACCGGTTTCATAGCGCTGGTGCGCCCGCTGGTCGTCTCCGGTTTGCTGCCGCCGGACTGGCCGGTCACCGTGAACGCCGTATCCGGATATTCCGGCGGCGGAAAACCGATGATCGCGGAGTTCGAGACGCGCGAGACGGAGGACAATTTCCGCATCTACGCGCTGGGCCAGACGCACAAGCATCCGCCCGAGATGAAGAAGCACGCAGCGCTCGCGCATCTGCCGATGTTCCTTCCGTCCGTCGGCCGGTTCGCGCAGGGTATGATCATCGAGGTGCCGCTGCCGCTCTGGGCCTTGCCGAAGAAGCCGAAGCGGGCGGCGGTGCACGCGATGCTGAAGGCCGGCTATCAGGGCGAGACCTTCGTCAAGGTGATCGGGCTCGCGGAAGGTGACGCGCTCAAGACGCTGGGCGCCGAAGGCTGCAACGACACCAACCGGCTGGAGCTCTACGTGTTCGGCAATGACGAGCAGGCGCGCCTCGTCGCGCGGCTGGACAATCTCGGCAAGGGCGCTTCGGGCGCCGCCGTGCAGAACCTCAACATCGCGCTGGGGCTGGATGAAAGCGCGGGCTTGGCGGGATAGGGCTGCGTCCCTGCACAATCACCATCTGGCGCGGGAACATTTGCCGCTGGCATCCGTTGTGTTCGCGGGGTTCGTGTTGACCCGCCCCACATGGAGCACACAATGACCACCAGCGACATCGCCGCCAGCGGACTGATCAGTTCAAGGAAGGTTGAAGGCACGGCTGTCTTCAACGTCGAAGGCGAAAAGCTCGGCTCGGTCGATTGCCTGATGATCGACAAGCAGTCCGGCCAGGTGGCGTACGCGGTGATGTCGTTCAGCGGCTTCCTCGGCCTCGGCGAGAAACGCCATCCCGTGCCCTGGGGATCGATGAACTATGACAAGTCCAAGGATGGCTATGTCGTCAGTCTGTCCAAGGACGAACTGGAAGCCGCGCCGAACCTCAATCCCGGTGAGTACGGCCAGCTCGGCGACCGCGCCTACGAGGAAACGGTCTACACCCACTACAAGGCCGAGCCTTACTGGCTCTGACCCGCCGTTATTTCTGCGGCAACGGGATGTCGGCGAGGCGCACCTTGGCATAAGTGCCCGGCGCCGCGCCGAGACCCATGTCTTTCGGCTGCACGGCGGTGACCTTGCGGCCCGATTTCGGACGCAGCCAGTCCCACCATGTCGGCCACCAGCTTCCGCCGATTTCCGTAGATGTCTCCAGCCACTCGTTGGCCGAAGCGCCGAGTTTGCCGGGATTGACCCAGTGCTGATACTTCTTGGCGTCCGGATGGTTCACCACGCCGGCGATGTGGCCTGAGCCCGAGAGCACGAAGGTCGCGTCCCCGCCATACAGTTTCGCGGTGCGGAACACGCTCTCGTAAGGCACGATATGGTCGTCCTTCGAGGCCTGCAGCATGACCGGGATGGTGATCTTCTTCGGGTCGATGTTTAGTCCGAGTACGGTATATTCGCCTTGGGCAAGCCGGTTCTCGGAATAGCATTCCTTCAGATAGCGCCGGTGGACGGGGCCGGGAATGTTGGTCTGGTCGGCGTTCCAGTAGAGCAGGTCGAACGGGCGCGGCGGCTTGCCGAGCATGTACATGTCCACGACATAGCGCCAGACGAGATCGATCGGGCGCAGCCAGTTGAAGGTCTCGTACATGTCCTTGCCCGGCATGATGCCGCCATGCTCGTCAATCAGGCCGTAGACATAATCCCGGCCCGGACCATCGGTGAACACTTTCAGGTCGCCGGCGAGTTCGAAGTCTGACTGCGAGGCGAAGAAGGTAGCGGAAGAAATCTTGTCATACCCGGTGGCCGACATGTGGGCGAGGGCGGAGGTGAGCAGCGTGCCGCCGATGCAATAGCCGACTGCGTTCAGCGACTTCGCGCCGGAAGCCTGCAGCGCGCCTTCGACGGCGGCATAGATGCCTTTCTTGACGTAATCGTCCCAGTCATAATCCATCGTCACCTTGTCGGCCGAGCGCCAGGAGACGACGAACACCGTAAGGCCCCGGTCCACGAGCCAGCGGATCATCGAATTCTCGGCGCGCAGGTCGAGGATGTAGAACTTGTTGATCCAGGGCGGGAAAATCAGCAGCGGTTTCGAATAGGCTTGCGGCTGCGACGGCGCATACTGGATCAATTCGAGCAGGTCGTTACGGAAGACGACTTCGCCAGGCGCCGTGGCGATGTTCACGCCGACTTCGAACGGCGTCTCGTCCGTCTGCGAAATGTAGAGCTTGCCATTGCCCTTGCGGACATCCTCGCGCGCCATGCGCAGGCCGGCCAGCACGCTTTCGCCGCCGCTTTCCATGAAGGTGCGCAGGGCCTGCGGGTTGGTGCCGAGGAAGTTGGTGGGCGAGAGGCTCTCGGTCAGCAGCTGCATGAAGAAGCGCGCGCGCAGCTGCACGGCCGGATCCATGCCGGTCGCCCGGTCCGCGAGGCTGTTCATCCACTTCGAATTCACGTCATAGGCCTTGCGGATGAACTTGAAGGCGGGGTTTACCTGCCATTCCGGGTCTGAGAACCGCTTGTCCTTTTCCTTCGGGGATTCCTGTGAGATCGTCTCGGACACCATCTCCTGCCAGAGATTCATCCAGCCCTGCATCAGTTCAAGGTTCGCCTGCATCATCGCCATCGGGTTCATGGCGAGGCTCTGGCCGACTTCGCGGAACGCGTCGGTGGCGCCCATCGGGTCGCCCTTGGTGACGGTGGACAGGGGCCCGGAGCCGGTCATCACCTCGGCCATCAGGGCCTGGGACTCGGTATTGGCGAGCGCCAGCGTCGTCATCAGGATCTGCCAGCGCATCGGGTCCTGCGCCGCCATAAGCGCCGCAAGCGGTTCCTGACCCGAGGTCGGTGGGTTGGCGCTGCTCATAGGTCCTAGTTTTGCCCTGTTTCTTGCGCTCATCTATCCATCACAATGTTTGTGATTTAATGAGATTAACCATGAAAAACACGGCGATTCTCCTGTGCGGCGTGCCGCTTTTGCTGGCATCTGCGTGTACCTCTTCGTTTTCGAAGGTGCGCGGTGCCCTTAACGATGCGCCGGAATGGTATGAAGCGCGCCGGACCGAGATCCGGGGTGAGGGGTATCCGGCGATCGCCGACATCCCCACCGTGGACGCAAATTGGAAGCCTGGCGAGAGGCTGGCGGCCTCGGGAGAAGAAATCGCGGTGATTCAGGCGGCCTTCGCGGCAGATGCGCGGGCGCAGGCCCCGGCGGCCGGCGCGGCGGAAATCGCGGCCGTGGTGGCGGAAATCCAGGGCGCATTCGAGCCCGGCTTGCCCCCCGGCGAGTTCTTCACAGAGACCGAGATTGCGGCGATCCGGGCGAGTTTCAACGTGCCGCGCGTGACCGAAGGCGTGATCTCCCAATGATCAATACAGATTTTCACAAGATCCGGCGGCTGCCGCCCTACGTCTTCGAACAGGTTAACCGGACCAAGGCGGCCCTGCGCGCCAAGGGCGCCGACATCATTGACCTCGGCATGGGCAATCCGGACCTGCCGACGCCCAAGCATATCGTCGACAAACTGGTCGAGACCGCCCGCAAGCCGGACGTCAACGGCTATTCCGCCTCCCGTGGCATCCCCGGCCTGCGCCGCGCGTTGACCGACTATTACAAGCGCCGCTTCGACGTGAAGCTCGACAAGGACCGGGAAGTCATCGTCACGCTCGGGTCGAAGGAAGGCTTTGCCAACCTCGCCCAGGCGATCAGCGCGCCGGGCGACGTCATCCTCGCGCCGGATCCGTCCTATCCGCTCCACCATTTCGGCTTCATCATCGCCGGCGCCTCGATCCGCGGCGTGCCCGCGCATACGCCAGAACAGTACCTGTCGAACCTCGGCCGCGCGGTGAAATACTCCGTGCCGCCGCCGACCGCGATGGTGCTCTGCTTCCCGTCGAACCCGACCGCCGCCGTCTGCGATCTCGACTTCTACAAGGAAGCCGTAAAGTTCGCGAAGAAGCACGATCTCTGGATCCTGTCGGACCTCGCCTATAACGAAATCTACTTCGACGAACCGACCCCCTCGATCCTGCAGGTCGACGGCGCGAAGGATATCGCGGTCGAGTTCACCACCATGTCGAAAACCTATTCGATGGCCGGCTGGCGCGTCGGCTTCGTGGCGGGCAATGACAAGCTGATCGCCGCGCTCGCCCGCGTGAAGTCGTATCTCGACTACGGCGCCTATACGCCGATCCAGGTCGCTGCCGTCGCCGCCCTCGATGGCCCGCAGGACTGCGTGGACGATATCCGCCGGATCTACCGTACACGGCGCGATGCGCTGGTGGAGAGCTTCACGCGCGCCGGCTGGCCGGTGCCGAGCCCCAAGGCCTCGATGTTCGCCTGGGCCCCGATCCCGGAGAAGCTCCGCCATCTCGGCAGCCTCGAATTCTCGATCCAGCTGATCAACGAAGCCCACGTTGCCGTCGCCCCCGGCGCAGGCTTCGGCGAGCACGGCGATGACTATGTCCGCATCGCCCTCGTCGAAAACGAGCAACGCATCCGCCAGGCCGGCCGCAACATCCGCAAATTCCTCGCCGCCCACGGCGTCAAGGAAATCAAGCCGGTGGCGGCGGAGTAACCTTCCCTTGAACTCCTCTCCCGCCTGCGGGAGGGGGCAGGGGTGCGGCGCTTCTGCGGGCGCATGCACCCTTGCCGGGTAATCCCGCCCTCAGGGCTTCCGCCTGCCTCCCAAACCGGCTATTGCCCCCTCCAAACCGTAGCGTAAGGGGCGCCCGATGGGGCCGTTGAGAATTGGGATTGCAGGGCTGGGCCATGTCGGCGCCGGGCTAATCGAGCTGGTGCAGCGCCAGGACCGCCTGCGGCTGCCCGGCCGCGTCGAGATTGCTGGTGTGAGCGCCCGCTCGCAGAGCCGCAACCGCCCGGTCAATACCGACAGCTACCCCTGGTTCGATGACGCCGCGACTCTCGCCGAAGACCCCAATGTGGACGTGTTCGTCGAACTCATCGGCGGCTCCGATGGCCCGGCAAAGTTCGCCGTGGAATCCGCCCTCAAGGCCGGCAAGCACGTCGTCACCGCCAACAAGGCGCTGATCGCCAAGCATGGCATCGCGCTCGCCGCCCTCGCCGCCGAGAAGCACGTGGACCTCCTGTTTGAAGCCGCCGTCGCGGGCGGCATCCCGGTCGTCCGTGTACTGCGTGACAGCCTCGTCGGCACTGAAGTCAAACGCGTCTCCGGCATCCTCAACGGCACCTGCAACTTCATCACGAGCACGATGCTCGAGACCGGCCGCGCTTACGAGGAAGTACTCGCCGAAGCGCAGAAGCGCGGCTATGCCGAGGCCGATCCGACGCTCGACGTCTCTGGCATGGACGCCGCCCACAAGGCCGCCATCCTCTCCGCCATCGCCTTCTCGGCAGACCTCGACTTCTCAAAGGTCGAAGTGCGCGGCATCGAGGAAATCGGCCTGCTCGACCTGCGCCTCGCAGACCGTCTCGGCTTCCGCATCAAGCTGATCGCCGAAGGCGTGCTCACCAAGGCCGGCGTCGTCTGCCGTGTCGAGCCGATGGCCCTGCCGCACGCCCACGCGCTGGCCCGCGTCGATGGCTCGCTGAACGCCGTGCGCATCGAAGGCGATCCACTGGGCGCCGTTGTGCTCACCGGCCCCGGCGCCGGCTCCGGCCCGACCGCCAGCGCCGTGATGGGCGACGTTGCGAAACTTTTCCGCCCCGCCATCCGCAACGCCTTCGGCCGCGCCGAGCACCATGTCGCGCAGCCCTTCGTCAGCGGTGATGCCTCCGAGATCGCGCCGTTCTTCCTCCGTGTACGTCTCGCCGACAAGCCGGGCACGCTCGCCGCGCTGACCGAAGCGCTGGCCGAGGAAGGCGTCTCGGTCGACAAGCTGCTGCAGGATTCCGCCGACGAGAGCGGCGCCAGCCCCGTCGCCGTCGTCACCCACCGCTGCCCCCGCGCGCAGATGCAGGCCGCTGTTAACCGGATTGCGAAACTGTCGGTCTCCGTCGAAGACCCGCGCCTCATCCGCATCGAAGCGGCAAGCTAATTGCTTCGTCCAAGAGTTAACTGTCCCGAATTCCCGTCCGTGGAGAAAAACATATGAAAAACAACGTTCTGACGCCGAGCCTCGCCGATGCGATGGTGCGGGTCACGGAACTCGCCGCGATCTCCGCTTCGAAGGAAGTGGGCCGGGGCGACGAGAAAAAGGCCGATGCCGCCGCCGTGGACGCGATGCGTTCGGCCTTCAACGAGGTCGAGTTCAGGGGCCGCGTCGTGATCGGCGAAGGCGAGCGGGACGAAGCCCCGATGCTCTATATCGGCGAGGAAGTCGGTACCGGGAAGGGCCCCGAGATCGACATCGCGCTTGACCCGCTGGAAGGCACGACGCTGACCGCCAAGGCCATGGCCAACGCGCTCGCCGTGCTCGCCATCGCCCCGCGCGGCGGCCTGCTCTACGCGCCGGACACCTACATGGACAAGATCGCCATCGGCCCGGGCTTCCCCGAAGGCCTGATCAGCCTCGACGCCTCGCCCGCCGACAACATCAAGGCGCTCGCCAAGGCTGCCAAGCGCAAGGTCGAAGACATGACCGTCTGCGTGCTCGACCGTCCGCGCCACCAGGACATCATCGACTCCCTGCGCTCCGCCGGCGCCCGCATCTCGCTGATCACCGATGGTGACGTCGCCGGCGTGATCGCAACAACCGACGCCGCCACCGGCATCGACATGTATGTCGGCCAGGGCGGCGCGCCGGAAGGTGTGCTCGCCGCCGCCGCGTTGAAGTGCGTAGGCGGACAGATGTTCGGCCGCCTCGTCTTCCGCAACGATGACGAGAAGAAGCGCGCCGCCCGCACCGGCATCACCGATTTCGGCAAGACCTATTCGCTGAACGAACTCGCCTCCGGCGACACCGTCTTCTGCGCCACCGGCGTCACCAACGGCACCATGCTGAACGGCGTCCACCACAAGGACGGCCGCGTGCACACGCACACGCTGGTAATGACGTCCACGGACGGAATGGTCCGCTACGTGCGCAGCTCGCGGAAAGTCTGATCTGAACCCCTCTCCCACAGGAGAGGGCCTACAGCGCTTTCGCCATCACGATATCGTCGAACAGCTTGGTGCCGACCTGAAACTGGCGCGTCCCGGCAAGGGTAAAGCCGTGCCGCTTGTAGAAGGCGACGGCGCGGTGGTTGTCCTGGTAGGTGCCGAGCAGCAGGCGCGGGGCGCCGCGTGCACGAGCTTCGTCAATGGACGCCAGCATCAACGCCTGCCCAATCCCGGCGCCGTGAAACCGCGAGAAGGCGTAGATCCGCTTCAGTTCCACATCGCCATCCTGCAGCGTGATAGGCAGGTCCGGCGTGCAGTTCACGGCATAGCCGACCGGCGCGCCGGTCGCGGTGAATTCGGCGATCCAGACAGCGGCGGAAGTATCCGCCAGATAAGCGGCATACACCGCGCGCGAATGCTGGCGCGTGCAATGCGCGATTATGTCCGGGCCGTCGATGATCTCGGTATAGGACTCAAGGAACGTGGCCGCGCCGATATGGCTGAGGGCTTCGGCGTCGCTGCCCCCGGCGCGGCGGATGCGGAACTCAGACATGCGCAGCTGCGCGGCGCGCGAGCAGCGCGTCGATGGCCGCAATGGCCTGCGCGAGCCGCGAGTCATAGGCCCCGGTGATCATCACGTAGGGCGTGCCGTTCGCGCGGATCAGCTCGAGGAAACGGGCGTGCATCCACTCGCGGATCTTCTCGCCGTCGCGCACGCCGTCCTGAACGAAGGGAACGTCCGGCGACGGAATGAGGTAGAGGTCAACGATATCCCGCGCGCCGATGGCATCCACCTCCGGGTGGCGTGTGCCGGCATAGCGCTCGAACCAGGTGGCGGTGGCAAACGCATTGGTGTCGCAGATCAGCACGCGGTTCGCGCGGGTGGCCGCTTCGTTTTCCCGGCTTTGCTGCACTTCGGCGATGTGGACAAATTCATCATCCGTCCAGGCCGGAATTTCTCCGGGCACGTCCTGTTCGGCAATCTTCCTTTCCCAATGCTCGCGGCCATACTCGGCCACCCAGACGGTGGCGTAATGCGCGGCGAGCTGCTCGCACAGCGTCGTCTTGCCCACGGACTCGGCGCCGATCAGGATTATTCGGAGGATTGTGCGATCGGCCATGTCTTCACTGATTTCCGCCATGCCAGCAGCCCCATCACCGCCATGCACAGGAATACGCCATAAAGCAGTGCGGTAAGGTTAAGGCCGCGAGAAATATAGAGGGGAACATAGATCACGTCGGCGAGTATCCACAGGTGCCAGCATTCAAGCTTCTTGCGGCTCTGCAACCATTGCGCCGAAAGGCTGATGGACGTCGTCAGCGCGTCCCAGAATTTCGCCGCGCCACCGAGCTTGCCGAGCAGCCACCAGAGGAAGGCGGTGGCGGCCGCGATGAACACCGCGATGAAGGCCAGCTCCCGCTTCGACGTGCGCCGCACCTGCAGCTCGGTGCGGTTCTCGCCGCCGAACAGCCAGAGATACCAGCCGATCAGGTTGAGGGCGAAATACACGACCTGCAGGCCCGAGTCCGCATACAGACGGTATTCGTAGAAGATCCACGCATAGGCGGCCACGTTGAGCAGTCCGAGCGGGAAGTTCCAGATGCTCTGGCGCACGACCAGCCAGACGCAGATCACGCCGGTCACAAAGGCGCCCGCTTCCAGCGCTCCCGCGGCCCCAGTGGCCCAGGCGGCATACGCAATGCCGGTGGTGGCGAGCAGCAACAGGCCAGGCACGCCCAGTTCGGCGAAGCGGTTTCCGGATGTGCGGGAAGGTTCGGTCTGCGTCATCCGGTTGTCAGTTTGAGGGGCGGAAGGGGCCGGCCGCTCCGGCCAGCCCCGTCCGTCCGCCTCAGGCCTTGCCCATCGCGTCTTCGAAGTTCTGCGCCACCTTCTCGATGAAGCCTTCCGTGGTCAGATAATTCTGCTCCGGGCCGACGAGGAGGGCGAGGTCCTTCGTCATGAAGCCGGCTTCCACCGTCTTGACGATGGTCTCTTCCAGTGTGCGCGCAAACTTGCGCACCTCGGGCGTGCCGTCCATCCGGCCGCGGTGGTCGAGACCCTGCGTCCAGGCATAAATCGAGGCGATGGAGTTGGTCGAGGTCGCCTCGCCCTTCTGCCAGTTGCGATAGTGGCGCGTCACGGTGCCGTGCGCGGCTTCGGCTTCCACCGTGTTGCCATCCGGCGAGAGCAGCACGGAAGTCATCAGGCCGAGCGAGCCATAGCCCTGCGCCACGGTGTCGGATTGCACGTCGCCGTCATAGTTCTTGCACGCCCAGACATAGCCGCCGGACCATTTCATGCACGCCGCCACCATGTCGTCGATAAGGCGGTGCTCGTAGGTGCCCTTGAAGGCCGCGAACTTGTCCTTGAACTCGGTGTCGAACACTTCCTGGAAGATGTCCTTGAAGCGGCCGTCATAGGCTTTGAGGATCGTGTTCTTGGTGGAGAGGTAGACCGGCCACTGGCGCTGCACGCCGTAGGTGAATGTCGCGCGCGCAAAGTCGCGGATCGACTCGTCGAGGTTGTACATGCCCATCGCGATGCCGGCGGAGGGGAAGTCGAACACTTCCTTCTCGATCACCTTGCCGTCCTTGCCTTCGAATTTCATCGTCAGCTTGCCGGCGCCGGGCACCACGAAATCGGTTGCCTTGTACTGGTCGCCGAACGCATGGCGGCCGATCACGACCGGCTTGGTCCAGCCGGGCACGAGGCGCGGGATATTGGAAATCACGATCGGCTCGCGGAACACCACGCCGCCGAGGATGTTGCGGATCGTGCCGTTGGGGCTCTTCCACATCTTCTTGAGGCCGAATTCCTCGACCCGCTGCTCGTCCGGGGTGATCGTCGCGCACTTCACGGCGACGCCGTATTTCTTCGTCGCCTCGGCCGAATCGATGGTCACCTGGTCATCGGTGGCGTCGCGGTGCTGGATCGAAAGGTCGTAATATTTCAGGTCGATATCGAGATAGGGGTGGATCAGCTTGTCCTTGATGACCTGCCAGATGATCCGGGTCATTTCGTCCCCGTCCATCTCCACAACCGGGTTTTTGACCTTGATCTTCGACATGTTTTCGAATCCTTGCGCTATAACGGTGTAGCGCGCGCTATAGCAGACGCAGGCCCCCCGTCAAAACCGGATAGAACATGGCAGACCTGCACTCGCCCGCCATCCTCCTGCACACGCCCCAGCTGGGTGAAAACATCGGCGCTGCCGCGCGCGTCATGCTGAACTTCGGCCTCACTGACCTGCGCCTGATCGCCCCGCGCGATGGCTGGCCGAACCCCGCCGCCGAAGCCATGTCCGCCGGCGCGCTGGAGCAGGGCGTCACCGCCCGAGTGTTCGATTCGCTGGAAGCCGCCATGGCGGGCCTCACCTTCGCCGTCGCCACCACCGCCCGCCCGCGCGGCATCGAAAAACCGGTGCTGGATACGCCCCAGGCCGTCTCTGTCCTCGCGGCCCATCCCGGCCAGGCCGGCGTCCTCTTCGGCGGCGAGAAGTCCGGCTTGCCGAACGAGGCCGTCGCCCTCTGCGACGTAATCCTCACCTATCCGGTCAATCCCGGCTTTGCCTCGCTGAACCTCGCCCAGGCGGTCGGCATCTTGTGCCACCAGTGGGGCGCCGGCGCCGGTCTCGGCGGCCGCTTCGAAGGCAAGAACGAAGGCGTCGGCGCCCCGGCCTCCCGCGAGGAGGTCATCGGCATGTTCGAACACTTCGAAGCCGAGCTCGACCGCGCCGGCTATTTCTACCCGCCCGAAAAAACTCCCGTGATCACCAATAATCTCCGCAATGCCTTGATCCGCGCTCAATGGACCGAGCAGGAAGTCCGCACCTTCCGCGGCGCCATCAAGGCTCTCACGCTTGGAAGAGGGAAGGCCCGCGTGAAGCGCGAGGATTGAGGGGGGCAGGCGGTCTCTCCAGCCGTGACGCCGGACAGCGGCTGAAAAATCGTCGCGCGCCGGCCTGTACTCCAAGGGCTTTCATTCGTCCGGGAAAGGCGCAGTGTGGCACCGCACGACCTGCGGAGCCGACCGGCCATGTTGTTCAAGATGATCCTCGATAGTGCAAAGGATGAGGAACGCGCGATTGCCCGCGGGTTCCTGAAGCATATCGTGGCCGGGATAGCGGCCGGACTTGCATTCGGCGGCCTCGTTCTGGTTTGCCTATTCATTGTCTTCGCCAAACTCGAGTTGCAGGTGCCCCTGATCTTCCTCGTCGCGGCCCTGCTGCAATTCGGCCCGATTGGCGGATTGATAGGGGCAGCCATCCACCTGTCACGGATTTCGGAGCGCACTTCGCCCGCCAGCGATGATGAGGAAGACGACGGTCCCGGCGGCGGCACGAAGTCTCCCGTGGTGTTTGCGCCGGACCCGTCGAAACGCGCGCCCCAGTTTTCCGCAGCGCCTTCACCCGGCTGATGCATCCAAGCCGCGCGGTCAGATAGGGGCCGCGGCCGGGGGTATGCACTCTTCCGCAGAAACCCACGGAACCAAGGCGCGCGCTCCGAATTGGTAATGACGGGGCCAAGCCACCAATCCTCCCAACCCTGCAGCGCCGCCGCTGAGCCGAAGGAATGCAAGCCATGCTGGACGGTCTCGCAAACTGGATGGCCGCCAATGACGCGGTCATCGCGCTCGTCATCCTGTTCGCCATGGTCGTCTCCTTCGCGCTGGAACGCGTGCCCCCGGTCACAACGGCCGTCGTCGCCGCCGCCGCCTGCTTCGCCTTCGGCCTCATCCCCCAGGAAGAGGCACTACTGCCCTTTTCCAACTCCGCGCCGATCTCGATCGCCGCCCTGTTCATGCTCACCGCCGCCCTGCAGCGCACCGGTGTGCTCGACCGGATGGCGCAGATGGTGATCAGCGCGGCGGCCAGCGGCAGCTGGGTCTCGCTCGTCCTGATGACGCTCATGGTCCTCCTCGCCTCGGCCTTCATCAACAACACGGCGGTGGTCCTCGTGCTTATCCCGGTCGTCATCGCGCTCAGCGAAACGCTGAAGATCTCCAAGCGCCGGATGCTCATTCCGCTCTCCTACCTCTCGATCATGGGCGGCACGCTGACCCTGATCGGCACGTCGACCAACCTGATCGTCGCCGGCGTCGCGACGCGCGCAGGTCTTGAGCCGTTCACGATCTTCGAGATCTCCGGCGTCGGCCTCTCGGTCGTCACCGCCGGGATCCCGATCCTGATGCTGCTCGGCTATTTCCTGCTGCCCAAGGGCGGCGATCCGGACCGCAAGGCGGACAAGCCGCTCCTCTTCCTCACAGACCTGTCGCTCCCCGCCGCCGCAGAAGCCGGCGTCGCCCTCCCGCGCAGCGCTGCGGTGGTCCGCCACACGCGCACGGGCAAGCCCGAGACACCTGAAACCGCGCCGCCCGAAAGAAAGGACGCCGCCGAAGTCATCGGACCGGGCGAGCGCCTGTCCGTCCGCCTGACCCTGCCGGAACTGCTGACGATCATCGAGCAGGACAAGTTCGCCTCCGGCATCGCCCGCCGCTCCCCGGGCGAGGGCGAAGAAACCATCCGTGTACAGGCCATCCTCTCCCCGAATGATCCCAACATCGGTCGCCGCGCCGACCAGCTCAGCTATCTCTCCGCCCGCCCGGTCCGGCTGCGCGGCGTCGCGCGCTACGGCAACCAGCCCGGCCCGGAACTCGCCTCCACCCGCCTGCGCACCGGCGACCACCTGCTACTCGAAGGCGCCGAGCGCGCCATCGATGCGCTCGCCGCCACCTCGCCGCTGATCATCACGCGCGACCTGCCCGAGAAGCCCTTCCGGCGCGAAAGTGCCGGCTTCGCCATCGCGATCATCGCCGCCGTCATCGCGGCCGCCGCCACAGGCCTCGTCTCACTCCCCGTCGCCGGCATCATCGGCCTCGGCGCGATGCTCGTGCTCGGCTGCCTCACCATGGAAGACGCCTGGCGCGCGCTCGACCCCAGCGTGCTGGGGCTCATCGTCGCCATGCTGATCGTCGGCTCGGCCCTGCAGACCACCGGCGCGGTGGACCTGATCGTCAATACAGCCGTGCCCTTCTTCATGCAGCTGTCACCCTTCTGGGCCCTCGTCGCGATCTACGCGCTGACCTCTCTGCTCACCGAGATCGTCACCAACGCCGCCGTCGCCGTCGTCGTCACGCCGATCGTCATCTCCCTCGCTGCCCTGATCGGCATCGACCCGCGTGCCCTCGTCGTCGCCGTCATGTTCGGCGCCAGCGCGAGCTTCGCTTCGCCCGTCGGCTACCAGACCAACACGCTGGTCTACGCCGCCGGCAACTACCGCTTCTCCGACTTCCTGAAGATCGGTGTACCGATGAACATCATCATCGGCCTGATCAGCTGCATGGCGATCTCGTACTTCTACGGCGTGTAGCAGGTTGGCGCCCGGGGCCCTTAGGCCGTGCGGCTCTCGTTCCGGGATGGAGCCGCAGCCGCCAGCCGGCCAAGATGCCCGGCAAGGCGCACGGCGAGAACTGAAATCAGGTATGTGGGATTGGCGTAGCTTCCGGTCGGGAACAATCCGGCACCGGCCACATATAGGTTCTCTGTTCCGTGCACACGGCAATCGGCATCGGTGACGCTGGTCTTCGGGTCGCGACCCATGCGCAAACCGCCGATATGGTGGTAGCTGCTGGAACTGATGACGCGCAGCGTGCCCTCAGGGCGCGCATGGTCTATCCGGCCGATCCCTGAGGCGAGCACGGCGGCTTCGAATACTTCCTGGGCGGCGATGGTTTTCATCTGGTCGGCCTCATGCCAGCGCCAGTCGAGCGTCACCCTGTTCTGGCCGAGGGAGTCCTTCTCCGGGCTCGGGAGAATCCGGTTGCCGGCATGCGGCGCCTGCTCCGCCATCTGCACCACTTCGAAAACGGAGTATTGCCGCACCGCCCGTGCGTTCTGCGACCATCCGCCCTTGCGCATGCTGGACCAGGGCATGAGCGCGCGCTGGATGACATGATTGGCGAGCAGGTCCGTGCCGGCCAGCGCGTTGCGGATGTCGGTGAGGCGCGGCAGCTTCCCGTTTTCCATCCGGGTGCGGATGGCCATGGCGCCTTCCGACGCCGCATAGGCGCGCTCGTCCATCTCTCCGCCCCACTGGTAGGAGGGGTCGCGCGGAAAAAGCTGGCTTGAAAGGCCCAGAACGCCGCCCTTCCGGACACGCGCGTCCGACACGCAAAGATGCACCATGGCGGGCGCCGGATCCTCCGGGCGGATGTCATAGCGCCGGAGTTCGCCGATGAGCGACGCGCTGGAGGGGTAGAACACGCCGCCATGAACCGCGGGATGATCCATGAAGTAGCGGCCCAGCACATCCTGCGCATTGCCCGGGGCATGCCCGTTCGGCATGCGGGACGCGAACAGCAGCTTGCAGGCGTTGAACGCCCCGGCGGCGACCACGAACCGCCCCGCCTGGACCCTGAACCCGTGACCCGGACGGGTGACGATGCGCGCGCCAATCACACGTGCACCCTCGAACTGCAGGTCTGTCGCCACGGCGTTCAGCAGAACTGAGACGTTCGCAGAGGCGGCGAGTATGGCCCGCGCTTTGACCGTGAGCGTATCGGCGACAGGAAACTGGAAAGCCGCATTCGAGACATCGGCGCCGAGGTCCAGAAGCCGGTATTGAACGCCATGCTGCTCTGATGGCGTAAAGCCATCAGGCGCAATGTTCCAATGCTCGCTTGCGCGCCGGGCTGCGCTGTCGAGATCGCCTGCCTGAAGTGGCCAGGCTTCGCTCCCGGTCTCGGAGCGGCTCTCAAAATCGACATCGCGGAACCTGGCGAACCGGACGCGTATCGGAGACCGCGGCGTCCGAAGGTTCCAGGCACTTGCGTTGCCGCCAAAGCGCTGCGTGTTCGCCGTCTGGCGGACGGTGCCATACTGGAAGCCGCTGGCGAGCTGCGAGAGATCGTTGCGCTCTGGCACCTCGTCAAAACGGCCAGCTTCCAGCAACAGCACCTTGAGACCCTTGCCGTTCAGCTCAAGCGCAAGCGTCAGCCCGGCGGGGCCCGCACCGATGATACAAATGTCGGCGTTAACGACAGATTCGTCGTCAACTTGAAGTGCATCCGCGAACATCAGCTCCCCACAGCCAGCAGGGATCGCAGGTTTGCAAATACCCTGCCATCGGGCCAGGCTGCCGAGATATGTCTGTCACACCGCATCAAGGGCCTTGATGCGGTGTGTCGCCGTCCGGATTACTTGCCTTTCCAGACCGGCGCGCGTTTCTCGATGAAGGCTTTTGGGCCTTCGCGGTAGTCTTCGGTGTTGATGATGCTGGCAAACGCGGTGCCCGAGGCTTTCCAGAGCTCGTCATCGGTTTTCGAGGTCGCGTCGATGGCCACCGCGCGGCTCGCTGCCACTGCCAGCGGCGCGTTGGCCGTGATCCGTGCGGCGAGCTTCAGCGCCTCGTCCATCACCTGCGCTTCCGGCACAACCTTGTTGACCATGCCCAGCTCGTACGCGCGCTGCGAAGACAGCGGGTCACCCGTCAGGATTACTTCCAGCGCGACCGACTTGCCGATCACGCGGGGCAGGCGGAACAGGCCGCCGGCGCCTGCCACCAGCGAGCGCTTCACTTCCGGCAGGCCGAAATTCGTGTCGTCCGCTGCGATGATCATGTCGCAGGAGAGCGCCACTTCGGTACCGCCCGCCAGCGCCGAACCGGTGATCGCCGCGATCAGCGGCTTGGTGCGCTCGCGCCGGGCAATACCGGCAAAGCCGCCCTTCTTGGTGGAGAGGGCGCCGCCATTGCCGGCGGAAATTTCTTTCAGGTCCGCGCCCGCGCAGAACGCCTTGCCGACGGCGGTCAGGATGCCGACCCAGACTTCCGGGTCCGATTCCATCTGGTCGAGCGCCGCTTCCATCGTCGCGGCCATCTCGCCATTGATGGCGTTGCGCGCTTCCGGACGGTTCATGGTGATGATCGCGACATTACCTTTTTTGACGTACTCGACGGGCATGGGGCATTCCTCCTCAGGGGTTTCTTTGAACAGAGCTAAGAGCCCTTACGCAACGTCGCGCAAGCACCCCTCTTGCCGGACGCAGGGTCAGGGGTTTCAAATGCAGGCATGAAACTCGACCTTGATCCCGAATACGAAGCCTTTCGCGCCGAAGTCTCCGACACGCTTGCGAAAAACCGCCACCTGGCCCCCACGTCCGAGGACAAGGGCTACAAGAACGCCCGGCGCATCGCCTGGCAGAAGCTGCTGATCGAGCACGGCCTCGCCGCGCGAACGATCCCTAAGGCCTATGGCGGCTATGGCGGCGAACCGGACATCCTGAAGGCGCGCATCATTGCTGAGGAATTCGCCCGCACCCGCACGCCAGGGCCGATGGCGGGGCAGGGCATCTCGATGCTCGTGCCGACGCTGCTGGAGCTCGGCACCGAGGCGCAGAAACAGGCCTATATCCGTCCGACCATCGAAGGCGAGATGATCTGGTGCCAGGGCTATTCCGAACCCGGCGCAGGATCAGACCTCGCCGCGCTGCGCACCTCGGCGGTGGAAGACGGTGATCACTACGTGATCAATGGCTCCAAGATCTGGACCTCGACCGCCAAGCAGGCCGACATGATCTTCTGCCTGGTCCGCACGGACCCTGCCGCGAAGAAGCACGAGGGCATCACCTACATCACCTTCCCGATGTCGACGCCCGGCATCGAGGTGCGCCCGCTGGTCGACATGACCGGCAGCGCGAACTTCAACGAAGTCTTCTTCACGAACGTCCGTGTACCGAAGAGCGGCGTGATCGCGAAGCCGAATGTCGGCTGGCAAGTCGCCAACGCCACGCTGACCCACGAGCGCGGCATGCTCGGCGATCCGAACGCCACCAAGGCGCGCTTCCTCGAACTCGTCACGCTGATGAAGGACGAGAGCGTCAACGGCCAGCGCCTGATCGACAATCCGTTGTTGCGCGACCGGCTGATGAAACTGCAGTCGGAAGTCTATGCCATGCAGGCAAACGGCCTGCGCATCACCACCAGCCGCCTGAAGGGCGAGCCGGCGGGCCTCGCCGGCCTGATCGTCAAGCTGAACGGCTGCGATCTCAACCACGAGATCGCCCGCCTCGCCATCGACGCGCTCGGCGAACTCGGCATCCTCTATGAGGACGGCGAACACCTGCGCGCCGACGGCAGCTGGCAGTGGCGCTACATGTACGACCTCGGCCTGATCATCGGCGGCGGCACCGCCCAGATCCAGAAGAACATCATCGCGGAACGCGGCCTCGACATGCCGCGCGAACCCAAGCTGGCGAAGGCGTAAGGCACATGGAATTTGCACTCTCCGAAGACCAGCGCCTCCTTCAGGACAGCCTCAAGGGCGTCCTCGCCGGCGCCGCCTCACTCGACCAGATCCGCAAGATTGCCGTGGGCGATGCCGAAGCTTCCAGCGCACTGGAAACCGCACTTGCCGATTTCGGCCTCGCCTCCCTGCTCGTGCCGGAAGACGCCGGCGGGCTCGGTCTCGGCCTGCTCGACGCCTGCCTCGTGCAGGAAGCCCTCGGCTACCACATCGCCCCCTCAGGCTTCCTCGTGGGCGCCCTCGCGGCAACCGCCTTGGGATCGTACCCTGACCTGCTGAATCTGATCGCGGCCGGCGAGGCAAGGTTCGGGCTGGCGGCGACGGAGATGACCTCCCGGCGGGATGGGGCAGGGGTGTCCCTCGCGAAGGGAAAGCTCTCGGGCAAGTCGCTGCTGGCGATGAATGTCGAAGGCGCCACGCACCTGCTCGTAGCCGATAATGACGCGCACCTGCATGTCGTCGAAGCGATAAAAGATGTCGTCCAGATGAGAACGATTGATAAAACGCGTGCATTCCATGAGGTGAAATTTGCGGGTTCGAAGCCCGTTGCGTCGCCGGAAACCGGTGACCGCTTCCTCGCTGTCGCCCGCCTCCTGATCGCCGCAGACACCCTCGGCGCCGCGCAGGCGATGATCGACAGGGCGGTCGCCTACGCCGCCGAACGCCAACAATTCGGCCGCGTCATCGGCTCGTTCCAGGCGGTCAAACACATGTGCGCCGAAATGGCCGCCAAGCTCGAACCCGGCCGCGCATTGATCTGGCACGCCGCCCACGCGCTCGACATCGGCGACCCCGAAGGCCCCGTCATGGCGAACCTTGCGAAGTCCTACGTGGCGGAGGCCGGAACCTTCATCGCCCGCACCTCGACCGAAGTGCACGGCGGCATGGGTTTCACCGATCTCGTCGGCCTGCACTACTGGTACAAGCGCATCGGCGTGAACCGCCAACTCTTCGGATCGCCCGAACAGGCACGCGAGACAGCCGCCGAATTGCAGGGTTTGCTGGCGTAAAAGCCCACACAACTTGTCCGCGAGTTTAGTATTGATGAGTATCTGAACGTGTGAGATTGTTTCCGCGATATGCACACCTTGGTCGTGCTCGCGGAGACCTTTGATGACTGAAGTCCGGATCGATTATGTAGGCCTTGCCCGGCGCGCGGCGGAGTTTGAATTCCGGCGCGCAAGCTACGCCGAACTCCATGCTGGACTTGCACTCGCCGAGAAGTTGACCGGGCAAGCGATGGCCACCCCCGCCTCTATCCACTGGATCGACGGCCTCACCGGCATGGCCGGCTGGGTCACCGGCGATCCCGTCGACGGCGTCTTCATCACCGTACCCCTGAGCACCGAAGGCGTCGCAGCCGTGCGCGATGGCAGCTTCGTCCCCGCCTGGCCCTCGCTCGCCCATATCTGCTGCAAGGACGAGGCCTGCGGCGGCGTCTATATCGGCGTCTATGCAGGCGCGACGAAGGAATCCCGGCGGCGCGTGATGATGGCGGCGGGGATCACGCGGATGGAGTTCTTCGCGCTGGTGCCGTGCTTTGCGCGCGGGGCAACGGAAGACGGCAAGCGCTCGATGGCTTCGCTCGGATTCCACGCCCTCGAAGGCGGATTGCCGGACCTCTGGGGCCAGGACCCGCTGCCGGTCTCGCAGGAGCAGGCCGCATGAGACCGCGCCCGGACTTTGGCGAGCTGTCGCTGACACGGCCGCTGGAGCCTTCGATGCTCGCGCGGTTTTCGGCCGGGCCTGTGCGCACGTTGGAGGAATACCAGCAGGCGATGACCCTGCGCGCCGCGGTCTACATGGCCGAGCAGGACTGTCCGTATGAGGAAGAGTATGACGGGAACGACTTTTCCGGCACCCACATCCTCGTGCGCGAGGGGACGCGCCCCGCAGGCACCTGCCGGGTGCGCTGGTTCGCCGATTTCGCCAAGATAGAGCGCTCGACCATCATCCCTGCCTACCGCGGCACCCCGGCGCTGCGCGTACTTATGGCGGAGACCTGCGAGGTGATCTCGCGCAAGGGCTACCGGGTCGCACTGGCGCAGATCCAGTCCCGGCTATGGCCGGTCTGGAGCCGCGTGTTCCGCTGCCAGGTGGTGACCGGCCGGCCGCATTTCGCGTTCTCGGATTTTGACTATTGCGAGATGGAAATCCCGATCGCCCCGCACCCGCAGGCGCTGACCATCCGGGCGGACCCCTTGCAGATCATCCGGCCGGAAGGGGACTGGGACCAGCCGGGCGTGCTGGACCGGTCGGCCAGCCGGCCTGCCGAGGCGGCCTGACACCGGGAACAATGAACCCGGCTGACCGCTTGTTTTTCGCCGCGAGCCGCGCCACTAACAACGTTGTCGCCCGGTCTTGGTGCGGCCTAGCGTTCCCCGGCTTTCAGGACCCGCCCATGTCCGTCAACCTGCTGAAACTCGATACCGCCGCGCGCAAGGCGCCAGTCGTGCCCGTAATCGTTGTGGACTCCGCGCGCCAGGCCGCGCCGCTGGCCCGCACGCTGGTGAAGGCGGGGATAACCATCGCGGAAGTTACGCTGCGCACGCCCGCAGGCCTTGAGGCGATTGCCGCGATGCGGGCCGAAGCGCCGGAATTGCTGGTTGGCGCGGGCACCGTGTTGACCGGGCAGGACGCCGACGCGGCGTTGAAAGCCGGAGCGGAATTCCTGGTCTCGCCGGGCATGTCGCCCGGCCTGCGCGATGCGCTGCGCGGGCGGGAACACGTGATGATTCCGGGCATTGCGACCGCCAGCGAGGGGATGGCGCGGCACGAAGAGGGCTTTGCCCGGTTGAAGCTGTTTCCGGCGGCTATCGCGGGCGGGGCGCCGGCGCTGAAGGCGCTGGCTGGACCTTTGCCGCACCTGCGGTTCATGCCGACCGGCGGCATCGGCGAGGGCGAGGTGAAGACCTATCTGAGCCTGCCCAACGTGTTCGCCATCGGCGGATCCTGGATCGCCAGCCAGTCCGACATTGCGGCCGGAAACTGGGGCCGGATCGACGAAATCGCGCGCCGATTGCTGGCGCTGGCATAGCCAATGCACCAATCCTTAAGGGCGGCGCCGGATATCCCGATCCGGCACGCGCCGCAGCCATGGGGATGGACAAAGCATGAAGGCAGTCATTTTTGCAGGCGGTTTCGGTACGCGCCTGAGCGAGGAAACGGCCCTGCGGCCGAAGCCGATGGTCGAAATCGCCGACCGTCCGATCCTGCACCACATCATGGAAATGTATGCCGCGCACGGGATCAACGAATTCGTCGTGCTGGGCGGCTACAAGGTCGGTTTTATCAAGGATTATTTCCTTAACTATCACTGGCGCAAAAGCGACTTCACCATCGATCTGTCGAACGGCGAGATCCTCTGGTCCGACAAGCAGGCGCTGCCCTGGAAAGTCACCGTGCTGGACACCGGCGTCGACACGATGACCGGCGGCCGCCTGAAGCGGGCCCGCAAGGTGATCGGCAACGAGACCTTCTGCCTGACCTATGGCGACGGCGTGTCGGATGTCGACATCACAGCGCTGATCGAATTCCACAAGGCTTCCGGCGCCCGCGCAACCGTGACCGCCGTCTCGCCGCCCGGCCGTTTCGGCGTCATGGGCCTTTCGAATGATACGCCCATCGTGCAGTCCTTCCGCGAGAAGGACTCCGCAGACGTTGGCCTGATCAATGGCGGCTTCTTCGTCTGCGAACCCGACGTGATCGACCTCGTGGACGGCGACGCAACCGTCTGGGAGCAGGAACCGATGAACCGGCTCGTCGAGGCAGGCCAGCTGGCCGCCTATCGCCATGCCGGCTTCTGGCAGGCCATGGATACCGTCCGTGACCGTCAGGTTCTGGAAGCGGCCTATGCCAAGGGCGCGCCCTGGCTCAAGCACGTAAAGTGATCGCATGAAATTCCATCCCACCACGCTCAAGGATGCCGTGCTGATCGAACTGGAACGGCGGGGGGATGATCGCGGATTCTTCGCGCGCACCTTCTGCGCCGACGAGTTCGCCGCGAACGGCCTGCCCACCGAATTCGTCCAGCAGAACATGTCCTACTCGGCAACCAAGGGCACGATCCGCGGGATGCATTTCCAGCGCGCCCCGCACGCCGAGGACAAGCTGATCCGCTGCCTGCGCGGTGCGATTGTCGACATCATTCTCGACCTGCGCCCGGACTCGCCGACCTACAAGCGGTGGGAAGCGTTCGAACTGAACGAGGAAAACAAGCGCCAGCTGCTGGTGCCCAAGGGCTTTGCCCATGGTTTCCAGACGGTCAGCGATCATGTCGAAGTCACTTACCTCGTTTCTTCGCGCTATAACGGCGCGGCGGAAGGCGGCGTTCGCTGGAACGATCCGGCCTTCGGTATTACCTGGCCACTGGCGCCGACCGAAATGTCGGACAAGGACAAGAAGTGGGCGGATTTCGCGGACTGAAGCGGCCTCGGATTTTGTTCAGGTTAAAAATGAAAAGCGCCGCTCGATTGAGCGGCGCTTTTGTTTTGGAGTTGTTGGATATCAGGCGACCGGTTCGGCTTTCAGGCCGATGCCGGCATAGGCGCGGACACTGTCTTTCGCGAGCAGGCGGCGGCCATCGACCAAATAGGGGTTGGCGCCGGTCGTCTCGAGCAGGGCCGGGAGGGCGCGGAATTCGGGCCAGCCGGTCATGATCAGGATGGCGTCCACGCCGGCCACGGTGCCGTCGAGGTTGTCCACGAAGGTGACGCCTGACGGGAAGACCTTCTCGGCTTCATGGCGGGCGATGGGATCGAACGCCGTGATCACTGCGCCGGCTTCCAGCAGTGCCTGCGTGACGGGGAGCGACGGGCTTTCGCGGATATCATCCGTACCCGGCTTGAACGCCATGCCGAGGACCGCAACTTTCACCCCAGCGAGATCCGGGAAGCGCAGCTTCAGCATCTCGATCATGCGGGCCGGCTGGTCCGCGTTGACGGAGATGACCGACTTCAGAAGGTCCATCCGGGCACCCTTGCCGGCGCCGTGCGCGATCAGGGCTTTCACGTCTTTCGGGAAGCAGCTGCCGCCGAAGCCGCAACCGGCGGCGAGGTAGGAGATGAAGCCCGGAATGACGCGCTCGCCATCCTTGCGGATCGGGGTGAAGCGCTTGTCGAGGTGCACACCGCGCATGACCTCGACAACGTCCACGCCGACCGTGGCCGACAGGTTGCCGATCTCGTTCGAGAAGGAGATCAGCGTCGCGAGCAGGGAGTTGGCGGTGTACTTGATCATCTCGGCCGTGCGCGGCTTCGTCTGGATCACGTCGACATCCGGGAACACGTCATAGATTTTCGCCATGACGCCGATCGTGCGCGCGTCGATGCCGCCCAGTACGATACGGTCCGGGTACATGAAGTCGTCGATGGCCTCGCCTTCCTTGAGGAATTCGGGGTTCATGCCGACGCCGAAATCGCGGCCGGCTTTCTTGCCCGAAGCTTCTTCGAGGATCGGCAGGACAACGTCTTCCGTGGTGCCCGGGACGACCGTGCTTTTCACGATGACGACATGGTAGGCTTCATGGTCTTTGAGCGCTTCACCGATCTGGCGGGCCGCGGCGCGGATGTATTTGAGGTCGATCAGGTCGCCGTCAAAGGGCGTGCCGACCGCGATCAGGGAAATGTCCGCACCCTGAACAGCCTTCTTCAGGTCCGTCGTGGCGGTGAGGTGCGAGGGCACGACCTGGTCGAGCAGTTCCTGCAGGCCGGCTTCGTAGATGGGCGGCTTGCGGTCGTTGATATGGGCGACCTTGGCGGGATCAACGTCCACGCAGACAACCTCATGCCCCTTTGAGGCAAGGCAGGCGCCGGAGACGAGGCCGACATATCCTGTGCCGATGATGGCGATTTTCATTAGGCGAGCTCCGCGACCTGGTTGCCGGCATACCAGAAAAGGGACCGCTTGAGGCCTTCGTCCGGACCGATTGTGGGTTCATATCCGAGTTCCGTACGTGCCTTGGTGATGATGGGGCATCGGCGGTTCGGGTTATCTGTGAGGTATTCGGCGTCGTCCGATTTGCCGAGCACAACTTTGCCCTTGTAGCCGAATTCTTCGGCGGCAATGGCCGTGACGCGGCGGGCGAGTTCGGCCATGCTGATCTCTGGCGTCTCGGTACCGATGTTATAGGCTTCGCCCGGGCGGCCGCGGACCAGGATCTTGTAATAGCCGACGATGGCATCCGCGATGTAGCAGAAGGTGCGCGTCGGAGCGCCGTCGGACAGCATGACAATGTCGCGGCCGGCGAAGATGTCCCGAGCGAAGTCCGGCAGGACGCGGCCATCGGTGATCTTCAGGCCGGGCCCGTAATTGTTGAAGGGGCGCGCCATCTTGACGGGCACCTTGTGGACCTGGGCGAAGGCGACGCAAAGGGTTTCGCCATAGCGCTTGGACTCGTCGTAGCAGGCCCGCGGGCCGGTGCAGGAGACGTTGCCGCGATAGGTTTCCGGGGTCGGGATATTGTCCGGGGTCGGATCACCGTAAATTTCGCTCGTCGAGTAGAAGAGGAAGCCCGACATGGGTTTGCCTTGGGTTGCGAGGTCGCGGGCATACTCAAGAAGCAGGCGCAGGCCGTTGACGTTCGCATCCATCGTCTCCAGCGGGAACTGGCGATAGAAGATTGGCGAGGCGATAGAGGCTGCGTGGATCAGGTAATCCTGGGGCGGAAGGTCTGCGGGGAGGGCGTCTAGCACGTCATGCTTGCGAAGCGTCAGGTCCTTGCGACCTTCCAGCGCTTTCAGCCAGTCCGGCATGCCGCGCATGTAGTTGTCAAACACGGTCAGCTGGATCGGCGCCTTGCCTGAAACGTCGTTGTAGTACAACGCCGCCTGTACAAGGTAATAGCCAAGAAAACCTGCTCCGCCGATGATCAGCAGGCGCTTTCCGGCCATTTCGCCGAACTCGGAGGAGAGACGTTCCGCCATGTAGGCGAGGTCGGTCTGGACGATGTCTTGGGCAGTTTTCATGAACGCAACTCTGGCTTTGGGAAGGAGGGTCAGTGAGAGGTCGCCGGCATGCGAGCCGGTGCGAACTTGGCGTCTTGCTTGGCACGCAGCTGGTGCGGCAGGTCGTTCGTGGGCGGAACAACATCGTCCCAGCTGATGGCTTCGTCCTTGTTGATGTTGCGCTTCAGGCGGCAACCCTCGGCGAGGCCCATCGGCAGGAGGCGGTCCTTCTGCTGGATGGCGGCCGTTTCGCAGACGCCGTAAGTCATGAAACCGCCGATGCCGTCGATGGTCTCACCAGCCTTGAGCGGGCGTTTAGCTAGGGTGATCACTTCAACCACCGGCGGGCCGAGCGGCTCGATGGGCACGTCCTTGAGGAGCGCGACGCGGGCAATCGAATTGTGCACTTCCAGCGAGGTGAGGTGCCAGCCGGTATGGAAGCTATAGAGCGGGCCCTGGCCGAGCTTGCCATAGTTCAGGTAGACCTTCTGGATCTCGTCCCTGGCTTCAGCGAACACGTAGACGCCGGGGCTCGGCGCGGCGCCGACGACATAGTCCACGATGCCGCCGAGGGCGCGAAGCTGGTCGATGTCGTACATGTCCACCATCTGGTCGACATGGCCCTTGAACTCATGGCCGATCATGCCGCGCTGGGCGATGGTCATGCCGGTTGCGTTGGCAGTGATCGCCTGTTCGAAGGAAATCTTGGTGCCGTCGGCAAAGCTGGTCACCATCTCCGGGGTCTGGCCCCATTGCTTGGCGAAGGCGGCCTGTGTTTCCGGCGTGCGGTAGCGGTCCTGCAGGCCCTTGATGTTGCCGCAGAGCAGCGGCGTCATGCCGAGCTGTTTGACATAGCGCCAGAGGTTGATCTGCACGACCGGCTGGTCGCCGTCGGCGCCGGAAAGGATGACGCCCGCTTCGTCGGCCATGGCCTTGAGGATCGGGCCGCAGGTCGCGTCGAGCTCGGCGTTCATCGAGACCATCGGCTTGCGATGCTGGATCGAGAGCGTGGTGGCGAGCGCGCCGTAGCCAACATGGCCGGTCGCTTCGAGGGTAATGTCGATGAGGCCGGCGCTGGCTGCGACGGCAGGATCGTTGGTGACAGCATACTTGCCATCGCGGATCGCCTGGTCGAGGGCGGCGGCGCTACTCACTTCGCGGATGTCGGCCGGGTCAACACCGACCGCGGTGTAGCAGCCGATGGCCTTCTCGACCGTGCGATTGCAGATGACCGCGAGCCGGAGGCCGGGCGTGTAGCGGACGATCTGGGTGGTGATGCCGCGCGCCATGTAGCCGGCGCCGAACATGGCCACCTGGGCCGGCCGCCCGGACGCTGCACGCGCCTTCAGGGCTGTATCGACGATCAGCATGTCTCAATCCTTGTTGGAAGGCAGGGGTTCGCAGGTCGAGCTTGCAACTCGTATACCACTGTTCGGAAGACGGTGCGCCGTTCTGGTGCGGTGCACACTGATACCAAAGAGCCGATGCAGGGTTCAAGTTACAAGGCAGGTCTTTTCGACAACACCCGTCATATACTCCGGAACCGGAGTATTGCACGCAGGAGGAAGGGGGTGCACTGCGTGGTGGCCGGGTAGATTACTTGGGGCCCGCGCGCAGTTTACCTTCGCCATCTTGAGTTTCGCGGCAGTTGTGGCCAGTATATTGCAAGTGACGGGCACAACTGTGTGTGTGCCGGTTTTCAGGGGATTACTATGCTCGTCAGTGTTGTGCTGCCTTGTTACAATGGCGCCGCCACCCTCGCCGTGATGCTGGACTCACTTGTCCGCCAAACCTACGAAGGCGAATGGGAGCTGGTGTTCGTCAACAATGGCTCGACGGATAACTCGGTCGAAATGGCGATGTCCTACGCAGACCGGCTGCCGGTGCGGGTGGTGCAGGCCTATATCGGCCATGGTCCCCAAGGCACGGTCGGGCATTCCTACACGGTGGGTTTCCGGGCCGCCAAGGGCGACGTGATACTCGTCTGCGAGTCCGATGACGAGTGCGATCCTGACTGGATGCGCCACATGGTGAAGGCGCTGGAAACCTGCGATTTCGCCGTCCCGGCGCTCGACTATGAAAGACTCAATCCGCCTAGCATGACCTGGGGCAAGGACCGCGGCCTGCAGGGCCGGGCCGAAGGCCTGCCGACGGTTGTCGGCCCGCTCCACCTTCCGTTCGCCGCCTGCAACGCCATCGGCATGACCCGCAACTGCTACAAGCGCGTGGGTGATCCGACCGACTGGATCGGCACGGCCTGGGACGTTGACTATTGCTGGCGTGTGCAGCTGGCCGGCATGAAGCTGACTTATGTGCCGGAAGCGCTGGTGCACTACCGGCTGCGCGACACGGCGGACGGCCGTTTCAAACAGGCCCGCACCTGGGGCCGGGGACATGTCAAGCTACACATCCGGTACGGCATGAAGCCCTGGTGGCGTTACCTGGCGTTCAGCCTGTACCGCCTTGCCCGCGCAGGTTTCTTGCTTGTATTCGGTACGCTGGCTGGCAAACGCCCATACGCTTATTGGGTGTTCGATTGGGGCTTCGCGCGCGGCCAGCTGGAGGCTTTCCCGACACTCCTGAAGGCGCAGCTCAAGCGGGTGCCGCCGGAGAAGAACATCCTGGCCGGTCAGCAGCCGGAAGGTCCGCAAACCTATATCGCCATTCCGGACGCCTGATCTTCAGGCGTCTCCGCCGGAACGCAGATCGAGAACGGATCGCCCGATCTGGCGTGTGTCCGTGACGCCGGTGAGCGCCATCGATACCGAAAATTCACCGTGAAACGCCTTGAGCTGGTTGAGCAATCCCGCCTCACCGGCGCCCGCAAGCGCGTACACCCAGGGCCGTCCCACCATCGCCGCATCGGCGCCCATCGCCATGGCTTTCAGGATATCCTGGCCGGATCGCACCCCGCCATCGACCAGCAACTTCGTCTGACCGGACACCTTGTCCGCGATGCGCGGCAGCATCGAGATCGAGGAGGCAACGCCGTCCAGCTGCCGGCCACCATGGTTGGAGACGATGATTCCGTCGACCCCGCTTTTCACGGCTTCCACCGCATCTTCGGGGCTCAGGATGCCCTTGATCACCAGCGGCCCGTCCCATTGCGAGCGGATCCAGGCGAGGTCCGCCCAGCTGATCGACGGGTCAATCGAGGCGTTCGCCCAGGCTGAAAAGTCGGCCGGGGTGGAGGCGTTCTTCACATAAGGGGCAATGTTTCCAAGGATGTGGGGCCTGCCGCCGAGGCCCACCTCAAGCGCCCAGCCGGGGTGAAGGGCATAGGAGATCAGCCCGCGCCGCAGGCGGGCCCAGCTTCCGCCGCCGCCGCTCATCGTGTTGCGGACATCCCGATAGCGCGTGCCGACGACCGGTAGGTCAACCGTCAGGGCAAGGACGGTTACGCCGGACGCCTTGGCCCGCGCGATGAGATCGGCGCAGGCGCCCCGGTCGCGGATCATGTAAAGCTGGAACCAGAGCGGGCCTGAGCCTGCGGCTGCAGTCTCCTCTACAGAACACACCGAAAGCGTTGAGAGGCAGTACGGTATGCCGAAGAATCCCGCGACGCGCCGCGCGGCCGCTTCCCCCCGGCGCGCCATCATCCCGGACAGTCCGACCGGCGAAAGCGCCAGCGGCAGCGTTAACTCTGCCCCAAAAAGGGTCGTTGCGGTGGACCGCGCCGACACATCGCGAAGTATCCGCTGGTGCAGCTCGAGCCGCTCGAAATCACGAACGTTCCGGGCGAGCGTGACCTCTGCATACGCGCCGCCATCGAGGTAATCGAACAGGAAGCGGGGCAGGCGGCGCTCGGCCAACCGGCGGTAGTCAGCAACAGAGGCAGGGGCCAGGGTCAATGTTGGCATGGTAAAAACTCAGCTGGTAGCCTGTTCGTCTGGAACCAATAGCGCGCTCAGTCCTTTCTTTTCGTTAGCAACTTCAATCCGCAAAGTAACGGATGTGGTGTTTTGTTAACGAATATTCCGGGGACCGATATTCAATTCCGAACCATTTGCAGGTATTGGGGGATATGCACCCGAATTCACCGCAAATGCGGGCAATCCGGGATGGTATTGAACTTGCACGGGTTGAGAAGACAACCCAGGCCATGTCGGCCTCGCAGAGAAACTGGGGAATGGTGAAATGTCCAAACTGAAACGCGTTAGCCTGATGAGTGTTGCCGCCTGCGCCCTGATTGCGCCGGTTGCCTTGGGTCAGGGCAGTGACTTCTTTAGCCGCGACAAGTACGAGTCCGTGCGTGAGCGCGCACAGCCGGAATTTGATCCGGAACCGATCCGCCTTGGCACATTCGTCGTCCGGTCGATGGGCGAAGCTGGCCTCGTCTCGAACGACAACGTGTTCGCGACGTCCGGCAACGAACAGTCCGATATCGTTGCGCGCGTCGGCGCCGATGTTTCGGGCACGACCGACTGGAGCGTCCATGCCCTCGGCTTCGACGCTTCGGCCTACCGCAACCAGTATCTCGACCTCAGTGATGAATCGACCACCGACCTGACCGCCCGCCTTCGCGGCCGCGTCGATGTCACCCGCGCTTTCTCGGTCGGCGGCGCCGTGTTCGCCGAAGACCGCGCTGAACCGCGCACCGATTTCGTCAACGCATTCAGCGCCGAACGTCCGATCCAGTACACCCGTACGGGCGTGCAGGTTGATGCCGACTACCAAAGCGACCGCGTCCGCTGGAACAACAGCCTGTCGACGAGCGAAGAAAACTACGAAGACAGCGAAGCGCTCGGCACCGGTCTGAACATTGACCAGGACTACCGCGACCGCACTGTCCTGCAGGGCCGCTCGCGCCTGTCCTACGCCGTCTCGCCGAACCTGGCCGTCTTCGGGCAGGGCACCTTCGGTCAGAGCGAATTTGACACGACCCAGATCTTCGGCGGCCTGCCGCGCTCGCGCGACTCCAGCGGCTATACGATCTCCGGCGGTGTCGACTTCGAACTCACGGCGCTGGTGCGCGGTGACATCGCCGTCGGCTACCTGAACGAAGACAAGGACGACGACTTCTTCGCCGACGTCAGCGGCCTTTCGGTTGATGCGCAGATGGAATGGTTCCCGACGCGTCTGACCACAGTCAACTTCAATGCCGGCCGCCGCGTGGTGGATATCGGTGCTTTCGACTCGCCGAGCGCCGTTGAAACACGCTTCGGAGCCGGTGTTGACCACGAACTGCGCCGCAACATTATCCTTTCGGGTTATGCCGGTATATCCAACTACGAGTACGAGGAAATCGACCGCAAGGACGAAAATCTGGAATTCGGTGCTGTGGCGACCTATAAGATGAACATGCGCCTGCATTGGGAAGTCTTCGCGCGCAACCGCGACCGTGACGTCTCGGGTACTGCCATCTTCGGCGATCCGTCCTTTGGGCAGACGCAGTTCGGCATTGGCCTGAAACTCTTCCCGTAACTTTTCCTGCTTTCCGGGAGCCGGCAATAGCGCCGGCTCCCGGCCCTAAAATTTCAGAGGCCGTGCCTTGTCCAAAACTTTCTCGTTCGAACTTCCGACCAACATGGCCTCCTCCGGCGGCGATCACACGCCTGCGCCTCCGCTCGATCTGAAGGCGCTGATCGGCGTTGTGTATCGCCGCTTCTGGATGATCCTGGCCGGATTCCTGACGACGTTTGGCATCATAACCTTCGTGACCTTCAATCAGACGCCGATCTATCAGGCCGAAACCGTGGTTCAGCTCGATACCGAGCAGAAGAACGTAATCGACCTTGGCGCGATCTTCTCCGGGCTTGGCGGAAACACCGCCGTCGTTGACACCGAAGTGCTCGTGCTGGGCTCGAAGTCTCTGCTCACACGCGTCGCGGTCCAACAGGGACTCGTCGAAGACCCCGAATTCAATCCATCACTTCTGCCACCCAAGAAGGGGCTGCTTTCGCCGGTCCAGGGCGTTGTGCGGGCCGTTACCGGCGCCAAACCGCCTGCGGATCCGTTTGAAGGGATGACGCCTGAGCAGAAGGATGCCGCGCTCCTGGAATCTGCCGTCGGCATCCTCAGCGACAAGGTTTCCGTCAGCCGCGTCGGCACGACTTACCTGATCACCGTGACCGTCTCGAGCGTCTCGCCGGAAACGGCTGCACGCCTGGCGGACGAGATTGCCGAACAGTACCGCGTCCAGCAGCTCGAAGAAAAGTTCGAAGCAACCCGCAAGGCCACCGAATGGCTGTCCGAGCGCGTGTCGGGCCTGCGCGAGGAAGTCGAAGAAAAAGAACGCCGCGTCGAGAGCTACCGCGCCGAGTCCGGCTTGCTCGCTGCCCAGGGCGCGACGCTGACCGAACAGCAGATCGCCTACCTGACGACCCAGAAAGCCACCCTGCAGCTTGACCTCGACCGCGCCCGTGCCCGCGCCGAAAGCGTGCGCCGCCAGATGGCGAGCGGCGCCGGAGCTGATGGCGTGACGGAAGTTCTCCAGTCCCAGGTCATCTCCGACCTCAAGACCCAGCGCGCGATCATCAATCGCCGGGTGTCCGAACTCGAAACGAAGCTTGGCCCTCAGCACCCCGAACTCATCAGTGCCCGGAACGAAGCCGCTGACATTGATCGCCAGATCAATGCGGAAGTCTCCCGCATCGCCGGCAACATCGAGAACGAGCTGAAGGTCGCCCAGGCCCAGATCAGCTCGATCCAGGGCGAAATCGGCCGCTCCACCTATGAGCTGCGCGGCAACAACCAGGCGCTCGTGCGTCTGCGTGAACTTGAGCGCGATGCCGACACCAGCCGCATCCTGCTCGAGGAATTCCTGACCCGCTCCAAGCAGACCGGCGAACAGGACGCACTGATCACCGCTGACGCCAACATCCTGTCGCGCGCCTCGGTCCCGGATTCGCCGAGCTCGCCCAAGAAGCTGCTCAACCTGATCATCGGCTGCCTGCTCGGCGCCATCATCGGCGGCGGCCTCGCACTGCTGGCCGAAATGTTCGACATGAAGATCAGCTCAACCGAAGACGTTGAGCGCAAGCTCGGCGCCAATCCGATCGGTTCCGTGCCGCTGATCCGCACCGCCAGCTTCCTCGGCCTGTCGCAGACCAACCCGGCCGATTATCTGGTCGAGAATCCGCTCTCCGCCTACGCCGAAAGCATACGCTATCTGCGCGCCGCCATCGCCTTCTCGGATCTCGACAGCGAGACCAAGACCGTTGCCATCTGCTCGTCGCTTCCCGACGAAGGCAAGACCAGCCTGACGCTCTCGCTGGGCCGCATGTCAGCGATGTCGGGCTCGCGCACGCTCGTCATCGACGGCGACTTCCGCCGCCGCCAGCTGACCGAAACCGCCGGCCTAAAACCGGACATCGGTTTCGTCGAGCACCTCTTCGGCGCCGGCCAGCTCTCGGATGCAATCGTCAAGGATCGCAAGACGATGCTCGACATCCTGCCGCTCTCGCAGAACGGACACACCCCGCACGACGTGTTCGGCACGCGCGCGTTCGACGACCTGCTGCAGCGCCTGCGCTCGATGTATGACCTGATCCTGATCGACACCGGCCCGCTGCTGCTGATGGCCGAAGCCCGTGTGGTGGCCGGCAAGGCCGACAAGACGATCCTGGTTGTCCGCTGGCGCCACTCGGCCCGCTCGGCCGCCCGCCAGTCGCTGACGCTGCTGCGCAACTTCAAGGCCGATGTGCTGGGCGTGACCCTGAACATGGTCGACCTCAACCGCCGCCGTCACCACCGCGACCCCGGCGCGACCTACAAGGCCTACCGCAAGTATTACCAGATGGACGAGAAGCCCTCGCTCTTCAATTGGGGCGGCGACAAGGCCAAGTCGAAGACGAACGCGAAAGGCCTCAAGGGCACGGTTGCCGTCCAGGTTCCGCCGACCAAGGCTACGGGCCGGAGCGAGCCGGTCGACCGGATCTCCGCAGAGTAAGCGGGGCCAGCGTGGATTTCGGCATTGCTTCGTAGACGGAGCAATACCCTTTTCATGACAGGGCAGACAGGACGCGCAGGATGACCCGGATCGCATTTTTCGGTCATGACGCCGCCGACGCTGCCGTGCGCCGCCGCGTTCGCGGTTTCCTGGATGATGGCCTGCATGTTACCGGGTTCATGATGCGCCGCCGCGATCCGGGCAGGCTCGACTGGGACAATGTGGACCTCGGCGAGACGCGGGACGGCGCCTTCGTGCAACGTATCCGGCAAGTCTTCGCCGGCGCGCGCCTCGCCGCCGCGAACCGCGGAAAACTGGCCGGCGCGGATGTGATCTACGCCCGAAATCTCGACATGCTGGCCTGCGCATTCCTCGCGAAGCGCCATGCCGGACTGGATACGCCGGTCATCTATGAAAGCCTCGATGTTCACCGCCTGCTGACGCGGCCGGACGTCATCGGCAAAGCGATGCGCTGGCTGGAACACAGCCTGCTGAAGCGCACGGTGGGCCTTGTCGTGTCGTCGCCCGGCTTCATCCGCAACCACTTCGAAAAGCACTACGCGGGCGACTACCGCGCCTTCCTCGTCGAGAACCGCCTGGCCCCGGGCGCCGCGTACGGCGCGCGGCCAGGGGTTCCGGTTCCCGACGCCGCCCAACCGCTGCGCCTCGGCTGGGTAGGTAACCTTCGCTGCAAGCGGTCCTTCGAACTCCTTTGTCAGTTGGCGGATCAATTTTCGGATCAGCTTGAAGTGCGCCTTCACGGCGTGCCGTCACGGACTGAGATTCCGGTCTTCGAACCTCTGATCGACGCGCGGCCCAACATGACCTTTTTCGGCCGCTATCGCTCGCCGGAAGATCTGGCGGGCATCTACGACAAACTGGATGTTGTCTGGGCCGGCGACTTCATGGAAGCCGGTTACAATTCCGTCTGGCTGTTGCCTAACCGCATATATGAAGGCGGATACTACTGCACGCCTTCCATCGCGCCCTCAGGCACCGAAACGGCGGCTTGGATCGCCCGTCACGACTGCGGCTTCCTCATCGACGAGCCGCTGGATCGTTCGCTCCCGGATCTTCTCCGCCAACTGATGGCGGACCGGCACCCGATCGCCGCGCGGGCCGGCGCGCTCGCGCGCTTGCCGGATGACACGTTCATCCAGCCGCGGGGATTTCTCGCCGAAATAGTGGCGCGAAGCCTTGCGGAAAATACCGCAGCCTGACGATCATGGAGCCGTTGCACCGCGGTCGCACGCCAAAAAAACTTCGAACTGCGGCACCCTGAAGGTGCACGAAATTTGGGCAGCTCCCACGCGGTTAAGTGAAAACTCCAAATCTCACAAAGGCAAAACATGCCCCGGTACATCCGCGGGCACACGGCTCCGCGCAGCGAAAAATCATCAATGGTCCAAAGCTCGCCGGATTTGTGCCTGATTCCACCGATAATCTTCATATCGCGTTCAGTACCATGCCGCGTTCCGCTTAAACGCCACGTTAAGTCTTGCACGCTTTAGTGGCCCGAGATGCCGAGTACCGATCCCATGATTCCAGTAGATAGCCGCGTTTTCAGTTCGCAAGTCAGGATGCCCGCACGGGCAGACCATGTCGTCATGAACGATTACAGCGAAGGCAAATGGCCTGTCTGGCTGAGGCTCGTGACCATTATCGGGCTCAGCGCAGGTCTCTGGGCAGCGATCATCTGGGGCGCCGTTTCCGTTTTCGGCTGACGGGCCGTCCGAAAGCCAGCACGCATGGCTGGCGATGCGGACCGAACTTTGCATATAGACAATCATAAGTGTGGGCGTGCCGGTTTGGGCGCGCCATTTCGATTTCTGCTCAGGAGGCCTCGTCATGCCAGGAAAATTGTTGGTCACGGGCGGGGCGGGCTATGTCGGCAGTCATTGCTGCCGTGCCTTTGCGGAAGCAGGCTGGCAGGTCACCGTGTTCGACAACCTGTCCACCGGCTGGCGCGACCTGGTAAGGTGGGGTCCCTTGTTCGAAGGCGATCTTCAGAACCCGGCTGATCTTGAGGCCGCATTCGCGCAGGTGAAACCGGACGCCGTGGCGCACTTTGCCGGCTCCGCGCTCGTCGCCGAATCCGTCCGTGAACCGTCGATCTACTACCGCAACAACACGCTCGCGACGCTCAACCTCCTCGAAGCAATGCGTAAGCACGCCACCGGCTATCTCATCTTCTCCTCGACTTGTGCCACTTTTGGAAATGCGACCAGAGAGACGATCGATGAACTGCATCCGCAGAATCCGATCAATCCCTATGGCATGTCGAAACTGATGGTGGAGCGTATCCTCAGCGATTTCGACAAGGCCCACGGCATCCGCTCGATCCCCTTGCGCTACTTCAACGCTGCCGGCGCGGACCGCGACGGCAAGACCGGCGAGCGTCATGCCTGCGAAACGCACGTGATCCCGCTCGCGCTGAAAGGTGCCTATGACGAAGGCTATGAGTTCACGATCCTCGGTAGCGATTTCGACACGCCGGACGGCACCGCGATCCGCGATTACATCCACGTCGAAGATCTCGCCGAAGCGCACCTGCGCGCGCTGAACGCGCTGGAGCACGGCGCCGCTTCGGCCGCCTACAACCTCGGCACCGGGCGCGGCACCAGCGTGGCCGAAGTCGTCGCCGCCGTGGAGCGCGCGACGAACCGCAAGATCCCGCGCCGTTACGGTCCGCGCCGTCCCGGCGATCCGGGCCGCCTGATCGCGCTGCCCGACAAGGCAAAACGCGAACTCGGCTGGGTCGCCAGCCGCTCCGGCATCGACAACATCATCCGCACAGCGCTCGCCTGGCATGAGGCCGACTGGGCCCATGAGCACCCTGCGTTGACGGATAGCTAGGCGGACGCTGCCGCCGCGCGATGTAAGATGATGGACACCCCGCTCCCTTCAGACGCACAAAGACCAACGGGCGCCGGGGCAAGCCCCGCAGCGCCAAAGCTCACCGTCATCATCGGTTGCTACAATTATGGCCGTTACCTGCCGGCGGCGATCGACAGCGTGATTGCTGAAAACGTCGGTGCACAGATCATCGTTGTGGATGATTGTTCGACCGACAATTCCCGCGATGTGATGCGCGCCTATGGCAGCCAGATCACCCCGATCTTTCAGCCGGTAAACCAGGGTGTCGCCGCCAGCTTCAATGCCGCCTTCGCGCAGGCGACCGGCGATCTCATCTACTTCCTCGACGCCGATGACTTCGTGCTGCCGGGCGCCTTGAAACAGGCGCTGTCGCGCTACGAGCCCGGCGTGCTGATCTATCACTACCGGATGCGCTATTCCGACGAGACGGGCGCGCTCGCCGGCATTCACCCGGCGCCGCAAATTCCGCTCGCGGCAGGCGACATTTCACGCCAGCTCCGCGAGCAGGGGCGCTACGCGACCAACGTGACGTCCGGCCTGATCTTCGCCCGTGAGGGCCTTGAGAAGGTCATGCCGATCAGCACGGAACAATACCGCATCAGCGCCGAAGGCTATCTCGTGTCGGTGATCCCGCTGTACGGCCCAACCCGCGCCCATGAAGATACGCTCTCGGCTTACCGCCTTCACGCCGCGCAGAACTGGAAATCACAGGCGGATTTCGGGGCCCGCGCGCGCAAGGGCCTGCAGCATGATTTCAATCGCTATGAGGCTATCCGGGACCACGCAGGCCGGCTGGGTCTCCCGGTGGTCCCAACGCTCGGCGATGCAGACCTCCTGCATCTCAACGACCGGCTCATCTCCCTGTCATTTGCGCCGGAACATCACCCGGTCGCCGGCGATTCCATCGGCCAGGTCGTGAAGCTCGCCAAGTCCGTGGTCCTGGAAGGCGAGGGCGCGCGCGCCAGAACGGCGCGTCAGGCCTGGTGGATGATCATGGGTCTCGCCCCTGCTGGACTCCGCCGCCAGCTCCTGCGCTGGAAGATGGACCCGCAATCGCGCCCGGCCTGGCTGGCCTCTTCCGGCCGTTTCCTTCGCAAGCGGCTGGGAGTCGTCCTGCGCTGACGCGTCAGCGCACGTCGAACTTGTCGGTCTTGCGTTCACCCAGCAGCATGCGCTGCTCAAGACGCCGCCGCAGCGCGGCGTAATACGCCTCCAGAAACACCAGGTCCGTCTCGCCTTCCGTCCGTACCCAGCTGATCTTGGCGCGGATGCGGGTCGCCACCTGCGCCTTGATTTCGGGTGTGGACTGGCGAAGCACGTCTTCCAGCACATGCAGTTCGTGGATGCCATAGGCCTCCGTCTGCGCCGTCGTGAAAGCGAAGCGGGACGAGACATCCGGCCGCGCCGCGCTCGAGGTGATGTCGTCCATCAGTTTCGCCTTGGGCGCCTTGATCACCCAGGTGCCGGCAATCAGGTCTCCGACGCGCATCTTGTCCTTGTTGAAGATCGGGAACAGCAGGAACACGCCAGACCAGAGCAGGCCGAACAGCGCCATCCAGGCACCGAACTGGTCGCCCCCCATCAGCGCGAACTGGAAGGGCAGGCCGATCTCGATTTCGCGAATGAAGTTGCGCGCCAACACGGAGTTGGCGGTCAGCCGCCCGCCATCGCGCGAGGCAACGCGCAGCCCCAGTATGCGCTTGCCGGGCGTTGCTGCGCGCTGCCCGATCTCGAAGAAGATGTAATAGAAGTTCCGCACAAAGAAGAAAAACACCAGCCAGAAGGCAAAGGCGATATTGGCGCTGCCGGGGTTGAGCGCCCCGGCCACGAAGGTGAGACCGAGCAGCGTGGCAATCACGATGGCCCACTGGATCGCGATGTCGATCATGAACGCGCCCGCCCGCTCGGACGCGCTGCCAAGCTTCAGCTGGATCGCCGCGCCCTCAGGCGTCACGAGGCGCCGCACCATCTTGGCAACGCGCATTTCCTCCGCAAGCCGGGCCCGGCGCTGCACGGCGGCTTCCATGCTGATGCCGGGGCGGCGGCCGGTGTTCACCGGCTTGAGGGGCGGCGTGGCGGTCATGCGTCCGGCGCCTTCCGCGGCGCATAGAAATACACCAGCCACAGCGCCAGCGTACTGCCGGCGACGGCGTAGCGCACAGTGTCTGAATTGATCAGCTGACGGCCGAATCCTTCCAGCAGCGCCGCGATGATCAACATGATGACGCAGCCCATCGCCATCGTCGCCGCCTTCTGGCCCGCCGCCCGCGCCGAGGCGAGGCGGGTTCGCCCACCGGGGAAGGCCACCGCGCCGCCGATCACAAAGCCCGCCGCGCCCGCCAGCACGATGGCGAATAGCTCGGTCACCCCATGGATCATCAGCCACCCGGTGAATTCGTAGCCGAGCCCCTTTTCCCAGAACACGGCATAGAGGGAGCCGATCATCACGCCGTTGTAAACAAGCAGCCAGGCGGTCGGGATACCGAACGCAAACCCCAGCGCAAAGGCGAACAAAGCGATCTGCGCATTGTTGTTGAACAGGAAGCTCGAGAACGCCGTAAGCTCGCCGTCTCCGGTCGTGCCTTCATCCGTATAGATCGTACTTCGCAGATACTCGACCGTGGCATCCGGGTTGCGCCCATCGAAGAAATTCTGGCCATGGAAGGTCCAGAACCATTCCATGTCCTGCAGGCAGAGGAAGAAGGCGAGCGCCCAGCCGCCGAAGAAGAAGAAGGCCGCGAGCAGTGTCGTCCATACCGACTGGCTCACAGCCGCCGGCCAGTCGCGCCGCAGGAACTGCATCATCCGCTCGCCCAGCGTCGTGCGCGCGCCATAGACGAAGAAGTAGGCCCGCGTACACAGGCTCTCGAGATAATTGATGACGTTCTGGTCCAGCGAGATGGAGCGCGCGACCGACAGCGACGAGACCGCCTGCCGGTAGAGACGCGGCAGCGCGAGCATCTGCTCGTCGGTGAGGTTCTTCACCCCGCCATTCTCGGCCTTGGTCAGGATCAGGTCGAGCCGTTTCCAGTCGCCCTGGCGTTCTTCGCGGAAGCGGTAGGATTTCAGAAGGTCCGTCACAGCATGTCCCTCTGCTTGATCTGGAGATAGCGCGAGACAAGCTCGGCGCTGAACGCCTCAGGTGTTGTCTCGATGATCTGCACGCCGAGGCGCTGCAGGCGCCGGAACACGACATCGCGCTCTGCCAGCAGCGTATCGGCAATCACCGCGCGCGCCACATCCTGCGCAGTGTCGGGCGGCGCATCCGCCATCTGCGACAGCGCCGCATCCTCGAAGGTCGCAAACAGGACGAGATGGCGGTCGGTCAGGCGCTTGACGTTCTCCAGCATCAGCTCGGCGGAAATTGTGTCCACGAAGTCGGAGAAGATGATGATCAGGCTGCGCCGCTGCAACTGCGCTCCGAGGTTCGAGAGGGCGAGCGTGAAATTTGCTTCGTCCTCGGAGTATTCGAGCTCCGCGACCATTGCCTGCGCCTTGGGAAAGCTGCTCGTGCCGGTCAGGAAGCCGCTGTTGAGGCCGGGACGTTCGGAGAAGCCATACAGCATCGTCCGGTCGCCGTTGCGCAGCGAGACATAGGCGAGCAGCAGGCCCGCCGTCACCGCCCGGTCGATCTTCGGCACCCCGCCCAGCGGCTCGCTCATCAGCCGCCCGGTGTCGAAGGCGAACACGATATTGTGGTTGCGCTCGGTCTTGAATTCCTTGGCCAGCAGGTGGCGGTGCCGCGCCGAGTGTTTCCAGTCGATCGCCCGCCGGTCCATTCCCGAGGAAAATTCGCGCAGCGCATCGAACTCGCTGCCATCGCCGCGCTCGATCTGTGTCTTGATGCCGAACTCGGCGTCGCGCGAGAACAGCCGGATCGCCTCGTCGCGCACCCAGCGCACATTCGGCGTCACCGGCACGTCGAGATCGAACGGCTGGATATGCCGCTTCTGGATCAGCCCGAGCGGCCCCTGCCAGCGGCTCCACAGCCGCACCACCTTCGCCACCCCGCGCCGCGACGGTGTGACACTGATCGTATGCGGACGGTTCCGCCCATCCCAGCCGCGCAGCCCCTGCGGCGCCTGCGTGCCGAGCAGGGCATTGGTCTCCAATTGAATCTCTATCCTCGCTGGCAACGGCCCTTCCGCAAATTCGAGATCAAGCTGCATATCATCTGCGCTGCCAACATACAGTAGCGGCGGCAGGCTGACCTTCGCCGAATAGTGGCGCACCGAAGCGCCCAGCAGCGTATCAACCGCAATCAGCGCGCTGACGCCCGCGATCCATCCCGCCGACACGATCCACAGCTCCGGCGCCAGCAGCGCGATGGCCACCAGGATGGGCAGCCCGAGCAGCATCAGGAAGATCGCGCGGAGGGTGGGGGAGATCACCGGGGCGCCGCCGTCTGTTCGATGATGGCCAGCAGCGTTTCTTCCGTCGTACGCCCCTCGATATCGGCCGCCGGCGACAGCAGCACGCGGTGGCGCAGCGTCGGCAGGGCAAGGGTCTTCACATCGTCCGGGATCACGAAGTCGCGCCCGTCCAGCGCGGCGCCGGCACGCGACGCCGTCGCAAGAGCTGCCGCCGCGCGCGGACTGGCCCCGGTCTCCAGCGCCGGGCTCGTGCGCGTCGCGCGCACCAGATCGACGATATAGGCGATGATGTCGTTATTGATCCGCGCCGCGGCGACGGCATCGACAGCGGCGTCCAGCTCGGCCGGCGAGATCACCGCCTGGATACCGAACGCATCCGGCGTTTTCATCCCCGTGCGCGTGCCGTGCTGCGCCACGATCTTCAGCTCTTCCTCACGGCTCGGATAATCCAGCGTGTGCTTGAACAGGAACCGGTCAAGCTGCGCTTCCGGCAGCGGATAGGTACCCTGCTGTTCGATCGGATTTTGCGTCGCGATCACCGTGAAGCGCGGGTTCAGCCCATAGCTGACCCCGTCGATCGTCACCTTGCGCTCCTGCATCGCCTCCAGCAGCGCGGCCTGCGTCTTCGGCGGCGTGCGGTTGATCTCGTCGGCCAGCAGGATGTCGGTGAAGATTGGTCCCTTGGTCAGGCTGAACTGGTTGGTCTGGAAGTTGAACAGGTTCGTACCCAGAACATCACCTGGCATCAGGTCCGGTGTGAACTGGATACGGCCGAACTGCAGCGAAATCGCCTTGGAAAAACACTGCGCCAGCAGCGTCTTCGCCGTGCCCGGCGCGCCTTCAAGAAGGACGTGCCCGGACGAAAACAGCGCGACCAGCAGAAGGTCCACGGTCGCATCCTGGCCGACAATCGCCTTGCGCACCTCGCTTCGGATACGGTCTGCAAGGTTGCGGATTTCAGTTACGCTCATGAAGTGTTCTCCTGATGATTTCCTTGCGCCAGCGATACAGCGCCCTTGTCTTGGTAAGCAGGTCGTCGCGGCTTGTGGCGGGCTCTTTCAGATCCGCTTCCATCTGCGAAAAGACGCGGCCCGTTTCCGCGTCCGGCCCCAGCCGGTCGAACATGTCGGACACCTGCGCCTCGGTCAGCGTGCGCGGCGCGCCGATCTCCCGGGCCAGACGGCGTCGCACCAGCGCCAGGAAGCCCGGCGCCATCCGCGCCTCGCGCCGCGCCATCGCCACCAGCCCCGCCGAATTGTCCGCCAGCGCCTGCTTGCCGAGCGCAATGGCGCGTGCCTCCACCAGCGGCGGCCCGAACCTTATCGTCGCCGCCCAGCCCAGAAGCAACGCCGCCGCCAGCGCTACCAGCGTCACGCCGACATAGGGTACACTGAACATCATCTTCAGCAGGTTCTCGGAGCGCTCGAACCCGTGCAGCGTCGCGTCCAGAAGGATCGGCTCGGTGGTATCGTAGCGCAGGAAATCCACCAGCTGCACGGCAAAGCGCGCGTTTTCGCGCTGCGCCAGCCCGAAGGTGTGGAACACGTCCGGGTCACTCAGAATGTACAGGCTGCGCGCCGGATCATACGCGAGCAGCGCGCCATCCTCGACCGCGATGATGGTTTCGAGTGACGCCGCCTTGATCAGCTGCAGGCGCACATCCGGCTTGATCGGCGCCGCGCCGAACGGCGTCTCGATACTGTCCGGAACGCGCACCCGCAGGATCTCCGCATCCGGATAAGGCACGCTCAGCTGGTCGTTCAGGTCCCGCGCTTCGATGAAGCGCGTGTCGGCCTGGCGCGCCGCATTCAGCGGATCGGTGCGCCCCGTCCATTTCGGCAACACCACCAGCGTCGCGGGCTGGAACACCCGGTCATCCAGTACCGAAAAATTGCCATAGGCCGGCAGCGTCACGATCATCAGCCCCCAGCCGCGCGACTCCAGATCGCTCTCCAGCCGCGAAACCTTCACCGGATGGCCGGCATCCTCCAGCAGCCGCACGAAGCCATTATAGCCCAGCGCCGATGTCGAGTACGGATGATCGCCCGCGCGGTTGCGGTCGCGCAGCTCCGGCGCCCAGCCCGCCATCACCAGCACGGCGCCAAACGAGATCGCCGCCACCGCGATCAGGATCGCCACCACGCGGGTCGAGAAGGGGGAAGAGGAAGGCGCGCCGCTCATGCCCAGGCCTCGCCAAACGCAAAGTCTTCATAGCTGCGCCGCGCTTCCTGCCAGCCGCCTTCGTCCACCGCGCGTCCGCCGAAAAAGCTGCGCTCGACCACCTGGATGATCGGCTTCAGCCCGCGCTTGGCGCGCTCCGGCAGCTTGCCGAGCCCGGCGATCTCGCGCGCCGTCAGCGAGGTCGGCACGCCGCCCTCGATACGCACCTGCAGGTCTTCGATGGAACGGAAGAGGAGCAGGTGCACCGCCTCGGCAAACCGACCCTGCCGCGCCAACTCATCGGCCTCCTCGAGCAGGGACCGCGCCGCGGCGGCGTCCGGCCTCAAATCCTGCAGCACATCGTCCTCGCGCTTGTCCTTCGGCGGCTTCTTTCCGCCAAACCGCATACGGATGGCCTCGCCGAACAGGAAATAGAGCAGCCCGGCCACAATCAGACCCACAGCGATCCAGAACACGACCTGGAAGAGGGGCCCCAGCGCTTGCAGGAACTCCGCGAACGCCCGCAGCCATCCAGGCGGCGGGGACGGCTCCGGAATGTCTAGATCCTCTTCCGGCCGCTCCAGCTGCAGTTCGCCGTCCGCCAGGTAGACCGCATGCGCCCGGTCAACGGCGGCCAGGTCCGTCTCGACCGCGGGCGCGTCCTCGCCGGCATCTGCCGTCGGTCCAAAGTCTTCGAAGGGCGGCTCTTCAATGAAAGAGGCGTCGGGCTCGAGCTGCGCGTGCGCCGGCACCGTCAGCAACAGGCAGAGGGCCAGCGCACCCAGAGGCGTCCTCAACCTGCTCATCAAGGACCGGTCCTCCTCGCGATTCCACTGCACGTCCCGCTGGTAGACTATTTCAGAGGTCGCCGCGCCCTTCAACGGGCACTTGCGGTAGGGTGCAATCCGGCGTTACAGGCCGCGCATGACCGCAGAGAGGCAGGATATGGACAAGGCAGAGGCATACCGCCAGCTCACCGAGGAAATCGCCAGCGTCGTGGCGGGGGAAACCTCCGAAACGGCCCGCTATGCCAGCGCCGCCTGCCTGCTGACCCTCGCCTTCAAGCCCCGCTTTTTCTGGACCGGCTTCTATCTGGTCGACCCGCTGAAACCGAACGAACTGGTCGTCGGCCCCTATCAGGGCACGCTCGGCTGCCTGCGCATCCCGTTCGGCAAGGGCGTCTGCGGCCACGTCGCCGCGACCCGCGAGCCGATCATCGTGCCGGACGTCCACGAATTTCCCGGCCATATCGCCTGCGACTCCGCGTCCAATTCGGAAATCGTCGTGCCGGTTTTCAAGGCGGACGGCACACTCGCCGCCGTCCTCGACGTCGACTCCACCGAATACGACGCCTTTGACGAGATCGATCAGGCCGGCCTGGTCGAAATCTGCCGGATCCTACTCACCGCCTGAAACGGGCAGGGCCAGGATCGCCGGAACGGTGGGCTCCAGCGTTTCCGGCTCGGGCGGCGGCGGCGGGGCAGGCGGCGGCCCGGCCATCTGGTCAATCCGGCTGCGCAGCGCTTCTTCGAGGATGTCCAGCTTGCGCGCCCGCAGGCCCTCGATCGGCTCCGGCTTCGCGTCCAGCTTCATCCAGACATCGCCTTCCGAATCCGTCACCGGCCAGGCCGGCAGGCCTTCGCCATTGGGATTTCCGGTGCGGGCAAAATTGGTCCAGTAGCTCACCATCCGCTCGGTCAGCTTCCGGTCGCTCTCGGTGATCTTCATACCGCGCATGTGGCTGTCGAACACAAAGGAGATTTCGGCTGCGTGGAACGCGCCGATGGTCTGCTTTTTCGACGGCGGCACGCGCGTGAAATGGTAGAGCCAGGTCGGCGCGCCGGACTGTGCGTTCTGCCGGCCCACAAACCGCATGTGCACCCCGAACATGTCATCGCCCAGCATGTCGGTCGCGCCCTTGTCCCAGGTCTCTAGCGTGTCCATGCCGTAGAGCGCCTGCAGCGCCTTGGCGGGGTTCTGCCCGAACACGCTCGCCAGCGCGCCTTCGCGCTCTTCCAGCGTACCGGTCATCCGGGGGCGGAGGACCGTGGGCGACTGGAACATGTCGTAGAACAGCGAGCCTTCATCTGCATTGTATCCGGCCAGCATCGGCACGCTCGGCGCGGCCCCGTCGCGGAACGCGGCGCCGATCGAACGCGGCACGTTGCGCCCGTCCACGACCGGCAGGAAATAGCCATTGAGATCGGAGCGCGCATCGGAGCGCGAAATGATCGCAGCCGCCGGAATCGCACGCAGGTCTTTCGCGGTCGCCGCCTTCGGCGCCAGCGTCGACAGGAACTCGGCGCCCGCTTCCTCGGCGCTCAGGATACCGGCGAAAGGCGAGCGTTTCAGATGCAGCACATTGCCCGTGCTCGCGCCGCTCTGCAGGATCACCTTGTGGTACAATCCGTCGGCCGCCGGAAACGCCATCAGCTCCGTGATAGACTGCGCCCCGGCGCTTTCGCCGAACACGGTCACATTGCCGGGATCACCGCCAAACGCCGAAATATTGTCGCGCACCCAGACCAGCGCCGCCGCCTGATCCATCAGGCCGTAATTGCCGGACGTGCCCGCTTCCTCCGTCAGCGCCGGATGGGCAAGGTAGCCCAGCGCGCCAAGACGGTAGTTGATCGTGACCAGCACGACGCCTTTCTTGACCAGCGCATTCGACTGGTAAATCGCCTGCGAGCCGGACCCGTACTGGTGCGACCCGCCATGCAGCCAGACCATGACCGGCTGCTTTTCCGTGCCCTTGAGATTGCCGGTCCGCACGTTCAGCAGCAGGCAGTCTTCCGACTCCGGCGGCGTCTCCTGCGCCGAAATGACCACCCGTGCGGCCGACCGCTCAAAGAAAGACAGGCCGAGCCCGTCGATGATCTGGTTGACGAAACTGCCATACCGGGTGCGCGGCTGGAGGCATTCCGGCCCGAATTCGCGCGTGTCGCGCGAGGTCGCACCCCATTGCACCGGCGGTCCCGGCGGGCTCCAGCGCCTGGCGGAGGCGTAGGGAATGCCGTTGAACAGGCGGATATCCGGGTCGTCGCGGTCAATGCCGCCGATCACGATGCCCTGGTGAATCCGGACAGGTTCCGAAATCTCCAGCGGTTTCGGCGGCTGCCGCAGGGCGAACCATCCATAGATGCCGCCAATCAGCAGAATGAAGAAAAGAACTATACTTATACGGCGCATGATCAGGTTCCCGGCCCCTGGCTGCAAGCACTATACCAGCGTGACTCGCCTGTCATGAACAGTCCGCAGGCCTGTAAAATCAAGCGTCGAGCGCTGAAAGCGTTGCCGCGACCAGATCGCTGACCGGCTCGATCCCGCAGGCAAACCGGATAAAGCCCTCCGGCACCGCGTCGCCCCACCGTATCCGGCACTCGGCGCTGGAATGCACCCCGCCAAAGCTGGTCGCCGCCGCCGCCAGCGGATGGCGCGCGATGAACCCTTCCGCTGCCTCCCGGCTTTCGAGGCAGAAACTGACGATCGGCCCGTAGCCCTTCATCTGCCGCCGCGCCACGCCGTGCGCCGGATCGCTCGCGAGCCCCGGATAGCGCAGGCCCGACACGCGCGGATCTCCCGACAACGCCGTCGCAATCGCCATCGCATTGGCATTCGCCCGCGCCACGCGCAGCTCCAGCGTCTCGAGGCCGCGGTGCAGCAGATAGGCATCGAACGGGCTCACCACCGCGCCGGCCAGCCGCCGCCAGGTGCGCACCGGCGCCATCAGCGCCTCGCTCCGGCTCGCCACATGACCGGCCAGAAGGTCCGAATGCCCGGCCATCGCCTTGGTATCGGCCATGATCGAAATGTCCGCCCCCAGATCCAGCGGGCGCTGGCACAGCGGCGTCGCGGTCGTATTGTCCGCCATCAGGATCGTGCCCGCCGCCTTGGCCTTCGCCGCCACCGCCGCGATGTCGCACACATCAAGGCCGGGGTTGGACGGCGTCTCGATCAACGCCAGCTTCACGCCGGTAAACTCCGCCGCCGCAAAGTCCGAGGTCGCCACCGTCTGCACGTGCACGCCCATCGGCTCGAACTGCGCCGCCAGCAGTCCCCGCGCATTGTAATAGCCGTCCGCATGCACCAGCACCCGGTCACCCGGCCGCAGGTGCGCATAGAACACCGCCGCAATCGCCGACATGCCGGATGGAAACAGCACCACATCGGCGTCCTCGACGAGGCCGATTTCCTCTTCCACTTCCTCGACCGTCGGGTTCCCGTTGCGGCCATAGAAATGCGTGCCGTCCGGATCACCCGGCTGATGGAACGTAGAGGCGGCCACAATCGGCAACGCCACCGGCTCGCCTTTGGCCAGACGCTGCGTGCGGTGATGCAACAGCCGCGAAATGGGGGAATAGGGATCAGTCAAGAATGGCGGCTCCTTCGCCGATCAACCCGCGCAGCGTGGCTCTATCATCTGCGCTCAGCGCGTTCCACCCCGCTCGCAACGTGTCGAGGCACTTCGCCTGGTACTTGAACACGCCCTGCGCGTAGCGCGCGCCTTCCAGTGTGACCTCGAAGGTGTCGGCCCCGGCGGCCAGCGCCTCGGCGTTCGCCTTCAGGAAGGGCATGTAGGTATCGCCCGCCTGCGCCAGCAGCGCCTTCACCGGCGCCGTGGCAATCGCCGCGCCCGGCTCCAGCCACTCGCCCTCCAGCCCGCTCGCGTCATCGGCAAGATCCAGCCAGCGATAGAGGTAAGGCGTCTCGGCCCGTAGCCACGCCATCGGCGTCGGGTCGACGCTCATCACCTTCAGTTGCCCGTAAAGTGCGATGTCAGCCAGCGAGATCCGGTCCCCGAAAAGGAACCGCGTCGGCCCCGTCGCCATGCCTTCCAGCGCCTTGTTCGTCCGCTTCCAGCTCGCCTCGATCACCGGCGCCGTCTCGGGCGTGCAGCCCACCAGCGCCATCCGCGAAATCTGCCGTGAGCGGATCATCGCCGCGTTGCGCTCGACGCCTTCGCGCCCCGCATTCGGCAGCGAGTCGAACATGATCCAGTTGGCGCACCATTCGGCGTCTTCCGGATAGGCCCAGCGGTAGTGGAACATCGCCTTCATGAACCACTCGTCCGCCATGTCCTCGATCAGAAGGCAGACGAACTGCAGCTTCGCCTCCGCCGGCACCAGCGCCCGCCCTTCGCCTTCAAGGCCGAGCAGGAACGGCGTCGAGTCGTTGGTCCAGCTGCCATCCGGCGTGCGGATCACCGGGATTACCTGCGCCTTGACGTTCGGCATCACGCGCCCCCGGTCCTCCGCCGTCATCCCGGTCCAGGTGTGCGGCAAACGCTTCGCCCGCAGCGCCGCGCGAACTTTCAGCGAATAGGGAGACCCCAGCGCGCCATAGACTTCGTATCTGCTCATGTCTTTTTTCCTCCCGCCCATGTGGGCCGCGTTACGATCAGTTCCTGGCACAGCAAGCCTGCCTCGCGGTGACGCGCCATCTCCTTGTAGTCCTTGTGGTTCAGCGTGGCGATGAACGCCTGCCGGTTCGGGAACTGGTTCACCAGCACCCCGTCCCAATCTCCGCCTCCAATGAAGTAGCGCTCGGTATCGCCCAGCAGCAGCGTGGTGCCGCCGACCTCTTCCATCGCCGCCGAGAACGCCTCCGAATACCGCGCATACGCCTCGCGCCCGCTGATGTCCGTTCCATGTTCCGGATCCCCCGGCGGATACTCTGCCTTGATCCGGAACTTCAGCAGGTTCACCTGCGCCACGGGCCCGTCATGCGGGTCATCCCGGAATGCACGGAACTGCGCGGCAGTCGGCTGGAAGGCAGGCATGTCGTCTCTCCCTCAAGCGGCAGACACTAACCGGGATTTCGCCCCTGTCACCTTATGGCACGGCGAATGCCGTAACGATTTTTCTTCCCTTCCGCACGCCGGGTGTGATTTCCTGACCGCCTGTCTCGGGGAGGGCCAGCTCATGCTTCGTACCATCTTGATCGTTGCCGCGGTTCTCGCCGCCGTGCTCGCGGGCGCCTTCTGGTGGCTGATGCTGGCCGACTCCAAGGCCCCCGCCGAAGCCCCCGGGCTCCTCTCCTTCGAAGACTGGCGCGCGCAGCTCCCCTCCGACACCTCCCAGCTCCCCACCGAAATCCGCGTGCTAGAGATCGGCCGCGACAAGGCCCCCGGCTTCGCCGCCCGCGCCGGCGGCTTCGGCACCGACTGGAACACGACTTACAATTCCGTCCAGATCGTCTGGCCGGACAAGACCCTCATCATCGATGGCGCCATCGACGCCGAAACCGCCGCCGGCATGAAACAGTCCGAAACCGACTGGGCCTTCGACCCCGCCGCCTACGATACGCTCACCGCCGCCATGCTCGCCGCCGATCAGGTCCTGCTGACCCACGAGCACCTCGACCACGTCATGGCCGTCGCCCGCCACCCGGACCCGGAAGCCCTCGCCCCCCGGCTTGTCCTCAACGCACCCCAGATCGCCGCCATGCCGATCTTCGCCCGCGGCACCCTTGATCCCGCCATCGCCGATCTCGTCCCCCGCCTCGATGGCAGCGTCCAGCAGGTCGCCCCCGGCGTCATCGTTATCCCGGTCCCCGGTCACACCCCCGGCAGCCAGCTGGTCTACATCCGCCTGCAGGACGGCGGCGAGTTCCTGCTCATCGGCGATGTCGCCTGGTCGCTCGGCGCCGTCGAAACCCTCACCACGCGCCCCGTCCTCACCCAGTACATCGTCTTCGACCCCAACGAGGACCGCTCCGCCGTCAAGGCCCAGCTGCGCGCCCTCTACGACCTGATGGCCGCCAACCCGGACCTCGCCGTCATCCCCGCCCATGACGGCGACCATATCAAAGCCCTCATCGCCGAAGGCCGCCTCACCAAAGGCTTCACCCCCGCGCCCTGACGCCGCCAGCGCTTAGCGCTTGATCTTCGCCGCGCGGCGCGTCACATCGCGCGCTGATCCCGTTTTCATGCCTGCAAAGGAACCTCCGCCCATGGCCGGTCCCCAGTTCGTCTTTCACATGCAGGGCCTCACCAAGGCCTATCCCGGTGGCAAGAAGGTGTTTGAAAACATCCACCTGAACTTCCTGCCGGATGCCAAGATCGGCGTCGTCGGTGTCAACGGCTCGGGTAAATCGACCCTCCTGCGCATCATGGCCGGCGTCGATCAGGACTTCGTCGGCGAGGCCTGGGCCGCCGAGGGCGTCAAGGTCGGCTACCTCCCGCAGGAGCCGAAGCTCGACCCCACGAAAAACGTGTTCGACAACATCGCCGCGACCTGTCCCGAAAAGATCATGGTCGACCAGTTCAACGCGATCTCCGAAAAGCTCGGCGAGGAATATTCCGACGAGCTGATGGAGCAGATGACCGCGCTGCAGGAGCAGATCGACGCCGCCAATGCCTGGGACATCGATTCCAAGATCGAGATGGCGATGAACGCCCTGCGCTGCCCGGAAAACGACGCCGACGTCACCACCCTCTCAGGCGGCGAAGTCCGCCGCGTCGCCATCTGCCAGCTGCTCCTGTCGAAGCCCGACATGATCCTGATGGACGAACCGACCAACCACCTCGACGCCGAAACCGTCGCCTGGCTGCAGAACTTCCTGATCAACTTCCCCGGCTGCGTCATCCTCGTCACGCACGACCGCTACTTCCTCGACGACATCACCAACTGGATCCTCGAACTCGACCGCGGCCGCGGCAACCCGTTCCAGGGCAACTATTCCGGCTGGGTCGAGCAGAAGGCGAAACGCATGGAGCAAGAGGCGCGCGACGATGTCGGCCGCAAGCGCACCCTCGCCAAGGAACTCGAATGGGTCCGCTCCGGCCAGAAGGCCCGCCAGGCCAAATCCAAGGCGCGTATCAACGCCTATGAGAAGATGGCGGCCGAGGCCGAGCGCGAGCAGGTGATGACCTCGCAGATCCGCATCCCGCCCGGCCCCCGCCTCGGCGGCGTCGTGCTGGAAGCGGAAAACCTCTCCAAGGCCTTCGGCGACAACGTCCTGATCGACAACCTCTCCTTCAAGCTGCCCCCCGGCGGCATCGTCGGCGTCATCGGCCCGAACGGCGCCGGTAAATCGACGCTGTTCAAGATGATCCTCGGCCAGGAAAAGCCCGACACCGGCGCCATGCGCGTCGGCGAGACGGTCAAGATCGGCTACGTGGACCAGAGCCGCGACAAGCTCGATGCCAACAAGAACGTCTGGGAAGAAATCTCCGGCGGCACCGACGTGATCGACCTTGGCGGCGTCACCGTCATGTCACGCGCCTATGTCGGCGCCTTCAACTTCAAGGGCACCGACCAGCAGAAGAAGGTCGGCATCCTCTCGGGCGGTGAGCGCAACCGCGTCCACCTCGCCAAGATGCTGAAGGGCAGCCACAACCTGCTCCTCCTTGACGAACCGACCAACGACCTCGACGTGGAAACCCTGCAAGCCCTCGAAGAAGGCCTCGACAATTTCCCCGGCTGCGTCGTGGTCATCTCGCACGACCGCTGGTTCCTCGACCGCATGGCCACCCACATCCTCGCCTTCGAAGGCGACAGCCATGTCGAATGGTTCGAGGGCGATTTCTCGTCCTATCTCGAAGACAAGAAACGCCGCCTCGGCGAAGACTCGGTCAACCCGAAGCGCCTGAAATTCAAGAAGTTCGCCCGATAGAATCTGTCATCCCGGCCAAAGGCTGCGCAGCAGCCGATTGAGCCGGGACCCTCTGTCGGTCATTCCCGCTAACCCCCGCGAAGGCGGGGGGGCTCGCGCCTCTTGTCTCGTCCCGCGTTCCCGCTACCGTCCCCCTCATCGCAAACGGGGACCTCGCGCCATGCATCACAAACTTATCGCCGCCCTCGGCGCGCTCGCCCTCGCGGCGTGCGCCACGCCTGCCGAAGCCCCGCCCGCACCCGCCACCCCCGCGCCCCTCGCCAGTTACGAAGCCACCGGCCTCCTCGCCAAGACGCTCCCTGAACTCTCCGACGCGCTCGCCAACGGCGAGATCACGTCCGTAGAACTCACGCAGGCCTATCTCGACCGCATCGCGGCCATCGACGATGCTGGCCCGCGCCTCCAGTCCATCCTCGCCGTCAACCCGGACGCCCTCGCGCAGGCCGCCGCCAGCGATGCCCGCCGGTCGGCAGGGCAGGCACGCGGCCCGCTCGACGGCATACCGGTACTCCTGAAGGACAATATCGAGTCCGCCGATCCGATGGCGACCACCGCCGGCTCCCTCGCCCTCAAGGGCAACCTCACTGGACGCGACAGCCCGCTCGTGGCCGGCCTGCGCGATCACGGCGCTATCATCCTCGGCAAGACCAATCTCAGCCAGTGGGCCAACTTCCGCTCCAACCAGTCGCTCAGCGGCTGGTCCTCCGTAGGCGGACAGGTCCGCAATCCCCACATGCTCGACCGCAACCCCTGCGGCTCCAGCTCCGGCACCGGCGCGGCCGTCGCCGCCTCGCTCGCCGCCGGCGGCGTCGGCACCGAGACCAACGGCTCGATCATCTGCCCCTCCAACGTCACCGGCCTCGTCGGCTTCAAGCCCACCGTCGGCCTCATCCCGCAGGACGGCATTGTCCCGATCTCGCCCAGCCAGGACACCGCCGGCCCGATGGATCGCACCGTCCTCGGCGCTGCGATGCTGATGAACGCGATGGACCCAGGAGGGACCGACTACACCGCCGCCCTCACGCCCGGCGCCCTGAAAGGCGTCCGCGTCGGCGTCCTGCGCGCCGCGCAAGGCTCGAACCCGGACATCATCGCCCGTTTCGACGCCGCGCTCGAAGTGATGAAGGGGCAGGGCGCCGAACTCGTGGAAGTCGAGGGGCTGGAACCGCCGGAAGGTTTCTGGCCCGCCTCGCTGCTCGTCCTCGAATACGAGTTCAAGGCCAGCCTCAACGCCTATCTCGCCGCCGCGCCGCCTGCCGTCCCAACCCGCACCCTTGCGGACGTCATCGCCTTCAACAACGAACGCGCCGCCGAAGAACTCGCCCTGTTCGGCCAGGACCTGTTCGAAGCCTCGGACGCCCTTGGTCCGCTGACGGACGAAGCCTATGTGAACGCCCTCAAGCTGGTCCAGTCCGCCACCCGCGAGAACGGCATCGACAAGCTGCTGGCCGATCACAACGTTTCCGTCCTCATCGCCCCCTCGGGCCCGGTCGCGCCCCGCGTGGATCCCGTCAACGGCGATGTCTGGCCCGAATGGGCGGGCGCCGGATGGGCCGCCGCGGTCGCCGGCTATCCCAACCTCACCGTCCCGATGGGCGACGTGCACGGCGTCCCCGTCGGCATCTCCTTCATGGGCAGCAAGAACACCGACGCCGCCATCCTCGGCTATGGCTATGCCTACAAACAGGCAAGCGGCATCCGCCTCACCCCGAAATACCTCGAAACCGCCGAAGACCGCCCCGAGATAGAAGCCGCCATGCAGAAATGAGCGGGCCGCCGCGAAGGCGATAAGGGGCGAGAAAACTCCACCACGGAATGATAAAAAATGAGAATCTTTGAGAGAGAATCGACATGCCGTGTGCATTGAGTGCACACGGATGAACCAGTCTGGAGAAGGCTGGGCAGGGCAGGTGCCCGGACTTGCGCCTACAAAATCCACCCCGCCCGAAAAATAAACCTCAACCCCTTCAAGCTTTTGTATAATACTTCGCGCTTCCGAACGCTACACCTCCGTAAGCGGAGTTATACTGCGTGCATCAAATTACTGACCGATCTTTGCACCAATCCTCATTTCGCATTCCTGCACGCTGTAATCCTCCCTCGCCCTGGCGGGGGAGGTGGCATTCCGCGTAGCGGAATGACGGAGGGGGCTCTGCCCTCAATACAAAACACCAGCTAACTCTTTTCCGCTCATCCCGTCGGAAGACGGGGCCCAGACTTGAGGCGAGCTGCAACGCAGCCTCGCTGGGTGCCGGCTTGCGCCGGAATGAGCGGGAAAATGAAATCAGCTCGGAAGTATCTAGCCGCCCCCGCCCCTCAAATTCCACCCCTACCGCGATTAAGCCCTTGCCAATTCCACCGTCCTTCGGTCAGTTCTGCCCCGGATTGATGGGAGATGACGAATGACGGATGCACCGGTTGCGGCAACGCAGAAAGGTTTCCTCGGTTTTGTGGAGCGCGCGGGCAACAAGCTGCCTGACCCCGTCTTCCTGTTCTTCTACTTGATCCTGATCCTCATCGCCATCTCCGTGGCCTGCGCCCTGCTCGGCGTATCCGCCATCCATCCGACCCAGACCGCCGAGGACGGCACGCCCGTCATCATCTCGGCGGCAAGCCTCCTGTCGCCCGAAAACCTGCAGCGCCTCTGGGTCGACATGCCCAAGACGTTCACCCACTTCCACCCGCTCGGTTACGTGCTGGTGGTCATGCTCGGCGCCGGTGTGGCCGAACGCTCCGGCCTGTTCGCCAGCGGCATGCGGGCCGCCGTGCGCGGTGCCCCGACCGCGTTCCTGACCCCGGTCGTCGCCCTCATCGCAATGCTCTCGAATCACGCGTCAGACGCCGGCTATGTCGTCCTGATCCCGCTGGCCGGCATTCTCTACGCTGTCGCCGGGCGCCATCCGATCGCCGGCATCGCCGCCGCCTTTGCGGGCGTCTCGGGCGGTTTCTCCGCCAACATCACCCCGGGCCAGCTCGATGCGTTGTTGTTCGGCATCACCCAGCAGGCCGTGGACAATTCCGGCCTGGTCGAAGGCCTGCAGGTCAACATTGCCGGCAACTGGTTCTTCATCACGGCGCTGCTCGTGATCTACCTGCCGATCATCTGGTTCGTGACCGACCGGATCATCGAGCCCCGCCTCGGCAAATGGACGCCGACAGAAGAGCAGGCGAGGGATTTCGGCAACGAGGACAAGCCGCTCGACGCGGGCCAGCGGAAGGGCCTCGGCCGGGCAGGGCTCGCCTCGCTGGCCGTGATCGCGCTGTGGGTCTTCATGACGGTTGGTCCCGGCACGCCCCTGATCCAGGAAGACGCCTGCGCCGCAGACGCGATGGCGGCCGGCGAGTGTTCGGTCCACGCCCGGCTTGCCCCGCTCTACCAGTCGCTGGTCGCCGCCTTCTTCCTGCTGTTCCTGTTTGCCGGATGGGCCTACGGCGCCGCCGCCGGATCGATCAAGAACCACCGCGACCTCGTCGCCATGATGGCCGAAGCGATGAAGGACATGGGCTACTACCTGGTGCTCGCCTTTGCGGCGGCGCACTTCGTGGCGATGTTCGGCTGGTCCAACCTCGGCCTGATCGGCGCGGTGCACGGCGCCGGGGCGATCGAATCGAGCGGGCTTCCCCTGCCGGTCGTGCTTGGTCTGATCGTGCTCTTCACGGGGTTCCTGAACCTGTTCATCGGCTCCGCAAGCGCCAAGTGGGCTTTGCTGGCTCCAGTTCTCGTGCCGATGCTGATGCTGCTCGGCATCAGTCCGGAAGGCGCCACGGCAGCCTACAGGGTCGGGGACGGGGCAACCAACATCATCACGCCGCTGATGGTCTACTTCCCGCTGATCCTGATCTTCGCCCAGCGCTGGCAGAAGGGATTCGGCCTCGGCAGCCTGACGGCCCTGATGCTGCCCTACTCGGTCTGGCTTCTGATTTCCGGCATCGCGCTGACGGTTGCGTGGTTCTACCTCGGCGTCGATCTGGGGCCCGGCGCGCCGGTGGCCTACAGCCTGCCGGAAATAGCAACGCCCTGACCCATCGGGTCAGGGCGTCCTGACGGCTGCGAAGTAAGGCGCGTCAGCTGCGCTTCTTGGCTTTCAGGTCTGCCGTCATCGAGTCGATCTTCTTGATCAGCTTGTCGGCAGAGCCATTGTTGTTGTCGAGCAGGGCGATGAACTGCGCGCGCTGTTCGATGGCGAGCCAGATCAGGTTGCCGTCCAGGTTCAGGGCCACGTCGACCACCTGGTAGCTGCCTTCCTTGCCCTGCACGCGCCAGCGAACATCCATGTCCTTGCCATCCTGGCGCTTGATCACGGTGTTGACGATCGAGTCCGTTTCCGAACGGTCGACCGAATTCTTCACGACCACCGTTTCGCCGCGATAGGCATCCAGCTGGTACTCATAGACGGCCAGAGCGTAGGCGCGGAACGCCTTGCGGTACCTAGTGAGCTCCGCCTCGGTAAACCGGCGGCTGTATTTGCCGATGACGAAGTTCGACACGGCATCGAGATTGGTGAACTTGTCCATGTACGCGCTGAACGCGGCAGTGCGCTGGGCAGCCGAGAGCTCAGGGTTGTTGAGCGACTTCAGCACTTCGCTGGCGTTCTTCTGGACATAGGCCTCGGTGCGCGCGTCCGCAAAGGCGGGCATCGCGCTGGCCAGCAGGACCGAAGCGGCAAGCGCTGAACGGATCAGGTGTTTCACGAGAATTCTCCTCTTTCCGGCGGCAGGTACTTAATCTTCAAATTCGTCGAAATCTGGGAGATCTTCGTACGCTTCCGCCTCATTGACCCTGCCATTAGCAATCGCTGCCTGACGCTGGGATGAATAAAGACGCCGGAGCGCCACATAGGGCTCCGGCTGCGAATTGAGTGTGTCGATCTGGTCATCGAACCGGACACGGGCATTGAGGGCACCGATGATCCCCATGCCGGCGCGCACCGCAAGGTCGGTGTCCTCGTCATTGCCGATCTCGACCCAGGTGAGGGGATCAAGGGCGCGGTCCACACCGGTGCCGAGCAGGTCGCGCGGCGTCGTGGGGCCGAGGATCGGCATCACGAGGAAAGGTCCGCTTTCGACCCCCCAGACGGCAAGGGTTTGACCGAAATCTTCGGAATGATGCTCGATCCCGAAATGATCCGCAGCGTCCCACAGGCCGAGCAGCCCGACCGTGGAGTTGATCGTGAAGCGGGCGACGGTATTTCCCGCCCGCGACGGCTCGGCCTGCAGCACGTCGTTCGCAAGGATCACCGGGGCGCGCAGGTTGCGCAGGAAGTCTCCGGCGCGGTCGCGCGCAAACTCGGGCGTCACCGTCTTGTAGACCGTGGCGGCGGGGCTGATCGCGTATTTGTCGACACCATTGTTGAAGGCGAACATCTGCCGGTTGAACCCCTCATACGGGTCCGCCATCTCGCCTGGTGCGGCCGGGGCAGTCGCGCAAGCGGTGAGCGCGAGAGAGGCCAAAGCGGCGCTGGCGTGCAGTTTCATGGGAGGATTTCCTGCATTTACGGCTGCTAGATGGAGAGTAGGGGCAAAAGCTTCAACGGGTGGGCAAGGCGGGACGTATGCGAAAGTAGCTTTCGCGCAACACTGTTGAGAATGTCTGACAGATCATACGGCCAGAACCATGTTGCCAGATCATATAAATGATTGTTTATATGCTTCCGTAATGACCACCTTCGATGATCTCCTCGAAAAGCTCAAAGCGGCGGGCGAGCCGACGCGGCTGCGCCTGCTGGCGCTGCTGCGGGAGAACGACCTGTCGGTGGGCGAACTGGTACAGGTGCTGGGGCAGAGCCAGCCGCGGCTGTCGCATCACCTGAAGAACCTGTCCGAGGCCGGCCTCGCGGAGCGGCTGCCGGAAGGGGCCTTTGTCTTCTACCGCGCCGCACGGTCCGGCGCGGGCCTCGCTTTCCTCAACCAGCTGTTTTCGCAGACGCGCCCTGATGCACCGGAATTCCGGGAGGACCGGGACAAGCTGCGCGAAGTGATCCTCGCGCGCGCGGCCTCGGCCGAGGCCTACTTCTCCAGCATTGCCGAAACCTGGGATTCCCTGCGCGCGCTGCATTTTCCCAACGAGGCCATCGAAGACACACTGCTCGACCTCGCCGGGCCGGGGCCTTATCGGCGCGTGGTGGATTTCGGAACCGGGACAGGGCGGATGCTGCTGTTGTTCTCCAGCCGCGCGGCCGAGTCCGAAGGCATCGATTTCAGCCACCGGATGCTGACTGTGGCACGCGCCAATCTGGAGCGCGCGGGGGTCAGCAACAGCCGGGTGCGGTTTGGCGACGTGACAGCGGCGCCGTTCGACGACGCTTCGGCCGATCTCGTGATCGTGCATCAGGTGCTGCATTATCTGGACACGCCGGGCGATGCGATTGCCGAGGCGGCGCGCGTGCTGATGCCGGGCGGCCGGCTGCTGGTGATCGACTTTGCGCCGCACGATCTTGAATTCCTGCGCGCCGAACATGGCCACCGCCGGCTCGGCGTGCGCCATGACGCGCTGACTGAGTGGGCCGCGCAGGCGGGGCTGACCCTTGAAGCGCCACGCTCGTTTGATCCTCCGACGCAAGGCGCGCCGGGGCTTACCGTCAACATCTGGCGGGCCACCAAGCCCGCCCTTTCCAAGGCTAGGGCGGCATGATCCGTACACTGACACAGACCGACCGCAATGCCGAGCCGCTGCGCGTCTCGTTCGAGTTCTTCCCGCCGAAGAGCGAGGGCATGTCCGCCCGGCTTTGGGACACGATCAAGCGGCTGGAGCCGATGGCGCCGGACTTCGTGTCCGTCACCTATGGCGCCGGCGGCTCGACGCGCGAGCGCACGCACGACACCGTGCGCCGGATTGCGGCGGAGACGAGCCTGCGCGCGGCGGCGCATCTGACCTGCGTCAGCGCGACCAAGGACGACGTGCTCGCGATAGCCGAGGAATACTGGCAGGCGGGCGTGAAGCATATCGTGGCGCTGCGGGGCGACCCGCCGGCGGGTATGGGCGCGAAATATGAGCCGCATCCGGGCGGGTTTCTGGACTCGGTCGATCTGATCCGTGGGCTGAGGGCGCACCGGCCGGAACTTGGCAAGTGTTTCGAGATTTCGGTGTCCTGCTATCCCGAGCTGCATCCCGAGAACAAGGGATGGGCCGCCGAGATCGCTTACCTCAAGGCCAAGCAGGACGCGGGCGCCGACCGGGCGATCACGCAGTTCTTCTTCGAGCCGGAAGTGTATTTCGAGTTCCTCGACCGTGCGCGAGCAGGCGGCGTGACGCTACCGATCGTGCCAGGCATCATGCTGCAGCCGAATTTCACAGGCCTGAAGCGCATCTCGGCACTTTGCGGCGCGAGCGTGCCGCACTGGCTGGAGCGCCTCTACGAGGGCCTCGAAGAAGACGACGAGACGCGCGACCTCGTGACCGCGACGGTGGCGGCGGAGCTTTGCCACAAGCTGCACGAGCGCGGCGTGCGCGACTTCCATTTCTATACCTTGAACCGGGCGAGCTTGGCGCTGTCGACCTGCCGGCTGCTCGGCCTGAAGCCCAAAACCGCAAAGGCAGCCTGATCCATGGACGCAAACTCAAGGGTGGCCCAACTCGAAGCCGAGGCGGCCAGGCGTATCCTGATCCTCGATGGCGCGATGGGCACAATGATCCAGACCTACAGCCTGACGGAAGAAGACTTCCGTGGGCAGAGGTTTGCGGACTGGGCCTCGCCGCTGCGCGGGAACAATGACCTGCTCAACCTGACGCGGCCGGATATCATCGCGGCCATTCACGAGTCGTACTACGATGCCGGCGCCGATTTCGTCGAGACGAACACGTTCAGCGCGACGACCATCGCGATGGCGGACTACCGGATGGAAGCCCTCGCCGACGAGATCGCGGCCGAAGGCGCGCGGATCGCGCGGGGCGTGGCGGACAAGCTGGAAGCGCGCGACGGCAAGCCGCGCGGCGTGCTGGGCGCCATCGGGCCGACGAACAAGACGCTGTCGCTGTCGCCGAAGGTGAGCGACCCGGGCTACCGGGACGTGACGTTCGACCAGGTGAGGGACGCCTATTACGCGCAGGCGAAGGCCATGGCGCCGTTCATCGACATGTTCCTGATCGAGACGGTGTTCGACACGCTGAACGCCAAGGCGGCGATCAAGGCGTTGATCGACCTGCGCGAGATTGAAGGCATTGACCTGCCGATCATCCTCTCCGGCACGATCACGGACGCGTCCGGACGGACCCTCAGTGGGCAGACGGCCGAGGCATTCTGGAACTCGGTGCGCCATGCGCGGCCCTGGGCCATCGGCCTCAATTGCGCGCTGGGCGCCGATCTGATGCGCCAGCATATCGCCGCGATTTCGCGCGTGGCCGACACGCGCGTGATTGCCTATCCGAATGCCGGCCTGCCGAACGCGTTTGGCGCCTATGACGAGACGCCGGACCAGACGGCCGGGCACCTCGGCGAATGGGCAAAGAGCGGGCTGGTCAATGTGCTCGGCGGCTGCTGCGGCACGACCCCGCCGCACATTGCTGCCATCGCTGGCGCGGCCAAGGGCAAGGCGCCGCGCGTGGTGCCGGTGTTGCAGCCGGCGCTGCGGCTCTCCGGGCTTGAGCCGTTTGAAGTGGCCTCCTGATGCCGGGCGCGGCGGCAAGCGGCGACCTGTTTGTGTTCTATGGCCTCCTAAAGCAGGGGGCCGCGGGTGCGCCTGCGGCCCTTGATCTGGCAGGGGCGGGAGACTTCGGTGCGCCATGCCGGTTCCGGGGGCGGATGGTGGATCTCGGCGGTTTTCCGGGCGTGGTGGCAGGCGACATGCTCTGCCACGGCGTGCGCTGGAGGGTGCGGGACGCAGGTATCGTTCCGGCGATGGACGCGTTCGAAGACGTGACCGAGGACCCGGCGACGTCGCTTTACCTGCGCGTGCGGGTGCCGCTCCTGGACGATGCGGGCGCGGCGACCGGCGAGACGGCCTGGATCTACTGGTATAATCGCTCCGCGGACGGACATAATCCGATCGCGGATGGAAATTGGCCGCTTGATGCGGGGAAAACAAGAAAATGACACAGCAATCCTCCTCCCAAAACTTCATCAATATCGGTGAACGCACCAACGTGACCGGCTCGGCCGTGTTCCGGAAGATGATCACCGATGGCCGCTATGGCGAGGCGGTCGAGGTGGCGCGGCAGCAGGTCGAGAGCGGCGCGCAGGTGATCGACGTCAACATGGACGAAGGGATGCTGGACGGCGCCGTCGCCATGACCACATTCCTCAACCTTATCGCCGCCGAGCCGGACATCGCGCGCGTGCCGGTGATGATCGACTCTTCCAAGTGGGAGGTGATCGAGGCCGGCCTGAAATGCGTGCAGGGTAAGGGCATCGTCAACTCGATCTCGATGAAGGAAGGCGAAGCGAAGTTCATCGAGCAGGCGCGGGCGTGCCTGTCGTATGGCGCGGCCGTCGTCGTGATGGCGTTCGACGAGGTTGGGCAGGCCGACACGGCGGCGCGCAAGATCGAGATCTGCCAGCGGGCCTACCGCATACTGACGAATGAGGTCGGCTTTGCGCCTCAGGACATCATCTTCGATCCGAACATCTTTGCAGTGGCGACGGGAATCGAGGAGCACAACAATTACGCGCTGGATTTTATCGAGGCGGCGACGGTGATCCGTGACACGTGCCCGGGCTGTCATATCTCCGGCGGGCTTTCGAACGTGTCGTTCAGCTTCCGCGGCAACGAGCCGGTGCGCCGGGCGATGCACTCTGTGTTCCTGTACTATGCGATCCCCGCCGGCATGGACATGGGCATCGTGAATGCCGGCCAGCTTGACATCTATGATGACATCGAGCCCGATCTGCGCACGCGCGTCGAGGATGTGATCCTTAACAAGCGCGCTGATGCGACGGACCGGCTGATCGAGATTGCCGAGCGGTTCAAGGGCCAGAAGGGCAAGACGCAGGAGAAGGACCTTTCCTGGCGCGAGGCGCCGGTGAGGAAGCGTCTGGAGTATGCGCTGATCCACGGGATCACCGAATTCATCAATCAGGATACGGAAGAAGCGCGCCTCTCCGCGGAGCGGCCGTTGCACGTGATCGAAGGCCCATTGATGGACGGCATGAATGTCGTCGGCGACCTGTTCGGGTCCGGCAAGATGTTCCTGCCGCAGGTAGTGAAATCGGCGCGTGTGATGAAACAGGCGGTCGCCTGGCTCGAGCCGTACATGGAAGAGGAAAAGCTGCGCCTCGGCACGACGGCAAAGTCCAACGGCAAGGTGCTGATGGCGACCGTGAAGGGCGACGTGCACGATATCGGCAAGAACATCGTCGGCGTGGTGCTCGCCTGCAACGGTTATGACATCATCGATCTCGGCGTGATGGTGCCGGCCGACAGGATTCTCGACACTGCGGTGAAGGAGAAGGTGGATATCATCGGCCTCTCCGGCCTGATCACGCCGAGCCTCGACGAGATGGTGTATGTGGCAAGCGAGATGCAGCGGCGCGGCATGACGCAGCCCCTGCTGATCGGCGGGGCGACGACGAGCCCGGCGCATACGGCGGTGAAGATCGATCCGGTAATCCGCTCTGCGCCGGTGATCCATGTGCTGGACGCGAGCCGCGCGGTGGGTGTGGTCTCGACGCTGCTGAATGACGAGGACCGCCCCGCGCTCGTCGCCCAGACGCGGGCCCGGTATGAGCGCATGCGCGAGGCGCGCAAGGATGGCCCGCCCAAGGAGCGTCTGCCGCTGGCCGAGGCGCGCAAGGCGGCGTTCAAGCCGGACTGGCACAGCTATACTGCGCCGAAGCCGTCGTTCACGGGCGCGCGCAGTTTCGAGGACATCGATCTGGCGACGCTCGCCCGCTATATCGACTGGACGCCTTACTTCTCGGCCTGGGATCTCGCCGGGCGGTTCCCGCAGATCCTCGAGGATGACAAGGTCGGCGAGGCGGCGCGGGGGCTTTGGCGCGATACCGAGGCGATGATGCAGCAGCTGATCGGCGAGGCCTGGTTCAAGCCGAAGGCGGTCGTCGGCTTCTGGGGCGCGAACGCGGTAGGCGACGACATAAGGCTTGAGACCGGCGACACATTCTTCACACTGCGCCAGCAGATGGTGAAGGATAATGAGCGCGCGAATTATGCATTATCCGATTTTGTGGCGCCGGAAGGCGAGGACTGGATCGGCGCGTTCGTGGTGACGGCAGGCGCCGAAGCGGATGCGATTGCCGAGGGCTTCAAGGCGAAGGGCGACGACTATTCGTCGATCATGTGCAAGGCGCTGGCAGACCGGTTTGCCGAGGCGATGGCGGAGTACATGCACGCGCGGGTGCGCAAGGAGCTTTGGGCCTACGCGCCGGACGAGGCGCTGACGACCGGGGAGCTGGTCGCCGAAAAGTACCGCGGCATCCGCCCCGCGCCGGGCTATCCCTCGCAGCCCGAGCATACGGAGAAGGCTACGCTGTTCAAGCTGCTGGACGCCGAGAAGCATATCGGCGTGTCGCTGACCTCCAGCTATGCCATGAGCCCGGCAGCGTCCGTCTCCGGACTATACCTCGCACATCCGGATGCGATCTATTTCGCGCTGGGGCGGATCGAGCGCGACCAGGTCGAGGACTATGCCCGCCGCAAGGGCTGGGACACCAAGACCGCCGAGCGCTGGCTCGCACCGGTGCTGAACTATGATCCCTTCGTGCTGGTCGAGGCGTGAGGCGTGCGCCTGCAGGCGGTCACGCTGGTGGTGCCGGACTATGACACTGGCATCGCGTTCTTTGTCGGCAAACTCGGGTTCGAACTGATCGAAGATACGCCGCGCGGTGGCGGGAAGCGCTGGGTCATGGTCGCGCCGCAGGGCGGAGAGACGCGGCTGCTGCTGGCGGAAGGCAAGGGCGAGCGCCAACGCGCGGCCATCGGAAACCAGACCGGCGGGCGCGTCGGTTTCTTTCTGGAGACGGATGATTTTGACCGCGACCATGCGGCCTTTGTGGAGCGCGGCGTGACCTTCACAGAGGCGCCGCGCCGGGAAGACTATGGGACGGTTGCCGTGTTTCGCGACGAGTTCGGCAATCTCTGGGACCTGATTCAGTGCCGCTAGTTTTCAAGATAGTCCGCCGGCTCGACCAGCGAGAAACCCGGGGTGCTTTCGGCGAAGTGGCGCAGCCAATAGGCGTGGCCGGAGCCGTAGAGGACGATGACGCGGTCGCCGGGTTCGGTCGCCGCAGCGATCTTGCCGAAGGTCAGCGCGTTTCGCGCATACCAGCCATAGTTCAGCTGCGCGCCGGGCTGGCTTTCGGCATCGGCAAGTTCCAGCAGGCCGTAGTAGAAGGCGTTGTGCATCGCCTTGATCTGCACCGGGTCATTCCGGCGCGCGAGCAGCTGCGAGATGGTTTCGGTCTTCTGCGCTTCTGAAAATTCGGCCGCTTCGGCCTGCACCTCGGCGATCATCGAACTGGTCAGATCCACACCCTTTGCGGCTTCGAAGGCCTGCACCTTGTCGAAGGGAAAAAAGTCGATCTCGCCTTCCCGGGTATCAACGCCGTAGACGCGTTGGATGCCCAGTTCATGCGCGAGCCGGTAGCCGATCTGGGTGATCTCGTTACGGTCGGACTGAAGCGTCTCCGGATCGAAGCTCAGGTAACCGGCGTCGAGCAGGTCTGGATGTTTGCTCTCCGTTTCCACCATGATGGCGGTGGGCTGAAAAACAGCGAGGCGCCGTACCAGCGCTTCGAGTTCGGCCTGGCGAGCAGGGGCGAGCACATCGTCGGCATCGATGTTGACGAGATCGGCCCCGGGATTGTCCATGTGGTAGGTGCCTAGAACCATGACCTGCGTTGTGGCGGATGCCGCTTCGGGCCTGTCAGTGTGTTCCGGCATGGCGGTGCAGGCGATGGGCAAGGCCAGTAAGGCGAGGGCGGCGAGTCTGGTTTTCATCTCATTCACTCCGGTGTTCGGGATTGAGATGCCTCCACGGGCGCGTCTGGATGCAGGTGGCTGAAATATTGTGAAGCCTAGCGACCTCGCCCCGAGTCGCTATAAGCCACCTCACTGACATCCTTGTCAGGACGGAGTACCTCATGCCGACACGGCGCCTTCGGGCCGAGAATGCCAAGATCGTTGCGACCCTCGGGCCGCGCAGCCGGACGCTGAAGGAAATCCGCGCGCTGGCGGAGGCGGGCGCCGATGTGTTCCGCCTCAACTTCTCGCATGGCAGCCACGAAGACCACCGCGCAACGCTGGAGACCGTCCGCAAGGTCGAGGCGCTGGTCGGCCGGCCGCTGGCCGCGCTGGCGGACCTGCAGGGACCGAAAGTACGTGTCGGGAGTTTTCCGGGCGGCGAAATGAAAGTGTCGTGGAAGGGCGAGTATCCCCTCATCGCGGCCGAGAGCACCGACGCATCCGAAACCATCCCGGTGCCGCACAAGGCGATCCTCGACCAGCTAGAAGTCGGCGACACGATCCTTGTCGATGATGGCAAGCTGATCTTCACGGTGACCGCCGCCGGCAAAGCGCCGCGTGTGCGGGCGGATGTGCCGGGCAAGATTTCCGACAAGAAGGGCTTCACCGTGCGCGGCAAGGCGTTGCCGGTAAAAGCGCTGACCGACAAGGACAAGGCGGACCTCGAGTTCGCGCTGTCGATCGGGGTTGATCTTGTGGCGCTGTCGTTCGTGCAGTCTGTGGCCGACATCGCGATGACAAAGGCGATCATCAATGGCCGGGCGCCGCTGATCGCGAAGCTGGAGAAGCCTGCGGCGCTAGGCGAGCTGCGCGAGATCATCCAGGCCTCGGACGGTGTGATGGTGGCGCGCGGCGATCTCGGCGTGGAGTATCCGCCGGAGGAAGTTCCGGTTATCCAGCGGCGCATCATCCGTGCGGCGCGAGCGGCGGGGCGGCCGGTGATCGTCGCGACGCAGATGCTGGAATCGATGATCGAGAATTCGGCGCCGACAAGAGCTGAAGCTTCGGACGTGGCGACAGCGATCTACCAAGGTGCGGACGCGGTGATGCTGTCGGCCGAAACGGCCGTGGGGCGTCATCCGGCGACGGCGGTGGCGATCATGTCGCGCATCATCCGGGCGACCGAGAATGCCGAGGACTATCGCCGGTCCATGCTGCAGTTCGACGGCGACGAGCCCGCGCGCACGGCGATCGATGTGGTCGCGCAGACGTCGCTGGCCATGGCGGAGGCCGAAGGCGCAACGGCGCTGGCTTTGCGCACCGGCGCCTTCGAGCGGCTGGCTAGGTTCTCCCGGGTGCGCGGCAAAACGCCGATCCTCTATGGCTCGATCGACGAGGACCGCGTGCGCCAGGCCTGCCTGCTCTGGGGCGTGCATCCGCACAAGCTCGATGCCGGGGTTGAGAACTGGTACCGTGCCCTGATGAAAGCGTCCGGCCTGGAAGGCCGCGTAGCCTACGCGCGGTGGGCCGGGGACGATGCACGCTTTGCCTGGGAGATCGGGGTCGGCAAGGGCCTGGATGGCAAGCCGATCACTGGCGTATGATCATCTGCCCCTGGCGGACTTCATAGGAGTGGAGTTCTCCGAGGAAGGTCATACCGAGCAGGGATTGTTCCAGCTCCGTGCGCAGGATGACGGCGTTGACGTTTTCGATCTCGACCTTGCCGACGCGGATGCTCTCCAGCGTGACGGGTGCACCATAGGTGATGCCGCCAGCTGTGCGGATTTCGGAATCGAAGTCGAGTTCTTCCGGCTTCAGCCCCAGGCGCTGGGCATCGAAATAGGTCAGCGCAACGATGCTCGCGCCAGTGTCGACCATGAACTTGACCTGCGTGCCGCTGACGTCTGCGCGGGTCCAGAAGTGGCCATCATCCTCGCGGTCGATGAAGGCGGCGCGAGAACCGGCCGAGGGGGCGGGCTCAGGCGTGGCGACCGCCACGGTCACGGGCGCAGGCGCGGCGGCCTGCTCCTTGAGGCGGGGCGCCACGACGAACGCGATCACCATCGCAATGGCGATGGCCGTGAACATCACGAAGAACAGGTTGCGCAGGGCCATGCGTCAGCGTTTTCCCATCAGTTCAAGCTGGGTTATCCTGGCGGGGAGGGTGGCAATCACTGCGTCGCGGCCTTCCGGGCCCATCTGAACCCAGCGGCCGATTTCCGGCAGCGTGCGGCCACAGCCGAGGCAATACCCCGTCTGGCCGTCAACGGCGCAAACCTTGATACAAGGGCTCTTTATCGGAGGGGTGGGCATGGCTATAGCAAATACCGGTTGGGGGATTACGGCAAGTCTCGCACAGATCGCGTAATAAATCCTTGCCGGACAGGCCCTGAAATCTTTGATACCCTAAATGCCGCGCAGATGATTTGCGCACGGAGTGACCAGTCTTGAGCGATCCTGCGGCCCAGAAATCCCCCCTTTCGGATGTTCGTGACCTGATTCTTAAGCCGGTGGAGGCCGATATGGCGTCCGGCAAAAGGGTGCGGGAAGCGCTCATGGGCATGGGCCGGGAGGGCGACTTTGGCCGACTTGGCGAGGCCGCCGAATGGCTGGCGCGCTGGCAACGCCGGTTTCCGCCGCGAATCGAGAAGCCGACGTTGGCGATCTTCGCGGGCTCTCACGGGATCTTGGACCAGGGCGTGTCGCTCTCCAGCAACTCCGACACTCGGGCGCATATCGATGCCTTGGCGCAGGGGCGCGCGCCGCTGTCGGCGATTGCGACCCAGGCCGGAGCGACCGTGCGTGTGTTCGAGCTGGCGCTTGACAGGCCGACGCCCAGCATCGCGAAGGAAGCGGCGATGACCGAGCGCGAATGCGCCGCGACCATCGCCTACGGATTTGAAGCCGTTGAAGACAAGCCGGACCTGCTGGCGATTGCCGTGTCCGGCGCCGGGGTCGGCACTGCGGCGGCGGCTGTGGCCTGCGCGCTGTATGGCGGCTCCCCGGACTATTGGGTGCGCCCGAGTGCCCAGACGCCGGCCAGCCTGTCCGAAAAGCGCAGCACCCTGGTGAGCGAAGCGCTGCGGCTGCACCGGGGGCACCTGTCGGACCCGTTGGAGGCGCTGCGCTGCCTCGGCGGCCGGGAACTTGCGGCTTGCGTCGGCGCGATCATCGCGGCGCGACAGCAAAGCATTCCGGTCGTGCTCGACGGCTTCGCGACGACCATTGCGGCCGGCGTGGTACACGCCGTCTCGAATGTGGCGGTCAGCCATTGCCTCGCGTCTCACATCACGCAGCGCCCGGCACATGAAGCGGCGCTCGAGCGGATCGGTCTTGCACCGCTTCTTCAGTTGCAGTTCCAGACGGGCGGCGGGCTCGGTTCGGCGACGGCGATCGGGGTCCTGAAAACCGCCTGCGCGCCCTTCATCGCCAAGCCTGCCAACGCATGACGTCAGGTCAGTGCGGCATTCTTTACGTTTACGTGCACGTCACCTTGCCAGTGCACGGTTTTGACTGACATAGAGGTGCCAAGAGGCACCCAGAGGCACCGGAGGACCACCGACCATGAATCTCGATTTCACGCCTGAAGAAAACGCCTTCCGCGAAGAAGTGCGCGCGTTCATCCGCGACAACTACCCAAAAGAACTGACGAACATGGGGAGCCGCGAGGACTTGACCCGCGATCAGTTCCTCGCCTGGCACAAGATCCTCGGCAAGAAGGGTTGGTCGGCAGTGGCCTGGCCGAAGAAATACGGCGGCACCGGCTGGACCTCGACCCAGCGTTACATCTGGTCTGAAGAAAACGCCCGCGTCGACGCGCTGATGCCGCTTCCGTTTGGCGTCTCGATGGTCGGCCCGGTGATCTACACCTTCGGCAGCGAAGAGCAGAAGGCGAAACACCTTCCGGGCATCCTGTCGGGTGACGTCTGGTGGGCGCAGGGCTATTCCGAGCCGGGCGCCGGCTCTGACCTCGCAAGCCTCAAGACGACCGCCGTGCGCGACGGCGACCATTATGTGATCAACGGCCAGAAAACCTGGACGACCCTCGCCCAGCATGCGGACTGGGGCTTCTTCCTCTGCCGCACCGACCCCTCGGCCAAGTCGCAGGAAGGCATCTCCTTCATCCTCGTCGACATGAAGACGCCGGGCATCGAAGTGCGCCCGATCAAGCTGATCGACGGCACGCATGAAGTGAACGAGACCTGGCTGACGGACGTGCGCGTTCCGGTCGAGAACCTCGTCGGAAAGGAAAACGAAGGCTGGACCTACGCGAAGTTCCTGCTGGCGCACGAGCGTTCGGGCATTGCGGGCGTCGCCCGCTCCAAGCGTGGCATCGAGCGCCTTCGTGATATCGCCTCCTCCGAGACGATCGACGGCACGCCGCTGATCCTCAACGGCGATTTCTCGCGCAAGATCAGCCAGCTCGAGATCGACCTGACGGCGCTCGAGTTTACCGAACTGCGCACGCTGGCGTCGGAAGCGGCCGGCAAGGGCCCTGGCCCGGAAAGCTCGATCCTCAAGATCAAGGGCACCGAGATCCAGCAACGCCTGACCGAGTTGACGCTGGAAGCGGTCGGCAACTATGGCGCGCCGTATGCGCGCGGCATGGACGGACACGGCATCAACGATTTCGGCGTCGGTCCGGAGTATTCGAACTTCGCGGCAGATACCTACTTCAACATGCGCAAGACATCGATCTACGGTGGATCCAACGAGATCCAGCGCAACATCATTACAAAGATGATCCTCGGCCTTTAAGGTCGGGGCAGGGAGGAATACTCATGGATTTCAATTTCACCGAAGAACAGACGATGATCCGCGACAGCCTCGCACGGCTGATCAAGGACCAGTATGACTTCGACACCCGCCGCAAGGTCGTCGCCTCGAAAGAGGGCTGGCGTCCGAAGATGTGGGCCCAGTTCGCCGAGCTCGGCCTGCTGGCCGCGCCGTTCAGCGAAGAAGACGGCGGCCTTGGCGGCGGCCCGATCGATGCGATGGTTGTCATGGAAGAATTCGGCAAGGGCCTCGTGGTCGAGCCGTTCCTTCAGTCGGTCGTCGTGGGCGGCGGTTTCCTGAAGCGCGGCACCGAAGGCCAGAAGGCCGAGCATCTCGCGCCAATGATTGCCGGTGAGCGCGTATTCGCGTTTGCCTATGCCGAACCGAAAGGCCGCTACAACCTGGCGGACCTCGAGACGACCGCGAAGAAAGACGGCGCCGGCTGGAAGATATCCGGCCACAAGGCGGTCGTCGTGGGCGCGCCCTGGGCAAGCCACCTGATCGTCACGGCACGGACCGCCGGTGGCCGCCGCGACACCAAGGGTATCGGCGTGTTCATCGTGGCCAAGGATGCCAAGGGCGTCACCACGCGTGACTATCCGACCGTTGACGGACGCCGCGCCTCGGAAGTGCACTTCGACAACGTGTCGGTGGGCGCGGACGCAGCAATCGGCGATGCCGCAAACGGCCTGCCGCTGATCGAACGCGTGACGGACGAAGCCATCGCTGCGCTCTGCGCGGAAGCCTGCGGCGCGATGAAAGTCGCCCAGACGATGACGGTCGAATACTCCCGCCAGCGCAAGCAGTTCGGCACGCCGATCGGCAAGTTCCAGGTGCTGCAGCACAAGATGGTCGACATGTTCATGGAGGCCGAGCAGTCGGTGTCGATGACCTACATGGCGACGCTGAAACTGGACGAGGATGACGTGACCCGGAAGAAGGCCGCTTCGGCAGCCAAGGTCCGCATCGGCCAGGCCGGCCGTTTCGTCGGCCAGAACGCCATCCAGATCCACGGCGGCATGGGCATGACGGACGAACTGGCCATCGGCCACTACTTCAAGCGCCTGACGATCATCGATTCCGAGTTCGGCAACGTCGATCACCACCTCAAGCGGTACACGGATCTTTCCGCGGCCGACATGGCGGTCGCCGCCGAATAAGGCTCAAGCGATACAAAGACAGGGCGGGGCTGGAGCGATCCGGCCCCGCTTTTTCATGCGCGGCGCTCTGCGAGCATCCGGTGGATGGTCGCGATAGCGTCGTCGTGGGAGAGACGCGTGCGCGCATGCTGGCGGGCGCCTTCCGAGAACGCGGCCCGACGGGCGCCGTCATTCGCGAGGTTCAGGATTTCCGCGGCGAGCGCGTCCGGTCCTGTGGCTGTGACCACGAGGTCGTCCAGCGCCTGCCCGAAGCCTTCGAGGGCGAGCGGGTAGACAACGGCGGGCATGCCCAGCAGCAGGTATTCCGCGACCTTGATGCTGGTGCCCGTGGCGAAGCGCGTGGGCGCGATCCCGATAGCGTTGGCCCCGCCGATGCTTTCGAGGGACTCGACGCGGCCAAGCACCTTCACGCCGGGCAGCGCGGCGCGGGCAGGCGTCAGAGTCTTGCCGATCGAGCCCGCAATCCAGAAGTCGAGCGCCGGCGCCTTGGCGCGAACCTGCGGCCAGACGTCGTCGAGGAAGTGGTTCAACGCTTCGGCATTGCCGCCATGCACCGTGCCGATGAACACGACGCGGGGCGCACCGGCATTCTCCGTAGTCTGATAATCTGGCGCGTCGGGCGGCACCCAGGCCATCTGAGCGTCCGGCAGGTGGCGCTGCACTTTCGCAAGTTCATTGGCGGAGATGAAGAAGATGAGATCGCAGCTCGACAGCCAGCCGATCTCGGTTTCGAGGCTCGTCTCGTCGAAGTCGATCACCTGGCCGCCTTCGCGGAATCGCTCGGCGCGGTCGGACAGGAGATCGTGCATCAGGCAGGCGTGGATCGTGCCTGATTTCAGCTTCTTGAGCGCGGGGCCCATCGAGCTGTATTCAGCGAGGGTGATCGCGGACGGATTGGCATCGCAAGCGCGCGCGACCATCGCCGCTTCCTGCGCGCTGATCTCGCGTCCGAGATAGCTCGGGATCACGATCTCCGCGCCGAGGCGGCGGGCGGCTTCCTTCACCAAACGAACAGCAAAGCGCATCCAGATACGCGGCGAAAGCGACCAGTACCGGCTGCCGAATCTGACAGCGCCCGGCCACAGAATGTCCTTCGTCAGGCCGGCGAGGCGCGGATGCACGCTCGCCCAGGGGCGGTTGCCAAAGGATTGCCAGGGGGCAAACACGATGCGGATGTCCAACCCGGACCGCTTCACCATGCGCAGGAAGGTTTCCAGATAGGCCGAGTTGCCGGTCGCCATGTTGTCGAGCTGGCGCTGGACAAGGATGTCCATCACGGGGCACGGCGAATCAGGGGGAGAGGTGGGTGCGGACATGGCTCTACGTGCGGGATCGTGACCCGCCCGGCAATGCAAGTCCGCGGCCAGCGCGGCACATTTCAACGCGAAAGGTTTTGGCGGAATTCGTGTGGGAGGTGAGTCAGCGGCGGCCGGTCCGCAGGTCCGCCAGCGCTTCCAGCGCTTCTTCGCAGGCCGCGCGCAACTCGGCTGCCTCGTATGCCTGCAAGCATGCTCCGGGGCCTGGCAGCTGTTCATCAATGAATCGCAAGGCTTTTTCGATCACGGCGAGATGAAAGGCAGGCGAGAGCGTTCGCTCATCAAGGCGCCGGCGTTCTGAACTGATCTGACGAATACAATCCATGTTAGAAATTTACCAATATTCACCTTAAAGTAAATGCGGGCGTCGCGGCTTTCCGGTGGACCGGTTGCGTTTCCTGTGAGGTTCAGGCGCCTTTGGCCCAGAGCGCCTCAAGGTCCCGGGCCATTGCTTCCGATTTGCGCGCGACGGAGTCCGGCACGCGGAAGCCGACAATCGCCGTGCCTTCCAGCGAACTGGTCTCGTCCGGCGCCACCGGCCAGCGCGACCCGGCGATCAGGTTGGCGCCGAGTTCCGCGAGCAGTTCTCCGAACTCCGCCTCGCGGCCGTCCCGGAAGAGGGGAAGCCAGAGCAGGACCATGCCGGTCGGCCAGCGCTTCAGCGCCTTGGGGGTCCAGAGGGCGAGCGCTTCGATATCCCGCCGCGTCTCGTAGCTTGGATCAGAGAAGACGATGATCTGTTCGTGTCCGCGCGGCGCGAGTTTCAGCGCGCCGGAATAGCCGTCCGCCTCGCGGATCAGCACGCGCGGGTCGGCGCCGACATTTTCCGTCAGCGCCTTGAACTCGGCCGGGTGGCGCTCGAACAGGATCGCGCGGGCCGAGGCCGGAAGGCGGGCGAGCGCCAGGGCAGGGGAGCCCGGATAGTCCTTTTCCGTCCGCTCACGGACGAGCTTGAGCCAGTCTTCAAAGCCCGCCGGAGCGTTGCCCTTCAGTAGGGCGAGGATGCCGGTGTCCGCCTCGCCGCCCTTGCGGGCCTGCGCGCCGGTCAGGTCGTATCGTCCGCGCCCGGAATGTGTTTCCACATAGAGCAGCGGACGGGACCCCTTCGCCGCGTCGCGCAGGACAAGGTCCAGCACGGCGTGCTTCAGCACGTCGGCGCGGTTGCCCGCGTGAAATCCGTGCTGATAGGACAGCATCGCCGGTTACTGACCGAGGCTTTCCTTGCGGGCGGCTTCGAACTCGTTGCCCGCATACCAGGTTGGCCAGTCGGCGGATTTCGCGATGTCGCGGCCGACCTGGAACAGCGTCTTGATGTCCTGCTCGAAACCGGTGAGATCCCAGTCGTCCGAGTATTCGTCCATCGGCTTGTGATAGCGCTCGGCGGTGTACGCTGCGGCGGCGGCCTTGCCGGCCGCCACGCCGCCATCGACCTTGTCTTCGCCGCCATCGGCGTACAGCATCGGCACGCCCTTCTTGGCGAAAGAGATGTGGTCCGAACGGTAGAAATAGCCGGCTTCCGGTGTCGGGTCCGCCTTGATCACGCGGCCCTGCGTGGCAAGCACGTCCTTCAGCCGGTCTTCGAGTTGCGAGGCGCCGTAGCCGACGACCACCATGTCCTTGGTCGGGCCGATCGGCAGCGCGCCGTCCATGTTGATGCCGGCGACGATCTTGCTCAGCGGCACGGTCGGGTTTTCGGCATAAAAGGCCGAGCCAAGCAGGCCGGATTCTTCAAGCGTGACCGAAACGAAGAGGGCAGAGCGGTCCAGCGTTTCGGCCTTCATGGCTTCGGCAATCTCGAGCAGCGCGGCGGTGCCGGTCGCGTTGTCCACGGCGCCGTTAAAGATGTCGTCCTCGTAGAAGTCTTCGCCTTCCTTGCCGGTCTTCTCGCCGGTTTTCATGCCGAGGTGATCCCAGTGCGCCGTGTACAGAACGTATTCATCAGGCGTGGTCGCGCCGGGGATGACGCCGACCACGTTGCGGCTCGAGAGCGGCTCGATAGTCTGGTTGACGGTGCCGCGCACTTTCAGGCCTTCCATCACGACGGGCGTGAAGCCGCGCGTGTTGGCGGCCGCTTTCTGCGCGGCGAAGTCGAGCCCGGCCTTGGCAAACATCTGCTCGGCTGTCTCCCGCGTGATCCAGCCTTCGACAGCCGCGCGGCTTGCGCCGCCATCGGCGCGGACGAGATCGGACTGCGCGCCGGTCCACGAGCCGGTGACGACGTCCCAGCCATAGGCAGCGGCGTCAGTCTCGTGCACGACCAGCGCAGCGGCGGCGCCCTGGCGGGCGGCTTCCTCGAACTTGTAGGTCCAGCGGCCATAATAGGTCATTGCGTTGCCCTTGAACAAACTCGCGTCGCCGGTGGCAAAGCCGGGGTCGTTGACGAGGATGATCACGGTTTTGCCAGTGTAGTCCTGTCCGGCATAATCGTTCCAGCCGAACTCCGGCGCCACGACGCCGTAGCCGACGAACACGACATCGCCCGGCGCGAAGCTCACCTGGTCCGCGTTCTGGCGTTTCGACCAGTAGACGGCCTGTGACTTGAACCCAAGCGAGAGGTCTTCACCATCCGGCCAGGTCACGATCAATTCGGACGTGGCCGGGTCAACGGTCTGGTTCACCATCTTCACTTCCTGGAAGTAGGTGCCGTTGTCGCCGCCGGGCGCGACGCCGAGGCGCGCCATTTCGGCAGCGATCCAGGCGGCGGAGGCTTCACCGGCCGGCGTGCCGGGGCCCCGGCCTTCGAACGTGTCGTCGGCGAGCGTCTTGATCCGGACTGCCAGGTCCGCGGCGGTGATCGCCGGCGTCGTGCCTTCCGGCAGCGGCAACAGAAGTTCTTCCGCCGCAGCGGCCGGCGCTTCGGTGACCGGAACGGCTGCATCAGGGGCGCAGGCGGTGAGGGTGAGCGCCGCAGCGGCACTGAGGAGGGCAAGGCGTAGGATCATGTCTGGGTTTCCCGCGAAGTACGCAAGGCCGGTGGCCCGGCCAGAAATTCTGTTGGGCCGGGTCTCGCATGTCATGAAGGGGTCATCAAGCATGGGCCGGGCAGTTTTCCGGCGCTTCTCCTGTGTTTCCGGACTTGTCACTGGGCGTTCAGGTGCAAATTCTATAGTCCTGAATTGACGGCCCGCCGGGGCCAAAGAGGTATCGCGATGACAAAATTTGCATTTCAGGACTGGAGAAACAGCGCCCGGATCGGCCTTGCCGCGCTGTTTGGGGGCCTTGCGGCGGTCGCCCTGCCGGCCTGCGCACACCCTGTGGTCATCGGCGCACTCGAATCGGCCGCCAGGATCGAGCCGGCGTTCCTGCCCGAAGAGGACACCTTCGTCGCCGCCGATGGCGCGCGCCTGGGCCTGACCGTCTGGCCAGCGGCAGGGACGGACGATCCGGACTATGTGGTCGTCGGCGTGCACGGCATGAGCGACTATGCCGGCGCGTTCCACATGGCCGCGCCCTACTGGGCGGCGCGCGGTGTCACGACCTATGCTTACGACCAGCGCGGCTTCGGGCGGTCACCCAACAAGGGGTTCTGGCCGGACGAGGAATTGCTGCGCGAGGACCTGCGCACGGCGGTCGATGTGGCACGCAAGCGCCATCCGGACGCCGTGATCACGGTGGCCGGCATCTCGATGGGTGCGTCGGTCGCGATGACGGCGTTTGGGTCGGACGACCCACCGAAGGCTGACCGCCTGATCCTCTCGGGTCCCGGTCTGCGCGGCTGGGGCGCGATCAATCCGCTTTACCGCATGAGCCTGCTGGCTTCGACCTATACCAATCCCGGCTGGATCGTTGTGCCGCCGGCCGGCCTGATCAAGATCGAGCCGTCAGACAACAATGCCATGCTGCGCCGGACCTGGTCCGATCCGCACATGACCTACGAGAACCGCATCGACCAGGTCTACGGCCTCGTGAACCTGATGGAGAATGCGCACTGGGCCGCGGCGCGTCTGCCGAAGAGCGTTCCGGTGCTGGCATCCTACGGCGCGAGGGACATTGTCATTCCGCAGAACGGCGTCGAACGCACAGCGAAGCTGCTGCCCGCCGGCACACGCACCGTCTACTACAAGAACGGCTACCACATGCTCGAACGCGACCTGCAGGCCGAGAAGGTCCACGCCGACTATCTCGCCTTCATGAAGGACCCCAACGCGGCCTTGCCCAGCGGCGAAGGCGAGTGGCCATTCCTCCAGGCCTGCAAGCGATGGGCCTCGGTCAACACAGCGCCTGCGGCCTGCTGAGCCTGCGATGCCGGCCTTGCTCGACAGCGAAGGCGTGATGGAAGGTCATGATGGGGCGCGACTTGGACTGAGCGTCTGGTCCGCTGAAGGCGTGGCAGAGCCAGAGCACGTCATCGTCGGCATCCATGGCATGAACAACTATGCGGGCGAGTTCCGGCTCGCGGCGCCCGAGTGGGCACGTAGTGGTGTCACCGTGTATGCCTATGACCAGCGCGGCTTTGGCCGTTCCGTCAACCGGGGCCTCTGGGCCGGGGACGCGACTATGCAGGAGGACCTGCGCACCGCTGTCTCGCTGGCGCGTGACCGGCATCCGTCCGCGACGGTCAGTGTTGTGGCCATCTCGATGGGGGCCGCCGTTGCGATCACCGCCTTCGCGTCGGACCGGCCGCCCGCCGCGGACCGCTTGATCCTGTCGGGTCCAGGTCTGCGCGGCTGGGGGGCGCTCAACCCGCTCTTCGCCTCCACGCTCTGGATCGGTTCAAAAGCAGCGCCCGGCCTCATCGTGCGCCCGCCGAAGTTTGCCAAGCCGAAGTTGACGGACAATGACGCGTTCCTGGCCATCCAGGACGCAGATCCGCATCACGCGCGGGAAAACCGGATAGACCAGCTGAAGGGCGCCGTCGCCCTGATGGAGCGCGCCCATGAGCAGGTGCGGCGTCTGCCGGCGCGGGTTCCGGTCCTCGTCTCCTACGGCGCGCATGACCAGGTCGTTCCGCCCAATGGGCCGAAGCGGACCGCGCCGCATCTGCCGCCGCATGTCCGCACCGTCTACTACAGGGACGGTTACCACGTGCTGCTCAGTGACCTGCAGCGGGACAAGGTGATCGACGATTACCTCGCCTTTATCCGCGATCCGGCAGCGGCCTTGCCGAGCAATGAACCGGAATGGCCGTTCCGCTAAGCCTTTCCACAGCTGTAGCCCCCTTGTGGCGCCGCTCGCGTGGACAAATATAGGGGCATCTGCCAAACCTGATCGCAAGCGATTCAGCCAGTTTTTTCAAAGGCTACTTTGATGTCCAATATCCATGAGACCGCGCTCAACCTTGTCCCGATGGTTGTCGAACAGACGAGCCGGGGAGAGCGGGCCTTTGATATCTTCTCGCGGCTTCTCAAGGAGCGCATCATCTTTCTCACCGGACCCATCGATGATGGCGTTGCGGCGTTGACGACCTCGCAGCTATTGTTCCTCGAATCCGAGAATCCGAAGCGCGAAATCGCCATGTATATCAATAGCCCCGGCGGTTACGTCTCGTCGGGTCTCGCGATCTATGACACCATGCAATACGTCCGCTGCCCGATCTCGACGGTCTGTATCGGCCAGGCGGCCTCGATGGGTTCTCTGCTGCTTGCCGCTGGGGAAAAAGGCATGCGGATTGCGCTGCCGAACGCCCGTGTCATGCTGCACCAGCCGTCCGGCGGCTATTCGGGCGTTGCGACCGACATCGAGCGCCATGCCGAAGAGATTATCGAATTGAAGCGCCGCCTTAACAATATTTATGTGCGTCACACCGGCCAGCCGTATGACGTCATCGAGCGCAAACTCGACCGCGACACCTTCCTGACGGCCGAACAGGCCATGGAATTCGGCATTGTAGACAAGGTTTACGAGCGCCGTTCGGCGGATGACGAGAAATAAACCACTGTTTCCAACGTGCGGCCCGCCCCTTGCAGGCTTGGCGAACAACTATAGACTTAAACAACCGGACCGCTTCCAGGCAGGCCTTAAAGCCTGCGTTAAGCGTTTCACGGCATTGAGGAAGTTATGACGAAGCAAAACGGCTCCGGCGACTCCAAGAACACGCTCTACTGCTCTTTCTGCGGGAAGAGCCAGCATGAGGTGAAAAAGCTCATTGCTGGACCGACCGTGTTCATCTGCGATGAGTGCGTCGAACTCTGCATGGACATCATTCGCGAGGAGAACAAAACCTCCGCGATCAAGTCCCGTGAAGGCGTTCCGACGCCGCAGGAAATCTGTGATGTGCTGGATGACTATGTCATCGGCCAGCGCCACGCCAAACGCATCCTCTCGGTCGCGGTCCACAACCATTACAAACGCCTCTCCCATGCCGGCAAGGCCGACGGGGTGGAGCTGTCGAAATCCAACATCCTGCTCGTCGGCCCCACGGGTTGCGGCAAGACGCTGCTCGCGCAGACGCTCGCCCGTATCCTGGACGTGCCGTTCACGATGGCCGACGCCACGACGCTCACCGAAGCCGGATATGTCGGCGAGGATGTCGAGAACATCGTGCTCAAGCTGCTTCAGGCCGCGGACTATAACGTCGAACGCGCCCAGCGCGGCATCGTCTACATCGACGAGATCGACAAGATTTCGCGCAAGTCGGACAACCCCTCGATCACGCGTGACGTGTCGGGCGAGGGCGTCCAGCAGGCGCTGCTGAAGATCATGGAAGGCACCGTTGCGGCGGTTCCGCCGCAAGGCGGCCGGAAACATCCGCAGCAGGAATTCCTGCAGGTCGACACGACAAACATTCTCTTCATTTGCGGCGGCGCGTTTGCCGGCCTCGAGAAGATCATCGCCGCGCGCGGTGACAATGCCTCGATCGGCTTCGGCGCGACCATCAAGAACGCCAGTGACAAGGGCGTCGGCGAGACGCTGCGCGGCACCGAGCCGGAAGACCTGCAGAAGTTTGGTCTGATCCCGGAATTCATCGGCCGTCTGCCGGTCATCGCGACGCTGGAGGACCTGGACGAGAAAGCCCTCATCCAGATCCTGACCCAGCCGAAGAACGCCCTGCTCAAACAGTATCAGAAACTGTTCGACATGGAAAACGTGGCGCTGACCTTCACGCCCGAGGCGCTTGTCGCGGTTTCGCGCAAGGCCATCGGCCGCAAGACCGGCGCGCGCGGCCTGCGCTCGATCATGGAAGCCATCCTGCTCGACACGATGTTCGAACTGCCGAACCTGCGCGGCGTGGAAGAAGTCGTGATCAATGCCGAAGTGGTGGAAGGCAATGCCGAGCCGCTCTACGTGCACGCCAGCAAGGCCCAGACCGAAGCGGGTTGATCCCGTCCGGACACGGAAGATCGAAAAGCCCCGGCCTCACCGCCGGGGCTTTTTCATTCCGGCAGGTGGATCGTCAGGATGTCCATGCGCGGCGGCATCAGGAACCGCATCGGCACGCCGACCATGCCCGTTCCGGTCGTCACATAGACAAGTCGTTCTCCCGCCGGCGAAGCAAAGTGGTGCAGTTCCTTGTCGAACGGGCCGGTGACCGGAAGGATCTTCTGGTAGAGGCCCTGTATGCGCACCTGTCCGCCATGCGTATGGCCGACAAGCATCAGGTCATAGGCAAAGTCATCCGGCACCACGAGCGCGGTATCCGGATTGTGCGTGAGCAGGATTACCGGCTTGCCGGCGGGCAGGCTGGCCGAAAAGGTGAAATCCTGGCGCCGCTGCCAGAGGTCGGACGCGCCGGAGATGATTACGCCATGTCCTGCGATATCCGTCTCGACCGCGCGGTTGTGCATGATCGTGGCGCCGGCGTCGCCGAGGGAGGAGAGCAGGGGATCGGTCAGGTCGCTTCCCGGGCGGCCAACATCGTGATTGCCGAGCACGGCGAACAGCGGCGCGTCGAGGTTTCCCAGCGCGGCAAAGTCTTCGGGAATATCGGCCGGGTCCGGATGATAGGTGAGATCGCCTGCCAGGAAGACCGCGTCGACGTCCTCGGCATTGATCCGCGCAACGATGCGCTCGATCGGCATGGCGTTCCCGAAGATGCCGATATGCGGATCACCAAACAGCGCGATGCGGATCGACGGCGAGCTTTCGCTGGCGCCCGGCAAAACAATCGTCTCGCGGTGCGTGACGAGCTGGCGGGGCTCGACGAAGCGCGCGTAGGCGAGCACGCTGGCGATCGCGAGTGCCAGGGCAGCGACGACTTTCACGGCGGGCCGGCCGCGGAGCAGGGTCCAGAGGCACAGCGCCGCGAAAGGAAAGTAGAGCCAGCTGCCCCAGAAAATCACGAGCTTCACCATTGCCCTTTCCTGATCAGCTTTCGTGGCAAAGAAAAGGCCGGCATCCGAAGATGCCGGCCCTGCTTCTGGCCCCAGGGGCCGCGAAGCTTACATCTTGTAGTACATTTCGAATTCGACCGGGTGCGGATGGAGTTCGAAACGCATGTTCTCTTCCATCTTCAGATCGATGTAGGAGTCGATCTGGTCGTCATCGAACACGCCGCCCTTCTTGAGGAAGGCGCGGTCTGCATCGAGCGCAGCGAGGGCTTCACGCAATGAGCCGCAGACTTGCGGGATCTTTGCGGCTTCGGCCGGCGGCAGGTCGTACAGGTCCTTGTCCATGGCGTCGCCCGGGTGGATCTTGTTCTCGATGCCGTCGAGGCCGGCCATCAGCAGGGCTGCGAAAGCGAGATACGGGTTCGCCATCGGATCCGGGAAGCGGGCTTCGATGCGTTTCGCCTTCGGGTTCGAGCCGAAGGGAATGCGGATCGAGGCCGAGCGGTTGCGCGACGAGTAGGCCAGCATCACCGGCGCTTCGTAGCCCGGGACGAGACGCTTGTAGCTGTTCGTCGACGGGTTGGTGATCGCGTTCAGCGCCTTGGCGTGCTTGATGATACCGCCGATGTAGTAGAGGCACATGTCGCTGAGGTCGGCATACTTGTTGCCGGCGAACAGCGGCTTGCCGCCCTGCCAGATCGACTGGTGCACGTGCATGCCCGAGCCGTTGTCCTTGTACATCGGCTTCGGCATGAAGGTCGCCGACTTGCCGTAGGACGCGGCCACGTTGTGGATCACGTACTTGTAGAGCTGCATCCGGTCAGCCATCACGGTCAGCGTCGAGAACTTGAGGCCAAGCTCGTGCTGCGCCGGGGCCACTTCGTGGTGGTGCTTCTCAGGGTCGAGGCCGATCTCGCCCATGATGGTCAGCATCTCGCCGCGCATGTCCTGCTCGGAGTCGATCGGCGGCACGGGGAAGTAGCCCCCCTTCGGACCTGGGCGGTGGCCCATGTTGCCCATCGGGTATTCCTTGCTCGTGTTGATCGGCAATTCCGATGAGTCGTAGCTGTAGCCCGTGTTGTGCGGCTCGATCGACCAGCGCACGTCATCGAAGATGAAGAACTCGGCTTCCGGTCCGAAGAACACGGTGTCGCCGATGCCCGATGCCTTCACATAGGCTTCGGCTTTCTTGGCCGTGGTGCGCGGGTCGCGGTTATAGGCTTGTCCGGTGATCGGATCGAGCACGTCGCAGATGACCGCCAGCGTTGTCTGCTGGAAGAAGGGGTCGATGATGGCCGTGGACTGGTCCGGCATCAGCAGCATATCGGACTCGTTGATGGCCTTCCAGCCGGCGACCGACGAACCGTCGAACATCTGGCCTTCGGTGAAGAAGTCTTCGCCGACCATGTTCTTGTGGAAGGTGACGTGCTGCATCTTCCCGCGTGGATCGGTGAAGCGAAGGTCGACATACTGGATGTCCTCATCCTTCATTTTTTTGTAGAGTTCATCAGCCATGGGTTTGCCTTCTGGTGAGCTGTTTGTGCTGCCTGAAATGAGGGCGCGGAAGCCGCGCCGGTGTGAGCTTAGAGCGCGGCGTCGCCGGTTTCGCCGGTGCGAATGCGCACAGCGTCGATAACATCCGAGACGAAGATTTTACCATCCCCGATCTTGTCGGTGTGCGCAGCTTTTTTGATTGCCTCGACGGCACCCTCAACAGCGCTGTCGGCGAGCACGACTTCGATCTTCAGTTTCGGCAGGAAGTCGACGACGTATTCGGCGCCGCGGTAGAGTTCCGTGTGGCCACGCTGGCGGCCAAAGCCTTTGGCCTCGATGACGGTCATGCCCTGCAGGCCGATTTCCTGAAGGGCTTCCTTCACGTCGTCGAGCTTGAACGGTTTGATGATGGCTTCGATCTTCTTCATGCGTGGTTCTCCCCAAGCGCCCGGTTAAGATTTCAATCGTGCGTATGGGGTGTTGGGTGTGGACGCGATAGTCAGGCGGGGGAGTCGTGGCCCCCGCACGCTGCGTGGTAAATAATAAGGCGCCATCGCCCAACAATTGGGCAGGCGTTTCCAGATGGATTTCCAAAATAATGACGCCTGCGTCACTTTTCACTTCCGGGCATGCATGCTACAGGATGACGACCTCCCGGAGACACACGAATGACCCCGCAAGCCTTTGTCCATCCTGATCGCCGCCCGGCGGCCTTCCGCCCCCTCAAAGCGTGGTCACACATGCAGAAGCTGATCGCGGACAAGGAAGACACCGAACAGGTGTTCCATATCATCGAGGCGCTCAACGGCAACTCGTTCGAAAAGAACTTCTGGGCCTTCGCGGCAAAGCCCGCCGGGCAGAATCTCCTTAAGGAAAAACCCTACCTGCCGCCGATCCTGGACGATCACAGCTGGATCCGGGACCTGCCGGACGGCACGGTCGGCCGCGCCTATGTCGAGTTCATGGAACGCGAAGGCCTGTCCGCCCAGGGCCTCGTGGACGAGAGCGAAAAGTTCCGCTCCAAAGCCCGCGAATACGAAGACGACATGATGTGGTACGGCAACCGCCTCCGCGACACGCATGACCTGTTCCACGTGCTCTCGGGTTATAACCGCGACGCGCTCGGCGAAGCCTCCCTGCTGGCCTTCACCTATAGCCAGCAACCCGGCCTCGGCGTCATCTTCATCGCCTATGTCGGTTGCCGCACGATCGTAAAGCATGCGCCCATGGGCGCCCGCATCATGGACTGTTTCTGGGAAGGCAAGCGTAACGGCGCGGCCGCCCGGAAGATCATCGAGCAGGACATCATTGCCCTGATGCACGAGCCGCTCGACGCAGCACGCGCGCGGCTCGGCATCGCCAAACCCGTCATCTACCGCGAGACGCTGAAGCTGCTCGGCCAGCATGGCCACACCCCGGCGCTCCAACCGCAGGCGATGGCCGGCGAGGCGGTCGCCGCTTGATCTACCTGATCCGGCATGGCGAGGCCGCAGCGGGCTGGGGGGATCATCCCGATCCCGGCCTCAGCGCGCTCGGCGCAAAGCAGGCGGAAGCCGTGGCAGCGCAGCTCAACGCCTTCTCGATCACGAACATCATCTCCAGCCCGATGCAGCGCTGCCGCGAAACCTCGGCGCCCCTTTCGGGCCTCCTGTCGCTGACACCGGCGATCTCCCCGCAGGTCTCGGAAATCGGCACGCCGCCGAACATCGAGGACCGCGTCACCTGGCTGCGCAACCTGATGGCCGGAACCTGGACAGAGGCGGGCCCATCCTTCGTGGACTGGCGCGCGCGCATGGGCGCGTTCATCGATGCCCTGCCACCCCACACCGCCGTGTTCTCCCACTTCGTGGCGATCAACGCGCTGTGCGGCCTTCTGGAGGGTGATGACCAGGTGACCGTGTTCCGTCCCGGCCATTGTTCGGTCACCCGTCTCGAGCGGCGCGGCGCCGGTCTGCGCGTGGCAGAATATGGAAGCGAAGCCGCCACCCGCGTGCTATGAGCCGCCTCCATGGGCAGACCTATTCTTACACCGCAGGAAATGCACGCCGCTGAGCAGGCGGTGATCGCTGCCGGCACCGACAGTTTCATCCTCATGCAACGCGCCGGCGAGGCGGTGGCCGAGTTCGTCCACGCGCACTGGCCGGAAGGCCAGATCCATGTCTTGTGCGGCCCCGGCGGCAATGGCGGCGACGGCTTCGTCGCGGCCGCCGCGCTGGCCAAACTCTGGCGCAAGGTCGAAGTCTTCTGCGCCGTGCCGGTGGCCGAGCTTCAGGGCGACGCCGCCAAGGCAGCCGCGCTGTGGGACGGCAAGGTCGGCACGCTCGAAGAGGCGCTCACCGCGCCGCATGAACTGGTGCTCGATGCCTTATATGGCGGCGGCCTGTCGCGCCCGCTCGAAGGCGTGGCAGCCGCGCTCGCCGCCCGCCCGGCGCGGGTGGTGTCGGTCGATGTGCCCTCGGGCATCGATGGCTTCACCGCCAAGCCCCTCGGCCCTTGCTTCCGCGCCGAAGGGACGATCACCTTCGCGGCGCTGCGTCCAGCGCACGTGCTGCTGCCCGGCGCAGCGTTCAGCGGCGCCGTGATGGTGGCCGACATCGGCGTGCCGGTGCAGACCCGCGCGATGGAGAACAGCCCTGCGCTTTGGGTTGGCGCACTGCCGCAACCGGGGCAGGGCGACTACAAGCACCGCCGGGGCCACCTGAAAGTCGTCAGTGGACCGATGAGTTCCACGGGCGCTGCCCGGCTTGCCGCCCGCGCTGGCCTGCGCGCCGGGGCAGGGCTCGTGACCCTGCTCTCACCCCCCTCGGCGATGATGACCAATGCCGCGCACCTTACCGCGATCATGCTGTCCTCCGTAGACGGAGCAGACGAACTTCTGGAAGCCGCGCAGAAAGCCAGCGTCGTCATCATCGGCCCCGCCGCCGGCGTCACGCCGCAGACCCGCCAGAACGTCGCCGCCGTGCTCAAATCCTCCGCCCGCGCCGTGCTGGACGCCGATGCACTGACCGTCTTCGCGGACAATCCCTCCGCCCTGTTCGCCATGCTGCGCGAGGCCGACGTGCTGACGCCGCATACCGGCGAGTTCGAACGCCTCTTCGGCGACCTCCTCGACAGCGCGCCCAACAAGATCGAAGCCGCGCGCGCCGCCGCCGCGAAGGCTGGCTGCCTCGTGATCGTCAAGGGCGCCGACACGGTCATCGCCTCGCCCAGCGGTCATGTTGTCGTCAACACGCACGCCACGCGCTGGCTCGCCACCGCCGGCTCAGGCGATGTCCTCGCGGGCATCCTCGCCGGCTTCATGACACAGGGTGTCGACAGTTTCCTCGCCGCCGCCATGGGCGCCTGGATCCACGGCGAAGCCGGCCGCCGCGTCGGTGCGGGGCTGATCGCCGAAGATCTGGAACAGCAGCTGCCGGACATCCTCAGCGCGCTGCATGGGGAGATGGTGGCGCGCTAGCGGATCAGTGCCCCGCCAGACGCCCCATCGGGCGGCCATCAATGATCTGGTCGAGATACTCGCTCATGCCGTAGCCGACCTTTCCGTCGCAATGATACTCGGTCATCGCCTCGGTGATGCGCGTGGTCAGTTCGACGCCATCCGGCGTCGTGCGCCGGTTGCGCAGCGGGATGAGCGACAGCATCTTGCCGGTGACGGTGTAATGCTTGCCGGCCTTCGTCTCGATCTTCGCCGTCAGGTCCGTCTGGTATTCGTTCTCGTCCCAGGTGCTCGTCAGGTCGCAGGCGATAACGTCATCATACACGCCGTCGCGGTACACCATGCCGCTCGGCCGGGCGCCGCCCTTGCCGTCGCTCATCACGTTGAACATCATCCCGAAATCCGGACCGAAATTCATCGGGCACCAGCGATACCATTCAATCGCCTGCCAGTGGCGCGGCCCCCAGGACTTGTCGCGCAGGCCGTGCCCGTCGATCTCCAGCCGGACGCCGTCACACTCGATAAAGCCCTTCGCCGCGCAATGCTGTTCGTAGTGCGCCTTGGCGAACGACTTCTCCGGATCAATCTCGATCGGCGAACCGTCCGCCTTTAACACCTCGCCGCCATACATCGGCGACAGCCCGGTATAGGTTATCTCCATGCGGCACGGCAGGCGCGGATTGTTCCGGAACGCCACCTTCGGATCCGCCATCTGAAGCGGCTCCTTCATCACGAGAAGCTCGCCCGTGTAGGTCACGCGCAGTTCCTTGAACGGCGTCACGACCTCGATCTTGAGCCCGCCCGCATTCATCTCCGCATTCCCGCTGATCGCCGGCCGCGCGAACATGAACCCGACCCGGCCATCGGGGAAATACACGCACATCGACATCTCGGCATAGTTCTGGTTCGGACGGTTGCCGATCCGGAACCACGCGCCGGCGCGCTGGCCCGCGTCGAACACGTTGAAATACATGCTTTCGTTGTAGTTCTCGGCCGTGCCGGGATCGTGCGTGTACTCGTCTTCCGGCACGAGCCTGACCTGGAAACCTTCAGCCGCAGCCGCCATGACGCTTCTCCCGATACGTGAATTCGAAGGCAAGCATGCCACGGCGCCATCTCTGCACAAGGCTGACGTTGAGGCATCAGCGCCGCCAGCCGCCGTGGTTGATTGCCGAAGGCATGGAGAGCAGGTGCCCGACACCGTCAGCGCGGTGCACCGGGAGGTGGCACCAGCTGAACCGTCGCCTATCCGCCTGGCGAGACTGTCGAAATACGCCAGGCACGCCTCCTGAAAACCGAATATTCGGCCATTAGATCGCGCCGATGGCGAATTCTCTTTTTTATTCACTGATGTGAAGAAAACAATGCCTTAATATGCGCAATATTGCTCTAAATTATGGAAGTATAGTCAGCGTCAGTTGTCAAAACTGGTCCGCATGTTGCTTTGGACGCGCGAAGTCGGTGCAGCGATCCCTCTGCGATCTTGAATTCATGAACACGAGCCAGGAGACTGGATTTGACACAGCCTCCAACCATTTCCGGCATGACCGAGCGCCGTGCGCTGGTATCACTTCGGCAGGATATCGGCAGTCTGTCAGACACAGGCCACGTGTATCTTGATTTTGATCATACGCTGTTTCTATGGAATTCGACCGAGGCCTTCCTCAATGAAGCGCGCCCTTCGTCAATTCTCGCCCCGCTCCTGAAGCTTGTTTCGGGTCTCGTTCCCTGGAAATTTCTCGGAAAGAACGGATACTTCGTCTGGCGCGATGCCGTCCGTGTCGCACTGGTGCTGGTGCTGGCGCCGTGGACGCTCGTGCGGTTCCGCAAGGCGGCTCCAGACATCTATGCCCGTGAGCGCAATCGTTTGCTGGAAGCCGCCGTCGACGGCCTTGACCCCAGCCGGATCATCATCGTCAGCTTCGGCCTGCATTGGATCATCCGTGCGCTGCTGAAAGGCTCTCCCTTCGAGCACGCCACCATCGTCGCGCCGGGCCTCTTCGAGCTTCCGTCTGCGCGGGCGCGTGGAAAGTTGACCATGCTCGCGCGCAACGGGTTCACGATCAATCCGAATACGGACATTGTCGTCTCGGATTCGGCAAGGGACGATGCCGATATCCTAAAAGCCGTGCGGCAGGCGCACGTCATTCGCTGGGCCGACGAAAACACCGCTCCGGCGCACGCGTCCACCTATTTCCCGTTCTTCTACACCGCCCGGATCAAGCGTTCGCCGGGATTCCTCGTCAAGCAGGTCTTCCTTGAGGAACTGCCGGTCATCCTCATCATGTTCGCGGCGCTGCACGGCCCCAGCATTGTTCCGGTGCTCATTTGCCTCGGCATGCTGTTCGTCTCCTACCTGCTGGTCTACGAGGTCGGCTACGCGGAGAATGACCGTGTGGGCGAAGCGACAGAAGCGCAGCCCAAACTGTCAAAAGGCTATTTCGCCCACCGCACGTTCCGGCTGGAGCCTGACGTGTGGGTATGGGCGGCGCTAATCACCCTGGTCGCATTCGCTGTAACGCCGCAGGACCTGCGGATCACCATGCTGTCCAACCTGCAGCTCCAGAATCTGCTGGCGCCCGAATACAGTGTCTGGCTGCTGACCACAGTCTGGATGGTCTTCCTCGGCGTGTCGCGTGCCATCTTTTACGTCTTCAATCATGTGCCGCTTGCGTGGCGGGTATTCGTCTACCTGCCGCTCCATGCCACCAAGTATTTCGGCCCGCTCCTGCTGCTGCCGATCCACCCGGCGGGCGTGGCCCTCGGATTTGCGCAGGTCGTCCGGACCTGGTCGATGTACGCCATCCGCCGCGCCGGCGGCGACGAGCACGCCTTGTCCAGCCAGATGGTGCGCCTGACCTTCCTTTGCATGTTCTCGGTGGTGGTGTTTTCCATCGCGGAACTGACGCGGGACGAGGCATTCCTCCTCGCTCTGGCGTTCGCCTTCTGCATCCTCAGGGCCTTGCCCGAGGCCAGAAAGAAAATGTTCGGCAACGCCGCCCGCCTCGGCAAGGTTCTCTGAACAACCTGTGGTGCGGATGAGAGGACTCGAACCTCCACATCTTGCGATGCCAGAACCTAAATCTGGTGCGTCTACCAATTCCGCCACATCCGCTCGTGAGGGGGTCTTACGCGAGGGTTTTGCCGGGGGCAATCGCCTGTCTCGGCGGGCGTCCGGGCCGGGGCGGGGAGGGGCGCTGCACTCGCCCGCCACGCGGCGTGGACAGGGGCTTCCCCGTATGACATAAGCCGCCGCTTCAGGCAGGATTCAGCGTATCCGGGGCCCCAGGCGGCTCCCCCGGCGGCGCATTCATTTACGAAAGACGAGGACATGGAAGTCACTCAGACCAAGGCAGAAGGTCTCAGCCGCACCTTTGAGGTGAAGGTTAGCGCTACGGAACTCCAGGCGAAACTCGCCCAGCGGATCGAGGAAATCCGCCCGCAGATGAAGCTCAAGGGCTTCCGTCCGGGCAAGGTTCCCGCTGCCCATGTGCGCAAGATGTATGGCCGCGACCTGATGGGCGAGCTGATCGACAAGCTGGTCAACGAGACCAACCAGAAAGCCCTCGAGGACAGCGCCTTGCGCCCCGCCGGCCAACCCGCCGTGAAGATGGACGGCGACATCGAGAAAGTCGTGAAGGGTGAGGCCGACCTCGCCTATCAGATGAACGTCGACGTGATGCCGGAATTCACGCCCATCGACGCGGCCAGCCTGACGATCACCCGCCCGGTCGCCGAAGTCACCGACGAGCAGATCGACGAGTCGCTGAAGCGCATCGCCGGCCAGAACATCAAGTACGAGCCCCGCGGCGCTGATGAAGTGTCGGTGGACGGCGACGCCGTGATTGTCGATTTCGTCGGCAAGATCGACGGCGAAGCCTTCGAAGGCGGCACCGCCGAGCAGCAGTCGGTCGTTCTCGGCTCGAACCGTTTCATCCCGGGCTTCGAAGAGCAGCTTGTCGGCGTCAAGGCCGGCGACGAGAAGGAGCTGAACGTCTCCTTCCCCGAGAACTACCAGGCCGCCAATCTCGCCGGCAAGGCCGCTGTCTTCGAGACGAAAGTCCACGAAGTCCGCGCCCCGCAGACGCCTGAGATCGACGAAGAGTTCGCCAAGGGCCTCGGCCTCGAAAGCCTGGAGCAACTGCGCGGCCTCGTGCGCGACCAGATCACCGCCGAACACGCCAATGCCTCGCGCGCCAAGGCCAAGCGTGACCTGCTCGACAAGCTCGACGCCGCTCACAGCTTCGACCTGCCGCCCGGCATGGTGGAGCAGGAGTTCAACCAGATCTGGCAGCAGCTGCAGACCGAAATGGATGCCGGCCGCGTCTCGCCGGAAGAGAAAGTCAAACCGGAAGACGAGCTGAAAGCGGAGTACCGCAAGATCGCCGAGCGCCGCGTGCGCCTTGGCCTCGTGCTGGCCGAAATGGGCCGCATCTCGGACGTGCGCATCACCGAGCAGGAAGTGAACCAGGCGCTTATCCGCGAAGCCCGCCAGTATCCGGGCCAGGAACGGGAAGTCGTGCAGTTCTTCCAGCGCAACGCCAACGCCATGGCCCAGCTGCGCGCCCCGATCTACGAGGACAAGGTCGTCGATCACATCCTCGCGGTCGCCACGGTTGAGGAAGCCACGGTTTCCCGCGACGACCTCTTCAAGGAAGAAGACGCTTAAGCGTTGCTTCCAGGACACAATTTGGGAACCGGCCGGAGCGATCCGGCCGGTTTTTTCTTTGGCGCATGGTGCAGGAAACGCCGCTTGGTAAACGGATATTAACCAGCCTCGCCCAGGGTTCGGCCAGATTCCGAATCTGAGGATTGAGCGCGCCTATGACGGTCCAGAGCATCCGGCCCCAGCTGACTGAAGACGACATCCTTCGCCTGATGCGGGGCGAAACCCCCGAGCAGCGCGCCTCGGTCGCGCACCGGCTATGCCGCCGCATTGCGCTGGACGTGCTGACCGACACCGAAAAGGCGTACGCCGAGGAGATCATCGCCATCCTCGCCGAAGACGCGGCCGACCTCGTCCGCCGCACGCTCGCGGTGACGCTGCGGTCCTCTCCGATCCTGCCGCGCGAGGTCGCGCTGAAACTCGCGCGAGACATCGAAGCGGTCGCAATCCCCGTTCTCCAGGACTCGCCCGTGTTTTCGGACGAAGACCTCGTCGAACTCGTGCTGTCCGTCACGGCCGCCAAGCAGGCCGCCATCGCCAACCGCGACGCGCTGTCGATCACGATCACCGAAATCATCTCCGAGCACGGCGCGGTGGAAGCCGTCCGGGCCCTGTCCGCCAACCAGGGCGCAGAATGGACCGACAAGGCCTTTGACGACACGCTCCGCCGCTTCGGCCGTGACGAGATCGTGCAGGCCGGCCTGATCAAGCGCGACTTCATCCCGACGCACATTGCCGAGAAGATGGTCTCGCTGGTCTCCGGCCAGCTGTTCGACATTCTTGTGAACCGCCACGAACTCCCCGCCCAGCTCGCCATCGACCTCGCCGCCAGCGCCCGCGAGCGCGCGACAATCGATCTGGTCGAGCAGTCGGGCCGCACTAACGACCTGCCGCGCTTCGTCTCGCAGCTGAACCTCAATGGCCGTCTCTCGAATTCGCTGATCATGCGCGCGCTCTGCTGCGGGCAGATGCGCTTCGTCGAGCATGCCCTGGCCGAACTTTCAGGCGTCGCCCACCAGCGCGTCTGGCTGATGATCCACGATGCCGGCCCGCTGGGCCTTCAGGCGGTGTTCGACCGCGCCGGCCTGCCGCGCAAGATGCTGCCGGCCTTCAAGGCCGCGGTCAGCGTGTTCCATGATACCCAGCATGATGGCGGGCCGAACGACCGCGCGCGCTTCCGTGCACGGATGATCGAGCGCGTGCTGACGCAGTTCCAGGCGATCCCGAAAGACGATCTCGACTACCTGCTCGACAAGCTCGACTATTATTCCGAGATGGCGTCGCGGGAGGATGCGCTAGAAGACACCGACGCCGCCTAGCTTCAGGCGTCCGTCTGCGGCGCCACGGCGCCCGCAACACCGAGTTCATTCAGATAGTCCCCGTCACGCCAGTTGGCGTGATCGGCGACGACCAGGATGCCGGCCGAGTTCGCAGCATAGACCACGTCACACAGCTCGTTCGAAGCTTCCAGCGCGTCAGCGTCCACCCGGATCGTGTCGATCAGTATGCGGAAGCTTTCGCTGAGCGGCGTCTGCCAGGAATGGCGCATGTCGATGCCGACCCGGAAGCCCACCCGGCGCAGGCGCGCAATGCGGGCCGTGCTGTCTGCCGGGTCGCCCGCAAACGCGGCGTCGGTGAACATCAGGCAGAATTCCTGCTGGCAGAGGATCGTGCGGCGCACGGCGGCGTCGCAGGCAACGGCCGTGTCCGGATCGGACAGGCCGGCCATCGGCGCAGCCACGAGAATCGGGCGGTGCGGCATTTCCTGCGCGCTGGCGGCGGTGGCAATCCGCTCCAGACGACCCGCCATCCACTTGGCCGGGCTCGGGATTTCATTGTCATTGGCGACCGGCCCGAACGCCACGCGCTCCTCGAACTCGATCGGCTCGTCGGCGACGAGGCCCAGCGAATCCCCGCCCAGCAGGTGCATCACCGGCTTGAAGCGGACGGACGGTCCGCGTGCGGGATGCACGAGGGTCATGTTGGGGCGGGGGAAGGGGCGCATCAGGTTTCCTTGTTGCGTCGGTTGTCTGGCTCTTGCCTTCCCTAACGGCTGGAGTTGAACATCACGCGCAGCCGGCCAGTGAGTTTTCCCGGAAATTGTAAGGATTTTGGCCACCATGACTGAACCTGCCCCGTCCGAACCCCGGCTGTCGGCCACCATCCTGCTGCTGCGCGACGCCGCGCCGAAGCCGGAAGTGCTGATGGTGAAGCGCCATTACGAGATCGATTTTGCCGCTGGCGCACTGGTGTTCCCGGGCGGAAAAGCCGCTGCAGCCGATGCAAGCCCGGACTGGGATGACTGGACTGACGGCGATTTCGGCCCGGTCCAGCAGGATGCACGCATCGCCGCCATCCGCGAGGCCTACGAGGAATCCGGCCTGCTGATCGCCCGCCGCCGCGCCCTGCGCGGTCCCGGCGCGCCGCTGGTCGGCGCCGACATTGCCGAACTCCTCGCGCCCCACCGCAGCGCCGTGGACCGAGGGGAGATGTCCTTCCTCGCCCTGATGAAGGAACACAAACTCGTTCTCGCGCTCGACAGCCTCGTGCACTTTGGCCACTGGATCACGCCGGTGATGATGCCGAAACGCTTCGACACGCACTTCTACGTCGCCCCGGCGCCGCTCTGGCAGATCGCGGCCCATGATGGCCGCGAGACCACAGATGCCGTCTGGCTGACGGCGGAGGACGCGCTTGCACAGGAACGCGGCGGCACCGCCACCATCATCTTCCCCACACGGATGAACCTTGCGAAACTCGCCCGGGCCACATCAGTCGATGATGCGATGAGCACGTTTGGCGCCGAGCCGGTCATCAGCGTGCTGCCGAAAGTCGGCAAGTCACCGGATGGCGAGCCCTGTCTCTACATTCCGGAAGAGGCCGGTTACGGCCAGACGATGGAACTCTTGTCCCGCGTCAACGTGTGATCAGCCGGCGAGGCGGGTGGCGACACGGCGCTCCAGCGCCTCGCACACGGCGTCGGCCACCGAATGGCTGGCATCACCTTCCGGACCTGCGGCAATCGCCGCCCGGCAGGCTTCGACATGCAGGTTGATCAGCGGCGCATTCTCGCCGGGACGCGTCTGCGACAGCAGCAGGCACAGCGACTTGCTGAGCCGCGCCACCGCCGGAAAGCCATAGGACGGCGCTGCCCCGGTGATGTTGTGCGCCGCTGTGTAGAGGCGCCGGTAGTCCTCGGCGGTGGCCTCCGGCTGCTGCGCGTCCGCCCAGGTGGCGCGCAGCGATTCGAGATCGCGCCGCATCCACACTTCGAACTGCTCGGCCAGATTGTCGACCGCCCGCTCGGCGTCCGCCGCCAGTGATTCGGTCGCCGCTTCCGTGAACGTCGCCGAATAGGCCGGTGCAGCCGGCTTGATGACGCGCGAAATATCCGGTGGTGGCAGGGCCTGGCTCTGTTTACGGCTGCCGCCGACAGCGAGGTTTGCCTTGGAGAGGAGTTTTCCGAACATACATCAGGCCTTTGAGTTTAGGCCCGAAGGTTAACCGCCAAGCCTTAACAGTAAGCTGACGCGCGCCCGGCAAGAATGCCTTAGAAACCAAACTGCTCGGTCAGTATCCGCTCGTCCAGCGCATGGCCCGGATCGAACAGCAGGGTTAACCGGCTGGAATGGTCCGCCTCGACCGAGACCCGCACGATGTCGCGCACTTCCTGATTGTCCGCCGAAGCAGAAACCGGCCGGCGGTCCGGCGCCAGGATCTCGATGTCCACCCGCGCGTCATGCCGAAGCAGCGCGCCGCGCCAGCGCCGAGGCCGGAATGCGCTGATCGGCGTCATCGCCAGCATGTTTGACCCGATCGGCAGGATCGGCCCATGGGCGGACAGGTTGTAGGCAGTCGATCCTGCCGGCGTCGCGACCATGATCCCGTCGCACACCAGCTCATCCATCCGCACCCGGCTGTCGACCGCGATCCGCAGCCGGGCCGACTGCGCCGTCTGGCGCAGCAGCGACACCTCGTTGATCGCCAGCGCCCGGTGCTCGGCGCCGTGGATATCCACCGCCAGCATCTTCAGTGGCGTCAGGCTGGCCCGTTCGGCGGCATCTATGCGCTGGACCAGGCCGTCGGCCTTGTACTCGTTCATCAGGAATCCGATGGTGCCGAGGTTCATCCCGTAGACCGGCTTGCTGTCGCCAAACCGGCGCCGCAGCGTGTCCAGCATGGCGCCGTCACCGCCAAGGGCGACCACGACGTCCGCATCATCCTCGGGCACATTGCCGTACTTGGCCGCCAGCAAGGGCAGGGCCTGCTGCGCTTCGGGGCGTTTGGAGGCGAAAAAAGCAAGTTTCAGGTCGGCCATGGCCGCATGTGCAAATGCTTTGAGCATGGCGTCAAGGCGAGGCACCCGAGGGGTGTAGGGTGAACCTGACACGCGCGTCACCTTCATCTGGCGCGGCCGCCGGACTTGGGTTAAAGTCCCCCCATAAACAGGGAGAGACAACATGGCCGACGGTAACCCGAATATCGACATCCGCAGCGCGGTCAGCGAAGCGGAATGGAAAGCGCGGGTCGATCTTGCCGCCCTCTACCGTCTCACCGCCCTCTACGGCTGGGACGACATGATCTTCACCCACATCTCCCACCGGATCCCCGGCCCGGAACACCATTTCCTGATCAACCCCTATGGTTACTTCTTCGAGGAGATCACTGCCTCTTCGCTCGTGAAGGTCGATCTGGACGGCAACATCGTCCAGGAAACCGACGCGATGATCAACCCGGCCGGCTTCACCATCCACTCAGCCATCCACGCCGCCCGCGAAGACGCGACCGTCGTGATGCACCTCCACACGGACCAAGGCGTCGCCGTCTCGTCGCAGAAGGAAGGCCTGCTGCCGATCAGCCAGACTGCCATGATCGTTCGCGAAGACATCGCCTACCATGACTATGAAGGCGTCGCCCTCGACCTCGATGAGCGCGAGCGCCTGGTCGCCGACCTCGGCCCCACCAAGCACTCCATGCTGCTGCGCAATCACGGCACGCTGACCTGCGGCGAAAGCGCCGCACTGACCTTCACCCGCATGTTCTTCCTCGAGCGCGCCTGCAAGATGCAGATCATGGCCCTCACGGCAGGCCGCGACGGCGTTCTGGAATGCGGTGAAGAGCTGCAGGACAAGGTTGCCGGCCAGGGCGGCCTCACCAAGCACAGCTCCGGCATGTCGACCCTGACGGACCGCCTCGTCTGGCCGGCCCTGCTGCGCAAGCTGGACCGCCAGCTGCCCGGTTATGCCGCATAGGTAATTCCACGGATAAGCCTAAATTAGCGCCGGGCTTAAGGAAACGAGGCCCGGCGCCCCCTTGCGGGGCACCCTCATAGTGAAACTCAGCGTGCGGCCAATGAAGCATCTCAAATCTTTCGAAGACGCCCTCAACAATATCCGCGGCGAGGGCCGTTACCGGGTCTTTATCGACCTGCAGCGCCACAAGGGCCGCTTCCCGAAGGCGACGGCGCGCATGGAAGATGGCGAGCGCGAAGTCACGATCTGGTGCTCCAACGACTACCTGGCGATGGGCCAGGACGACGATGTCATCGCCTCGATGCACGAAGCCATCGACAGTTTCGGCGCCGGCTCCGGCGGCACGCGCAACATCTCCGGCACCACCCGCTACCATGTCGATCTCGAGCGCGAACTGGCCGACCTGCACGGCAAGGAAGCCTCGCTCCTCTTCACCTCCGGCTACGTCTCCAACGACGCGACCCTGTCCACCCTCGGCAAGATCCTGCCGAACCTGATCATCTATTCGGACGCCCTGAACCATGCCTCGATGATCGAAGGCATCCGCCGCTCCGGCGCCGAATACCGCGTCTTCCGCCACAATGACGTCGAACACCTGAAGGCCCTGCTCGAACTCGACGACCCGGCCCGTCCTAAGCTCATCGCGTTCGAAAGCGTCTACTCGATGGACGGCGACTTCGGCCGCATGCAGGAAATCTGCGACCTCGCCGAAGAGTTCGGCGCGCTCACCTATCTCGACGAAGTCCATGCCGTCGGCCTCTACGGCGACGAGGGCGCCGGCGTCGCCCAGATGCTCGGCCTCGGCGACCGGATCGACATCATCGAAGGCACGCTCGCCAAGGGTTACGGCGTCATGGGTGGTTATATCGCCAGCCATGCCACCGTCGTCGATGCGATCCGCTCGATGGCCTCCGGCTTCATCTTCAGCACCTCGACCTGCCCGGTGATGGCTGCCGGCGCGCTCGCCAGCATCCGCAAGCTGCGCACCGGCGAGGGCCGCCGCCTGCGCGCCATCCACCAGCAGAAGGCCGCTCAGCTGAAGCAGAAATTCCTGGAGCAGGGCCTGCCGGTGATGGACTCGCCGTCACACATCGTCCCGCTGCTTGTCGGCGATCCGGAACGCTGCAAGGCGCTGTCGGACACGCTGCTGTTCGACTTCGGAATCTACGTCCAGCCGATCAACTATCCGACCGTCCCGCGCGGCACCGAGCGTCTGCGCTTCACGCCGAGCCCGGTGCACGACGAGATCATGATGGACGAGCTGGTCGCCGCTTTGCTCGCGGTGTGGAAGCAGCTGGGGCTGGATCGGGCCGCGTAGGCGCAGGTTCTGGGGCCGGCAGCGCTTTCTTCCCGAGGCCGATCTGCTTCGCATGCCGCGAACGCAGCTTGGCATAGTTCGGCGCCACCATAGGATAGTCCGCCGGCAGGCCCCACTTGGCGCGGTATTCTTCCGGCGTCATGTCATAGCGCGTACGCAGGTAGCGCTTCAGCATCTTCAGTTTACGGCCATCTTCCAGGCAGATGATGTACTCGGCTGTCACGGATTTCGCGATCGAAACCGCCGGCTCCAGCTTTTCCTTCGGCGCCTCGGCGCCCTGCGTCAGACCCAGAATGGTCGCGTGCACGGTCTTGATCAGGTCGGGCAGCGCGCCCGCTACGGTCATCTCGAGCAGCTCGGATTCTTCCAGCTCTTTCATGTCCCACCCCTACTGGACCTGTATTCACAGGGCCAGTACCAGAATAGTATCACGTTTAATTGTAGTGGGCAGTATCCGTAAAGTATCAGCCGCCTAAGTCCTCGAATATATTTGCTTTACGCCAGTTGTCGCAGCAGCCTGAACATCCGCCGAGCACTGTTGCCCCGATGGGCGCACACGCGTAAACAGCGCGGGACTCGGATCCGGAGGTTCACATGGCAGACTCGGCGCACATCCCGCAGACCCTCTCGGGCGGCTTTTTCACAACCTCGCTGGCCGAGCGCGACCCTGAAATCGCCGCTGCCATCGCCAAGGAAGCGACCCGCCAGCAGCACCAGATCGAGCTGATCGCGTCGGAGAACATCGTCTCCCGCGCCGTCCTCGAAGCGCAGGGTTCGATCCTCACCAACAAGTATGCTGAAGGCTATCCCGGCAAGCGCTACTATGGCGGCTGCGAATTCGTGGACATCGCCGAAGAACTCGCCATCGAGCGGGCAAAGAAACTTTTCAATTGCGGCTTCGCGAACGTCCAGCCGAACTCCGGCAGCCAGGCCAACCAGGGCGTCTTCCAGGCGGTCCTCAAGCCCGGCGACACGATCCTCGGCATGAGCCTCGCCGCCGGCGGCCACCTGACCCACGGCGCCAAGCCCAACCAGTCCGGCAAATGGTTCAACGCCGTCCAGTACGGCGTGCGCCCGGACGACCACCTGATCGACTTCGAGGAAGTCGCGCGCCTCGCCCGCGCGCACCGCCCGCAGCTGATCATCGCCGGCGGCTCGGCCTATCCGCGTCAGATCGACTTCCGCCGCTTCCGCGAGATCGCGGATGAAGTCGGCGCCCTGTTCCTCGTGGACATGGCCCACTTCGCCGGCCTCGTCGCGGGCGGCGTCCACCCGAACCCGCTCGACCATTGCCACATCGCTACCACCACCACGCACAAGACCCTGCGCGGCCCGCGCGGCGGCATGATCCTCACCAATGACGAAGCCGTCGCCAAGAAGATCAACTCGGCCATCTTCCCCGGCATCCAGGGCGGCCCCCTGATGCACGTCATTGCCGGCAAGGCCGTCGCCTTCGGCGAAGCCCTGACGCCTGAATTTCGCACCTATGCCGCTCAGGTCGTCGCCAACGCCCGCGCCATGGCCGCTGCCTGCCGCGCCGCCGGCCTCGATGTCGTCTCCGGCGGCACCGACACCCACCTCGCGCTGATCGACCTGCGCCCGAAAAACGTCAACGGACGCGACACCGAAGCCGCCCTCGATCGCGCCTACATCACCTGCAACAAGAACGGCATCCCGTTCGATCCGGCCCCGCCGACCGTCACCAGCGGCGTGCGCGTCGGCTCGCCCGCGGGCACCACACGCGGCTTCGGCGAAGCCGAGTTCACCCAGATCGGCAAATGGATCGGCGAGATCGTTGACGCCCTCGCGTCCGGTGACAGCACCGCCACGGAAGACAAGGTCCGCGCCGAAGTGAAGGCGCTGACCGCACAGTATCCGATCTATGACGGTTTGGGAGCCTGATACGCCTTGCGGTGTCCCTTCTGCGGCTCAGACAATACTTCGGTAAAGGACAGCCGCGCGGCTGAAGACGATACCGCTGTCCGCCGACGTAGGGTTTGCGAGAATTGCGGCGCTCGCTTCACCACGTTCGAGCGCGTCCAGCTGCGCGAGATCATGGTCGTCAAACGCGACGGCAAACGCGCCCTGTTCGACCGGGAGAAGGTCCAGCGCTCGATCATGGTCGCCCTGCGCAAACGCCCGGTCGACCGCGAGCGCGTGGACCAGATGGTCTCCGGCATCGTCCGCAAGCTCGAAAGCGGCGGCGAAACCGAAATCCCGTCCTCGGAAGTCGGCGAACTGGTGATGGAAGCGCTGAAACGCGTCGATCCCGTCGGCTATGTCCGCTACGCCTCCGTCTACCGCGACTTCAAGGATCCGAGCGACTTCGCCCAGTTCATCGAAAAGGCCGCGCTCGACGAAGAAGACGCCGGCGAAGCATGACCGGCATCCGCGTCACCCTCAAGCTTGCGACCTCGCTCGATGGCCGCATCGCGCTCGCCGATGGCACCAGCCAGTGGATCACCTCCAGCGCCTCGCGCGCCCGCGCCCACGAGATGCGCGCCGCCCATGACGCGATCCTCGTCGGGGTCGGCACCGTCCTCGCCGACGACCCGCTGCTCACCGCCCGCACCATCCCGCTGCCCGCCCGCCAGCCGCTCCGCATCGTCGCCGACTCCCATGCCCGCACGCCGCTGACGTCGAAGCTGATGACTTCGCTCAACGTCGGCCCGGTCGTCATCGTCACCGCCGGCAGCGATGCCCGCCCGCATGTCGCCGCCGGCGCCGCCGTCTGGCGCTGCGGCAATGGCTTGCGCGTCAGCGTCGGCGAATTCCTCCGCCGCGCCGAAGCGGAAGGCATCCGTACCATCCTCCTCGAAGGCGGCAGCCATCTCGCGGCCAGCTTCGTGCGCGAAGGCGCCGTCCACGAGCTCGCCTGGTTCCGCGCCCCCATCCTGATCGGCGGGGAGGGGCTCTCCGCCCTCGGCGAACTCGGCCTCGATATTCTGAAGTCTGCGACCCGTTGGCGTCCTGTCGCGACGGAACGGATTGGAGACGACGTCCTCGACACTTATGTTCGATCTGAGCAATAGAGCGGCGTTCCGAAAAGTGGGAACCGGTTTTCGGGGAAACGCCGCGACAACAAAAAACTGGAGCAGGTGACTGTTTCATGGAAACAGGCACCTACTCCAGGCCCCGGTAGGATCCAGAATGTTCACAGGTCTCGTCACCGATGTCGGCACCATCCGCCGCGCAGAGCACCGCAACGGCCTGACCCGTTTCGAGGTCGAGAGCGGCTACCCGCTCGCCGGCGTCGCCATGGGCGCCTCGATCCTGCACTCCGGCGTCTGCCTCACCGTCGTGGACAAGGGTGAGGCCCCGCGCGGCGCCTGGTTCGCCGTCGAAGCCGTTCCCGAAACCCTCGCAAAGACGGTCCTCGGCAGCTGGAAGGAAGGCGCCCGCGTCAACCTCGAACAGAGCCTGAAGCTCGGCGACGAACTCGGCGGCCACTTCGTCTTCGGCCATGTCGACGGCGTCGGCGAGATCGTCTCGGTCGAGCCCGAAGGCCAGAGCTTCCGCGTCACCATCCGCCCGCCCGCCGCAATCGCGCGCTACTTCGCGACCAAAGGCTCCGCCGCCATCGACGGCGTCTCGCTCACCGTCGCCGCCGCGCTCCCGAACGGAGATTTCCAGGTCGCGATCATCCCGCACACCTGGGAGGTGACAACCCTCAGTACCCTGAAGGCCGGCGACAAGGTCAATCTCGAAATCGATATGCTTGCCCGCTATGTCGCGCGCATGATCGGCGCCGACGCGCCGGAAGGAAAGTAACGCGCCATGAGCAACGAATTCCACGCCGCCATCTCGTCCATCGAGGAAATCATCGAGGACGCCCGCAACGGCAAGATGTTCATCCTCGTCGATGCCGAGGACCGCGAGAACGAGGGCGACCTCGTGATCCCCGCCACCTTCGCGACCCCTGAAGCCGTCAACTTCATGGCCCGCTACGGCCGCGGCCTGATCTGCCTGTCGATGACGCAGGAGCGTGCTCACGCCCTGCAGCTCGACATGATGACCCGCAACAACCGTGAAAGCATGCAGACGGCCTTCACCGTCTCCATCGAAGCGAAAGAGGGCGTCACTACCGGCATCTCCGCGCATGACCGCTCTCGCACCATCGCCGTCGCGATTGATCCGACCAAGGACCATGGCGACATCGTCACCCCCGGCCACGTCTTCCCGCTGATCGCCAAGGAAGGTGGCACCCTCGTGCGCGCCGGCCACACCGAAGCGGCCGTCGACATCTCCCGCATGGCCGGCCTCTATCCCGCCGGCGTGATTTGCGAGATCATGAACGATGACGGCACGATGGCCCGCCTGCCGGAGCTCGTCGCCTTCGCCCAGCTGCACAATCTCAAGATCGGCACCATCGCCGACCTGATCGCCTGGCGCCGCCAGAACGACCGTTTCCTCGAACGCCGCGTCGAAGCCCCGCTGAACTCCGCCTACGGAGAAGGCTTCCGCACCGTCTGTTTCCGCAACACGATGGACGGCTCGGAGCACATCGCCATCGTCCACGGCGACATCCGCCCGGACTCCACCACCATCGTCCGTGTCCACCGCACCGACGTTCTGGCGGATATCCTCGGCGAGAAGGGCCCCCGCGAAAACCTCGTCGGCAAGGCCATGCAGCTGATCTCGGACGCGCCCGAACCGGGCGTCATCGTGTTCGTCAACATGATGCACCCGAATGCCATGGCCGAGCGCCTGGGCCTCAAATCCGCCACCCCGCGCGACCCGACCGCCCCGATCCGCGAATACGGCATCGGCGCCCAGATCCTGCGCGAACTGGGCGTCCGGCGCATGATTTACCTTTCCGATACGCAGCCGACCCGCCTTGCGGGTCTTGACGGATACGGCCTGACCATAGAGGGCTGGCGCCGCCTGAACGAGGAGAATACCTGATGGCCGCCCGCGTCCTTGTCGCGATTTCGCGCTATTACAAACATATCAGCGATGAGCTGGAAGCAGGCGCGCTGGAAGTGCTCGAAGCGGCGGGCGCGAAGGTCACGGTCATGGAAGTGCCCGGCGCCTTCGAAATCCCGGGCCTGATCGCCATGGCCGCCGATTCCGGCCGGTTTGACGGCGCGCTGGCGCTCGGCTGTGTCATCCGGGGCGAAACCTCTCACTATGACTACGTCTGCGGCGAAAGCGCCCGCGGCCTGATGGACCTCATCGTCCAGCGCCGCCAGGCCATCGGTTACGGCATCCTCACGGTCGAGAACGAGGCCCAGGCGCTCGCCCGCGCTGACCGCAAGCGCAAGAACAAGGGCGCCGAAGCCGCCAATGCCTGCCTCGCGATGATCAAGTTCCGCAAGGAACTGATCGGGTGAGCGGCCAGAAGCTCCCCTTCGACGTCACCCGCGCCCGCCGCGCCGGCGCGCGCCTTGCCGCCGTGCAGGCGCTCTACGAAATGGACCAGACCGGCAAGTCGGCCCGCGCCACCGTGCGCGAGTTCATGGAAGACCGCCTCGGCCTCGGCCCGGACGGCACGCCTATCGAAGACGCCGATCCCGACCTCTTCAAGTCCATCGTCAATGCCGTGGTGGACAATCAGGCCCGCATCGACAACGCCATCCTCGCGCGTCTCGCCGAAGGCTGGAAACTCACCCGCCTCGACACCACCATGCGCGCCCTGATGCGCGCCGCCGGCGGCGAGTTCATCGCGCACCAGGAACTCTCCGACGCCGTTATCCTCGACGAATACGTCTCCCTCGCACACGACTTCTTCGATGATGGCGATGCGAAATTCGCCAACGCCCTCCTGCAAAACGTCGGCCGCGACCTGCGCGCCTGAGCGAGGCTGGGCGACAACAGATCGCGGCTACGCGATAAAAAATGAGAATGATTGAGAAAAATTCGGCATCCCGTGTGCATTGGATGCATGCGGTTGAGGCCGTCTGGCGCGGGTAGGCGAGGGCAGGTACCCGGACTTGCGCCTACAAAAATCACCCCACCCGAAAAATAAAACGCATTCCGACCAAGCCGTTACAAAATACTTCGCCATTCCTTCCGCCACACCTCCGTGCACGGAGGTATACTCCCTGCATGTTCGAATCTTTGATACTATCCACCCCCACCAACCCCGCAGGTGCCTGCGAAGAGCAGCGCGCAATCTATTCCGCGCCCACCCGCACAACCCGCCGCCCGGAATTCTCCCCCCGGAACAGGCCGCAGAACGCCTCCGGCATCGCAGCAATCCCGTCGAAGCGCTCTTCCTGCGTCTTCAATTGTCCGCCGGCGATCATTTTCGCCATCGTGCCAAGTGCTTCCGGAAAGCCGCGCGCAAAGTCGAACACCACGAGGCCCTGCATGTTCACGCGGTGCGTGATGAAGGGCTTGGTATTGGCGATGCCCGGCGTTTGCTCCGGGGTCAGATTATAATCGGCCACCTGTCCCGAGATGCAGATCCGCCCGTTAAGCGCCATCATCGGCAGCACGCGGTTGACCATCGCGTTGCCGACATTGTCGAACAGCACGTCAACGCCTTTGGGAAAGTACGCAGCGATTGCGGCGTCGAGATCCGGCGTGGTCTTGTAATTGATCGCGAAATCAAACCCGGCTTCGTTCACCAACCACTCGCACTTGGCGTCCGATCCCGCGATGCCGACCAACGTCGAAGCGCCCCAGGCCTTCGCCAGCTGGCCTGCCGTCGCCCCGACCGGACCCGCTGCAGAGGTCACCAGCACCGCGTCACCAGCCTTGAACCGCGCGACATCCTTGGTGCCGAACCATGCCGTCAGTCCCGGCACGCCCAGCACGCCTATCCATGCGGACAGCGGCACGCCCGGCACGTCCATCACCTTGCCGATAAAGCCTTTTCCCGATTGCAACGAATGGGTTTTCCAGCCGCCCGCACAGAACACTTTCGTGCCCACCGGCCAGTCTGGATTGTTGCTCGCGTCGATCACGCCGACGCTGAATCCATCGATCGGTTTGCCGAGGGGCAGGGCCGCCGCATAAGAGTCGCCGCCGGAAAGGCGCGAACGCGTGCCGGGATCCACCGAACACCAGACATGCCGTACACGGAATTGTCCGTCCTTCGGCTCCGGCAGCGGCAGGGTCTCGAGCTTGAAGTCCGAAGGCTTCGGTTCGCCAACGCAATACTGCGTCAGCACGATCTGTTGCATCTCACCCATGGGCCAGTTTCTCCGTTATCGTCTTGCAGGCGATCTTCAGCGCCTCGGGATAAAGTTTGTGCTCGGCCGGCAGCGTTCGCGCAGCCAGCGCGTCCGACGTATCGCCCGGCAGGATGGGTACGCTGGCCTGCGCGATGATCTCGCCTTCGTCGACACCTGCGCTGACCCAGTGCACCGAGCAACCGGCTTCGGTATCGCCCGCATCAATCGCGCGTTGGTGCGTATCGAGGCCCTTGTATTTCGGCAGCAGGGACGGGTGGATATTGATCATCCGGCCTTCCCAGCGCTTGACGAACCAGGGCGTCAGCACCCGCATGAAACCGGCCAGCGCGATCACCTCGACCCCGGAGCCGCGCAGCGTGGCATCCACATGGAACTCGAACGCCTCGCGGTCCTTGCCGAACGTCCGATGGTCAATCGCAACCGCCGCCACGCCCATCGCTTCGGCGATTTTCAGTCCGTGTGCGTCCGGTTTGTTCGAGAGGACAAGAACGGGCTCCGCCGGAAACTCCGGGTCCGAAGCGGCGGCCTTCAGCAGCGCTTCCATGTTCGAGCCGCGGCCCGAAATCAGGATCGCAAGCTTCAGCCGCGTCATGCGGAGGCGAGCTCGCCCACCACGCGCGGGTCTTCACCCGCTGCCTTCAGGTCGGCCATTACACTGGCGGCATCATTTGGGCTGACGGCCAGCACCATGCCGATCCCCATGTTGAACGTCCGGTGCATCTCGTCGGTCTCGACACCGCCCGCCGCCTGCAGCCACTGGAACACCGGTGGCGGGGTCCAGCTGGTCCGGTCGATCTTCGGCACAAGGCTGTCCGGGCACATGCGCGGCGTATTCTCGGTCAGCCCGCCGCCGGTGATGTGCGCAAGACCCTTTACGCGGCCGGAACGGATCAGCGGCAGCACCATCTGTGCATAAAGGCGCGTCGGCGTCAGCAAGGCTTCGCCCAGCGTCTGCGCGTTCGAGAAAGGCGAGGGACCGCCATAGAACAATCCCTCACGTGCCACGATGCGGCGAACCAGCGAATAGCCATTCGAGTGCGGGCCGGAGGAGGCAATGCCGATCAGCACGTCGCCTTGTCCCATGTCGCCCATGCGCGGCAACACCTTGTCGCGGTCCACGGCGCCGACAACGAAGCCTGCCAGATCGTAATGTCCCGGCGGATACATGCCCGGCATCTCGGCCGTCTCGCCGCCCACCAGCGCGCAGCCCGACAGCCGGCAGCCCTCGGCGATTCCCGCGATCACCGCTTCCGCGATCCCGCTTTCCAGCTTGCCGGTGGCAAAATAATCCAGGAAAAACAGCGGCTCGGCGCCCTGCGCCAGCACGTCATTGGCGCACATGGCCACCAGGTCGATGCCGACGGTGTTGTGGATACCCGTCTCGAAGGCCAGCATCAGCTTGGTGCCGACCCCGTCGGTGCCGGACACCAGCACCGGATCGGTATAGCCGGCTGCCTTCAGGTCAAACAGCGCGCCAAACCCGCCGAGGCCGCCCATCACGCCGGCGCGCGCGGTCGCCTTGGCCATCGGCGAGATGGCATCAACCAGCCGCTCGCCTGCCTCAATATCGACACCCGCATCGCGGTATGAAAGGGGCGGTTTGGATGTCGCGTTCATCTGGATTGGCCCCGCAGCTTGCCCGAACCGGCGCGTTAGCATGGGGCTGGCACAAGTTCCAGTGAAGGTTCGGAAGTGAAGCTCGCGGTTTCCGGTTCAGAATGCGCCTGATAGAAGATCCCCAGCTAAGGAGTTCGCCTTCCATGATTCGACTGGTTCTGGCCGCCATGCTGCTGTCCCTTGTGGGCACCGGCTACGTTTATGCCGACACGAAGGACGTCTACACGATCCGCGGCATCTCCGTGGATGAGACGGCGCCCAGCGTCATCGAGGCCCGCGAAAAGGCCATGGGCGCCGCCCGTTTGGCCGCCGCTCGCCAGCTGATCAACAAGATCACCCTCGCCTCCGACCGCGCCGCCGCTGGCGGCATCCCGGTCGACAGCGCCCTCGCCGCCCGCTTCACCGCGGCCGTCGATGTCGAGGAAGAAACCGCCGGCGCCGGCCGCTACCGGGGCAAACTCGCGGTTGTGCTGAACCCCCAGACGGTGCGCGCCCACCTTGATTCGCTGAAAGTGCCCTATCTCGACGCCCAGGCCCCGCTGGCGCTGGTCGTGCCGGTCGCCTCGTCCAGCCTCCAGTCCGCCTGGACCACCGCCTTCGGCGACCGCAACCGCGGCGCCCTCGTGCCCACCGTGACCGCCACCTATGGCACCTACACCGCCTTCAGCACCTGGTCCGACATCTCGCCGGAAGCGACGCCCCAGAACGCCCGCCGCGGCATCCTGGCCGAGCTTCAGGGCCGTGACGGCGCCTGGCGCGTCGTCGTCTCGACGGTCACGCCCATCGGCACCGAATCGGTCGGCGCCACGCCCCCGGCCGCCACGCTGGAAGCCGCTGCAGACGCTGTCGCCACGCTGATGGACGAATCCTGGAAACAGGCCTCGATCATCCGTGACGGCTCGCGCACGGATGTGTCGGCCTCGGTCCTGTTCACCTCGCTGGTGGAATGGAACACGCTGCGCGGCGCACTTGCCCGCTCGCCGCTGGTGTCTGACTTCCGCACCAAGGCCGTCGCCCGTGAAGGCGCGGTCGTCACCTTCTCCTATGCCGGCGACGAAAACCGTCTGCGCAACGACCTCATCCAGCGCGGCGTCACGCTGGCGCGCGAGCAAGACGAACTGACCCTGCGCTCGGCGGTATCGACGTCCGTCCTGCAGTGAGCTCTGGCGACGCCGAACCGGATCGTTCGCCGCAACAGCCAATGTTCGGGTTCCCGGCGCCAATGGCGCGTTGGGACGGCCTGCTGGCCGGGCCCCACAATGCGGGCGCCCTCCGCATCGCCGGAAACCCGGAAGACTGGGCGACACCCGTTCTCTGCATCACCGGACCGGCAAAGTGCGGCCTGACCTTTCTCGCCGCCGCCTGGGCAAGCCGGTTCAACGGCGAATGCCTGACCGCCGCGCAACTCGCCAGGGCAGGCCGGCGCGGACTGGACGCCTTGGCAGAACGGCACGTTGCGCTGGATGATGCAGACCTCGCGGTGGGCAAGCAGGACGAGGCGCTGCTGTCCCTCATCAACCTGGTCGCAGCGGGCGGCGGCCGCCTGCTGCTGACGGCGCACCGGCCCCCCTCGCAATGGCGCACCGCCTCGGCGGATCTCAAGTCGCGCCTGAACGCCCTGCCGGTCGGCGAGATCGGCCCCCCGGACGACAATATCGTGCGCGCCCGGCTGGCGATCGCGGCGGAGCGCCGGTTCCTGCGACTTTCGCCTGAGACGCTCAACTATCTGGTGCCCCGGCTTGAACTTGCCTATGACGCCGTTGAGAACTTCATGGACAGGCTCAGCGACGCTGTATCCGACCACGACCGGGCGCCCAGCTTGCCGCTGGCCCGCCGGGTGCTGGAGCAGATGAGCGACGCCGCCGGTGAGGATGAGGCAGAAGGGTGACACGGCATGCCGGATGGCCAGCAGCGATTGAACAAGCAGCTGATGAACTCGCCGCAGCGATTCCTGAATCGCGAGCTGTCCTGGCTTGAGTTCAACCGGCGTGTGCTGGAAGAGGCCGAAAACCCCGCCCATCCGCTGCTCGAACGCCTGCGGTTCCTGTCCATCTCCGCCAGCAACCTCGATGAGTTCGACATGGTGCGTTATGCTGGCCTGCGCGAGCAGGTGCGGGCGGGCGTTACCAGGCTGAGCCAGGACGGGCTGACACCCGCCCAGCAGGTCGCCGAAGTCGAAGCCGCGGCGCTCCGCCTGATCGAGGCGCAGCAGCAAGGCTGGCGCAACATCAAGGCCGACATGGAGACGGAAGGCCTCTTCGTGCTCGAAGCGAAGGAGCTGACAAAGCGCGAGCGCGCCGAGATCGAGACCTATTTCCACGCCAACATCTTCCCGATCCTGACGCCGCTGGCGATCGATCCGGCCCACCCGTTCCCGTTCATTCCCAATCTTGGCTTCACGATCGCCTTTGACCTGCAGTCTCTCAGCGGCGGCGAGGAGCAGGTCGGCATTGTGCCGATGCCAACCTTCGTGCGCCGCTTCATCCGTCTGCCGAAAGGCAACAAGCCCGGCATCCGCTTCATCGCGCTAGAAGACGTGATCGGCATCTTCCTGCCCACGCTGTTCCCTGGCTTCAAGGAGGCAGGGCGATGCCTGTTCCGCATCGTGCGCGACAGCGATATCGAGATCGAGGAAGAGTCCGAGGACCTGATCCGCGAATTCGAGGTGCTGCTTAAGCAGCGCCGCCGCGGACGGATCGTCCGTCTACGGATGCAAGCCAGCGCGCCGGAGCACCTGCGCCATTTCATCATGCGCGAAATCGGTGCAGAACCGTCCGACATTGTGATCTATGACGGCATCCTCGGCATGGCCCGTCTCGCCGAGATGATCGTCGATGACAGGCCGGATCTCCTGTTCACGCCCTACGAGCCGCGCTATCCGGAGCGCATCCGGGAAATGGGCGGCGACATCCTGGCCGCCATCCGCGCCAAGGACATTCTCGTACATCACCCGTTCGAGAGCTTCGATGTGGTGGTGGAATTCGTCCGTCAGGCGGCGGCCGATCCGCAGGTCGTCGCGATCAAGCAGACGCTGTACCGCACCACGGTCAATTCGCCGATTGTCGGCGCGCTGATCGAGGCCGCCGAGTCCGGCAAGACGGTCACCGCTCTGGTCGAGATCAAGGCCCGGTTCGACGAGGAAGCCAACCTCCGCCTCGCGCGCGACCTTGAACGCGCCGGCGTGCAGGTCGTGTACGGATTTATCGAGTACAAGACCCACGCAAAGGTCTCGCTGGTTGTGCGGCGCGAAGGCAACGAGCTGCGCACCTATACGCATTTCGGCACCGGCAACTATCACCCGATCAATGCGCGCATCTATACCGACCTCTCGCTGTTCACCGCTGATCCAGCGCTCGGGCGCGACGCCAACCGATTGTTCAACTACGTGACCGCCAACCGCGAGCCGCCGGATGTCGCGCCGGATTTCGAGACGCTCAGCATGGCGCCGGTGAATCTAAAGCAGCACCTGCTGGAAATGATCGAAGAGGAAGTTCAGGCCGCCAAGAAGGGCAAGCCGAGCGGCATCTGGGCGAAGATGAACTCGCTGGTCGATGGCGAAGTGATCGATGCGCTGTACAGGGCCAGCCAATCCGGCGTGCCGATTGTGCTCGTCGTGCGCGGCATCTGCTGCCTGCGGCCCGGCGTTCCGGGCCTGTCGGAGAACATCACGGTCAAAAGCATTGTCGGCCGGTTCCTCGAACATGCCCGCACGCTCTGCTTCGCAAACGGCGAAGCGCTGCCGTCGGCCAATTCCAAAGTGTTCATGTCATCGGCCGACTGGATGCCGCGCAACCTGTCGCGCCGCGTCGAAGTGCTGGTGCCGATCCAGAACCCGACGGTGCACCGTCAGGTGCTGAACCAGATCATGGTGGCAAATCTCAACGACGAGCAGCAGACTTGGCTGATGCGTTCCGATGGCACCTACGAGCGCCTGCGCAGCAAGACGCCGGACACCGCTTTCTCCGCCCACGCTTATTTCATGTCCAATCCCAGCCTCTCGGGACGGGGCAGCGCGCTGGAAGTCAGCCTGCCGCCGCGCCTGACGCTGCCTGAAGGACCGAAATGAGCATTCCCCAACCCCGGCAGGCCGGTATCATCGATATCGGGTCGAACTCCGTTCGCCTCGTGATCTGTGATGTGCTGGGCGCGTCGATCCTGCAAAGCTTCAACGAAAAGGTCATGGCGGGCCTCGGCGAGGGGCTGACCAAGACCGGGCACCTGTCTCCCCCGGGCATCGTTGCCGCGCTCGCTGCGCTGGGGCGTTTCCGGGCGATCCTCAAGGCGCTGAATGTCGAAAGCTGGCAGGCCGTCGCCACGGCGGCCGTTCGCGCCGCGGATGATGGCGCTGATTTCCTGAAACAGGCCGGCAAGATCCTCGGCCGCCCCGTGCGCCTGCTGTCGGGCGAGGACGAGGCGCGGCTGTCGGCGCGCGGCGTGGAAATCAACCTGTACAATCCCGTCGGTCTGATCGGAGACCTCGGCGGCTCCAGCCTGGAATTCCAGGCCATCGGCGGCGCGCCGGCAAAGGGCGAAAGCCTGATGATCGGCCCGCTCGCACTCGGCGATATCGTGAGCGATCCCAAGGAGCTCCGTAAACGGATCAAGGACGAGTTGAAGACCAGCGCCGCGCTGTCTGCAGCGAAAGGGCGTTTCTATGCCGTCGGCGGCGCCTGGCGCGCGTTCGCACGCCTCGTCATGGAGCTTGACCGCTATCCGCTGCAAGTCCTGCAAGGCTACCAGATCAACGAGGGCCAGGTGGCCCGCGCCACCAAGCTGACCGTGGACGCGCTGACCAGCGCCGCCGCCCGCACGCAGATCGAGGCATTGGACCGCAAGCGCGCCAAGCTACTGCACGTCGCCGCCATCACGCTCGAGGAAATCCTGATCGTCGGCAAGCTCGATGGCGTGACGATCTCGGCCGCCGGGGTGCGCGAGGGCGTGCTGCAGGAACTGATGGGCATGAAGCCGCAAGATCCGCTCACGGACGGTGTCATCGCCTTTGCCCGCCTCGACATCAACCAGATCGCCTTCGGCCGCGCGCTGCATGATTTCATCTCGCCGGCGCTGGTGCCGCAGCCGGACCTGTTCGGCTCGCTCGCCGCCGATGTGCGCATCGAGAAGGCGGCCTGCATGATGGCCGACAGCGCCGGCCGCTTCCACCCGGACCACCGCGCGGAGCTCGCCTATGACCAGGCGCTGCGCGCACCGTATTCCGGCCTCAACCATGCCGAAAGGGCGATGATCGCCTACGCCATCGGGTGCCGGTACGAGAAGGATTTCAAGCGCCCGGCCGAGCACATTTCGCTCGCCACCGAAGCGCAGGCAGACCGCGCCCGCCAGATCGGCCTGCTGATGCGTCTCGGCGCTGTCTTCTCTGGCCGGTCCGGCCCGATCCTCAAACGAGCGGCCTTGCGGCGCGTCGGCGACGTGCTCGAACTCGAAGTCGACCCGCGTGACAAGCTGCTGATTTCGGAAACGGTTGAACGCCGTCTGACGCAGGCGGCCGGGCAATTGAAGCTTAAGTCACGCACCAGCGTGCGCTGAGCTTCAGACGTCGAACAGGCGAACCTGTCCGCCTGCGAACGAAACGGCGAGCTTGCCCGAAAGCAGCGCGATCGCCTTCTTCCCGAACATCTCGTAGCGCCAACCCGTCATCGCCGCGATGTCCTCGCTCGTCTCGCCGCGGGCGATCCGGTCGATGTCGGCGGAGTTGGCGATCAGGCGGGGGACGACATCATTCTCGTCCGAGACATGTTTCAGCAGCACCTTGAGAAGCTCGGGCGCGCCGGCCGGAATCTGCGCATTCTGGGGTTGGCGGACCATTTCCGGCGCATAGGTATCCGGCGCATCGATGGCGGCGCGCACGGCGTCCAGCAGGCCCTGGCCATGCTTGGAGCGGATGAACCCGTTCGGCACCGCGCGCAGCTGCGAAAAGTCTTCTTCCGTACGCGGTTTCTGCGCGGCGATCTCCTGGATCGCGTCATCCTTCAGGATGCGGCGGCGCGGCTTGTCCAGTTCCTGTGCCACGCGCTCGCGCCAGGCGGCGACGGAGACCACGATGGCGGCATAGTCCTTCTTCGGCATGCGCAGTTTGAGGCGCTGCCAGGCATTCATCGGCTCGGTATCATAGGTCGCCGGGTCTTCGAGATCCGCCATCTCCTCGCGCACCCAGGTCAGCCGGTCGGTGCGGGCGAGCTCGTCGCGCATGATCTGGTAGGCGTCCCGCAGGTGCGTCACGTCGCCCAGCGCATAGATCAGCTGTTTCTGGCTGAGCGGACGGCGCATCCAGTCGGTGAACTGGCTCGACTTGTCGATCTGCTTGCGCAGCACACGCTGGACGAGATTGTCATACGAGATCGAATCACCGAACCCGAGCGCCATCGCGGCGACCTGGGTGTCGAACACCGGACCCGGCGGGTGGCCGATCAGCCGGTTGAAGATTTCGATGTCCTGCCGGGCGGCATGGAACACCTTGGTCTGACGGTCGGAGGCGATCAGGTCGAGGAACGGCTTGATGTCCAGATCCTCGGCCCGCGGGTCGATCAGGCCCTCGACGCCCGGTCCGGAGGCCTGGATCAGGCACAATTCCGGCCAATAGGTCGTTTCCCGGTGGAATTCGGTGTCAATGCAGACGAATTCGGCCTCTGCAAGTCGCCCGCAAAGGTCTTCCAGGGCGGACTGCTCAGTGATCGGCGTCAGGGTGTTGTCAGTCATTGCGCGAGCGCTTATCGCACCTGCTTGACAAAGGCGAGGGGGTCTGTGCCCTACGCCGCTTCTTTATGTTTGGCCGAGATACCGGAGTATTCGCCCGATGCATGCCTATCGCACCCATACCTGCGGGGAATTGCGCAAATCCCATGTCGGCGAGACCGTCAAGGTCTCCGGCTGGCTGCACCGCCGGCGCGACCATGGCGGGGTCATGTTCATTGACCTCCGGGACCATTACGGCCTGACCCAGATCGTGTTCAATCCGGGCTCGCCCGGCTTCGCCACGGTTGAACGCCTGCGCGCCGAAAGCGTCATCACGGTCGAGGGCAAGGTCGTTGCCCGCGACGCGGAGCTGGTGAACGCCAACCTCGCGACCGGCGAGATCGAGATCGTCGGCGGAGCGGTCTCCGTCCAGTCCGAAGCGGCCGAGCTTCCGATGCCCGTGTTCGGCGACCATTCCTATCCGGAAGAAATCCGCCTCAAGCACCGCTACCTCGACCTGCGCCGCGAGGCCCTGCACAAGAACATGGTGCTGCGCTCCAACGTGATCGCCAGCCTTCGCCGCCGCATGGTTGCCGAAGGCTTCACCGAATACCAGACGCCGATCCTGACCGCTTCCAGCCCGGAAGGCGCACGCGACTTCCTGGTGCCGAGCCGCATGCACCCCGGCGAGTTCTACGCCCTCCCGCAGGCCCCGCAGCAGTTCAAGCAGCTGCTGATGGTCTCCGGCTTCGACCGCTACTTCCAGATCGCGCCGTGCTTCCGAGACGAGGACGCCCGCGCCGACCGTTCGCCCGGCGAGTTCTACCAGCTCGATATCGAGATGAGCTTCGTCACGCAGGAAGACGTGTTCGGCGCCATCGAGCCTGTCATGCGCGGCGTGTTCGAGGAGTTCGCGGACTGGGACGGCAAGGGCCGCACCGTTGCGCCGGGTCCGTTCCCGCATATTCCGTATGCGGAAGCCATGCTGAAATACGGCGTCGACAAGCCGGACCTGCGCAACCCGATCATCTGCTGCGACGTCTCCGACATCGCAACACGTGAGGACGTGACGCTCGGCGTGTTCAAGAAGATCGTCGATGGCGGCGGAATCGTCCGCGCCATCCCGGCGCCAAATTCCGGCGAGCAGCCGCGCTCCTTCTTCGACAAGATGGACGCCTGGGCGAAAAAGGAAATGCAGGCGCCGGGCCTCGGCTATATCCGCTTCGTCGATGAAGACGGCAAGCTGTCGGGCACCGGCCCGATCGCCAAGTTCTTCGCGCCGGAAGCTCTCGCGGCTCTCGCCGCGAAGGCGGGCGTGAAGGCGGGCGACGCGCTCTTCTTCTCGGCCGGCGACAAGACCGCGGCCGTCAAGCTGCAAGGCCAGGCGCGCATCCGCATCGGTGAGGAACTCGGCCTGATCGAGCCGGGCATCTTCCGCTTCTGCTGGATTGTCGATTTCCCGATGTACGAGTGGGACGAGGACAACAAGTGCGTGGACTTCAGCCACAACCCGTTCTCGATGCCGCAAGGCGGCATGGAAGCCCTGCTGGCCGCCGACACGGTCGAGAAACAGCTGGCGCTGAAGGCCTACCAGTATGACATCGTCTGCAACGGCGTGGAGCTCTCCTCCGGCGCGATCCGGAACCACCGCCCCGAGATCATGCTCAAGGCCTTCGAACTCGCCGGCAAAGGCCCGAACGTGGTCGAGGAGAAATTCGGCGGCATGCTGAACGCCTTCCGCTTCGGCGCCCCGCCGCACGGCGGCATCGCGCCCGGCGTGGACCGCATCGTCATGCTGCTCGCCGAAGCCGACAGCCTGCGCGACGTGATCCTCTTCCCGATGAACCAGCAGGCCCGCGACCTCCTGATGGGCGCCCCGAGCCCGGTGGAAGAAAAGCAGCTGAAAGAACTGAACATCCGGCTTGCGCCCGCCGCTAAGGCCTGACGCTCAGCGTTGTTCGTCCGCATAAGGACAGTCAGGCCTCCAACTTTCGCGCGGGATGCCAAAGCTGCACGCACAAATGCCTGCTCACCCTTGAAAGAGCCAGCCGTCCAGCAATGTCATTAAATGCAGAAGGTCCGCTTAGTCGAGGTCCGTGCCAAGCCGTGCGCTCAGCTGCGCGGTGGTGCACATCGGAAGGCGCGTGTCGGGCGGCAGCCGGGTCGAGACCGAGCCGCAGGCGCCCTCGAAATCGGCTTCTTCGAAGCCTTTGACAGTCGTCAGGTTGGCGCCCGGGAAGCGCGCGTCCTTGAACGAGGCGCCGGTGATGTCCGCGCCGCTGAAGCGGGCGTCCGTGAAGTTGGCGCCGTTGAAGATGGTGCCGCGCAGGTTCGCCCGGTCGAGCATCGCGCCTTCGAAATTGGCGGTCGACAGGTCTGCGTCCTCGAGGCGGGCGATGATCAGCTCGGCACCTTCGAAGTTCGCACCGATCATCACGGCGTCCTGAAGGCTCGCCCCGTGCAGCAGCGCGCGGCGCAGGTCAGCGCCCGAAGCCTTGACCTCCTGCAGGCGGGTGCCGGCAAAGATGGCGTCCGCCAGCTTGGCATTGGTGAGGACCGCGCCGCGCATATCGGCGCCGGTGAGGTCTGCGTGCTCGAAATTCACAGCGGTCGCCTGCACGCCGCGCATCACCGAATAGTCGAGCTTGGCGTCGGAATAGTTCGCCCCGGCAAGGGTCCAGCCGGTCAGGTTGCGTCCGGAGAGTTCGCAAGTGGCGCAGGTGCCGACATAGCTCGGCGACCAGGCGACGGGTTGACCCTGAGCGAAAGCGCCCGGTGCGGTGATCGCCGCAAAGGCACCAGCAAGAAAAACGAGACGCAGATTCAAGTTGTCCATGAGACTCGGGATAGCGGTTTCCGTGTACTCTCTAAACTGAACAAACTGTAAGAACTGTAAATGCGGCACGACTGTTGCCAGAAAGCAATAATTATTGCCGTAAGGTCATGTTTTTTCCCGTGAAAAGCGCTGCAGCGCAGCACACCAGTCGCGTGAGAAGACTACTGGCTGGCGCGGCTTTCTTCCCCGCACGTGTCACACGCGAGGTGACCATCGGGGCCGGCTTCAAACAGGGTGAAGCTGCCGCAAGCCGGGCAGGCCTGGGAAAGGTAGGTCGGGGACAGATCGTCCACCGCCGCTTCAGGCTCCTCGGCGGCTTTCTCGGCGCGGCGCTTGTCGAGGATGACGATGTTGTCCGGCAGCTGCCCGCGGGAGAAGCCGCGGGAGATGATCTGGGCAGCTTCGGACGTGAACGGCGCAGGCTCCGCCCGCGTCGCATCCCCGGCGCCCCGGCCAAGGCCGTCATGGGTGACGTCGGCTTCGGCCAGGTCGTCACGGCCGAGATAGGAGACGGCAAGTTCGCGGAAGATGTAGTCGAGGATGGAGGTCGCATTGGTGATCCGGTCGTTGCCCGTCACGGCGCCGGCGGGTTCAAACCGGGTGAAGACGAACGCGTCGGCATACTCTTCCAGAGGCACACCATATTGCAGGCCGAGCGACACTGAGATGGCGAAGTTGTTCATCAGGCTGCGGAAGGCGGCGCCTTCCTTGTGCATGTCGATGAAGATCTCGCCGAGGCTGCCATCATCGAATTCGCCGGTGTGAAGGTAGACCTTGTGGCCGCCGACGGTGGCTTTCTGGATGTAGCCTTTGCGGCGGTCCGGAAGGCGGGTGCGGCGCACGCGGGCGGGCGGCTCTTCCGACAGGGCGGGCAGGTCCGGCAGCGCTTCGGCGTCTTCGGCAATCTCCTCGGCGAGGGAGATGATCTGCTCCATCCTCAGGCGAAGGTCGTCCGATGGCGGCGCGCGATGGCCGGTCATCAAGGCGGACAGACCGGCGGCCATCGCGGCTTCGGCAAGCTCGAGACCTTCGGCGGATGGTGCGCGCAGCATGCCCATCCCGCCCAGCGCTTTCGAGGCGGCGGCGGTGAAACGGATTTCGGCGTCGGCGCTGACCTGAAGGGAGAGACCCGCCGCGGCGAGGCCCTTGCCGGCGATTTCCTCGATGGCGCCATCGATGGCGAGTTCGGCGGCGGCGATGTCCTTCTTGGAGAAACCGACTGCAGAGAGCAGCGCCTTGCCATCCGAATCGAACCGCTCGGGCGAGAGTTTCAGGTCGTGGATGATGATCTCGTCGCCGAGAACCCAGCGGGAGAAGGCGGCGTTGAGCGGCAGGCCGTCGCCGATGGCGCGGGTGACGCGCTCGATGGCTTCGTCGGTAAAGCCCCGGTCGCGCAAGCGGTTGCGGCCGAGGGCGGAGTCGAGGTCATGCGCGCCGGCCTGCGCGAGGCGTTCCAGCAACTGGGGCAGGTGTTCGGGCGCGCGCCGGGCAAGGCCAAGCCGAGCCGCACGGCTGAGGCTGGGGGCATCCTCGCCATAGGCCAGAACGGTGCGAACGGGCGAGGCGCCTTCGCTTTCGCATTCGGGCAGGGTTCCGGCGATGTCGCGCAGAGGCAGCAGGGCCAGTTGGCAGGTGCGGCGGCCGGAGGCCTTCAGGCCCTCAAGGCCGAGAAGCCGCCCTTGCGCGGCCGGGAAGGCGGCGCCGGTGGCCGCGGATTTGATGAGAGCCGCCAGCGCCGCGCCTACGGCCACGCCGGTTTCGGACGCGTAGTCGAGCCCCAGCGACAGAACGGCGGCGCCGAGGCCCGCAACAACGAGCATGCCGTCGCCCAGGCTGCGGGACGCGGCGTCGACCGAGGCCACGAGGTAGTCGGCTTCCAGTCCTGCCGGGCCGATGGCCTGGGCCATATCCAGAACGCGGCAGCGCGTGCCGGCTTCGGGCAAGGCGCCGCGCATCAGGTGGATTTCGGCGCCTTCTTCCAGGGCGGAGAGAAGGCCTTCGGACAGGCCGGCATCAATATGGCCGGCTTCGAACACGCCGGGGCGCGGGGACGGCGTGCTGACAGCGGCGGCGCGCAGAGACGCGGCGGTTTTGAGGATGCCGCCGGGCTGACGGAGGGCTTCTTCCAGAACGTCCTGCGGCAGGCCGGCGGCAAGGGCTTCGGCGAGTTCGGCGTTGCGGGGCGCGTCGCCGAGGCGTTCCAGCATTTCGGCGGTCGCCAGCTGGGAGACGCCGAGCAGGTTGGCGGCGGACCAGGCGGAGCGGACATCCCGCAGGGCAGCCGCATTCAGCGGCTGGGGCGGTCTTCCGGCGGAGCGCAGGACATCCCTCAGGCGCATTTCGGCGGAGAGCAGCCCGTCCGCTTCGGCCGCTTCAAGAAGGTCGCTCAGGGTTTTCGTGGACATGAATGGGGTTCCGCACCGAATCAGTTCACCACAGGGTGCCTTGGGCAAGGGGCTGCCGCAACCCCGGCGCCGGCCTGTTCAGGCGGTAAGTTGCCTGCAGGCGGTGGATGGATTAACTGCCGCCGCAGGGCCATATTGCGGCCATCAAGTCAGGTCAGGAACACCCCCATGCTGGAGAAGATTTTCACCTGGTGGAACGGCAACACGATCGGCGCGGCGTTCGATATCGGGCGGCGGTCGAACGAGATCGGCACCGACGAGTATGGCAACCGGTATTACGAAGAGCGCAAGCCTTCGACCGAGGGCCGCCGCCGGCGCTACGTGATGTATAACGGCCTCGCCGAACCTTCGAAGGTTTCGGCAGACTGGCATGGCTGGCTGCACCACACACTGGAGACGCCGCCGACCAAGATGCCGCTTGACCGGCGTGAATGGGAAATTGACCATACCCCGAATATGACCGGCACGCCCTATGCCACCAAGCCGAAGGGCAGCATGGCCGCAGGTGACCACCGGCAGAAATCTGACGCGGACTACGAGGCCTGGAAACCGGATGCGTGAATCTGCTTTCGAAACCCTGACCGGCGCGGTCGTTGTGGCGGTTGCGGCCGTGTTCCTCTGGTTCGCGCTGGCGCGCGGCGGGGAAGCCTCGACCGGCGGCAATCAATATGACGTGACGGCGCGCTTCAACAGCGTGTCCGGCCTCGAGCGCGGCTCGGATGTTCGCATCGCGGGAGTGAAGGCGGGTATCGTGAAAGCCATCGACGGCGATCCGGAGCGGTTTGAAGCGGTGGTGACATTGGCACTCGATTCCAAATGGGTGCTGCCGGATGACACCGACGCACGCGTCTCCACCGACGGCCTGCTCGGCGGCGCCTATATCGCGCTCGAGCCAGGCGCTGGCATGGACAACATTGCGCAGGATGGCACCGGCGAAATCCAGTACACGCGCGGCAGTGTCGATCTGCTGACGCTGTTTGCTTCGTTTGCGTCTGGCAGCGGATCGTCGGAAGAAGATGCGCCGGTGGATGATCCGCTGGCTGAAGACCTCGAAGACCCGCTGGGAGTCGAATGATGACATCGCTGCTGCGTGTGGCCGCTTTTGCGGCGGTTGGCCTTTCGCTCGTCGGCCTCGCGTCTGCGGCGACCTATGCAAAGCAGGACCGCGCCACCTTGCGCGCGCTCGACAAGATCACCGGCCGCTCGACGGACATCGTCGTGAAAGTTGGAGAGCCGGTCGTCTATGGCTCGCTCAGTATCGAATTGAAATCCTGTTTCCAGACACCGCCGGAAGAAGTGCCGGAAAGCGCGGCGTTCCTGCGCATCTCGTCCACGCGCCCGGTCTCGGACGAACAGCTCGAAAAAGCGGACGCCGATGAGGCCGCATCTGAAACGCCGGTAGTGTTCTCGGGCTGGATGTATGCGTCCTCGCCAGGGCTCAGCGCGCTGGAGCATCCGGTCTATGATATCTGGGTGATCCGCTGCACGGCGCCGGCGCCGGTGAAGCTGCCGGACCGCGTGATCGTGCCGCTCGGCGATGAGCCGTTGACGGACGATATTCCGGCAGGCGTGTCGGAGACGGACGTGGCGCCGGTCATCGAAGAGAGCCCGGCAGAGCCCGAACCGATCGACTGATCGCGCGGCGGGTGAAAACTCGCCGGCACTTTCAGCGCGCGTTTCAGCCGTGCACGGAAATCTTCCCGCGTCACTTCGATCAGGCCGAACTGGCTGAGATGCGGGTTGTAGAATTGCGCATCCAGCAGCACGAAGCCGCGATCAATCAATCGCGCGACAAGGTGCACCAGCGCAATCTTTGACGCGTCGGTGGCGCGGCTGAACATGCTTTCCCCGAAGAACGCCCCGCCCAGCGCCACGCCGTAGAGGCCGCCGACAAGCTTGTCGCCGTCCCAGCATTCGACCGAGTGCGCATGCCCTTCGCGGTGGAGCGCGCTGAAGAGGTTGACGATGCTGGAATTGATCCAGGTGCTCGGCCGCTCGGGCTGGGATTCGGCGCAGGCTTCGATGACCCGGGTGAAGGCCGTGTCGAACGTCACGCGGAACGGGTCTTGGCAGATGCGCCGCTTCAGGCGTTTCGGAATATGGAAGGCGTCGAGCGGGAGCAGGCCGCGTCGTTCCGGATCAACCAGGAAAAGGCTCGGGTCATCGCGCGAATCCGCCATCGGAAACACGCCCCGGCGATAGCAGATCAGCAGGTCTTCAGGGGAGAAACGCGCGGCCATGGGCGAGATATGGTTTGCGCCGCGCGTGAAGTAAACGTGTCAACTCTCGCTGGCGGCTTCCGCTTCGGCCGCTTTCGCATCCGCCAGGAATTTCTCCAGCCAGTGGATGTTGTAGTGGCCGGCGACGACGTCGTCATTGTCGACGAGGCGGCGGTGCAGATCGAGCGTGGTGAAGACACCGCCAACGACCATTTCCTGCAGCGAGCGCTTCAGACGCATCAGGCATTCGCGCCGGGTGCGGCCATGGACGATCAGCTTGCCGATCAGCGAGTCGTAATGCGGCGGGATGCGGTAGCCGGCATAAGCGGCGCTATCGAGGCGCACGTCCGGGCCGCCGGGGGCGTGGAATTCGGTGATCAGGCCGGGTGAGGGCACGAAGGTTTCCGGGTGCTCGGCATTGATGCGGCACTCGATTGCATGGCCGACGAGCATCACGTCTTCCTGGCGGAAGGAGAGCGCCTTGCCTTCAGCGATGCGGATCTGTTCACGGACGATGTCGATGCCGGTGATCATCTCGGTGACCGGATGTTCGACCTGCAGGCGGGTGTTCATTTCGATGAAGTAGAATTTGCCGTCCTCGTAGAGGAACTCGATCGTGCCGGCGCCGCGATAACCGATCTTCTGCATCGCGCGGGCGCAGATCAGGCCGATCTCTTCGCGCTGGATCTGGTTGAGGGCGGGTGAGGGCGCTTCTTCGAAGACTTTCTGGTTGCGGCGCTGGAGCGAGCAATCGCGCTCCCAAAGATGCGCCACGTTGCCGTGCGTATCGGCGATCACCTGGATCTCGATATGGCGCGGACCCTGAAGGTATTTCTCGAGATAGACGGCGTCGTCGCCAAAGGCGGCTTTCGATTCGGTCTTGGCGGTCTTCACCGCGTTCTCGAGATCGGCCTCGGTCATCGCCAGTTTCATGCCGCGGCCGCCGCCGCCGGCGGAGGCTTTGACGAGCACAGGGTAGCCGATTTTCTTGGCAGCTTTCTTGGCTTCCGAGATCGATTCGAGCGCGCCTTCGGAGCCGGGCACGCAAGGCACGCCGGCTTCGATCATCGCGCGCTTGGCGGCGATCTTGTCGCCCATGATGCGGATGTGTTCGGCGGTCGGACCGATGAAGGCCAGGCCGTGGGCTTCCACCATCTCGGCGAACTGAGCGTTCTCCGACAGGAAGCCGTAGCCGGGATGAATCGCATCGGCACCGGTGATTTCGGCGGCCGCGAGGATGCGGGATTTCTTGAGATAGCTTTCCGAGGACGGGGCCGGGCCGATGCAGACGCTTTCGTCAGCGAGGCGTACCGCCATCGCGTCGCGGTCAGCCTCGGAATGGACGACGACCGTCATCAGTCCCATTTCCTTGCACGCGCGGTGGATGCGCAGCGCAATCTCGCCGCGGTTGGCGATCAGGACTTTGTGGATCGGGCGGGGGTCAGCCATGAACTACTCGATCAGGACGAGAGGTTCGCCGTATTCGACGGGCTGGGAATTCTGCACGTAGATGGCCTTCACGGTGCCGGCGCGGTCGGCTTCGACGGGGTTGAAGGTCTTCATGGCCTCGACCAGCATCAGGGTGTCGCCCTTCTTCACCTTGTCGCCGATGTTGACGTAGGGTTTCGATTGGGGGTCGGCCGAGAGGTAAACGGTGCCGACCATCGGAGATTTGACGGCATTGTCAGGGGCGGCCGAGGCCGCCGGGGCTGGTGGGCCGGGGCGGCGACGGCCGTGTGCATCACCTGTGTCGACTGGCGCGAGACGCGCAGCTTCAGCCCGTCATGCTCGATCTCGATCTCGCCAAGGTCGCCTTCCCGGAGGATGGCAGCCAGTTCGCGGATCAGGCCCGTGTCCAGCTTGTTCTTGGAAGTACTCATTTTTTTTCAGCTCCTCCCTGACCGGAAAGCCGCAAGGCAGCCCCCAGCGCGAGTTCGTATCCGTAGGCACCTAGCCCGGCAATCGTAGCCGTTGCAACGGGTGCAACATAGTTAACGTGCCGGAAGGCTTCGCGCGCCGCGGGATTGGACAGATGGACTTCAATGACGGGAATCTTGAGTGATTTCAAGGCGTCATGAAGGGCGATGGATGTGTGGGTGTAGGCGGCAGCGTTGAGGATCAGGACCGAGGCTTCGCGGCCGGCCTCCTGAACCCAGGTGACGAGCTCGCCCTCCGAGTTGGTCTGGCGCAACACGAGCGAAGCGCCTTGCGCCTGCAACCGCAGCCGGGCGTGAATATCTTCCAGGGTATCCCGGCCGTAAATCTCGGGCTCGCGCGAGCCGAGCAGATTGAGATTTGGGCCGCCGAGGACATATACCGGTTTCGACATGGGCCTCCGTTTGCGCTGGAACGCCGTGTGTTGCAAGAGGGCAACAGGAAGCGGACTGCCATGAAAATCACCCTTAACGGCGAACCCCTCGAAATTGCCGCCGGAATGACGGTGGCGATGCTGGTGGCGCGGCTGTCTGCCGAGACAGGGCGCGACCCGCGCGGCATCGCTGTGGAGCGCAACCGGGAGATCGTGCCGAAGTCCGAACACGCGCTGACTGCATTGGCGGAGGGCGACCAGATCGAGCTGGTGCAGTTCGTCGGAGGCGGGTGAAACCCGTCCAGAAACTGTCCACACGGACGAGGCGAGTTCTGGACTCCTGCATATTGGAATGAGAGGTTTCTCGCATGGCGTGTTGACGCCCGCGCCGGGGGCGGCCAGATCACGCCGCATGTCTGAAAAGCAATCCAATGACCCGCTGATCATCGCCGGCAAGGCGTACACCTCGCGCCTGATCGTGGGCACGGGGAAGTATGCCTCCTACCAGCAGAACGCCGACGCGGCCCGCGCGGCGGGAGCCGAGATCGTGACCGTGGCGCTGCGCCGGGTGAACCTCTCCGACAAGAGCCAGGAAATCCTCTCGGACTTCGTGAAGCCGACCGAGTTCACCTACCTGCCGAACACGGCGGGCTGCTACACCGCTGACGAGTCGGTGCGCACGCTTCGGCTGGCGCGCGAAGCGGGCGGCTGGAACCTCGTGAAGCTGGAAGTGCTGGCTGACCAGAAGACGCTGTATCCCAACATGCCGGAAACGCTGAAGGCAGCGGAAGCGCTGATCAAGGACGGCTTCGAAGTGATGGTGTATTGCTCGGATGATCCGGTTTATGCGCGCCTTCTGGAAGAGGCCGGGTGCTGCGCGATCATGCCGCTCGGCTCGCTGATCGGTTCCGGACTTGGCATCATGAACCCGGTGAACATCCGGCTGATCGTGGAAGCGGCGCGCGTGCCGGTGATTGTGGACGCCGGCGTCGGCACGGCGTCGGACGCGGCGATTGCGATGGAACTCGGATGTGATGGTGTACTGATGAACACCGCAATTGCTGCCGCGAAGGATCCTGTGCGGATGGCGCGGGCGATGAAGCATGCGGTGATCGCGGGGCGGGAGGCATATCTCGCCGGACGGATGCCGAAGAAACGGTATGCCGATCCGAGCTCGCCGCTCGCCGGATTGATCTGAGGCCCGCTTGAAGAACGCGCGCGACTTCGATCTTCTGGTGTTCGACTTTGACGGCACACTGGCGAACAGCGCGAGCTGGTTCCGGTCTATCCTGCCGGACCTGGCGCGCCGGTTTGGTTTCCGGTGCCCGGACGAAGAAGAGCTGGAAGTGCTGCGGCACAAGCCGCCGCGCGAGGTGATGCGTATACTGAAGATACCCGGCTGGAAGCTGGTGTTCATTGCGGTGCACGTGAGGAAGCGCGCGGCGAAGGCCGAGGCGTTTCCGTTGTTCGACGGCGTGCCGGAGGTTCTGCGGGCAATTGCGGCAAAGGGCATCAAGATTGCGGTCGTTTCGTCGAACGCCGAAGGCAATGTGCGCCGGGCGCTGGGGCCGGAGCTGAGCGCGCTCGTCACCTCCTGGAGCTGTGGGGCGGGACTGTTCGGTAAGGCGAAGCACTTCCGCGACGTGCTGCGCGAGACGAAGGTTGCGCCGGCGCGGGCGCTGTCCGTCGGCGACGAGATCCGCGACATTGATGCGGCGCGCGACGTTGGTCTGAAGACGGCCGGCGTGGCCTGGGGCTTCGGGATGAAGCCTGCGCTGGAGGCTGCGAATCCGGACCTGCTGTTCGTGACGGTCGATGAATTTCAGGCCTTCGTAACCAAATAGGTGCGGTCCGGTTCCTGAGACAATTCGTAACGTTTAGTTGCGGCTGTCGATTCTGTAACTGTGATTGTATAACAGATCCGGAGACTTCAACCATGAGATTCAAGATTTCCTTCGCCGTTTCGGCGCTTGCCCTGTCATTGGCGATGCCCGCCTTCGCCGACCTTCGCCCGATCGATTTCGAGAAAGCCTCACGGCCAGCCAAGGGGTTCGTTGTACTGCCGGTTGGCAAGGACGGCGCGCTGACGGGTCTCGCAAAGGATGCGGACAAGGCATCCAATGGTGCGCTTTCGAAAGCGTTGGGTCTCGCAAAGTTCACGGGCGAAACGGGTCAGACCCTCACGCTGTATGATGCAGGTCCGTTTGACGCCGTTCTGTTTATCGGCACGGGTGAAGGCCTCCAGACAGCCACGGACTTGCGGGACTATGGTGCGCATGCCGCCAGCGGAACCAAAGGCTGGGCCGAGTCGGCGAAAGTGGTTGTTCCGGATGCCGGGGACGTCGCACTCGACGCGACGGAGGCGGCTATTGGCGCGCGTCTCGGAAGCTACACCTTCGGCAAATGGGGGGCGGCAGAAATAGACGACGCCGACGCTGCAGCGCCGCAAGCGCTGATCTTTCTTTCGCCGAAGGCGGCCAATGCCGAAGCTGCGTTCCAGAAGGATGGTGAAGCGGCCCTTGCGGGCGTCACGTTCGCCCGCGACCTGATTTCCACGCCGTCCAACATCAAGACACCGGAATGGTTTGCACAGCAGGTTCAGGAGGCATTTGCGGGCATGCCCCGCGTGACCGTCACGGTGCTGGACGAAAAGCAGATCGAAGACCTTGGCATGGGCGCGCTCTATGGCACGGGTCAGGGCTCGACCCGTCCGCCGCGCCTTGTAGCCATCGAATACAAGGGCGGCAAGGACGGCGATGCGCCGATTGCGTTCGTCGGCAAGGGTATCACCTTTGATACGGGCGGCATCTCGATCAAGCCGAATGACGGCATGTGGCGGATGCGGTCGGATATGTCCGGCGCGGCCGGATCGGCCGGCGCCATTCTCACGCTTGCCAGACGTGAGGCGAAGGTGAATGCGGTCGCCGTGTTGGCGCTTGCCGAGAACATGCCGGACGGGAATGCGATCCGGCCCGGAGACGTTTTGACCTCGATGAGCGGCAAGACGATCGAAGTGCTGAACACGGATGCGGAAGGCCGCCTGGTGCTTGCTGACGGGCTCTGGTGGGCGCAGGAAACCTACAAGCCAAAGCTGGCCGTGACGATCGCGACCCTGACCGGCGCGGTTGTTGGCGCACTTGGCCGGGAGCATGCCGGTCTGTTTACGCAGGATGAGCGTCTTGCAGCGGATTTCCTGAAAGCTGGCGACGCCGTTGGAGAAAAACTCTGGCGTTTGCCGGTAACCGAAGCGACCACGGAGTCGATCAAGAGCGACATCGCGGACGTCAAGAACATTGCCGAGTCGGGGGCAGCCCCAGGCGCGTCGGCAGGGGCCGCGTTCATCATGGAATGGGTCCAGCCAGAAACGCCATTCGTGCATCTCGACATTGCCGGCATGGCCTGGGAAAATGCTGGCCGCCCAACCGAACCGAAGGGCGCTGTAGGCTTTGGTGTGCGGCTCTTCGATGAGATTGCGCGGCAAAACGAGGCGAACTGAACTTCATCCAAGATCAGTCTGCGGACGAAAAAGCCCCCTTCGTTTGAAGGGGGCTTTCTTTGTTCAGAGGTGTCTCAAGCCTTCACCAACCCGATATCCCGCAGGCGTTCCATCAGGAAGTCCTGGGCGGTGATCGGGGGCTCGGCCTTGCCGCCTTCGGCGAGGCAGCCGGGGAGGGCTTCGATCAAGAAGTCCTGGTTGAAGTGCAGGAAGAACGGCGTCGAGTAGCGCGGGAAGCGAGAACGCTCCGGGGACGGATTGACGACGCGGTGCGTGGTCGAGGGCAGGACGCCGCCGGTATAACGCTGCAGCATGTCGCCGCAATTGATGACGAGGGCGCCGGGTGGCGGGTTCACGCCAAGCCATTTGCCGGAGCGGTGCTTCACTTCGAGGCCTGCTTCTTCAGCGCCAAGGAGCAGCGTGATGACGTTGATGTCTTCGTGTGCGCCGGCGCGGACCGAGCCTTCCGGCGGCGGGTCCATCTGCGGCGGATAATGCAGCAGGCGGAGGATCGAATTGCCAAAGTTGACCTTGTCGCTGAACCAGTCTTCAGACAGTTCAAGATGCAGGGCGACGGCTTTCAGGAGTTCGGCGCCAAAGGCATCAAGCGAATTGAAAAGCGCGCGGGTTGCGCCGTCGAAGTCCGCTATTTCGGAAACGGACGGCGTGTCCTTCATCGTATCGCGGTAAGGCGAGCCCGGCGGTAGCGCGCGGCCGGTGTGCCAGAATTCTTTCAGGTCGGCCTGGGCCTGGCCCTTGGCGTTCTCAGTGCCGAAGGGGGTGTAGCCGCGTTGGCGGCCGCCCGGGGCGTCGTGGTATTTTTCCTTGGCCTCGCCGGGCAGCGCGAAGAAAGCCTTCGTGGCGGCGAGATTGTCGTCGATGGTTTTCTGGGCAACCGGATGGCCAGTGATCACGGCAAAGCCGGTCTCGCGGAACGAGCGGCCAAGGGCGGCCGCGAAGGCGGCCTTGTCGGCGCGCCAGAGCGAATAGGGGATCGGTTCGAAATATTGGGTCATCCATACATTTTGCCAGAAGCCGGGGCCGCCAGATAGGGGGAGCGTCACCCCGCCGCAAGTTCAGCGGTGGGCGGCGCTGACCGCGTAGAAGAGCGAGAAGGGCAGCGGCAGGGCGTCGCGGATGTATTGGGCGACGAACTGGTTCCGCTCGGCGATGCGGCTGCGGGGGACGTAGATCACGTCGAACCGGCGCAGCGGCAGCCAGCCGGCGCTGCCGGGATCGCTGAGGCCGGCCCGGACGTCGATCAGGGCCGAGCTCACCTCGCCGCCGGGTAGGCGGCGGATGAGCAGGACGTTGCTGGCCTGGGCGTCGCGGGTGAGGCCGCCGGCCATCACAATGGCCTGGTAGGAGTCGATCTGGCCGGGGATGTCGAACATGCCGGGAGCGGCCACTTCGCCGCCGACGAAGACTTTCTGGGACGCAAACTCCGTGGCGACGACATCGAGGTCCGGATCGATCAGTTCGCTGGAGAGCGCCTGGCGCAAAATCGTGGCGAGTTCATCCGGCGTGAGGGCCATCGCCATGACGCTGCCGGCGAGCGGCATGTGGATTCGCCCGTCCGGGGCGATGACGAGTTCGCGGGAGAGTTCCGGGGCGGTGTGGACGATGACCTCGAGCCTGTCGCCCGGCGCGAGGAGATATGTGGCATCCGCGAGGATGGCGCCGGACCAGGCTTCGGCCGGGAAATCGGCAGACGTGACAGCAGCCGGAGCGGTTGAGCAGGCGCACAGCAGCGCGGCGAGCGGGGCGATGAGGAGGCGGGCGCTCATGGGCGGCGGATGTCTCGCAGGGTCTGGGGCGCGCAGCGTAGATTTATACATCGGCAGTAATGATTAAGGAAATATCAAATCGGGCATGCGAAGGCTCGACGCTGGGACGATCCGGGTCAGGACAGAACATGCCGAAGGCCGGCGAGCGCACAACAGGTTCGGCGGCGAGCACCGCACGTCACGCCGCGCAGCTGCGCCCGCGGCTCGGCGCTCTGGACATCGCCGTGCAGCTGTGGCGCGCCAGATGGCTGATGCTGGCCGTGTTCGCGCCGCTGTGCGCGGTGGGCCTCGCGATCGCATTTGCGTTGCCGCAGAGCTTCACGGCAACCTCGCGGATACTGGTGACGTCAGGCGATACGTTTGCCTACGGAGCAGCGGACGTGTCGGCGCCGGGCGAACTGGAGTTGCTGCGTAGCCCGGTCGTGGCACAAACGGCGCTGGCGAAAGTGACCCTGGCGCGCGCCTATCCGGATATTGCGCACGGATGCCGGCCAGAAGCCTGTGAGGGGCTTGGAATCGCCGCGATTTCGCGCAGCCTGTCTGCGGCCGCAGCAGACTCGAACCCGGTGATCACCGCTGAGTTCCGGCACGCCCAGGCGGGAATGTCCGCCGAGATGCTGAATGCGCTGATCGAGGCCTATCTGGCTTACCGCGCGGACATCCATACCGACACCCAGACCGATGATTTCCGCGAGCAGCGCGAGCGTTTCGAGCAAGACCTTGCCGAGGCGGATCAGGCCATCCGGGCCTATCTCGAATCCAACAACCTGACCGACCTGGCCGCAGAGCGCGATACCCTCCGGGCGCTGTACCAGTCTGCCAGCGGAGAGCTACTGGTGGCGCAGTCGCGATTGCGGCAGGCAGAAGCGCAGCTTGAGAATTACCGTACTCAGATTGAATCCATCGCGCCGGAGCAGGATCTCTATGTCGAAGATTCGAGTCAGCAGACGCTGCTGGAGCTGCAAATGGAGCGGCGCGAAAAGCTGTCACGCTACCGCGCCGATTCGCGCGTGATCCAGGAACTCGACAAGCGGATCGAGCAGGCGGCGGCGTTTCTTGACACGCGCGGTGATGCGGGCGGGATTGTGAGGCGGGGGCCCAATCCGCTTTACCAGCAGGTCGAAGCCTCGATTGCGACGCTGCGGTCTGAAGTGCAGGCCTTGCGCGGGCAGGTGGCCGAGCTGAAATCCCAGATCACCGCGTTCGAAGGGCGCCAGCGCCGTCTGGTCGAACTGGAGCCGGCCCTTCAGGAACTGGAACGCAGCCGGCTGGTTGCGGAGAAGGCGGCCTTTGCGTTCTCCGAACGGGAAGTCGACGCCCGCGCGCGCAGCGAGATGACGCAGCGCGGCGCCAGTGCCATCCGCGTGCTGGAGCCGGCAACGCCGCCGGTGGAGGGCGTCAGCCTGAAACTGCCGGCGATCATTCTGACCCTGATCCTCGCTGCTCTGGCGGCGCTGGCCGCAGGCCTGGTGCGCGCCATGACCCGCAGCGGGTTTGCAACGCCCGGATCGGTGGAGCGTACGCTCGGCCTTCCGGTGCTTGCCGCTATCCAGAAGTATTAAGGTGCACCGGGATGCGTGACCTGAGGCAAGACCTTTCAAGCCTTTGGCGGATTGCCGCGCAAGTGCAGCCGGCAAAAGGCGGCCGTGTGATCCTGTTCATGTCGGCGCACAAGGGCGAAGGCACGAGCAGTGTTGCGGCCTCGTTCGCGATGATTGCCGCCAGCCGCGCCGCGCGCACGGCCTGGATCGTCGATCTCGATATCCGGCGGAATTATCAGTACACGTCGTTTGCGCAAGGCATCGTCAAGGATGCCGGACGGCCCGGACATGCGCTGGATGCCTCGCTCGGCGCGGAGCAGATCTACACCGTCGCGGGCCATGAGACCGACGTGTCCTATGGCAAGCTCCTCAACGCACACCAGATCGAGGGCCAGCGGCTGCTCGTGACCCGGTTTCGCAGTGACCGGCTGGCGCCGGGCCAGAAGGTGCAGCTGCGCACGGCGCCCGGCTGGTGGTCGGCGCTGCGGGCGGCGGCGGACTGGGTGATCATCGACGCCCCCTGTCTCGAGCGGACCCGGGCAGGGCTCGCCTTCGTGGCGCAGGCGGACGGCGTGGTGCTCGTGGTCAAGGCCGACGACACGCCTGCCGCCGACGTGACCGCGCTGCGTCAGGATGTCGAGGCCCATGGGGGCACGGTCATCGGCGTGGTGATGAACCGCGTCCAGGATGATGCCCGCCTGGCCGGCCGGTTCGGCTGACGCGCAACGGCGGCCCGGGCTCAGCGCTGCGACCGGAGATCCGTTGAAAAAGCTCAGGCAACCGTCCGGCGGAGGCAGTTGGCCGCGATATCAGCCGCGCGAAGGCCTTGCGAAGCGCGGGGGCTTTCAATAGACCCCTGTTTTCGCGTTGGAGAGGTGGCCGAGTGGTCGAAGGCGCGCCCCTGCTAAGGGCGTATACCTTTACGGGTATCGAGGGTTCGAATCCCTTCCTCTCCGCCACGAATTTTTCATAAGCTACTGAAACTTATGGACTTTGTGCAGCGCCTCGATTCCGCGTCCCCACATTCGTCCCCGCACTTTGCGGCGGCTTGGGGCGGTTTCCGGCGCTTGAGGGCGATTGTCAGCGAATTGTCTTGGCAGTTGGTTGAACTGTCTTCGAGGAAATGATGCGCCTCGACCGCTCCAGCATCCCCAGCAGCTTCTCGCTGCCTCACCAGTCGCTCATCCAGCAGCATGAACCGGACCATCCGCGGCGGGCCTACCGGCGCAAGCCCACCCCAGTAGACGTGATGATCTGGGTAGCGGTTGCGTCGGCGCGGCGTAAACGGGCATTGATCCCCTTCCGAGGGGTTTCAGTAGGCAACCGAAAGCTGGAAAAATTGCCGCCAGTCCCTGTCGACCTCGTCATAGGGAGTCCGGGTCAGGGGCTTTGCCATCTCGACCCGCGCAGAGATGCTGTCAAACAAGGATACGCGCATCCCCAGCCCGGCCGAGGACAGATCTTCCTTTTCCCAAGCCGCTGGGGCCGCATTCCAGACAGCCGCTATATCATAGAACGTATAGCCCTGCAGGAAGGAGATGACTTCGCTCTCCGGCGCGAAACCGGCTCGCAGTTCGATTTGTCCGCCTACACCCCGGTCGCCTGTCAGTTCTCCATACCGGTAGGCTCGGCCCAGATCCGGCCCGCCAACCGAAAACTCTTCCGACAGGAGCAGAGGTTCATCACTAAACTGTCCCGAGACGTCGGCATACACTCCGAAATACCGGCCGATGTCACGGTAGTGCGAGAGGTAGGCATCGATTTTGACAAACGTGGCATCCGCGTCGAACCGGGATCTGTTTGTTGCCGACTTGCCGGACGCGCCGAGAACATCGAGACCCGACGAGATCTTTACCGAATAGCGCGTGCTCGCCGACTCGCGGGAGCGTGTTCCGCGCAGGCCAAGACGCGCGACGCGCAATTCGTCCTGGTACCCGCCGCCCGTTGTCCAGTTGTTCTCCTGATGCTGAACATCCAGTCCGGCAAAGAACCAGACCGACTGCGAGCGGCGCAGCTGGAGCGGGCGCTCATACCGGGTCCAGATCCCAACCGACTCGCCGCCTTGATCCTGATCATTTGGATCATAACCGCCGCCCGAAAAGGACGCGCTCAGTCCAGTCCGCAAGCGGTCACCGCTCGCAAAGGCGTAAGTGTAACCCGCCGCCAACTGCGTGAATTCGCTGGGGTCTTCCGGCGTGGTGAACAGATTGAGTGAAGCCTGGTCCCCGGCAAGGAAGATCGAATTGCGAAGGTAGGTCGTGTAGGCTTGAAGCGGCCCTGACCGTTCCCAACCCCAATTGTTCAGGCCGGCGAAAACGCGGTCCTCGTCGAACTCGGTTTGAAGCACCAGTTCGTGCTGACGTGGATCGTCCGGGTCCGGACGGACTTGCGATGTGACGGTCAGCCCGGGAATTTCTCTCAAATGCGTCAGACGGGCTTCGATATCCACCAGCTTTGCGAGCGAGGCGTCGGCGAGATCTTCAACCAGTGGACGGACGAGGTCCGTGCGTTCGCCATCTACCCTTACGCTCGATATCTGCCCTTCGAAGACGGTGATATTCGCAACGCCGGTTGAAAGGTCCTGGGCCCCGACGACGGCCTGCGAAAGGAAAAAACCCTCGCTTCGGTACAGGCTCGTGATCCGTTCCGCGATCTCGGTAATGTCCTGAAGATCAACCGGCTTCGCGAGCTTGTCCGTGTAGGTATCAGCAAGCCTTTCCTTCGGAAATGCTGAAGCCCCGGAAATAGTCACGCCCAGAAGGTTCGATGTAGCAGGACCGCCCCCTGACGCAAAAGCGGTCGTCTCAACCGTGCGTCGCAGTTCCAGTGTTTGTGCGTCAGCCACACCTGCAGCCGCGGCGCACACGGCGCTGCCGGAAGCCAACAGTGCCAGCAGGGATCGATCCAGGATTTGCTTCGGCAAGCCCAAGGCCAGCGTCCAATTCGAAGTAGCGTCAATTAACCTTGCTTTGGGCTGATTTCATGAAAGTTCGATTAAGTTGGGTGATCGGCTTAATTTTTCAGCAGGGTGGATGTGGTTTGGTCCTCGCTGTTCAAAGCCGAGGAAGCATAATGCCGCATTACCTTAAGTTCGTTCTCGCCTGCATGGGGCTGGCGATGACGTGGCTGGCCCAGCCAGCCCTTGCAAAAGGCGAAGAGTGGCAGCTTTCGAGCCCCAGCGGGATTGTACGCGTCATGCTGCCCGGGGAGGCGATCACCAAGGGCAAGGACGGAATGAGTCTGCCCAAAGGTACGATCGTAACGACCGGCCGGGAGAGTTCTGTAATCCTTTCCAACGGTGCCCAGAAGATCGATCTGGCTGCTGATACGCGCTTGACGGTCGCAGAAAGCTCGGGCGGCATGACCACCATCCGCCAGGACGCCGGGGCCGCGTTCTACCAGGTGGACAGCAAGGCCATGCCGCACTTCCGGGTGGATACGGCGCTGCTGGCCGCTGTGGTCAAGGGCACCGGGTTTACCGTCTCTGCCGGCCCTGACGCGGATGTCGTGCACGTCGCTCACGGACTTGTTGAAGTGAGCTTGCAGCAGGGCGGCGGAGCTGTGGATGTGGCCCCCGGAGAAACGGCGCGAGTCAAGCGCGCCAATCCTTTCGAGATTGGCGTCGCAGGATCCAAGGAAGCCACAGCCGCGCCAGCTGCGCTCTCCATTCCGCCCATCGACTACGCGGAAGCTTCGGGCAATTTGTTGCAGTCTGAAAGCGGCCCTGGCGACGCAGCCAAGGGCAAGCCGGACGGCTTGCCGGAAGCGGCCGGCACGGAACAGGGCAACCAGGGTGAACAGCGGCAGAATTTCAATGCAGCAGCGGTGTCTGCGGCACAAGGCGGCGCCGGCAATGCAAATGGCGCTGGCAATGCTGAGGGAGCTGCAAACGGAGACGGTTCCGGCAACGGCAATGGCGGCGGAGCTCCGAGCGGAGAAGGTGCCGGGAACGGCAATGGCGGCGGAGCCCCAAGCGGAGAAGGTGCCGGCAACGGCAACGGCGCGGCAGGCGGCAATGGCGCTGGGGATGGCGGCGGGAACTCCGGCGGAGGCAATCCTGAGCCGCCACGAGGCCCCAGGCGGTGAGCGCTCCTGCCTCTCGGTTCGGCGCGAGACGCACTATTCAGATGGCAGCAGGCCTGCAAGGCTTCATCCTTGCCGGTTTGCTGCTCGCAGTCGTTTCATTTTCTTCCATAGCAACCAACCTGGATTCCGGCCTCGCCGCGATCCGAATGGATGTTCTGAAAAGACAGCCGAGCGGCAATCTCACAATCGTAAAAATTGATCCCGCAAGCCTGAAAACGGCCGGTGACTGGCCATGGCCCCGCGAGCGCTATGCGGAGGTGTTGAGCAATCTCAATGCTGCGGGCGCAGGCATGATAGCGTTCGATGTCGATTTCAGCGCCCGGTCCACACCGGAAGGCGATGCAGCCCTCAAGTTGGCCATCGACGAAAATCCCGGCTGGATCGTCTTGCCGGTCTTTCTCCAGCGAGACTACGAACACAAAAACTCGCCGTTCGGACAGATCGGCGAAAATGCTGTCCTGGGCAGCGTCAATATCGAGCTGTCAAAAGATGGCCGTGCACGGACATATCGGCGCGGCCACTTCCTCGGAGGCGCCTACTATCCCACCCTCGGCGGGCTGCTTGCTGGCGCTGAGCCGGGCGACGTTCGCGATTTCCAGATCGATTTTGGGATCGAGGCCGGCAAGATCGATACGATCAGCTTTGAAGACGTCCTCAATGACCGGTTCGACAAGTCTCTCGTCGAGAACAGGAACATACTGATCGGCGCAACGGCGATCGAACTGGGCGATCTTGTTGCCACTCCTCACGCAGCGGTAGTCCCCGGCGTCTACATTCATGCTCTGGGATACGAAAGCCTGCTTCAAGGTCGCGCACTCGTCAGCCCTCCCCTGTGGATGTCGTTTGCGGCGGGGCTGCTTGTTCTCATAGTTGGCGTCTGGATGAGCTTGACCCGAAAGCTCGCCCTGAACGTGTCCGTCCAGGCCGGTATCGCTCTTGTGGCTGTTGGGGGCTCCTTCGTACTGCAGGCTGTCTATCCCCTCAGCATCATGGTAGCCCCGGTACTCTTCGCGACTGCATGGAATGTAGGCCACGCGGTCCAGCGGCTCTATCACCGCAAGGAAACCCAGCTGATCGAGCAGAAATCTGCCTACCTAAAGCATATGGTTCGGCACGATTCCGAGACAGGCCTTCCCAACCGCACCGCGCTTCTCGAAGATCTCAACCAAAGGCCGCGCACGGATCGTGGAACAACTGTTGTGCTGATCGTTTTCGGGATCGACCGGTTTCGCGAGCTGAGGGGCGCATTTGGATATGCCAACGCCGATGCCTTGGTTCGCAAGCTGGCAGATAACTTGAAACAGCGCAAAGTCGCTGATGAGGCCTATCGTCTCGATAGGTCGACCGTCGCCGTCTGGGTCGAGGCAGAGAGTGAACATCTGATCGAGACAAAGATTGAGCAGATTTGCGCGCTCTCAACTCTGCCGGTTGTCATCGCCGGACAAACGGTCAACCTGTCCATTCGCGCGGGCGTGTCGATGGTTGGCGCAGGAAACGAGCAGGCAGAAGTGGAGCTCGAAAATGCCGTCCTCGCGCTCGATCAAGCGCGAAAACTGAGCAAGACGATTGTGCACTGGGAGGCAGCCAGTTCAGAAGACCCCAAGCTGAAACTCGCGATGCTCAATGATATCATCACAGGCATCGAACGGAATGAGTTTGAAGTTGTCTACCAGCCAAAATACTCCTCGCACGAAGGACAGTTTACGGATCTCGAGGCGCTGATCCGCTGGAACCATCGCCGCTTCGGCTTTATTGCCCCGAGTTCGTTTATCGCGACGGCGGAAGAGACCGGCGCCATTGACCAGCTGACGCTCTGGGTAGCGGCGCAGGTGATCCGGGACCAAGCTTACATGAGGCTCGAAGGCGTTGACGTTGCAATCGCGATCAACGTCTCCGGCAAATCCATCTGCGATCTCGTTTTTTGTGACCGGCTGCTGCAGCTGATCACAAGCTCCAACGCCCGCATAACAATCGAAATCACGGAAACGGCTGTCATCGACCGCCCCGAGCTGGCGATTCAGGGGATCGCCAAATTTCGGAACAATGGCATCAGGTTGTCGATCGATGATTACGGCGCCGGCCAATCCTCACTCGTTTACCTGAAGACTCTTGAGGCGCATGAACTCAAACTCGACCGTTCGATGATTCTCGATGTCACGAGCAGCCAGAGAGATCGGCTGATCCTGAAATCGACCATCGAACTGGCTCATGCGCTCGGCATGGAAGTCGTTTGCGAAGGCGTTGAAGACCCGGAGACGTTTGCGGTTCTTGAAACGCTGGGATTCAACAAGTTCCAGGGGTTCTACTTCGCCCGGCCCATGTCGCTCGACAGCGCTCTCGAGCTGTTCAGTTCGCAGTCTGGTTCGTTGCGACAGCGCCGGACAGCGGTGTCCTGAACACAGCTACCTCCTTTGCGTGCCCGCTCGGTCCCGGGGATACCCGGCTTTGCGGTCTCTTTTGAGCGCCAGACTGCTCAATTCGCCACAAATTTGCCTTATCGGTCGGTGACGGACGCGCCAACGCATTCTGCGGTCGATTTCAGCTCAATTCGCAACCATCCGGCGCTTCATTCATTGAATAAGCTGCTGAGATGTTGCGCTGCAGCATGATGGCGCCGGATATGTGGTTGAATGACGGGCTCAGGAGTGTGATTTGCGGCGCTTTGGCACTGCCTTGCCGAAGATGATCTGGGCTGCTCCAGCGGCCTTTTTCGTGCTGTGTGCCTGTTCGGCGCCGTCAGGCCCCGCGAAGGCGGATGGGCAGGGCGGCGACCCGGCGAGCGTCGTGCCGGTCTCAGTGGCGGCCGCGCCGGATGCGGACGTGCTGGGGGCTGCCTTGGCGGAAGACGCTTCGGCGGACGCGGTCGGGTTGGACGCTGCGGCCGACTGCGACGCGATCTCAGGCACCCACGAAGCAGCAGCTGCCGGATGCCTCGAGACGGACGCCGCAGCCAAAAAAATGGCAGCGCCCACGCCCGAGTTTGATTTTGAAGATGTGCGCCAGAAGGCGAAGCGGCTGTCCGAGCAGGAATATGACGGCCGCGACGATCTGCCGAAAAGCGCCGGGGAGCTGAACTACGACCAGTATCGGCGGATCCAGAACCGACCGGTAGCAACCATCTGGCCGGAGAGCGCCAACGGCTTCCGGGTCCTGCTTGATCCGCGCGGCTACCTGTTCACGCGCGAGGTTCGCATCAACCTCGTCGAACAGGGCGACGCAAAGCTGCGCAGGTACGCGGCGTCCGAGTTCGATTTCCAGGACCTGCCGCTGTCGGAGAAGATCAAAGGCTCACTCGGATATGCGGGCTTCCGCGTCCTGACCGTGCTGAACCAGGCCGGCAAGTTCGACGAGCTGGTCAGTTTCAAGGGCGCGAGTTTCTTCCGGGCGCTGGGCGCGGGCACGGTTTACGGCGCGTCTGCGCGGGGACTGTCGATCGGCACCGCCTCGGCCGAAGGCGAAGAGTTTCCGTATTTTACCGAGTTCTGGCTGGTCAAACCGACTTCGGCTTCGCCGGCGATCACCGTCTATGCGCTGATGGACGGAGAAAGCGTGACCGGGGCGTTTGAATTCCGGATCACGCCGGGACCGGAGACGCGCATTGAAGTTTCGGCGGCCTTCTTCCCGCGCCAAGAGATCACCTCGGTCGGCATTTCGCCGCTGACCTCAATGTACTTCTTCTCGCCACACGACCTTCGCAAGGAGGCCGAGGATTTCCGCCCGGCCGTGCATGATTCCGAAGGCCTCCAGATCCGGATGAAGAATGGCGAGTGGGTCTGGCGACCTCTGGTCAATCCCCAGTCTCTCCAGATCTCTGTGCTGGCAACGGAACTTCCGCGCGGCTTCGGGCTGATCCAGCGCAAGCGCGATCTCGCCGCCTACGCCGATGTAGAAGCGGAGTATCACCACCGGCCCAACGTCTGGGTCCAGCCGACTTCCAACTGGGGTACCGGTCATCTGGCGCTGGTCGAGATTCCGACGGCCAACGAGTACAATGACAACATCGTTGTGTTCTGGAAGCCGGAAGCGGCGTGGCAACCCGGCCGCGCCTATGATCTGTCGTACAACATGCGGTGGAGCCTGCGGCCCCCGGCCGTGTCGTCGGTCATCCCGATTGCGGAAACCCGCTCCGGCAAGACGCCGGACAAGAAACGCCAGCTGTTCGTGATCGATTACGAACCAGCGGAAGAAGCGCTGCTGAACAATGCCTCGGCCAGCATTTCGACGTCCAACGGCACGATCCACAATCCAGTCGTCAAGCGCCACCCTGAGACCGGGAAGACCCGGCTCAGCTTCGAGCTCAGCACAGAGAATGCTGACGTGGCGGAACTACGAGCCTTGCTCACCAAGGGAGGGAAACCCGTTTCAGAAACCTGGCTCTACCGGTGGAGACCTGAATGACCGATTCCCGCGCGCGTCCGATCGAGTTTCCCGTGTCCATGCCCGACCAGGCCTTCAGCAGCCCGGCGGCGGAGGGTGACCGGTTCCGTCCGAAGTCCCACGCCTGGCGCAAGGTGTTCGTGTTTGCGACGACCGTGCTGATGACGGTCTGGGCGACGCACGAGATGTTCCAGGTGCTCTCGGTGTCAGGCCTGACGCTGTTTGAATGGGCACTGCTCGCGGTGTTCGCGCTGAACATCAGCTGGGTCTGTTTTGCGTTCGTGAATGCGATTGCCGGGCTGGGTTCGGCGCTGTCGGTTGCCAGCCCTGCGGACGACAAGATCTGTGTCAGCCGGATCGCGCGCGCGCGGACGGTGATCGCGTTCCCGATCTACAACGAGGACGTCGATCAGATATTCTCGACAGTGCTGGCGACCGCGCAAAGCCTTTCGAATGCGCCCGGCGATTTCGAGTGTTTCATTCTCAGCGACACGACGGACGCGAGCATCGCGCTGCGGGAAGAGGCGGCGTTTGAGCGCGTGGCTCGGATCGGCCCGGCCGATGTGAAGATCCGCTACCGCCGCCGGACGATCAACCTGCACCGCAAGTCCGGCAATATCCGGGACTTCGTCACCCGCTGGGGCGGCCGCTATGATTACATGGTCGTCTATGACGCCGACAGCTACATGGAGCGCGACGCCATCCTGCGCCTCGTGGATGCGATGCAGGCGTCGCCGAAGACCGGCCTGATCCAGACGATCCCGCAGCTGGTCGGCGTGGAAACACTGTTTGGCCGCTGCCAGCAATTTGCGGCGGCGCTCTACGGCCCGGTTCTCGGTCACGGGATTGCCTGGTGGGCGCAGAAGGAAGGCAACTTCTGGGGCCACAACGCCATCATCCGTGTGCGGGCGCTGGCTGAAGCGGCCGGCCTGCCGGTGATCCCGGGACGCGCGCCGTTCGGCGGCACGATCATGAGCCACGACTTTGTCGAAGCCGCGATGCTCCGGCGCGCCGGCTGGAACGTCGAAGTGCGTCCGGACATAACCGGTTCCTACGAGCAGGGACCGCCCACGATCATCGACATGGTCACGCGCGACCGTCGCTGGTGCCAGGGCAACATGCAGCACATGGCCGTGCTGCTGAAGGCACGCGGGCTGACCTGGACGAGCCGGTTCCACCTGATCACCGGGATCTTCTCTTACCTGTCCTCGCCGCTCTGGCTGCTGTTCATCTGTATCGGCATGCTGTTGTCGCTCCAGAACAGTTTCCTTGTGCCAGACTATTTCGGGGAAGGCGCGTCGCTGTTCCCGCAATGGCCGGTGATCGACTCCGAGCGCGCGCTGAACCTGTTCATCGCCACGATGGTCATCCTGTTCACGCCGAAGATCTGCGGCCTGATCTACGGGCTGACCAACAAGGTGTGGCGCAAGGATGTCGGCGCCTGGCGCACCGTCACCGGGACGATCTCGGAGACGTTGCTGTCGGTTCTCATCGCGCCGATCCTGATGGTCACCCAGACGAGCGCGGTCGTCAGCGTCCTGTCGGGGCAGGATTCCGGATGGGCGCCGCAGAAGCGGGGCGATGACGGATACTCATTCCTGACGACGCTGCGCCACAATCTGCCGGCCACAGTGCTCGGCTTTGTTCTGACCATTGCGGCGATCGCGATTTCGCCGATTTATGCGGCGTGGCTTGCGCCCGCGACGATTGGTTTGATGCTGAGTGCGCCGGTGTCGTATTTCACGGCCAAGCGCTCGGCGGGTCTTCGCTCAAAGCAGCTTGGCCTGCTGGCCTCGCCGCATGATGCAAACCCGCCAGCCTCGCGCACCGACGCGCTGCGTGTTCGACCGCGTTTTTCCGACCTCCGACCCAACCGGCTTGCGTCCCTGCTGCTGCATCCGCACGAGCAGCAACGGCGTGACTATCTGGTCGACCCCTACTGGCCGCTTGGGCGCAGCGATGTTCATGTGCCTCTGGCGACCGCGCGGGCGCGCGCTGACAAGGCGGCGAGCATTTCGGAATATGTCGACATGCTGTCGCCGGCCGAGAAGATGGCGCTGCTGAACTCCAGCAAGGACATGAAGATGGTGAGCATCCGCTTTGCACCGTTCCGCACGTCCAGCCGGCGTGGGTGGCAGACGGTTGTTGTGCCCGGTTCCCAGCTGCTTCCGGCGGAGACCACTCGCAGCGTGAAGGCGCGGGTCGATCCGCTGCGCCGGAAGCCCTAGCTTTCGGCGCTGCCGGGACTGGACCGGGCGGCCGCCGGGTTCGGGAGGGGGGCGTCCGTGTCCAGCAGGATACGGGCGGCCGCGCCGTCCGGGTCGTCGAACTGCCCGGCGCGTACCGCCCAGACAAAGCCTGCGAGGCCGGCGAGGCCCATCAGCAAGGCAATCGGGATCAGGAAGACGAGACCGCTCATGCGGGTTTCTCCGTAGGCAGATTGAGACGCAGCGCGTTCAGGCACACAATGAGGGATGAACCCGACATTGCGATGGCGGCAACCAGCGGCGTCGCGTGGCCGAGGACGGCGATGGGAACCGCCACGAGATTGTAGGCCGCGGCAAAGCCGAAGTTCTGCAGCATCACCGTGCGCGCCTTTCGCGCGGTGCGCACGAGAAGCGGCAGGGGCGCGAGGCCGCCCGAATAGACCGCGTCAGAGGCTGACTGGCTGACATCCAGAGCCCCGCCCGGCGCTGCCGAAGCATGAGCCAGTGCCAGCGCGCCCGCATCGTTGAGGCCGTCGCCGACCATCAGGACGTGTTTGCCCTCGGACTGCAACTGCTCCAGCCGGCGCACCTTGTCCTGCGGGCTCGCCGCCGCCGTCCAGTGATCGATGCCGAGTGTACGCGCGACTTCAGCCACGGCTTCACTGCGATCTCCGGACACGATTTCGACGCCCATGCCAAGCTTGCGCAAGCGGGCGATTGTGGCCGAGGCGCTGGCATGGATGTCGTCCTCGAAGCGGAGCTCCACCGGCAGCTCCGCGCCGCGGACGAAGAACAACGTGGCGCCGTTGTGGATACTGGCGCGTGCGCCAGTCCACTCGGCGGACCCCAGCCGGCAGGCGATGCCGTTCACGGTGCCCTCCAATCCGAGGCCCGGACGCTCCTTGACGTTGGCCGCGAGTGGGCCGGGACCGGCGGCGGCGGTCAGCGCCCTCGAGAGGGGATGACGGCTGGCGCGGGCAAGTTGTGCGGCGTCCTGCAATGTCCCGGCGGGAAGGTTGATCGAGACGAGACGCGGTGTGCCGAGGGTCAGCGTGCCGGTCTTGTCGAACACGACATGGTCGCACGCAGCGATACGCTCGAGGGCGTCCCCGGATTTGAGATACGCGCCGCCTCGGAACAGGCGGCCTGCGGCAACGACCTGAACGACAGGCGCCGCCAGCGCGAGCGCGCAGGGGCAGGTGATGATCAGGGTAGATACGGCAATCAGGATGGATTCGCGCAGACCCAACCCGGCGAGCCACCAGCCGAGGAAGGTGAGCAGCGCCGTCGAGTGGACGATCGGCACATAGAGCGACACGGCCTTGTCGGCGATGCGGCGGTAGGCGCCGCGCTTCTGCTCGCCCGCTTCGAGCATTCGTCCGATGTCGGACAGAAGCGAGTCCGCAGAGGCGGCCGTCGCGCGCCCGGTGAGCGGCTGGGACAGGTTGATGGATCCCGCCATAAGCTGCATGCCGGCGGCGGAAAAGCGCGGCAGGCTTTCGCCGGTGACGAGGCTCTCATCGACTTCGGACTCGCCATGCTCGATCAGCATGTCGACGACGGCGCGTTCGCCGGGGGCCAGCAGGATGCGGTCACCCGGGCGGATGTCTTCGGCGCGGACGGGCTCGTGCGTGCCTGTGGCGCTGATGCGGGTGACGGTGCGGCTGGCGAGCGCTGCGAGGTCGCGCGCGGCGGAATAGGCACGGCGGCGCACGCGGGCGTCGAGGAAGCGGCCGATGAGCAGGAAGAAGAGCAGCATGCAGGCCGCGTCGAAATAGGCATGCTCGCCGCCGCGGATGGTTTCGGCGACGCTGACACTGAACGCGAGGATCAGGGCCAGGGAGATCGGCACGTCCATGTTGGTGCGGCGGCGTTTCAGGACGTTCCACGCAGAGCGGAAGAAAGGACGCCCGGAGAACAGAAGCGTCGGCAGCGCAATGACGCCCGAGACCGCATGTAGCCCCTGCCGGGTCGCTTCACCCATTTCATCATGGCCGCCCCAGACTGAAACGGAGAGCAGCATGATGTTGGCGGTTGCAAAGCCGGCCACGCCCATGGCGAGCAGCAGGGATTGTTCTTCCTTCTTGTGCTCGGTGTCTCCGGCGCGCGTATCGAGAGGGGCGACGCCGTAGCCGAGGTCGCTGACCGTGCGCGCGATGCGCTGGGCGGAGAGGTCGCCCGTCCAGGCAATGTCGAGCCGGCCGGTGGAGAGGTTCAGGCGGGCGTTATCCACGCCGGGCAGTGCGGCGACAGCGCTTTCGATGCGCGAGAGGCAGGCGCCGCATTTAGCGCCGCGCACGGTGAGCGACAGGCGGTCCTGCTTGCCGACGCGCCGCACGAAGGGCGAAGGATCGGCCGCCTCCGAAGCGCTGGGCGGTGCAAGCCCGCTCGGACAGCCGGCCGTGTCGACTGCAACCGTGTTCATGGGATGATGATCTCCCGTGAGGCCTTGAACTCATCGCCATCCGCTGCCGGGTCGACATCTGCACTGAACTGGACCGTCCAGGTCCCGGGCGCGAGGGTTTCCAGCGACGCGGTGTATTCGCCGCCGCCAACAGGCGTCAGTTCGACGACGCGGTCCAGCGCGCGATCCGCAGGGTGACGCAATTGCAGGTTCGTGCCCGACACCGGAAGGGCATCGCCATTCTCCTGCGTCAGGCGAATGTGCAGCTGCGGGACGCTACCCGTAAGCCCGATTTCCGCGCCCCAGCCCGCGTCGGCCTGTTTGGTCCGGCGCGCGATCTCGCGGTTGTAGTCGAGGCCGACGGCGTAGGATTTCTCGGTATCTTCGCCCGGAAAGGTCGTGATGGCCGTCCAGAGAAATATTCCGTTCACGACAAACATGAAGCCGAAGAAGCCCAGAAACCAGAGAAGGGCATGCCAGCCCTTGAGCTGACCTTTCGTTGAGGGCACGGCAACTTGGGCAGACATCAGCGATCTCCTCGTGTGAATGGTGCGCCGGCTTCGATCGTTTCGCCGGTGTCGGGATCCTTGATCACGACGACCAGATTGTCCCGGTCTGCTTCATCGCCCGCCGGGACAGTGACGAGCATCCGGTAGCGATCCACGCCGTGCGCTTCGGACGTTACGGTGAGCCCGCCGCCTGGCTGCGACGTGCCGATGCCGATGATTTCGAACTCGGCATCGCCCAGACCTTTGACCGTGATATCGACTTGCTGCGTGGTCGTGGACTTGTTGACGAGCTTCAGCGTGTATCCGTTGCGCACGCGGCCGTCAGACAGGCGAATGAAGGGCGGGGAGCGATCCTTGAGAACGCTGAACTCGTAGCTCGATTTAGAGCCGTAACCCCAGAGGATCAAGGTGCTGATCAGCACGATCAGGATTGAATAGAGAATGGTCCGTGGACGCAGGAGGCTGTATTTTACGGTCCCGCCCTGCGCGCGCGCGCTGACAGCGCGGTCCGTATCATAGGCGATGAGACCGGTCGGGCGGCCAACCTTGCGCATGATGTCGTCGCAGGCATCGATGCAGAGCGCGCAGTGGATGCATTCGAGCTGGGCGCCGTCGCGGATGTCGATGCCCATCGGGCAGACCTGGACGCACTGCTTGCAGTCAATGCAGTCGCCGCGGCCTTCGAAGCCCTGATCCTTGTGGAGCGGGGCCCGGGGCTCGCCGCGGTCATAGCGATAGGTGACGTTGAGGGCGTGCTC
>LNFC01000019.1 GCA_001464545.1 Acidobacteria bacterium Ga0077551
CCCGGCCAGCGCCTCCCATTCCTCGCCCTCGGCGATGCCCATCAGCGTCTGGAACTCGGCCATCTGCGCCTTGGTCATCAGGCCGGAATGGTTGTCCTTGTGCCCCGCGAGCGGCGTGCCCCAGCCCTTGATCGTATAGGCGAGGAATACGGTCGGCGCCTCGTCGCGGGCCTGGTCAAACGCCTCGCACAAGGTCTCGAGGCACTGGCCGCCGAGATTGTTCATCAGGGTGCTGAGCTCTGCATCCGAGCGCCGCTCGATCAGCGCCGTCACGTCGCCCTGGTCGCCAATGTCGTCCAGCAGGCGTTTGCGCCAGGCCGCCCCGCCCCTGTAGGTCAGCGCCGAATAAAGCGAGTTGGGGCACGCCTCGATCCAGGCCTTCAGCCGCGCGCCGCCCGGCTCCTCGAACGCCGCGCGCTGCAGCGCGCCGAAGCGCAGCACTTCCACGCGCCAGCCGAACGCCGTGAAGATTGCCTCCACCCGCGCCCACAGGCCCTCATGCACCACGCCGTCGAGGCTCTGGCGGTTATAGTCGATGATCCACCAGGTATTGCGCAGGCCGTGCTTCCAGCCTTCCTGCAGGCACTCGTACACGTTGCCCTCATCCAGCTCCGCGTCGCCCACCAGCGCCACCATGCGCCCCGCCTTGCGCGCGCCGGATCCAAGCTCCGTCCACGGACGGGCGATCAGGTAGTCCTGTATCATCGAGGCAAACGCCGTCTCCGCCACGCCGAGCCCGACCGAGCCGGTGGAGAAGTCGACATCATCAATGTCCTTGGTCCGCGAGGGATAGGACTGCGCGCCGCCATAGCCTCGGAAATTCTCCAGCTTCTCGCGCGTCTGGTTGCCCATCAGGTAATGCATCGCGTGGAACACCGGCGCCGCGTGCGGCTTCACCGCCACCCGGTCTTCCGGCCGCAGCACATGGAAATACAGCGCCGTCAGGATCGACACCATCGAGGCGCAGCTGGCCTGGTGCCCGCCGACCTTGACGTCGTCGTCGCGCTTCTCGCGCAGGTGATTGGCGTTGTGCACAGTCCAAGCGCTGAGCCAGAGCAGGCGCTGTTCAACGGCTTTGAGGGTCTCGATCGGAAGGGTCATGCCCCGAGGTAAATCAGGGCAGGCGCCAAGTCCACAAGGCAGAGAAGGCTTTAGCCCCGGCCGCGCTGGGCCTTGTCGAAAAGGTTCACCAGCGTGGTGCCCGGCACTGAATTCATCTTTTGCACCCAGCTGGGCATGCCCTTCAGTACATCGGCCGTGTCCGACCAGCGGCGCACATTGGCGTCGGCGGCGCGCTGGAAAGCCTCGCGCATGTAGTTCTCGTCCTGACTGTCCCAGCCATCACTGAGCGTGATGGACGACAGGTTCATCATACTCTTCTGCATCGTCAGCATCGTGTCGAGCGACGCGGCGGTCATCGCCGTATAGGTGCGCCAGGAATTCATCCAGAAGTCCATCATGTCCTGTTTCCCCATGGGTTGACCCTTTCACGCTAAGCCTCGATTGTGCGCTGCACAACAAGTTTCGTGCCACGCGCCCGCTGCATGCCGCGGCGCCGCCCCGATTGCGCCGCGCCCGAATGCGCTTAACTTCCCGCGCAGATGAGCGACCAGGCACCCTTCACCTTTGAGCCGTCCCCCGCCCGGGGCCGCGTCCTCGTGTTCGATTCCGGCGTCGGCGGCCTCACAGTGGCCGGCGAAATCCGCGCCCTCGGCCCGCGCCTCGCGGTCCACTACGCCGCCGACAACGCCTTTTTCCCGTATGGGGACAAGTCGGACGACGCCCTGCGCGCGCGCCTGCCGCGGGTCGCGAAGGCCCTCGTGGACGCGGTCCAGCCGGATGTCTTTGTTATCGCCTGCAACACGGCGAGCACGCTGGCGCTCGCCGAAGTGCGCGCCGCCCTCTCCATCCCGGTCGTCGGCACGGTGCCGGCCATCAAGCCGGCGGCGAAGCTCACCGAGACCGGCACCATCGGCCTCCTCGCCACCCCCGGCACCATCCGGCGCGCCTATACCGCGCAGCTGATCGAGCAGTTCGCCGCCGGCAAGCGCGTTATCCTGCAGGGCAGCCTGGAACTCGTGAAACTCGCCGAGGCCCACGCCCGCGGCGAGGATGTGCCGCCCGAAGCCTTCGCCGCCGCCCAGGCGCCGCTCTTCAACGCGCCCGGCGGAGACCAGATCGATACGGTCGTCCTCGCCTGCACGCATTTCCCGCTGGTGCGGGGCCAGCTTATCGCCACTGCGCCGCGCGCTGTGTCCTATGTCGATTCAGGCGCCGCGATTGCGCGCCAGACCATCCGTGTGCTGCCGGGGAATACTCAATCCGGCGGGCAGGGAGGAACAGCCTCCCTCACCCGCCCGCCGGACGAGACGGACGGCATGACGCGCGTCCTCAGACGTTACGGATTTCCGGACGTTCAGTTCGTGGCCATCGAGCCGATCGAGATGACTTCGGCGCCAACGGCCGAGACATAGAGCGACGGCCAGGGCGAATCCTGGACTTCCGCCACTTCGGTCTCGCCGAACCCGTTGAACTGGGTCGACATCGAACGGCCATAGGCGCCGATATTGCCGATCTCGACATAGTCGCCTTCGGTCAGGCCGGCCGGAAGCCAGACCTTGCCCGGAAGCATGTCGGCGGAGTCGCAGGTCGGTCCGTACACGGTGTATTCCACCATGCGGCCGAGCTTGCGCCCGTCGCCCGAGATCGCGCGCATCGGGAACTTCCAGCCTTCGTGCACCGCGTCATAGAGGGCGCCATAGGAGCCATCATTGACGTAGATCTCGCGGCCTTTCGCAAGGTCGACGCGCACCAGCAGGCTTTCCGACTCGGCGACCAGCGCACGGCCCGGCTCGCACCACAGTTCGGCGTTCTCGAGCACGAACATGTTCTCGAACGAACGCATCACCATGGCGACATAGTCGTCCATTTCCGGCGGGGTCTTGTCGGCATAGATCGCCGGGAAGCCACCGCCGACATCGACGATGTCCACGGTCACGCCGGCCTCGATGATCACACGGCTCGCATCCGCCATCGCCTGCGCCCAGGCCGAAGGCTTCATCGCCTGGCTGCCGACGTGGAAAGACACGCCGACCTCGTCCGCATGACGGCGGGCAAGGCGGAGGATTTCCGCCGCTTCGGCCGCGCTCGCGCCGAACTTCCCGGACAGCGGTAAGGCCGAGCCTTCGTTCGAGACAGCGATGCGCACGAGGATGGTCAGGTCCTTGGCGAAGTTCGTGGCTTCGAGGATCTTGTTCAGTTCGGCAACCGAGTCGGTCACGTAAATGCGGACGCCATAGTTGAAGTAGGCGCGCTCGATCGCGTGGCGCGGCTTCACCGGGTGCAGGAAGGCAATCCGTGCGTCCGGGAAGCGGCCACGGATCAGCTGGATTTCCTTTTCGGAAGCCGCGTCAAAGCTGCGGATGCCGGCGTCCCAGAGGGCGTCGAGCACGTGCGGGGCAGGGTTCACCTTGACGGCATAGAACGACTGGGCCGGGAATTTCTCCACGAACCAGCGGGCAGCCGCGGTCACGCGCTCCGGACGGAAGCAATATGTCGGCAGCTCCGGCTGCAGATTGCGGACAATATTATACGGGGTAGCGTAAGTGCGCATGACACCTAACCTCCAAAGGGCTTCAAACCAGCTTTGGGCGTTAGTACAGGGGGCCCCCCTTTTTGTCGGGTTAGCCCAGATGTCCGCCACATCAATTTCGAAGGTGCATTTAGGGGGTAATCCCCGGATGCGCAAGAAGTTTTTTCGGACTACAGGCCCGTGTCGCAAAACTGTCACTTTTTCTCGCAGGAAGTGTCACATCACAAGCGTATGGCGAACTTGAGAATCCCCCGCTATTGCGGGCCAAACAAGCGGAGACACATCATGTTCAAGGGCTTCTTCAAGGCCGCCATCCCGGCTGCAATGTTAATGGCCGCAGCCGCCTGCGGTCAGAGCGACCTTTCGCAGCTGGAAGACGATTCCGCCTCCCAGGCTGCCCCTGTCGCCGGAACCGCCTCTGCCGAGCAGAAGATCAAGATCGTCGGCTCCTCCACCGTCGCGCCCTTCTCGCGCACCATTGCCGAGCGGTTTGGTGCCACTACCTCTTTCGACACCCCGATCGTCGAATCGACCGGCACGGGCGGCGGCTTCAAGGCGTTCTGCGCCGGGGTCGGCCCGGGCGAGCCCTCGATCATCAACGCATCCCGCCCCATTCAGGACGCCGAGCGCAACCTCTGCGTCGCTGCCGGCGTCAGCAGCATCACTGAAATCCCGCTCGGCTATGACGGCATTGTCGTCGCAAATGCCAAGGAAGGCCCGCTCTTCGACATTACCAAGCGCGAACTCTTCCTGGCTCTGGCTAAGGATATTCCGGACGGCCAGGGCGGTTTCAAACCGAACCCATACATGATGTGGAACGAAGTAAACCCGTCGCTGCCCGCCAAGCCGATCCTCGTCCTCGGCCCGCCGCCCACCTCCGGCACGCGCGATGCCTTCGTCGAACTCGGCATGGAGCTCGGCGCGCTGGAAATCCCGGAACTGGCAGCCCTGAAGAAGAGCGACGCCGAAGCTTTCAAGATTCGCTCACATACGGTGCGTACGGACGACAAGTGGGTCGATTTCGGCGAGAATGATTCGGCCATCGTGCAGTCGCTCGTCAAATCGCCCGATGCGATCGGCGTGCTCGGCTTCTCCTTCCTCGAACAGAACGGCGACCGCGTCAAAGGCGGCCTGCTCAGCGGCGTCGAGCCAACCTTCGAGAACATCACCAGCGGCCAGTACGGCCTCGCCCGCGTCATGTACTTCTACGTCAAGGACCAGAACATCCCGCTCGTGCCGGGCCTTGCCGAATTCGTCGTCGAATCGGTCAGCGACGGCGCCGCCGGTGAAGACGGTTACATGATCGAGAAGGGCCTGATACCGCTGCACGAAGCCGAGCTCGGCAAAGCCCAGGAAGTGGCCGCCACCTTGAAGGCAGGCGTCCCCGCCACTCCTTGACGGAATCGCCTGCCTCGGCCCCATTCTAGCCCTCCCCAAAATGGGGAGGGGACATGGTGCGCCGGGTCTATCGGTTAAGCTGAGCGGTCCCCTCCCCATTTTGGGGAGGGCTAGGGTGGGGTGAGGCAAAAGCTGCAGCGGCCTTTACCCCTCCGTCTTCTCCACCGCCGGCTTGCGTCTCCGTATACGGATCTTGTGCCAGAAGCGCCGGCGCAACGGCGGGGGCAGGGGCTGCAGGTTCTCCAGGAACACTTCGGCGCAGGACCGCCAGCTATAGGTCTCGGCATGCGCCCGCGCGGTCTCGCGGCTGAGCGCAAGACAGTCAGTCGCGCCTTTCGCCAGGTCTCCGTCCAGCGGTGTGATCGTGCCTGCGCCGGAGCCGGGGATCACGTCGCGCGGCCCCGTCGCATCAAACGCTGCCACGGGCGTGCCCGCCGCCATCGCCTCCAGCACCACCAGCCCGAACGTATCCGTCAGGCTCGGGAACACGAACACGTCCGCGCTCGCATAGCAGGCCGCGAGTTCGTCGCCGAACTTCGCGCCGAGGAACACGACGTCTTTATACTTCCGCTTAAGCTCTTCCAGCTGCGGGCCTTCGCCGATGATCACCTTGGTGCCCTTCAGCGTCAGGTCGGCAAACGCCTCGATATTCTTCTCGACCGCCACGCGCCCGACATTCAGGAAAATCGGCCGGGCCATTCCCGCAAACGGGTCACCCGGCTGGCCTTCCTCCACGCGCTTCAGCGGCGTGAAGGTCTCCGTATCCACGCCCCGGCTCCAGGCCACGAGGTTCGTGAACCGTTCGGCCTCAAGTTCCTTCATGAGGGACGGCGTCGCCACCATCACCTTGCCGGAATACTTGTGGAACCAGCGCACGAACGAATAGCCCCACGCCACCGGCACCGGGAACCGCGCCGACACGTATTCCGGAAACCGCGTGTGATAGGCGGTCGAGAAGGGGTGTTTCTCGGTCAGGCACACCGCCCGCGCCGCCATCCCCAGCGTGCCTTCGGTGGCGATATGCACCGCGTCCGGCTCGAACTCGTGGAAGATGTTGCTGATCCGCGGCCGGCCCCACAGGCCCATCTTGATCTCGGGATAGGTCGGCAGCGGCATCGTCATGAAGCCCGCGCCGGGATGCACGATCTCCCACACATGCCCCATCGCCTCGGTCTCGGCGATGATGCGCTTCATCGTGCGCACGACGCCGTTGACCTGGGGATCCCAGGCGTCAGTCACGAGCATGATGCGCATGGCATCTCCCACTGGACGTTTCATCGGGGCCCCCCGCGGGCCGTTCGCGGCGCAATGTGGCGAGGTTGCGCCAGTGCGTAAAGAGGTCCACTGCCGTCAAATTCCACTCGCAGCCAGCCCCGGACACAGGTATTCAGGCTCCATGCCTGCGCCGCAGGCGCAAAACTTTGCCTCTTTTCCTGTGAGTTCGCCCGTTACCATGCCTGACACCCTCGCCTCGCTCCCGGTTGACTGGGACGCGCTCGACGCGCTGAAATTCGCCGATGAAGAGGCCCTCCTCGAAGGCCTGATCAAGCAGGGCGTGCTGCCCGGGCCGATCCGCGAAGGCGCCGTGCGCCGGGGCCGCGACCTGGTTGTGCTCGCCCGCTCCAAGGGCCGGCGCAAAGGGATGATGGAAAGCTTCCTCGAGGAGTTTGGCCTGACCAATTCCGAAGGCCTCGCCCTGATGTGCCTCGCCGAAGCGCTGCTGCGCGTGCCGGACGCCGCCACCCGCGATGACCTGATCGCTGAGAAAATCCGCTCCGGCAACTGGGGCGCCCACCAGGGCCAGTCGGACTCCTGGCTCGTCAACGCCTCCACCTGGGGCCTGATGCTCACGGGCCGCGTCATCGGCGCGCCGGAAACCGCCAGGAAAGGCCCGGCCGCCTTCGTCGGCGGCCTCATCCGCCAGAGCGGCGAGCCCGTCATCCGCGCCGCCATGATGCAGGCGATGCGCATCATGGGCGAACAGTTCGTCCTTGGACGGACGGTCGAGGAAGCCCTGAAGCGCGGCCGCCGCATGGTGAAGTCCGGCGAGGCCGCCCACTTCTCCTTCGACATGCTGGGGGAGGGCGCCCGCACCAGCGCCGACGCCGCTCGCTACTTCAAGGCCTACGAAGACGCCATCGCCGCCGTCGCCGCCGGCAAGGACGCGAAACTCCCGCCCGAATCCGCCAACGGCGTCTCGGTCAAGCTCTCCGCCCTCCACCCGCGATACCTCGCCGTGAAGGAAGCGCGCGTCATGGCCGAGATGTATCCGAAAGTGCTCACGCTCTGCCAGCAGGCCGCGAAAGCCAATATCGGCCTCTGCCTCGACGCCGAGGAAGCCCACCGCCTGGTCATCAGCCTCAAGATCTTCGAGAAGCTCGCCCGCGAGCCCTCCCTCGAAGGCTGGACCGGCCTCGGCCTCGCCGTCCAGGCCTACCAGAAACGCGCCCTCGCCGTCATCGAACGCCTCGGCACGCTGGCAAACGTCACCGGCCGCCGCTTCATGGTCCGCCTCGTCAAGGGCGCCTATTGGGATTCCGAAATCAAGAACGCCCAGGTCGAAGGCTATCCGAACTTCCCGGTCTTCACCACCAAACAGGGCACCGACGTTCACTACCTCGCCTGCGCGAAGGCTATGCTCGCGGCCTCGCCCGCCATCTATCCCTGCTTCGCCACCCACAACGCCCACACGCTCGCCGCGGTCGACCTGCTCGCCGGCGCCGCCGGGGTCTCGGGCTTCGAGTTCCAGCGCCTGCACGGCATGGGCGAGCCCCTCTATGAAGCGGCCGATGCGGGCACGCGCGTGCGCGTCTACGCCCCCGTCGGCGCCCACGAGGACCTCCTGCCTTACCTCGTCCGCCGCCTCCTCGAGAACGGCGCAAACACCAGCTTCGTCCACTCCTTCCTCGATGAAAGCGTGCCGCCCGAACAGGTCGTCACCGATCCCATCGCCAAGGTCGAGATCGGCCCGCGCCGCCATCCGCGCATCCCGACGCCCCCGCGCCTCTATGGCAGTGCACGGAGGAATTCCCTCGGCCACGATCTCAGCCAGCTCGGGGTGCGGAGCGGCTTTGCCTCCGCCGTCAAGGCGCTCGATGGCGGCCCCGCCATCGCCGCCGGCCCCATCGTCTCAGGGATAGCCACCTCCGGCGGCGGCGAGATGGTCCGCGCCCCCGCCGACCATTCCCGCGACCTCGGCACTGCGCTCGAAGCCGATGAGGCCGCAATCAGCAAGGCGCTCGACGCCGCCGCCGCCTACCAGCCCGAATGGGACCGTCTCGGCGGCGCCAAACGCGCCGAATATCTCCACGCCATGGCCGATGCGATGGAGGCCGAAGCGCCCCGCCTGATCGCCCTCATGGCCCGCGAAGCCGGCAAGACCCTGCCGGACGGCATCGCCGAAGTGCGCGAGGCGGTCGATTTCTGCCGCTACTACGCTCATCAGGCCACGGAGGAATTCGCTGCTCCCGTCCGCCTACCGGGCCCGACCGGCGAGACCAACCATCTCTCCCTCCATGGCCGCGGCGTCTTCTGCTGCATCTCCCCCTGGAACTTCCCCCTCGCCATCTTCACCGGCCAGATCGCCGCTGCCCTCGCCGCCGGCAACACCGTCGCCGCCAAGCCGGCCGAACAAACGCCGCTGATCGCCTTCGAAGCCGTCCGCCTTTTCCACAACGCGGGCCTGCCCGCCGATGCGCTGCATCTTCTCCCGGGGCGCGGCGAAACCGTCGGCGCGAAGCTCACCGCAGACCTGCGCGTCGCCGGCGTCTGCTTCACCGGCGGCACATCCACCGCCCGCCTGATCAACCGCACGCTCGCCGGCCGGGACGGCCCGATCATTCCGCTGATCGCCGAAACCGGCGGCCTCAACGGCCTCTTCGTCGACACCACCGCCCTGCGCGAACAGGTCATCGACGACATGATCACGTCTGCCTTCGGCTCCGCCGGCCAGCGCTGCTCCGCCCTGCGCCTCGCCTTCCTGCCGAACGCCACAGCGGACAGCCTGATCGAAGGCCTGATCGGCGCGATGAACGAACTCAAGATGGGCGACCCCGCCCTGCCGGACACCGATACCGGCCCGGTCATCGATGCCGCCGCGCGCGGCCGGCTGGAAAAACACCTCGCCCGCATGAAAGGGGAGGCGAAGCTCCTCCACCAGATCAATCCCGGCGCGCTCGCCGAAAAGGGCACAGGCTTCGGCCCGGCCCTCGTCGAGCTTTCCTCGCTTGATCAGATCACGGAGGAAACCTTCGGCCCCGTCCTCCACATCCTGCGCTACGATCCGGACAATATCGCCGCCACCGGCGCCGCCCTGCACGCCAAAGGCTACGGCCTGACGCTCGGCATTCACTCGCGCCTCGAAAGCTTCCACGCCGCGGTGAAAGCCGCCATGCCCGCCGGCAATACCTATGTGAACCGTTCAATGATTGGCGCTGTCGTCGGCGTCCAGCCTTTCGGCGGCGAAGGCCTCTCCGGCACCGGCCCGAAGGCCGGCGGCCCGCATTATCTCCATCGTTTCGCCACCGAACGGGTGGTAAGTGTCAACATCACCGCGCAGGGCGGCGACGCCGAACTGCTCAGCCTCTAGAAAGTCCCCGCTCCATGATCCGCCTTCTCTCCACGGTCTCCCTCGCCGCGCTGCTGCTTGCTGCCTGCACACCGGAGGCGGCCGAACCCGCCGCCGTAGACGCGGTGGCCGAAACCGCCAGCGCCGAAGCCGCGCCCCCCGCCGCGCCCGAAGGCTTCCAGCTTTCCTACATGCTCGAGAACGAGACCTACACGGTCCAGTCCGAGATTGATCCCGCCATTCTCGCGTTCGATCCTGCGCTCGCCTACCGGCTCTGGACCACCAACAAGGCCGCCCTCGACGCCCTCGTCGCCCAGGCCCAAGCCGACAAGGCCGCCTCGGACGCCGACCCGGAATCCTTCGGCTTCATGGGCTATTCGCTCAGCATTACGCAGAAGGCCGCGCTCGTCCTCGAGGATGTGATCAGCCTTGCCGATACCACCGACACCTATACCGGCGGCGCCCACCCAAACTATTTCCTCGGCGGCGGCATCTACCGCAAGGGCGAGACGGACGCCCTCCCGCTCTCCACCTTCATCGCCGATCCCGCCGCTTTCGGCGAGCTCGCGATCAAGGCCCTCGCCATGGAAAAGCAGGAGCGCGGCTATGCTGACGAGCCCGCCGCCATCGAGTCGAGCCTGGAAGAGCTGCTTGCTCCGACCACGGACGCTCCGGATGTCTACAAGGGCCGCTTCGTCTTCGCGCCCTCATCCGAGGCCGGAAAGATCGGCGGCATTACCTTGGTGTTCTCGCCCTATGACATCGGCTCCTATGCCGAGGGCGCCTATGAAGTGACCCTTCCGGCGGCCGAGCTGACACCCATCCTCACCGAGGCCTGGGCCCCCCGCTTCGGCGGCGCTCCAGTGGCGTCAGAAGAAGCGCCGGTCGCAGAAGAACAGTAACGCCCTGTCATCCCGGACAGGCCGCAAAGCGGCCGTGATCCGGGACCTTCTCTTCGCTGTTGCCGCAACAAGGTCCCGGCTCACGCGCTCACGCGCTGGCCGGGATGACAGCCAATCAGATCAGCACTTCTTGAAGTCCCAGGTCTGCGCCCGCGCGCCGTTGGCCAGCGAGATCGTCGCGCTCATCCGGCTGCCCTTGCGCATGTAGACGATGCGCTGGGGATAATCATGCGCGGAGTTCGCGAACGTGACCGTGTTCTTGGCGCGGCTCTCCTCGGTGAACTCCGACGGCCCGAAGCCGCCCGGATAGGCATTGAACACCGCCGGCGCCCCGCCATCGATCCGCGCCTGCTCGAAGAAGCTCAGCGCGCCCGTCTCGTCATAGGTCAGCGAATAGCCGAACAGGAATCCCGATTCCGGTTTCGACCAGACTTCCTTGTAGCTCTTGTCCGCCGTGCGCCAGCACCCGGTCATCCATTTCAGCCCCTCATCCGCATGCGCGGCGGGGGCCAGCATCGCTGACGCAGCGAGTAGCGACAGGGCAACAAAAGAGCGTTTCATTTTTCCACCAATGTGCAGCCGGTTTCAGGACCGGATTTCCGGGCTTCAGACGAGACAAGGCCGCCGAGCACGCTGGCGCGAACGGTTTCTGCGGTTTCATCAAAGGTAATCTGGCTGATGTCCACCGTGAAGTCGGTCAGGCAGCTCTCCATAGGTCGCTCCGCCACATGACGGCAGGAGCAGACCATCTTGGCGCCGTATGCCGTCGCGATCTGCGCATAAGCAACCTGGTTCTTCAGGAAGAACTGCCAGGCGAGCCCTACGGCGACGCCGAGAACCACGAGCACGATGGCGAAGGCTTTGACGAGCTTCATGTCCCGGTCCACAACAGCTTTGACCAAGCATAACCATAACCGGGGAGGGCGCCAGCATGAAGGCCAAGATTCTTGGAGGACTCGTCGCCGCGGCCCTGCTGGCGTTCGGCGCGGGCGCGCAGTCGCTCACTCCGCTGCCGGCGCAGCCTGAAGGCCTCGCTTATCCAACCTCCGGCTGGCAGACAGGCGAGTTGCCGCCGGACTCCAAGGCGGCCGTGGAAGCCCTGGTCGCCGAAGCGATGGGCAAGTCGGTCAAGGACATGATGGGCGAAACGCGCGGGCTCGTCATCATCTGGCGCGGCCGGCTGGTGGCCGAAGCCTACGGCAAGAACTTCACGCCGCAGACCCGGCAGATTTCCTGGAGCATGGCCAAATCTGTCACGCAGGCGCTGGTGGGCGCAGCCAGGCAAGCCGGTGCGGACATCGAACTCGATTCCCCCATGCCCACACTCTATCCCGCTGACAGCAAAGCGGCCGCGATCACCTGGCGCCAGTGGCTCAACGCCGTCGACGGTATGGATTACCACGAGCTCGATGGCGATCCGAACCCGATCAAAAGCGATGTGGTCCAACTGATGTACGGCGACGGACGGTTCGATGCGCTTGGTTACGCGATGCGCGCCTTCCCCCTCGTGCATGCGCCGGGCACGTTCTGGACCTATTCGACACCCACCTTTCACAATATCGGATATGCCCTGCAGGTCACGCTCGGCACGGAGGGGAACGCGGAAGACTCCAAGGCCGCCTTTGACCGGATCCTGTTTGACCGGATCGGCATGGACACGGTGGCCGAGTTCGATTCGAAAGGAACCTATCTTGGCGGCTCGCTCATCTGGGCCAGCGCGCGGGATTTTGCGAAGTTCGGCTACCTCTATCTGCGCGATGGTGTGTGGGACGGCCAGCAGATACTTCCCGAGGGGTGGGTTGATTTCGCCCGCGCTCCGGGTCCCGCGGCCAACACCAACGTCTATGGGGCCGGCTGGTGGATCATCCCGGCCAAAGGACCGCTCACACACCGGCAGAACGCTGATTCCGATCCGCGCGACGCCTTCCACGCCGGTGGCCACGAGGGCCAGACGATCTGGGTCGTACCCAGCCGCGACCTCGTGATCGTCCGCCTCGGCCTGATGCCCAACGAGGGCGAGAACTGGCCCGCCCTTTATGAATGGAACCAGCGCATCGCGCGCGCCTTTCCGGAGGTGCAATAGCGGCGCAAGTTTTGACCTGCCCCTACGTTTGCGCCTCCGTTGCCCCCATCCCCGAAAACAGTTTCCCGCTCATCCCGGCGAAAGCCGGGGCACAAAATGCCAAGCAGAACAAACACTTGCGGCATGCTGCGCTGGCACGGCAGCTCAGCCGCCATCGCCCGCCCCCAAAAACTCCACAGCTTCCCAATCCGGCAGCATTCCGTCCGTGTGTATCCTCCATGCCATTTGCCCGGCAGGCGCCGCACCGCAGGCCGAATTCCGGGCACGCGCATCCCCACACCCGGCCTTCGCCCTCCGCGAGAACAAGCGATAGGGAACCGATACGAAGTGATGAAAAATGAGAATCGCTGAGAGAAAATCACTATCCGAAGTGCACGGATTGAAACGGAATGACACGGTTTGGCAAGGCGAGGCGCAGGCCTGCGCCTACAGGCAACACGCCCCTGGAGACATAAACTCCGACCCGATCAAGCCGCAGGAAAACGTGCCCCGGCTCCTTGCGCAACCCCTCCGGCCACGGAGCGCCGCCTCAGTCTGACGCCACCAGAAAATGCGCCATCAGCGCCGTCACCGGCTCGGCGCGGTTCTCCTGCCAGGCTTCTGCCCGCACGGACGCCATCCGCCGCCCCATCTTCAGCACATAGGCCCGCGCATAGAGATCCTTCGCATGACCCTGCCGCAGGTAATCGATGGTCAGGTTGATCGGCTTCGGCGGGCGCGGCATGTCGGAGACGAGGAACACCTGCAGCATCGCCGTCAGCTCGAGGAAGGAGGCAATCGCCCCGCCATGCAAGGCCCGGATCGCCACATTGCCGATCAGCTTCTCCTGGAAGGGCAGGATCGCCGTCATCTCGTCGCCGAGCACTTCGCACCGCATGCCGAGCGTCTGCGCGAACGGCAGGCGCTTCAGGATCGCGTCGATTTCGTCCGCCCTCGGATTGGTCAGCTGCGGGTTCATTTCTTGCTCCCGCCAAGGCGCGCCTTGTTGATGGCGAACGTCCCTGCCGCTGTCGCGATCAGCTTGTCGCGTGTCTCATGATAGGCCCAGGCCCGCGTGAAGCAGACCGTCCGCGTCAGGTGGTAGCATTCCGCCTCGCCGATGATCTCGCGGCCCTTCTCGGCCGGGCGCATATAGTCGATGCGCAGGTCAATCGTCGCGACGAAGCGCATCTCGGTCATCGCCGAGGTGCAGGCCATGCCGCACAGGTTGTCGAGGAAGGTCGTTATCACCCCGCCATGGATGACGCCGGTCTCCGGATCCCCCACCAGGTGCGCCTCCCAGGGCTGGATGCCGAACACGTGGCCCTTTTCCACCTTCGTCACCCGGAACCGGGTTTCGTTGGCCCAAGGCACCACGTCGCGCATTACGTTGATGTTCTCGTTCATGATGGCCGCGATGTCATATTGCTGTTTCGGCTTGTCGTTCATGCGGCCCGGCTCGCTTTCCGATTTGACGCCCTATGGAAGCCGGATAACATCGCGCGGGACTCAAGGAAACGGGTTCGCGCAAGGTAAGGAGAGACGGGCATGGCCTTTGACGCAGCGGCAAAGCCGAAAACCTGCATCATCGGGGCAGGATGTTCAGGGTTCACGATGGCGAAACGCCTGAAGGATCTGGGACTGCCCTACGATTGTTTCGAGAAATCCGACAATGTCGGCGGCAACTGGTATTACAACAACCCGAACGGGGTCTCGTCCTGCTACCAGTCGCTGCATATCGATACGTCCAAATGGCGCCTCGCCTTCGAGGACTATCCGGTGCCGGCCGACTGGCCGGACTTCCCGCACCATGCCCAGCTCCTCCAGTACTTCAACGATTATGTGGACCATTTCGGCCTGCGCCCGACGATCACGTTCAACACCTCGGTGGACGATGTGGCCGACCTTCCGGGAGGGCGCTTCCGCGTCACCCTGTCGACCGGCGAAGTGCGCGAGTATGACTCCGTGGTCGTCGCCAACGGTCACCACTGGGATGCGCGGATGCCGAAATATCCGGGCACGTTCAATGGTTACCAGGTCCACTCGCACCATTACCGCGATCCGTTCGCGCCGTACGACTTCCGCGGCAAGCGCGTGATGATTGTCGGCGCCGGCAACTCGGCGATGGATATCTCGTCCGAACTCTCGCAGCGCCCGCTGGCGGAGAAGCTGTTCATCTCGATGCGCCGCGGCGTCTGGGTGCTGCCGAAATACATGGACGGCAAGCCCGCCGACAAGGCCGTGCTGCCGGCCTGGATGCCGCCCAAGCTTGGCCGCTCGCTCGCCAAGGCGAAAATCCGCAAGACCATCGGCAACATGGAAGATTACGGCCTGCCAAAGCCGGACCATGAACCGCTCGACGGCCACCCGTCCGTGTCCGGAGAATTCCTCACGCGCGTCGGCTGCGGCGACATCACGCCGAAGCCCGGCATTGAACGCCTGGATGGGGACCATGTGGTCTTCACAGATGGCACGCGCGAGAAGGTCGATGCCATCGTCTGGGCCACCGGCTACAATACCAGCTTCCCGTTTTTCAAGCAGGACGAGCTGACCCCGAAGGACAACGTCTTCCCGCTGTTCAAGCGGATGGTTCAGCCCGGCCGCGAAAGCCTGTTCTTCCTCGGCCTCGCCCAGCCCCTGCCGACGCTGGTGAACTTTGCCGAGCAGCAATCGAAGCTCGTCGCCGCCGCGCTGACCGGCGCCTACGCCTTTCCGCCTGCGGACGAAATGCACCGCGTCACGAAAGAAGACGAGGAGGCCCATCTCGGGCACTTCTACGACAGCCCGCGCCACCGCATGCAGGTCGACTTCTTCGCCTACTGCAAGGACCTGATGAAGGAAATCGAACGCGGCGCAAAGCGGGCGAAGGTCAGCGCGTGAACTTTCGCCTGCGGGGGCTTTGGTTTGCATTGACGCTGCTGGGCGCTTGCGCCACGCAGCCAGCGCCGATCGTCGTCTATGGTCCCCCGGTGGACTATGGCCCGCCGGGCGATGTCCGCAATCCGCCGCAAGGCGCGTTCCAGCCGAACGCCTTCCTGCGGATCTGTCCGGGCATGACCGTCTCCAACAGTCCGCCGACGGACAGTGAGCGCTGGATCCTGGACTACAAGCCGGTGATCCTGGTGGGGCAGGTGGTGCTGGTCACGGCGCCGGTCAACGATGTCTGCCTCGCCTCCGGCTTCGGCCTTCGGGCCGGACGCCCGCATATGGGGATTGATCTCACGAGCCAGCCACCCGGCACAATCTATGCCGCTGCGCCCGGCAGGGTGATTGAGGCGCGCAATTCGTCCGGCTACGGACTCCAGGTCCTGCTCGATCACGGGCACGGCGTCTATACCCGCTACGCCCACCTCGACAGCTTTGATCCCGGCCTGCATCTCGGCTCGTCCATCGGCTTTGGCCAGCCGTTGGGCCAGATGGGTGCCACCGGAAATGCCGAAGGCCCCCACCTCCACTACGAGGTGCTGACCGGTAACTATGATACGCCCAGCGCCTCCAAAGGCCTGACGCCGAATGATCCTTTCGCCTTCCCAGCCTATGATTTTGTGGGCTATTGAGAGCCTGGGAGAATAAAAAGACGATGCACCGCCGTACCTTCAGCGCCGCCGCAAGGCGATTTGTCCTTGCTGCCGCCGCCGGTCTCACGCTCACGGCCTGCGCCTGCATTCCGGGTCACGGCCCGGGCTACACGCCTGCAACTGCCCAGCAGGCCGATACGTTCGGCGCCCTCTCCGGCCTCGTCGGCAAGACCTGGCGCAGCGCGCCCGCTGGCGACGGCGAAGCGGGTCCGGCCGATATCTCGAAATGGAGCTGGGACCTCGGCGGGCGCGTGCTCGTCAACCGCCATGCGCTTGAGGACGGCTCCTATGGCGGGGTCACCTATGTCTACGAAAACGGCGAGACGGGCTCGCTCGACTATGTCTACGTCACCAGCGCCGGTTTCCACACGACCGGCAGTTTTGTGCTCGGCGACGATGGCAGCTGGACCGCCGAAGAGGCGGTGAGCGGCCATGACACGATCACCCGCGTGCGCTCGACCGGCCGATTGACCGCAGACGGACAAATGTCCATGACCTCCGAGTATTTCGCCAAGGGCGAATGGTCGCCGGGCCGGAATGTCGTCTACGTGCCGGTCAACGCCCGGATTCCGGAGATCACCGGCAAGCTCGCCGAATGAAGGCGCGCTTTCTCGACCCGTCGGAGGTCGCGCGCGCCTACCGCGATCCGCTCTCCTGGGTCAGCCTGGCCGTAGACCTGATGCCCGTCATCGCCGTGTTCGCCTTCGGCTGGGGTGCCACACCGCTCGTCGCGCTCTACTGGCTCGAAAACCTCGTCATCGGCGCGTTCACGATCTTCCGGATGATCGGCACTGCGCTCGCCTCCTTCGGCAGTCTCGCGATGGCCTTGTTCATGGTGCCATTCTTCTTCTTCCACTACGGCATGTTCTGCTTCGTACACGGAATGTTCATCCGCGCATTCGCCGCTGGAGAGGACGGCGGCGCGTTTGAGCCTGTCTCGCTGATTCAGTGGGCGGTCGGCACCGCGCCGGAAATGCTCTGGTTCGTGGCATCCATCATTGTCATCAGCGCGCTCTACTACGTGTTCGATTTCCTGCTGCGGGGCGAGTACAAGACGAGCAGTCCGCCGGCCGAGATGTTCTCCCCCTACGGACGGATCGTGACGCTGCACATCGCCATCCTGCTCGGCGCCGGCGTTGCCTTCTCGCTCAACGAACCCCTCGCCGGCGTGCTCCTGCTCATATTCATCCGCGTCGTGTTCGGCATGTTCCTCACCGTGCAGCGGCGCCGCAAGCGCGACGCCAGGGTCGGGGCGGCCGCCAGCGTCGTGGATGATGATGCGTAGGATGTCCCGCCGATGAACCCGATCCTGATCCTCGACTATGCGGGCATTGCGGTGTTCGCCGCGACCGGGGCGCTGGCAGCGTCGCGCAAGCAGCTGGACATCATCGGCTTCCTGTTTTTCGCGGGGATGACGGCCGTCGGCGGCGGCACGGTGCGCGACCTGATCCTCGGCGTGCCGGTATTCTGGGTGGCGAACCCGGCCTACCTGGTCGTCTGCGGCGTGACTGCCGCGCTGGTCTATCTGACGGCCCACCTGTTCGAGTCGCGCTACAAGCTGCTGCTCTGGCTCGATGCGGTGGGGCTGGCGGCCTATTGCGTGTTCGGCGCCTGGAAGGGGCTCGACGTGACCGGATCGCCGGTCGTGGCCATCGTGATGGGTGTGCTGACGGCGAGCTTCGGCGGCATCCTGCGCGACCAGCTGGCGGGGGAGCCCTCGGTGCTGCTGCGGCCGGAAATCTACATCACGGCGGCGCTGGCCGGGGCGGCGATCTATACCGGGCTGGACCTCGCCGGATTGCCGCTGATGTGGGCGGCGGTGCCGGCGGCGATTGTAGCCTTCGCGATCCGGGGCGGGGCGATGAGATTCGGCTGGTCCTTCCCGCCCTACAAAGGCCGGCCGGGCCGCAAGCCCGAGGACATTCCCTGACACAACAAAGTTGACGCCTCATGACGCCTCGTGCAGGGTAAAAACCGGCGAGAGTTCAGGGCAATACATCATGGCAGATATCGCGGCGGATGCGCCAACGAGCGGCAAACGGGCGAATACCAAGGCGGCGAACCGGCGGGCGATCCTCACCGCGGCGCGGCGGGTGTTCGCGCTGATCGGCTACGAAGCGACCACGGTGCGCGACATCATCCGCGAGACCGAACTCGCCTCCGGCACCTTCTACAACTACTTCAAGTCGAAAGAAGAAGTGTTCCAGGCGATTGCCGAGGATTCGACCCACCGGTTCCGGGCGCACCTGTCGGAGGTCCGGGCCCGCACCAACTCGCTGGAAGACTATATCGAGCATGCCTTCCGCGCCTATTTCAGCTTCATCGCCCGCGAGAACGAGGAGGCCATCAAGGCCGGCGCGCCGCACCTCGCGCTGATGGGCGTGCGCGTCGATACGCCGGAAATGCTTGCCGTGGCCGAGGAGATCCGGGCGGACCTCGAACAGACCCTCACCGGCGACACCGCCGCCGGACTCGACCTCGAATATCTCACGGCGGCCGCCATCGGCATCGCCCGCGAGATGGGCGATTGCATGCTGCAACGCCGGCCCGTGGATGTGGAAGGCGCCACGCGCTTCGCCTCCGGCCTGGTGCTGGCGGGCGGGCGGGCGATGATGGGGCGCTAGTTTCGCGCGCGCCACTCTCTCCCCCGGCGACACCTCTTGGCGCGCCCGGCAAAGCGGACCATCATCTTCAGCATCTGGACACAAGGAACTTGCCGCCATGAGCCTGCAGCGCATTCTCGCGAAGACTTTTGCCAGCCTGCCCGGCAACCTGATCGTCAAGCTGGCGGGCGGGGAGCCGGTCACCATCAACGGCCGCACGCTGGAGCCGCAGCTGCAGATGATCGCCTGGAACGGACGCACCGCGCCGCCGATGTCCTCGCTTCCGGCAGAGGCCGTGCAGGCGGGCGTCAAGGCGCAGCTCGCCTTGCTCGCCGATGTGACGGGCGAGGGGGCGGGATCGTCCAGAGAGACTATTCCGGGGCCGGACGGAAATGCCATTCCGGCGCGGCTCTACCGGCCCGCCTCGCAGGACCCGCGCCATCCGCTGATCGTCTACTTCCACATGGGCGGCGGCGTCATCGGCGATCTCGATACCTGCCATGCCTGGTGCGCGATGCTGGCGCAAGGCGCGCAGGCGCCGGTGCTGTCGGTCGACTACCGGCTGGCGCCGCAGCACGTGTTCCCGGCGGGGCTGAATGATTGCCTCGCGGCGTACAAGTGGGGCCTTGCCAATGCGCATCGGTTTGGCGCGCCGGCCGGAAAGGCTGCCGTGGGCGGCGACTCCATGGGCGGGAACTTCTCGGCCATCATCAGCCAGCAGATGAAACGCGAAGGCGGGCCTATGCCGGCGCTCCAATTGCTGATCTATCCCGCCATCGACATCTCGAAACACTATCCGTCCAAGACCGCCTTCGCGCAGACCTTCTCGCTGAGCCAGGACACGATGGACTGGTTCATGAAACAATACCTGCCCGAAGGCACGGACCACCGGGACCTGCGCGTCTCGCCCGGGCAGGAGGCGGACCTGTCGGGCTTGCCTCCGGCTGTGGTGATCACGGCAGGGCACGATCCCCTGTCGGATGAAGGCGATGAGTATGCCGCGCGCCTCAAAGCGGCCGGCGTGCCGGTGGTGCACAAGCGCTATGACAGTCTTGCTCATGCCTTCACGGCGTTCACGTTCATCTCACCCGGCGCGCGCGCAGCTTGCCGCGAGATTTCGGAAATGGTGCACGACATCTTCGCAAAGGCCGCCCGGGTCTCCGCATGAAGGCCCTCGTATGCCGGGAACTGGCGCCGGACTATGCCGGGGTCGGGCTGGAAGAGCAGCGCATGCCGGAGCCTGGCCCCGGAGAGGTCCGGGTGCGGATCAAGGCGACCAGCCTTAACTTCCCGGACCTGTTGATGACCGAAGGCAAGTACCAGCTGAAGCCGGAGCTGCCCTTCGTGCTGGGCATGGAGTTTGCGGGCGTCGTGGACGCGCTCGGCGCCGGCGTCAGCGGATTTGCGCCGGGTGACGCCGTGGCGGGCGGCAACCGGATCGGCGCCTTCTCGGAATTTGCCGTGGTGCCGGCGGCGGCGCTGCGCAGGAAGCCGGAGGCGATCAGTTTCGCGGCGGCCGCGTCCTATGGCGCGGCTTACCTCACCGCTTATGTCGCCCTGGTGCGGCGCGGAAACCTGCAGCCCGGCGAAACCCTGCTGGTGCACGGCGCCAGCGGCGGCGTTGGCCTTGCAGCGGTGGACGTGGGGCGCCTGCTTGGCGCCAAAGTGATTGCGACCTCGGCCTCCGAAGCCAAGCGCCGCATACTGACGGAATACGGCGCCGATCATGTGCTGCCGGATGCGGGCTTTCGCGATCGGGTGAAGGAGCTCACCGGCGGGCGCGGGGCCGACGTGATCTATGATCCGGTCGGCGGCGACGTGTTCGACGAGAGTGTGCGCTGCATCGCGTTTGACGGGCGGCTGCTGATCATCGGCTTCACATCCGGGCGCATACCGTCCGTGAGCGTCAACATGCCACTCATCAAGGGCTTCTCGGTGGTCGGCGTGCGGGCCGGTGAGTATGGCCGACAGTTCCCGGACAGGGGCCGCGAGAATATGGCCGCGATCTGGAAATGGGCGGAAGAGGGCAAGGTTCGTCCGCGCATCCATGCCGAAGTGCCGATCGCCGAGTGGCGGCGCGCTTTCGAGATGATGCGCGGCCGCGAAGTGGTCGGCAAAGTCGCGATCGTGATGTGATCAGAGCCGGTAGTTGATCGATTTCGAGGCGTCGCAGAATTCCTCGAGCTCGCCCAGCGCGATGCGTTCCATCTGGGGCACCACGATGTCCAGCGTCGCGCCATGCTCGATGCGGCGCTCGACTTCGGCGATGTCCTCGCGGTAGCGCACGAAGCGTGCGGTCGACGGTTCCGTCAGGGTCGCGCTGTCGAGCACGGTCTTCGAGATCGACAGGACGAAAGCCGAGATCGCAAAGAAGTCGACCCAGGCGTTGAGCGTTGTGGGCATGCCCGGCACGATCTTCGCGAGCAGCGAGAGGAGCACCAGGCAGGCGCCGGAAAAGTAAAGGATGTCGGCGGCCGAGTGGAAGACCCGGCGGTTCTCGCGCAGGCGGTGGAGCTCTGCGGCGGCGTAGCGGTCCTGATAGAGAAGGCGCAGTTCGCGGAAGGCTATCATCGCCTCGCCGGTGATGTCCGGGTGCGCCGGGCCAGCGCCGGGCGCGGGCACAGAGACGCATTTTTCCGGCACGAAGGCCTCGAAGATCGAGATGCCCATGTTGAGCTCGCTTTCGAGCCTGGCGAGTTCTGTGGCCGTCAGCTGCCGCGTGCGCTGGGCGAGTTCGGCTTCGTCGCGGGCGGTGGCGGCAAGGCTGTAGGCCTGGAACTTGATCGAGCGCAGGCGCTCGCACGCAAATCGGTTGACCAGCCACTGGCTCTTCACCTTGGCGGCGAGCGTATAGATCTGCGCCGAGATGCCGATGGCGGCGCAGATCGCGGCGGCGATGCTGACGGCCGGGTTGCCGGCGTCCTTGAACAGGAGCGCTTCGGCAATCGTGTAGATCGCGCTGCCGCCGATCAGCACCATCGAGACAAGGCCGAGGCGGTGGAACCAGCGCTTGCCGGAAACCGACAGTGCCTCATGCCGGTTGAAGGCCGCCTCGATGGCCTCGTTTTTCAGCAGCGGCGTGATGTTGGGAAAGCGCTCGAGCATCGCCGGGGTTGGGAAAATGTCCCGGTTCGGTTCCTGCATGCTCTACCCCCGCCAAGCCCGCTGCGCCCTCCTGTTCGGAGGCGCAGCGGTACCCTGCTTATACGGTTCGCTTGGCCTTGTCCTGTGCGTTTGTGGCCTCGATGGCGCTGCGGGCGGCGGCCCATTGTTCGTCGCCCCAGCTGGTCAGCATGGCGAAGTTGCCGCCGGAGGCGTTGTACATCGCGCCGTCGATCGCGATGGTCTGGCCGTTGATGTATTCGGCGCCGGGCGCCATCAGCAGGACGGCGAGGTTGACCAGTTCGTGCATCTCGCCGACGCGGCCCATCGGGTTGGCGACGCCGCGTTCCATGCGCTCGGCGCCGTCCGCGTCGGGCGACAGGCGTTTCGACATGCCCTCGGTCGGGAAGGGGCCAGGCGCGATGGCGTTGAAGCGCAGGCCGTAGCGGCCCCACTCGACGGCAAGGCTTTGCGTCATCGTGTTGACGGCGGCTTTCGACATGGCGGACGGCACGACGAACGGGCCGCCATTCCAGACCCAGGTGGTGAGGATCGAGATGACGTTGCCGCGCGTCTTGCCGGAAATCCAGCGCTTGCCGATGTCCTGCGTCATGTAGAACGAGCCGCGGAAGACGATGTTGGAGATCGCGTCGAAGCCGCGGATCGAGAGATCCTCGGTGCGGCTGATGAAGTTGCCGGCGGCGTTGTTGACGAGCCCGGTCAGGGGGCCGTGCTTGGCCCAGATCGAGTCGTTCATGTCGCTGATCGCTTCGGCCACCCGGATATCGCAGGCATGCGGGACGACGAGGCCGCCATGCTTGCCCATCAGTTCCTTGGCGGTTTCCTCGCAGACCCCCCCGCGCCGGCCGCAGATGTGCACTTCGGCGCCGAGCTTCAGGAAGCCTTCAGCCATTTCCTTGCCAAGGCCGGTTCCGCCGCCCGTGACGAGGATACGCTCGCCCTTCATCAGGCCATCTTTGAACATAAGTTTCGAGGTATCCATTTGTCTCTCCCTGCGGGTCAGTCTATTTTGACGGACTATAATGCCACTTTCAGCGGAGACACCCATGAAACGAATGCTAGTTGCGGCTGCCCTCGCGTCACTGTTTGCCGGCTCGGCAGCAGCTGATCCGTTCGACGTGTTCGGCACGTTCAAGCTGCCGGACGGGGACTCGCATGTGCAGATCGCCGACTGCGGCGACGGCTCGCCCTGCGGGAAGATCATCTGGATCAATGCAACGGATTTGCCCTCGGGGATAACGCCCGCGGACGTGAAGAATCCGAAGGGCGAAAAGATTCTCGGCTACAAGCTGCTGCAGGGCTTTGCCAAGAAGGCCAAGGACTGGCGCGGCGGCAAGATCCACGATCCGATGGAACTGAAAACCTACGACTCGCGGCTGAAGCGGCTGACCGATGGGACGCTGGAAGTGAAAGGCTGCGTCGGTCCGGTCTGCCAGACGCAGATCTGGAAGCCGGTCAAGGCTGCGAAAGGCGGCTGAGCCACCGGACGGCGATGCCGGCACCGCGAAAAAGGAGCCAGCCCGGGAGCAGAACCGCCATGCCGATCCAGAAGGAATCCGGGAGGCTGGTGCCGAGAGGCTCTTCGGCCACCCGGTTCAGCATGGCGACATAAGCGGCGGGCAGCGAGACGAACAAGCCAGTCTCGTCAAACTCGCCTGCCACCCGTACGAAGTGGTTCATCAACAGTCCCACAGGCAGGCTGAGCGCCAGCATGACGTAACCCGTCACGCGCGGAACCGTGTGGGTGCGATCCAGGCCGAGCTTGTGCCAGCCATCGATCCAGAACTGGAAAATATGCGCCGGGCCAGGCGTTTCGCAAGGTCGATTGCTGGTTGGCACGCGCGCTCCCTCAACAAACCCGGATCGCAGAGACTCCATCCTGACTGCAACTGCTCAATTTTGCGTTTCCGAAAACGTTCAGCTTTGACCGATGACTTGCCTCTCCGGCGGAACGGCGCATGTTGGCGTTAAGCCTAAACGGGAGGACACCATGGCAGAGATCAATCGCCGCTGGCTGCTGGCCACGCGTCCGCAGGGCATGATCAAGGATAGCGACTTCGAGCTGGTCTCAGGCCCGGTGCCGGAACCGGGCGAGGGCGAATTCCTCGTACGCGTCACCGACCTGTCCTTTGACCCGACCCAGCGCGGCTGGCTCGCGGGCGACACCTACCTTCCGGCCGTGAAGATCGGCGCGCCCGTGCGCGCGGGCGCCGTCGGGCAGGTGATCAAGTCCAACCATCCGGGCTTCAAGCCGGGGCAGATGGTGCAAGGCACCTTCGGCTGGCAGGAATATGTGGTCACCAAGGGCATGACCGAGACCGGCCCAGTGACGATCGTGCGCGAAGGCATCTCGCCGGAACATGCGCTCGGCGTGTTCGGGGTCACCGGCATCACGGCTTGGTTCGGGCTGACAGATGTCGGCCAGCCGAAGGCGGGCGATACGGTGCTGGTCTCCGGCGCGGCGGGGGCGACGGGATCGGTGGTCGTCCAGATCGCCAAGGCGCTCGGCTGCAAGGTCATCGGCATCGCGGGCGGCAAGGACAAGTGCGCCTGGGTGAAAGAGGTGGCGGGCGCGGATGCATGCATCGACTACAAGTCAGAGAACGTTGCGGCAGCGATCAAGGCGCATGCGCCGAAAGGCGTGAATGTCGTGTTCGAGAATGTCGGCGGCGAGATCCTCGAGGCGGCGCTGATGAACCTGGCGCTCCGGGCACGGATTGTCCTGTGCGGCGGTATCTCGTCCTACAACGCCGAAGACCTCGCCGACATGAAAGGCATCCGGCCCTACATGCAGCTGACTGTGATGCGGGCGCGGATGGAGGGCTTCATCGTGCTGGACTATGCGCCGCGCTGGGGCGAAGGCGTGGCCGCGCTCGGCAAGCTGATCGCTGAGGGCAAGCTGAAGACGGTGGAGGATGTGCAGCACGGTTTCGAGAACTGCCCGGCGACGCTGCGGCGCCTGTTCGAAGGCAAGAATGTCGGCAAGCAGCTGCTCAAGCTGACGGCGCCGCCGCTGCCGGTCGTCTAGGGCTATTTCCGGAAAGGCATCTGAACGAGCCGCCACAGCGCCCAGAGGGGCAGGACGACGACGGCGCCCGCGAGGGCCGGCTTCCAGAAGCTGTCGAACGCCCAGCCGATTGCAGTGAAGGCGCGGTGGATGATGGCAGTGAAGGCGCCGCCCAGATCGAACGTGGTGCCGGTTGGCGCAAAGTCGAAGGCGAGGACGAAAAAGCCCACCAGCGTGCTGATACCGAGCAGGCGAAGCGCCTGGCCGACGCTCAGGCTGAAGGTCCGTGCAAGGAAGGAATTCGGGGGCGCCTCGGCAGTGGGCGTGGACGCAGGCACTGACGCAGGTCGCTCTACAGCGGCAGGCGGCGGAGGCGCTTCCGGCGGTGTATTCATGTCAGGTTTCCGGGTCCGGCTCGGGCGCCGCCTCGACCCGCTTTGCGGCGGCCGACCGGGGCGGACCGGGAGCCGGATAGGGAATGGAGATGCCTTCACGGTCGAAGGCCTGTTTCACCATCTTCTGCAAGTCCGCGCGGATATCGACAAAATCCGAGGTTGCGACCCACGCACGCAGGCGCAGCCGCACGCTCCAGGGTTCCAGCGAATGAACCCCGGACCATGTCGTGTCCTTCTGAAGGATGTGTTCGTGTGCGTTCGCAGTGTCGCGCACCACCTTGAGCGCATGGTCGAGATCATCTTCGTAGGAGACGTCAAAGTACAGGTCGAGGCGGCGCTGCGACTCGGCCGTGAAGTTGATCAGCGGATCGCCCCAGACCTGGTCATTGGTGATCGAGACTACCTTGTTGTCGATCTGGCGCAGCGACGTGGTGAAGGGCGTTATGTTGGTGACCGTACCTTCGAGGCCTGCCACGCCGACATAGTCGCCGATCCGGAACGGCCTGAAGATCGCGAGCATCACGCCGGCGGCGACGGCCTTCAGCGTGTCCTGCAGCGCCAGGCCGATGGCGAGACCTGCCGCCGCAAGCACTGCCGCCAACGAGGCCGCAGGGAAGCCGAGTTGTGACAGGGCAAAGACAATCGCGACGGCGAAGATGATATACTTGATCAGCGAAGCCGAGAAGGCGATCAGCGTATCGTCCGCGCCGGAATGAGCGTGCGCCTTGGCGCCGAACTGGCGGAGCGACCGCGACAACGTATTGGCGATGACGAAGGCGGCAACGAGGATAACGCTCGCAGCAAACGCGCCGGGGCCGTGCTTCTCGACAAGGCCTTGCCAGTCATAGCCCGCAAGGCCGAGCGGCAGCGGCATCATCAGGATGAAGCTGAAGAAGCGCCCGGTTGAAGCGGCGAGATCCCAAGACGTTCCTTCAAAGGCTTGGTCCTTCGGCGTGAGGCGGCGGCCTGCTAGCAGGATCAGGAACTTGACCAGCGAGGCGACCAGCCAGATCAGGCCGACCGAGGCGATAACGAGGCCCCATTTCACGGTGTCCGGCCAGATCGCAGCGGCCCAAAGGGGCCAGCCGGATGTATCGAGGCCAAGCAGGAAATCGGACGGGGTAAGGAGTGTGGGCCGGATCATGGCGCCGATTTAAAGCGCTTTGGCGGTCTCGTCACCCGCAGCAGCAGGATTGTTGCAGTTCCGAGGGCGGCCATGCCTGCCAGAAGGTGCATTTCGGTGCGCAGCCAGTTGTTGAGGACAACCCCGAGCAGGCCCCAACCGAGCGCGGCAAAGAACCAGAGGCTGCGGCTTATGCGCGTCGAAAACAGCCAGGACGCAAGGCAGGCGGCCGCGAAAGTCGTCCAGAACATCGGCCAGGGAAAATCGGTCGGGGCGAGGCCGATGAAGGTGCGGATGGTCAGCGGTATCGAGATGGCGGTCGCAACCGAAATCCAGCCGGCCAGCAGGCCGGAGGCCGCGTCGGCAACGTTCAGCGTGAGGCCGCGATAGGAGGCGCGCAGGGCCTGCACGCGTGCGGCGGCAATCCAGGCGCCGGCGAAGATCGGCGCGAGCAGCAGGAAGTTCAGGGGTTGGGAGACGATCAGCTGGGCGCTGAGCATCCAGACGATATTCGCGACGCCCGCCGCAAGCATCGGCCAGCCGACTTTCGGAAACCAGGTGGCGGGACGCAGGATGCCCGCCAGGCCGAAACCGGCATAAGCGAGGAAGATGAGGCCCCAGATCGAGAAGAAGGCGGGCAGGGGCTGTTCCGGTGCGTCGGTGCTGGCCGTATCAGCGCCGATGGGCGTGCCAATCCCGAACACCGGTTCAAGTGCGCCGGATAGCGGCTGCAGGATGCCGAGCAGCAGGATCAGCCAGGGCAGGGCGCGGGTCATGGCATTCCTTGTAGCGGCGGCGGCCGGTGCTACTTGCAGACGTCCGGCTGCGCTTCACATAGCGCGATGACGGAGTCGATCCAGCCCGCATAGCCCTGCAGGTTGGTGTAGCGGCCATTATAGTCGCCGGCGCAGAACTGTCCGGTCGCGTGGTTCTGTTCGACCACGGACAATATGCCGACAACTGTCTTGGCGCCGTCCGGCTCGGTCACGTAGAGCGGACCGCCGGAATCGCCGATACACGGACCCGCGCCGCCCTGGCTGGCGACGGTGATGGCGGCGGGACCGACTGCCGTGATCTTCAAGGCCGTTTTCAAGAGGTCGTTCGAGAGCTGCCCGCCGAACCGGGTGAGGCCCCATCCGGCCATTTCGCCGGTGGGATAGTTCGCGGGCGCGAGCGCCAAGCTGGTCGCGCCGGTGCGGGCAACGGGCACGGCGGTGATCAGGGCCGCCTGCTCCGGCGACAGGCGCAGCAGGGCGATGTCGTTCGAATAGCCATTGTCCGTACCCAGATAACCGCCATGGCAGAGCGCCGTTTCGGCGGCCGTGATGCGGGCAGCGGGGCTGCGCAGGTTGGCCGCGTCACCAATCATCCGGATCTCGTCATAGGGCTGGTCGACGCAGTGCGCGGCGGTAACGAACCAGTTGGCGCGGATGCGCACGGCGCTGCAATGCCCGCTGGCGATCAGGCCTGTCGGGTCGGCGCGCCGGGGCTCAAGTTTCACGATACCGGGGAAAGCCGCGAGGCTTGCGGCGAGGGCGTTGACGGCTTCGACTCCAGCGACCGGTTCTTCAAGTTCGGTCGCGCCCGCGACGGAGGCGACGGTCGGCGTCGGTGCGGCGCCTTCAGGTCGGCCGCAAATGGCGGCATTGTAGAGGGCAAGCGTCGGGCGGATCGACAAGGCGCCAAGGCCGGGCATGCCGGCGGGATCGGCAAGGGCCGCGTCTCCGGCTACGAGGTCCGGGGCATCGCGGTCGACCGTAGGGGTTTCGCCTTCGGTTTTCGTCTCCGGAGCAGCTGGACCTGCCTCCGCCGCGATCACGTCAGTCTCCTCGGCGGCGGGCGTTGCGGGTGAGGCGTCGTTGACGCCCGGCAGCCGGACCTGGTCGCAGGCAGCGAGCAGGGCGGCGAGACCGGCGGCTGCCAGCAGATGGACGCGTTGCATGTTCGGGGCTTCCCTTCTGAAAGTCGGCTGCATTAACGCCGCGCGCTGGCACGGGGTCAAGTTGAAGCGCGTTTAGCCGCTGGAAACTGTGGCGGCAGGCTTGCCCCTGCAGGAGCCGGGCCTAGACTGCGCCCAAACTCCGGAGACCCGACCCGATGCGCACCTTTCGCGTGGCCGCCGCTGCCCTGCTTTTCGCCGTTCCCGCCCTGATGTCTGCAGCCCAGGAGGGCGGCACGACAGACGCGATGGAGGCCTCGTTGGCCGCCGGCTGGAAGGCCACGTTCATCTGCTCGGGTATCTTCGTGGCAGGTCAGACCCTGCCGGAAATCGAGCGCAACGAACTCTCCGGCATCTATCCGGACTACCAGCGCCAGTATGACCAGCTGCCCGAAGCCGAGATCGATCAGGCGCGCCAGCTCGTCTCGGTGACCTACGCCCCGGACATGCCGCCGCGCATTGCCGCCTATCGTCCCGGCTTCGGCTGCACGCAGCTGCCGGCCGGCGCCGGCGAAGACGCGCTCGGATTCCTGCCGCGCTTCGCCTCCTGGCCCGCGCCGCCGGCGCAGGACCGGGGCAGCGCGATCGGCTCCAACGTCAAGATCGAGCTGAAGATCGAAGAAGCCGAACGCCTCGATCCGCCGGTGTCGGCCGCGTTTGACGAGATCACCTATGGCAGCGGCACGCGAACGGCATCGGTCATCGTCGTTCGCGACGGGCAGGTGGTTGCCGAGCGCTATGACCGGGGCATCGACAATGAGACGCCGGTGCGTACCTGGTCGGCGGCGAAGTCCTTGACGGCGACGCTGATCGGCGCCGCGCGGCGGCAGGGGCTGATTGATATCGACTATCCGGCAGTGATCGCCGACTGGAACAAGGGCGCTGATCCGCGCCGCGCCATCACGGTGCGCAACCTGCTGCACATGGCCAGCGGCCTCGACAGCGGCGACAGTGGTTCGCGTACGGACAGGCTGTATTTCGCGGGCGCCCGCGTCATCGACATGGCGGCGAAAAATTCGCTGGAAGTGGAGCCGGGCACGCGGTTCAAATACGCCAACAATGATACGCTGATTGCGATGCGCGCGCTGCGCGAGGCGATGAAGGACGACAACCTCTTCCACCGCTTCCCGTACGAGAAATTGTTGCACAAGATCGGCGCAGTGCACACCACGCTGGAGATCGACTGGAACGGCGACTTCATCTCCTCGAGCCAGGTCTGGGCCACCGGCCGCGATCTCGCGCGCATCGGGCAGCTGTACCTTCAGGACGGCATGTGGGGCAATGAGCGCCTCTTGCCGGAAGACTGGGTGGAATTCGTCCGTTCACCCGCCCCGGCTCAGCCGGCGGCGGGGGATGGCTATGGCGCGCAGTTCTGGCTGATGAACAAGTCGCCCGGCGTACCCGCAGGCACGTTCTATGCTGCCGGCAACCGCGGCCAGTACATCGTGATCATCCCGGCACTGAATACCGTGGTCGTACGCCAGGGCTTCGACATCATCGGCGGCGCGCAGTTCGAGATCGACCGGTTCACGGCGGATGTCGTCACGGCGCTGAACGCCGCCGACGCCGAGCGCGTCGCAGAGCGGGCCGCCACCGAGGCGGCCGCTGAGGCCGAAGCCGAAGTGCGCCGCTCAACCCGCATTGGCCGGCTGAACTAGTCCGGTATCAGGGCGAGCCTGCCGCCGTTTCGGCGGCCGGCACATGCGTGACCGACAGACCGAAAAGATCAACAAGCTCCGCGAAATCGGGTGACTCGGCCATTCCCGGCTCGGCGCCTGCGCCAGTGAAGTCCGCAGCGCTCAGCGAGGTCTCCGGCTCGAACGCGATCTTGAACGTGCCGCCGGTATTTATGAACTGCGACAGGCTCGTGATCCAGGCGGTGGCCTGCGGCACGTCCTGCGAGACCGCGCCGGCGCCGAACATCACCATGCCGGAGGCAAACATGCGAACGGCTTCCGGCGTGGAGTTGGCAAAGTTGCCCAGCATCGGATCGTCCTCGCCGCTGAACTTGGCGACCTCGATGGTGAGCGCGGCGAGCGCGTTCAGCAGACCGCCGTCCGACAGGCTGTAATGGCCGCCGATGAAGGTGAACTGCTCGTCGAGCAGCGCCGAAAGGGCGGTGTCGTCCGGCGTCTTGCCGTCAACGCCGAAGACCGGGACGAGCTGCGCGTAGGTCGGCAGGCGAAGTTCAACCCGGGTTTCATCCGTATAGAGACCGTCAGAGGTATTGTTGCTGGCAAGCTTGGCGCTGCCGGTTTCGCTGTCCCAGGTCAGCGAGAAGGCGCCGTCGCCGGACAGTTTGCCGAGGCCGGTGCGCTCGAGGATACCAATGATCTCCGCCACGGTCGGCTCGGCGCCCTCTTCGGGAGGCGCCGAGGGTTCGATCTCCTCGGCCCATTTCAGGATTTCCACGAGGTTCAGCGACGCATCCTGATGCGTCACGCTGATGCGCTCCGGCAGGAACCAGGCGAACTTGTCCGCCGCAATATCGAGACGGCCGATCTCGAACATCGGTTTGCCGCCGAGGCTCATCTCGGTGTCTGCCAGCGTGTAGGTGCCGAAGCTCCAGAGGTCTCGGGCCGTGATCGGAGGCAGCTCGCCGCGCTCGCCGTATTCGAGCAGGGACGCGAAGCGCAGGCCCGTCCAGGCCGAGTAGCCGGACCGGCCGGCCATCTCGACTGACCGCATCGAGGTCAGCGGGGCCGCGTCCAGCCCTGCCGTGACATCCGGCACCGGGATCGAGCCCGAGAAGCTGACGCCCGTCTGGATCATCGAGGCGATGTCGCCGCGGTCATAGCCTTCGACCAGCTGGCGGTCATAGCGCGAAATGATCGTGCCGCTGGCGCCGGCCTCGGTGATGGTCTGGCTGATGTCACCGTTGAGGAAGACGGCGGCCTCAAGCGAGAAGCTGCGCGCGAGCGCCGAGATGACGCGGATGGCCGCTAACCCTTCCTCTTCGCCTTCAGTCTCCTCAAAGGTCCAGGGGTGCAAGGTCATGCCGCCGAGGATGACGCGGCCGACATTCATGGACGCATCGTCATAACCGATATCCACGGTTTCGCCCGGGAGAATGGCTGCGGCAACCGCCTCATCAACGGCGTTGGTGTAATCCGTCAGGTCGAACTTCAGGCCGGACATCTCGATCCGGTCAAACAGGCGGACGGTGGTGTCCAGCTGCTGGCCGTTCAGGCGCGCAATCAGCGCCTCGGTATTGGCGTTCCAGACGAGCACTTCGTCGGCCGTGAAAAGAGTCGTGGGTTTGTCGCCGAGCAGTTCGAAGCGGAAACCGGTCAGGCGTGTCGGCGCCGTGAGGGTCTCCTGCGTCGCGAAGCCGTAGCTCAGCCGCGCCGAGCCCGCGAGGGCGGCGTTCAGGCTTTCCACATCAAGGTTCGAGGTGGATGTAGCGGGGCGCGCTTCCAGCCGGGCGAACAGGGCGTCGGTGGCAGACTCGGCGGTCACCTGCGGCGGGGATTCCGGAACCGAGGGAAGCACCGGGGCAATCGCCAGCACGGAAGACAGGGCAAGCGCCCGGAAATTGGCAAGCCACGACATGTCTGAATCCCTCCACCTGTTCGGCCCGGTTTAGTGCGGGCCCGCCTCAGGGTTCAAGATATGAAATGCCGAATGTGAACCGAAAGTGATCAGCCGCCCGGCCAGTCTCAGGGCGTGCCGAATCCGGAACCGGCCAGCGCCTTCAGATTGGTGATCCTGCGTGTCTCCATCTGGTCCAGCGACTGCATCATCGCCGAACCTTGCAGGTTGAAGGCCAGCGAGTCGACATAGGTGCGCCCGTCCGGCGCCGCCTTGCAGGCCACCTTCATGGTCAGCTTGTCGACCTTGGCCACCGGCATCGGCTTGAACGCCTTGGGCGAGGTCATTTCGTAGGCGAGGATGGCGCCGTTCGCCTTGTCGATCGTCGCGGTGCCCTTGAGGTATTTGTAGGCGGCGGCCACCTCGCCCTTCTGCTTGCCGGGCAGCGGCGTGAAACTGTAAGTCGCGGCGGCGGCGGTTTCCGACACGCGCTTGGCATTCGCCGGGATGTTCTCGGCAAAGCTGCTGCACCAGATGTCACCGGCCGTGCTCTTCACAAGCCTGTCGGCTTTCTTGGCCGAGTCGCCCTTCAGCGTGGAGACTTCCGGCGCGAACTTCACGACGCGCTTGCCGTTGGGCTGGCTCTGGTCGACGGTCATGCGGAACTGGTCGTCGCCGTCATTGAAGTCGATATCATAGATATAGAGCGGGCCTTCCTTGGAGGCCGATTTCGCCTTTTCCAGCACAGCGTCCGCTGACGCAGGCAGGGCGGCGGCAAGAACGAACAGGCTGGCGGCAAGTAGGCGGTGCATAAAAGGTCTCCGGGAACGCGGAACAGAAGGGTTAGGTGTTTCCACCGGGCCAAAAAGGAAAGGGGGCAGGCGCAGCGTCTTGCGTTAGTTTAATAAGGCATCATGGCAGATACGCAGGGTCCTTCGTTCCGGTTGCCGCCCGCCTTCGAGGCGTGGTTTGCGGCGCGTGGCTGGGCGCCGCGTCCGCACCAGCTGGCGCTGGCCGAGGCGTCGCTGTCGGGGGAAAGCGCCCTACTGATCGCGCCGACGGGCGGAGGCAAGACGCTTGCGGGCTTCCTGGGCACCTTAATCGAACTGTCTGAACGCGGCGCAACGAACTCCGGCATTCCGGCGCTGCATACGCTGTATGTCTCGCCCCTGAAGGCCCTCGCGGCAGATGTTCAACGCAACGTGATGACGCCGGTAACCGAGATGGGACTGCCGATCCGCATCGAGACGCGCACCGGCGACACCGCCACCCATGTTCGCCAGAAGCAGCGCAAGACCCCCCCGGACATCCTGCTGACAACGCCGGAACAGCTCGCGCTGCTGATCGCCTCCGATCACGCAGCCGCCTTCTTCGCGGACCTGCGCTGCGTGATCATCGACGAGATCCACGCGCTGACGCCGTCGAAGCGCGGAGACCTGCTGTCGCTTGGTCTGGCGACCTTGGCCGAATGGGCGCCGGCCTGCCGCTTCCTCGGCCTGTCTGCAACCGTGCGCGAGCCGGAGGAGCTGGCTCTGTGGCTGGATGTACGAGGGCGGACGGAACGTCCGCGCATCATCACCGCCTCGGGCGGCGTCAAGGCCGACGTCGACATCCTGATCTCCCGTGAGCGCATCCCCTGGTCCGGCCATTCCGGACGGTTCGCCGTCGCCGAAGTGTATGAGGCGATCAAGGCCGCGAAGATGACGCTCGTCTTCGTCAATACGCGCAGCCAGGCGGAGCTGATGTTCCAGGAGCTGTGGAACGCCAACGAGGACGGGCTGCCGATCGCGCTGCACCACGGTTCGCTCGTGCGCGAGCAGCGCCAGCGCGTCGAGGCCGCGATGGCGGCGGGGTTGCTGAAAGCAGTGGTGTGCACATCCACGCTCGATCTCGGCATCGACTGGGGCGAAGTGGACCTCGTCATCCAGATGGGCGCGCCCAAGGGCGCCGCGCGCCTGATCCAGCGCATCGGCCGCGCCAATCACCGGATGGACGAGGCGAGCAAGGCCATCCTTGTACCGACGAACCGGTTCGAGGTGCTCGAATGCCGCGCCGCGGAGGCCGCAGTGGAAGCAGGCGAGATCGACGGGGAAGGCGTGCGCACCGGCGCGCTCGACATTCTCGCCCAGCACATCATGGGCCGCGCCTGCGGCGAGGGCTTCCGGCTGGACGAACTGTTCGAAGAAATCCGCCGCGCCGCGCCCTATGCCTGGCTCGACTGGGAGACCTTCGAGCGGATCGTGGATTTCGTCGCGACCGGAGGCTACGCGCTGAAAACCTATGACCGCTTCCACCGCATCGTGCGGCGCAGCGACGGCATCTGGGTCGCCCGCACGGCGCGTGACAAGCAGGCGCACCGGATGAATGTGGGCGCAATTGTCGAGGCGCCGATGCTGTCGGTAAGGCTTGCGAGTTTTGCGGAGAAGGCCGGCTTGCCGGCCAGCAGCGAGCAACGCGCCCTCCGCGCCGGCCGCAAGCTGGGCGAGATGGAGGAGTATTTCCTCAGCCTGCTCACACCCGGGGACACGTTCCTGTTCGGCGGCGAGGTCCTGCGGCTGGTGGCGATCGACGGGATGGACGCGCTGGTGATGCGCGCCCAATCGGACTCGCCCGCCATTCCCACCTACAATGGCGGCAAGTTTCCGCTAACCACCTTCCTGGCAGACCGTGTGCGGAAGATGATCCACGATCCCGCGCAGTGGACCGGCCTGCCGGACCCCGTGCGCGAATGGTTCGAGATCCAGCGGCTGCGCTCCGCCATTCCGCCGCCGGACCATCTGCTGGTCGAAACCTTCCCGCGCGGCGGGCGCCACTATCTCGTCTGCTACCCCTTCGAAGGGCGTCTCGCGCACCAGACGCTCGGCATGCTGGTGACGCGGCGGCTGGAGCGGACGGGCGCCAAGCCCGCTGGCTTCGTCGCCAGCGAATACGCGATGGCGGTCTGGGGTATGGAAGACATGCGCGGCCTGGACATGGACGCGGTGTTCCATCCGGACATGCTCGGCGATGACCTGGAAGAATGGCTCTCCGAAAGCGCGCTGATGAAGCGCACCTTTGCGCACTGTGCCATCATTTCGGGCCTGATCCACCGTAACCTTCCGGGTACGGAGAAGAACTCGCGGCAGGTCACCTTCTCGACCGACCTCATCTACGACGTGCTGCGCAGCCATGAGCCGGACCATATCCTGCTGCAGGCCGCCCGTCAGGACGCCGCCACCGGCCTGCTCGACGTGCGCCGCCTGTCTGACATGCTGGCCCGCATCGAAGGCCGCATCGTGCACAAGCCACTGCAGCGCATCAGCCCGTTCGCCGTGCCCGTCATGCTGGAAGTCGGCCGCGAACCGGTGTTCGGGGCCTCAGCCCTGGAAGCCGTGCTGCGCGAAGCGGAAGAAGACCTCGTCCGCGACGCGATGGGCTAGCTACGAGGGATCAAAGAAGTGCAGCGCCAGTTCGTCCGCGGACGGTTTGGCCGCCCGCATCTCGGGGCTGTCGGAGCGGAAGTAGGCGTCCGGATCGCCCGAGACGGGCGCGGCCGCTTCGCTGGATACGCCCTCCGGCAGGGCCAGCACCATGGCAAACTCGCACGTGTCGCCGGGCTTGGCCGCCAGTGCGCCGCCCAGCCAGTTGGTAACTTCGCCTGCACTGTGATGCTGGAAGCCCGACATCTCGAAAGGGCCGCCATTCGCCGCTTCGACATCGGCCAGGCTGGCGCCCGCGAAAAGGCCGCCGGGGCCGATCCATTGGCTCTCAGCGCCGCCGGCGCGGACATAGCGTGGCCCGCCGCCGGTCTTGTCCAACCAGAACATTTCCACCCGGGTTGCGGGTTCATTGGGGAACAGGACCAGGGCCATCTCCGAGCTGTCGACCCAGGCGAGCTCTTCCTCCACAAGGTTTTCTGCGCCGAAGGTCTCTGCCAGCGACTCCCGCGTGGCATCCTGCCGGATGAAACCGTCCGGGCCGCAAATCATTTTGGGCAGCAGCGAGACGGTTTCCGTCACCGGTTCTTCCTCAGCCGCCACCACCGGTTCAGCCTCCGGCGCGGCGGCGGCCGGCGCAGCGTCCTGGCAGGCGGCCAGCGTCAGCGCGCTGATTGAGGCGAGCATCACGATGCGAAATCTGGGTTGTGCCACGATCTGGTCCTCCGGGTGTCTTCGGTTGAAGCAGCAATAGAGCCGAGCGCTGCAGTCCTGTCCACCTTGGCCGCATTGCGGCGTTGACCCCGGCCCCGCATCGGGCCAGTTCTGTGCGCGATGACCGCCGCCGCGACCCAGTCCGCACAGACCCTGCTCCACCTTGCAGGGGAGATGCTCTCGCCTTTGCCCGAGGGCGCGCTCTGGTGGGACCAGCAGCGCTTGCTCGTCGTCTCCGACCTGCATTTGGAAAAGGGCTCGAACTACGCCGCCGCCGGCCAGATGCTGCCCCCCTATGACACGTCCGCCACGCTGGCGCGGGTCGAGAAACTCTGCGCGGCCTTGAAGCCCGAGACGGTGATCTCGCTGGGCGACAGCTTCCATGACCGCCGCTCCGAATCGCGCCTGCCGGCGGCCTATGCCGACCGTATCCGGGCGCTGACCGGCGCACATGACTGGGTCTGGGTCGAGGGCAACCACGATCCCGATCCCCCCGCCCATCTCGGCGGACGCGCCGCCAAGGTGCTGCACCTCGGCCCGCTGGTCTTCCGGCATGAGCCGACCGGCGAGGCAGGCGAGGTGGCAGGCCACCTTCACCCGGTCGCCAAGGTCGCCGGTCGCGGGCGTTCGGTGCGCCGGCGCTGCTTTGCGTCCGATGGCGCGCGGCTCGTGATGCCGGCCATGGGCGCCTTCGCGGGCGGGCTGAACGTGCTGCACGACGCGTTCCGGCCGGTCTTCCCCGAAGGCTGCATGGCCTTCGCCATCGGCGAGGCGCGTGTCTACGGCGTCTCGCACCGCCACCTCCTGCCGGATGGCGGGGCAGGCGGCAGCGGAAAGTGGCGGCTCTAACGCCTGCGAGCCCGTGCCACATCGTGCCGCGCGGGCTGATCTGCTAGCGTATGGATCGAGGTAAGGACGCCGGCCCAATGCCCCCGCCCGCCAGCGCCCGTGACACCGAAACTCCTGACGACCCTCAAATCCTACAGCTGGCCGCTGTTTGCGGCGGACGTCTTTGCCGGCGTGACCGTCGCGATGGTCGCCCTGCCGCTGAGCCTCGCCATCGCGATTGCCTCCGGCGCCGAGCCCGCGGCAGGCCTCGTCACCGCCATCGTCGCGGGCTTCCTGATCTCGCTGCTCGGCGGCAGCCGCGTGCAGATCGGCGGGCCGACCGGTGCCTTCATCGTCGTCGTCTACGGCGTCATCGCGCATCACGGCTTTGACGGGCTGGTCCTCGCCACGCTGATGGCGGGCGTGATCCTGCTGATCGCGGGCGCGCTGCGGGCCGGCAACCTGATCCAGTTCATTCCTGAAGCGGTCGTCAACGGCTTCACCATCGGAATCGCCATCATCATCGCGACCAGCCAGCTGAAGGACCTGTTTGGCCTCGAGATCGCGAACCTACCGGCCGATTTCCTGCACAAGCTGCCCGCGCTGTGGGCCGGGCGGGAGACGCTAAACCTCTCCGCGCTGGGCATCGGCCTCGTCACGCTTGCCCTGATCGTCCTCTTCCGCCGCCTCGCGCCGAAATGGCCGGGCCTGATCGTGGCGGTCGGGCTGACCTCGGCCGCGGCCGCGCTCTTCGTCTTGCCGGTCGAGACCATCACCAGCCGCTTCGGCGCCTTGCCGGACCATCTGCCGATGCCCACCCTGCCGGACATCTCGCTTGCCCGCCTGCAGGAACTGCTGCCCTCTGCCCTGATCATCGCCTTCCTCGCGGGGGTCGAGTCGCTGCTCTCTGCGATGGTGGCCGACCGGATGATCGAGGGCAAACATCGTCCGAATGCGGAACTGATTGCGCAAGGCGCCGCCAATATCGGCTCCAGCCTGTTCGGCGGCCTGCCCGCCACCGGCGCCATCGCGCGCACGGCCACGAATGTGAAAGCCGGCGGCAAGACGCCGGTTGCCGGGCTTGTCCACGCGCTCGCCATCCTGCTGATGATGCTGCTCGCGGGCCCCCTCGTCGGCGCACTCGCCCTGCCGGCGCTGGCGGGCCTCCTGATCCTCACCGCCTGGAACATGAGCGAGCCGCACAAGTGGCGCGAGCACGCGAAGCTGCCCGTGGAAGACCGGTTGCTGCTGGTCCTCACACTCGTGCTGACGGTGGTGGCAGACCTCGCCGTGGCGATCGGCGTCGGCGTCGCGCTCGGCCCCGCCCTGCGCCTCCGGCGGCGGGCCACAAAGCCGTCGGACTGGACGCCGCCGGAGCGTTGACGATAGGGGAATATTCCTAGTATAGGAATACTTCCATATTTCTCGCGGGGCTGCCCATGCAGCACAAGGATATCTGGCGCGGGCTCGACCAGCTCGCCGCGCATCATGGCCTCTCCGCCTCCGGGCTGGCGAAACGGGCGGGGCTAGACCCCACCAGCTTTAATCCGTCCAAGCGGGAAGGCGCCGACGGACGCCCCCGCTGGCCGACGACCGAAAGCCTCGCCCGCGTGCTCGATGCGGTCGGCGCCGGCTTTGACGATTTCGCCGCGCTGGTGGAAGGCCGCCGCGGCGGCTCGACGCCGCTGATCGGCTTTGCGCAGGCGGGGCAGGACGGCTTCTTCGACGATGCCGGCTTTCCCGCCGGCGCCGGCTGGGACGATGTGCGCTTCCCCGGCCTCGGCACCGAGACGGTCTACGCCCTGCAGGTCAGCGGCGACTCGATGGAGCCCGCCTACCGCGCCGGTGACCGCATCATCGTCGCGCCCGGCGCCGAAGTGAAGCCCGGTGACCGCGTCGTCGCAAAGACCGCGCAGGGCGAAGTGATGGCGAAAGTCCTCGCCCGGAAGAATACCCGCATCATCGAGCTTGCCTCGCTGAACCCGGACTATCCGTCCCGCGAATTCAAGCCTTCCGAAATCGCCTGGATCGCGCGTATTCTCTGGGCCAGTCAGTAATCCTCCCGAAAGACACTCCGATGGCAGACGATCCGGACGCCGGGCTCGACCCGCAGGACTGGCCCGCGTTCCGTGATACCGCGCATGCGCTGCTCGACGCCGCAATGGACAAGATGCAGGCCGCCCGGGAGGGCAGGGTATGGACGCCCTTTCCGCCCGGCATCAAGGCGGCGTTTGACCAGCCGCTGCCGGAGGCTGGCCAGGACGAGGAGGCGCTCGCTGCCCAACTCGCCTCACTCCTGCCCTACGGCGCCGGCAACACCCATCCGCGCTTCTTCGGCTGGGTGCACGGCTCCGGCACGCCGCAGAACCTGCTCGCCGAAATCACCGCCTCCGCCATCAACGCCAATGCCGGTGGTCGTGACCACGGCGCGATTTATGTCGAGCGGCAGGTGATCCGCTGGTGCCGCGAACTCTTCGGATTTCCCGAAACCGCCAGCGGCCTCATCGTCTCCGGCACTTCGCTCGCCACCGTCATCGCCCTGAAGGTCGCCCGCGACATGCGCCTTGAGTTTGCCAGCCGCAAGGGCGGCCTCGCAAACGCGCGCCTGGTCGGCTACGCCTCTGCCGAGGCCCATGCGTGCAATGCCCGCGCCTTCGACATTCTCGGCCTTGGCTCGGACGCGCTGCGCCGCATTCCCGTCAACGACCGGTTCGAGATGGACACCGCCGCCCTGCGCGCTGCGATCGCGGCTGACCGCGCGGTGGGCCTGCAGCCCTTCGTCCTCATCGGCACGGCGGGCACGGTGAATACCGGCGCGACTGATCCGCTCACGGAGCTTACCGGCATCGCCGCGACCGAGAACCTCTGGTTCCATGTCGACGGCGCCTTCGGCGCACTCGGTACGCTCGTGCCAGGCCTCGCCGCCCGCTTCGCTGCCATCGCACGCGCCGATTCCCTCGCCTTCGATTTCCACAAATGGTTGCACGTGAACTACGATGCAGGCTGCGTGCTGGTGCGCGACGAGGCGCACCACCGCCACGCGCGGCCTTGCCGGCGGCAATCCCTGGCCGGTGGAATACGGGCCCGAACTTTCGCGTGGCTTCCGGGCCCTGAAGGTCTGGTCCCAGATCGCCGGTTTCGGCACGCAGCGCCTCGGCGCGGCGATCGCGAAGAATTGTCAGCAGGCGGCGTATCTGGCGGAGAAGGTGGCGGCCGACCCCCGCTTCGAACTGATGGCGCCCGTCGCTCTCAACATCTGCTGCTTCCGCTATGCCGGGGCAGGGCTCGACGGCGCGGCGCTCGACGCATTGAACGAAGAGATCGTCATCCGTCTTCAGGAGCTCGGTATAGCGGCACCGTCCACCACCCGCCTGAAGGGGGCAACGGTCATCCGCGTCAATCTCACGAATCACCGGACGCAGACCTCGGACCTTGATCTCCTCCTCGCCGAGATTGCCGGGCTGGGGGAAAGCACAGAAACCCGCCTGGCAGCAGCACAGGCTTAGCGCCAGCAATTACAATTCAAGCGGACGCTTGCGGCGCGAGTCCGGGCCGTGCCACAAGTGTCCATGGATTGGGGAAAGCTCAGATCGTTTCACGCCGCCGCCGAAGCCGGCAGCCTGACGCTCGCCGGCGAGCGCCTTGGCATTTCGCAATCAGCGGTCTCCCGCCAGATCGCGGCGCTGGAGGAACAGCTGGGCGTGTCGCTGTTCCAGCGGCATGCGCGCGGCCTGGTGCTGACCGACAGCGGCCACACGTTGTTTCGCTCCACCTCAGACATGGCCTCGGCGGCCATGTCGGCCAACGCGGCCCTCAAGGACCAGCAGGAAACCCCGCAGGGCGAGCTTATCGTCTCGGCCCCCGTGGCCTTCGGCTCGGTCTGGCTGGTGCCCCGCCTCGGCGGCTTCGTGCGCCGCCACCCGGACCTGCACCTCGACCTGCGCCTCGATGACCAGCGCGAGTATGACCTGCTGAAGCTGGAGGCCGAATGCGCCATCCGGCTATGGGCCGCCGACAAGGCGGATCTGATCCAGCGCAAGCTCGGCACGGTCGCCACAAATCTCTATGCCGCGCCGGAATACCTGAAGATCCACGGCGTGCCCCGCACCCCGCTGGACCTCGATAATCACCGGATCATCGCCTACGGGGACGATTCCTCGCCCTTGCAGGAGATGAGCTTCGCTTGCCGGGTAGGGCGCGATGACGCACCTCCCCGTCCGGCCACCCTCAAGGTGAACAACGTGTTTGCGATGATGCGGGCGGTGGATGCAGGGCTCGGCATCGCCGATGTGCCCGATTACATGGCCAGCGCGCTGCCCCGCCTGGTGCGCATCCTGCCCGAGATCACAGGCCCCACTTTCGACCTTTATTTCATATATCCCAGTGACTTGCGCCGTTCCAAACGGGTCGCCGCATTCCGGGATTTCCTGACCACGGAAACCGAACCGCTGCGCAAGATGTCCATGCGTTAATGATCGTGGATTTTGCGTAATGCATGCGGATTTGCATGCGTGATCTGCTCTCGCGCATGTTGCAATGCAGCGTAACCCTCTTATGTAGGGCCTATGCGATGGGTCCTGCGCATATCCCGATCATTCCTTCGATTGGGCGTTTCCTCCCCCTAACAGGACCCCACTTTAGCCCGGCGCGTCGTAAGATGCAGCCGGGCTTTCTTTTTTTCCGCCCTCGAGAACGCCGCGCTTCTCCAGCTCTGCCACAGCAATATAGGCGGCGAGGGCCGAGACGACCGAGATGATGAACGAGCCTTCGAAGCCCTGCGCCCAGGCGGGCATGCCTTCGGCGGCGGCCTCATCGAACAGGCTTACGGCCCAGGTCGGTACGCCATAACCGAGGAAGCTCAACGCTGCCCCCGTGAAGAGGGCTGCCAGCGCGGCCTTTTCCCGGCCATAGCCTGAGTGCAGGCCGATCAGCAGGGCCACCATGATACCGGCCGATCCGAAGGAGGAGGCGATCTCGACCAGGCCCTTGATGGTCTCTCCCGAGGCCGCAATGCCATAGGCCAGCAAGCCGGCGAGCAGGGTCAATGACCGGCCGAACATCAGCTTGCGCGGCTCCGGCAAGTTGCGCGCGATCGGGTCGATCAGGTTGCGGCTGGCTATGGCCGAGACGGCCAGCAGGGTTGTGTCCACGGTGGACAGGATCGCCGAGACGATTGCGCCCATCAGCAGGATGTACATGACGGGAGACAGGTACTGCCGCGCCAGTTCCGGCAGGTAGCTGTCTGTCGAGGTGGCCTCGAATCCGGCGGCGTGCCCGAGCAGCCCGATCATAAGCGGGATTGAGCCGAAAACGATGTAGAGGCCTGCGGCAAGGAAGCAGCCCTTGCGGGCAATGCTGGCGGACTTCGCTCCCAGGAAACGCGAGATGGCCTCCTGGGCCACAAGCGAGCCGAGGATCGGCACCATCCACGTATCAAGCGCAGACAGCCAGGACTCAGGGTTGCCCTCTTCGTCAGAGATCACCCAGGTCAGCTGTTCCGGCTTGATCTCGGCGAAGGAGAAGTCCCCCGACGCGAGCAGCACGATCAGCAGCACGGTCAGGCCGATCATCATGACGGCGCCTTGCAGCATGTCGGTCATTGCATCGCCCAGCAGGCCGCCAATGGTCGTGTAGGCGATGATCAGCATGGCGCCGCCGAAGAGGGCGATGTTCAGGCTGATCGCGGCGGTCTCGGAGATGATCTGGCCCATGGCCAGCAGCTGCGCCGAGGCCCAGATGATGGAGGTGGGAATGGTCAGGATGGCCGCAGTGATCTCGGCGCGCTGGCCGAAGCGCTGTTCCAGGAAGTCGGGGAAGGTCATCACTTCCGCCGCCCGCAGCTTGTAGGCGAGGAAGAGGGCCATTCCGATCAGGCAGATCGTGTAGCCGAACGGATCGGCGCGCCCGCCAGCGAGGCCTTCATCGGCGATAGCGCCCGAAGCGCCCATGACGGTTTCCGCCCCGAACCAGGTGGCGAAGACCGATACGCCAACCATCAGCAGGCCAAAGCGCCGCCCGGCGACGAAGTAGTCGGCTTCGGAGTTGACGTATTTGCTGGCCCAGAGCGCGATTGCAAATTGCAGGATAATGTACGCCCCGAGCGCATAGATCATTCACCCGACTCCCCGTTGTCACAGCATTGTCATGTGGCGGAGCGTTAGAAGAATCTATCCGTCTTGCAAGCGGGATATCCTGAGAAGCGACAGGCGGGTTCCCGGTGCCCTTGCATTGGTCATGCCCGTATGATGTCCATCCTGTCCGCGCCAATCAGGGAGCCCTCGCCATGTCCTCACGCCGCCTCGTCGACCCGGAACTGCTGCCCTTCCTGGAGGCGTTCCCGACGCTGAACATCACGGCGGAAACCCTGCCGAAGATCCGGGAGATGCGCGGCGTGATGCTGGCGCAGCTGCCGCCCTTGCCGCAGTCGGTTCAGGCCGACGTGGTGCATGTGCCGGGCGCACCCGGTGACCCGGATGTCCGCGTGCGCACCTACCGCAGGAAACAGGGCGCCGCCTCCCGCCCGGCGATCCTGCACCTCCACGGCGGAGGCTATATCCTCGGCACGCCGGATGCCTCCGCGCCGTTCTGCGCGCAATGGGCGGACGCTTTCGACGCCGTCGTGATCGCGCCGGCCTACCGGCTCGGGCCGGAAACCAGTTTCCCCGGCAATGTCGAGGACGCCTACGCGGCGCTCGCCTGGGCTGTGAAAAATGCCTCTGCGCTGGGCATCGACACCTCCCGCATCGCGGTGGCCGGGGAGAGCGCCGGCGGCGGCCTCGCAGCGGGCCTCGCCCTCCTCGTGCGCGACCGCGGCGAGTACAGTTTCTGCCACCAGCAACTGATCTTCCCGATGCTCGACGACCGCACCGCCGTGCGCACGGACATCTCGCCAATGTATGGCGAGTTCGTCTGGACCAATGCGTCCAACCATTTCGGCTGGCAGGCCTTGCTCGGCCAGCCACCCGGCAGTGACGGCGTCTCGCCCTATGCGGCGGCGGCGCGGGCGGAAAGCCTCAAGGGCCTGCCGCCCGCCTATGTCGCCACCGGCGCGCTTGATCTGTTCACGGAGGAAAATCTCGACTACGCCAAACGCCTGATGGCGGACGGCGTGCCGGTCGAACTGCACGTCTATCCCGGCGCGCCGCACGGCTTCATGCAGCTGGCGAGCGCCCGCGTCTCGAAGACCTATGCGCGCGACGCGATGGCCGCCCTGGCGCGCGGCATCGGCGCCGAGCCGCGCTAGACGGCCGCGCGCAGCATCCAGGCAGTCTTCTCGGCAATCTGCGCGCGCTGCGTGCAGAGGTCGACGGTCACCGGGTCATGGTTCTTCTCGGCGATCTTGATGCCGGCCTTGGCGGCCTTGCTGACCGCTTCGTGGCCCGCTGCCAGCTGTTTCACCATGTCGGCCGCATCCGGCACGCCGTTGTCCGGCTTGATCGTCGCATTCTGCAGCATCTCGCCCGACGAGCCCGGCGCAAAATGGCCGAGCGCCCGGATACGTTCCGCAATAAGGTCCAGCGCCAGCCAGAGTTCATTATACTGCACCATGAACATGTTGTGCAGCTCGTTGAAGCGCGGGCCCGTCACGTTCCAGTGGTAGCCGTGGGTCTTGGTGTAGAGCGCGTAGGTCTCGCCCAGCAGCGCCTTCAGCGCCTCCGCCGAGGATTTCCGGGCGGCGTCATCCAGTCCGATATCGATCGCCATGTCAGTCTCCTTGCAGGCCTGTGCCTGTGTGCGCTGAATATGGTCACACACCCTGCGGCGTTCAAATCCGTATCATCCGAGGGTGGTATAGGCCGCGTCTATGACAAGGCGGCGCAGAACCGCTGTAGGCGAACCAGCGCTTCCTTCAGCGCCGCGTCGGACGTCGCGTAGGAAATCCGGAACGTTCCCGGCAGGCCGAAGGCTTCCCCGAACACGATCGCCACTTTTTCGGCCTCAAGCAGCTCGCTGGCAAACGTCTTGTCCGTGTCGATGACCGTGCCCGAAGGCGCCCGCTTGCCGATCACGCCCGCGCAGGACGGGTAGACGTAGAACGCGCCTTCCGGCTTCGGGCAGATCAGCCCCTCGGCCTTGTTCAGCCCTTCGACCATGAAATTGCGGCGCGCCTGGTAGGCCGCGCGGAATCCGGGGAGGAAATCCTGGGTCCCGTTCAGCGCCTCGACGCTCGCCCACTGGCTGACGGAGCAGGGGTTGGACGTCGACTGGTCCATCACCTTGCGCATCGCGCCGATCAGCTTCTCCGGCCCCGCCGCATAGCCGATCCGCCAGCCGGTCATCGCATAGGCCTTGGACACGCCGTTCATCGTCAGTGTACGGTCATACAGCGCCGGCTCGACCTGCGCGATGGTCGAATACTCGAACCCGTCATAGACAAGGTGTTCGTACATGTCGTCAGTCAGCACCCAGACATGCGGATGGCGCAGCAGCACTTCCGCCAGCGCCTTCAGCTCGTCCCGCGTATACGCCGCCCCGGTCGGGTTCGACGGCGAGTTGAGGATCAGCCATTTCGTCTTCGGCGTGATCGCCGCTTCAAGCGCCTCCGGCGTCAGCTTGTAGTTCGAGTTGGCCCCGCAAATGATGGCGACCGGTTTCGCCCCCGCCAGCAGCACGATCTCCGGATAGCTCACCCAGTACGGCGCCGGGATGATCACCTCGTCGCCCACGTTCAGCGTCGCGATCAGCGCATTGAACAGCACCGCCTTGCCGCCCGGCGAGACGTTCACCTGGTTCGGCTTGTAGGTCAGCCCGTTCTCGCGCGCGAACTTGGCGCACACCGCTTCCTTCAGCTCTGGAATGCCGTCCGAGGGCGTGTACTTGGTCTTGCCCTCGCGGATCGCGCGGATGGCCGCTTCCTTGATGTTCTCCGGCGTGTCGAAATCCGGCTCGCCCGCGCCGAGCCCGATCACGTCGAGGCCCTGGCGTTTCATCTCGTTGGCCTTGGTCGTCACGGCAATCGTGGCGGACGGCTTCACGCGGGAGATCGCTTCGGAAAGCTGGATGTCGGCGGCCATGGGGTCTTGTCCTTGGGCTGGGGGGAGGCGGCGCACGCATACCGGCGCGCCCGCCGCTCCGCAAGGCGCCGGGGCCGCCCCCGCCGTGAAAGACATGGTTTCCCGCTGATTGCGCCGGATCGATCAAGTTTCATCGAAGAATTGGAGGAAAGGTAAAACAAATCCGGCAATCTGTTCATACGGGCGGGACGCTTCAGGCCGCTAGGCTGGCCCGGAGGTTCAAAATGTTGGCTGACATCGGGAAGGAACGGATCGAATCCGCCCTCTCTGGCGTAGGGCGTGACCTGGACGACATGGTCGGCCAGGGGAAACGGTTCGTGGAAGGACTGGACACCACCGAGCAGCTGGTGCTGGTGGGCCTGATCCTGATTGGCCTGTTCTATCTGGTCTTTGGCCATTTTCAGGGCGGTGACCCGGACGAAAAGGCCGGTGGCCGCTTCGTTGGCATCATGTTCATGATGGTCGCCATGGCAGCCGGCCTCGGCTGGATGGCCTCGGACTACGCGGCATAGCGCCCTTCCTGACCGGCCCCGGCAGGGCTATCTGTCACCCATGAGCGAGAATCAGGCCGGTGCGCCGCCCCTTCGCGGCGTCGATGTCATCAAGGACAACCTCTCCCGGCTTCCGTCGAAGCCGGGCGTCTACCGCATGTTCGGGGACGCCGACGAAGTCCTGTACGTCGGCAAGGCCCGCGACCTGAAGGCCCGCGTCTCCAACTATGTCCGCCTCGGCGGCCACACCCAGCGCATCGCCCGGATGATCCTGCAGACGCGGCGGATGGAATTCGTGGTCACCGAAAGCGAGACCGAGGCGCTGCTGCTCTGCTGCGCGACGACAAGTCGTTCCCCTACATCCTGATCCGCCGCAACCACGAGGCGCCACAGATCAAGAAGTATCGCGGCTCGAAACAGGACGAGGGCGACTATTTCGGCCCCTTCGCCAGCGCCGGCGCCGTGATGCGCACGCTCGACACGCTGCAGAAAGCCTTCCTGCTGCGCACCTGCGAGGACAGCGTGTATTCCGCCCGCACGCGCCCCTGCATGCTGCACCAGATCAAGCGCTGCGCCGCGCCCTGCGTCGGGTTGATCTCGAAGGAAGACTATGAGGAGCTTGCGAACGAGGCGGCCGACTTTCTGCGCGGGAAGGGGGTCGGCCTGCAAAAGCGGCTCGCGACCGAAATGGAAGCGGCGCGCTCGCGCATGTGCTGTCGACGCAGGACGTGAACCCGGACGGCATCGAAGAGGCGGACGTCTTCGCCATCGCGATGGACGGCGGCGTCTCCTGCGTGCAGGTCTTCTTCATCCGCGCCGGTCAGAACTGGGGCGCTACCGTCCACTTCCCGCGCCACGAACGTGATCAGGGGGCGGAGGAAATTCTCGCCGCCTTCCTCGTCCAGTTCTACGACAAGCGCCCGCCGCCGCGCCTCATCCTCGTCAACGAGTTGCCCGAACAGGCCGAGCTGATCGCCGAAGCGCTCAGCCTGAAAGCCGCGCGCAAGATCGAGCTTCGCAAGCCGGAACGCGGCGCCAAGCGCGACCTCCTCACGCAGGCCGAACGCAACGCCGCCGAGGCGCTCACCCGCAAACTGTCGGAGACCGCCAGCCAGGAACGCCTGCTGCTGGAAGTGCAGAAAGTGTTCGAGCTGCCGGAAGTCCCCGAACGGATCGAAGTCTACGACAACTCCCACATCCAGGGCACCAACGCCGTCGGCGGCATGGTGGTCGCGGGCCCGGAAGGCTTCCGCAAGGGCGCCTACCGGAAGTTCAGTATCAGGGACACCGAGATCACCCCCGGCGACGATTTCGGCATGATGCGCGAAGTGATGCGCCGCCGCTTCGCCCGCGCGCTGAAGGAACGCGAGGCCGGGCAGGACCAGGACTGGCCGGATCTCGTGCTGATCGATGGCGGCCTCGGCCAGCTCAACGCGACCATCGAAACCCTCGCAGAACTAGGGCTGACCCCGGACGATGTTACCCTCGTCTCGATCGCCAAGGGCGTCGACCGGAATGCCGGCCGCGAGCAGTTCTTCCGGCCCGGCCGCGCGCCCTTCAAGCTGCCCGAGAACGCGCCCGTCCTCTATTACCTCCAGCGCCTGCGCGACGAGGCCCACCGCTGGGCCATCGGCGCTCACCGCCAGAAACGCGCCGCGGAAGCTGCCCGCTCCCCGCTCGACGAGATCGAAGGCATTGGCCCGACGCGCAAGAAGGCGCTGCTCCACCATTTCGGCTCCGCCCGCGGCGTCTCGCGCGCCAAGGTCGCCGACCTCATGCAGGTCGACGGCGTCAACGAAGCCCTCGCCATCCGCATCCACGGCCACTTCAACGGCGGGTAAATTTCAGCTGCCGCCCGGCCTATGCAACACAATCCGCCCCCTCCGGAAACAAAAAAATCCGTAAGGGCCTCAAGCGCCTGAAAGATTTTTCCGCAAAACGCGCGCCACACCCCTCCGGCCGGGGATATACTCAGCCTCAAACTACACCACAATCGCAATACAAGGTCGGATAGAGGCCGCAGGCAGAAATCCGACACCCCCGAGAGAAGCCGAGAAACAAACGATACGAAGTGATAAAAAATGAGAATCAATGAGAAAAATTCGACATCAGGAATGCAAAGCCTGCAACAAAATGAGGCCGTCTGTGAGCGCAGCGGGGTGACTTGCGCCTACAGCCAACACGCCGTCCCAAAAAAAAACCCATCCTCATCAAGCCGCTATGAAATCCGCCCTCAAACCTTGCGCAACACCTCCGCCCACGGATCTATCGAAAATACTGGATTCAAGACCCTCAACTCCCATGTCATGGGATGACCCAACTCCTCAGGGCCGGGGGCCGTTTCAGTCCTCCACAGGCAATGCCGGGCGTTAAGGTTTCAGGGGCTTACACCGGCGCCCCATATCCCCTATACTGGCTCTGTCTTCGGACTATGGCGATAAATGCGCGTGTAATAAGCGGCTCGGACCCGGGGGCGGTACCCGGCAGCTCCACCAAAAGACGGCCTCGTTAGCCGTTTCCTGATGGGGCTGAAATAGTGTCGACGGACGTGTAAAGACGAGGCTTTCGCTCGCTTGAGCTGCGTTAGAAGCTCAAAAGCAAATAGTTGCAAACGACAACTTTGCTGAGGGCGAACTGCTCGCCGCGTAAGCGGTGACGGTTTTTCCGACCTAAGTCCTACGGTTTCAGACCCGTAGGCGGGGCCCGGGGGCGCCTGGCAACAGAAGCCCCCACCTTATCCCGCCTGTCAGCCTACAGAAGGATCGTGCCCTTGCCATCCTTCTCCATCGCGCGGATGTAGGATGGATACTCACGCATCTGCTTCAGGAACCGGTGGCCGTTCGGGAAGCGTGTCTCGTCCATCCCCGCCCGGTGCGCGGCGAGTTCCATGCAATAGCCCATCACGATATCCGCCGCCGTCAGCGTGTCGCCCGCAAACCATTTCGACTGGCCGAGCGCTTTCTCGATCTCTTTCAGCAGCGCGCCGAGGCGCGGATCGAAGAACGCCGTATTCAGCGCTCCGACCAGCGACTTCGCGATCGGCCGCACGAGCATCGGCGCGCGGGTCGTCAGCGCCCCGAGCACGAACTTGTTGGTCAGCAGCGGTTGCAGGCTGCCCTGCGCCGTGTGGAACCAGAACAGATAGGACGCGCGGTTCGCCGAACCCGGCGCCGGACGCAAGGTGCTCCCCGGTTGGCCGTCAAGAATATAGTCCACGACGGCATTCGTCTCGGCCAACGTGACGGCTCCATCCGTAATCACCGGCGCCGTGCCCAGCGGCGAGATTGCCTTGTAGGCCGCCGGCGCCAGCCGCGTGTTCGGGTCGCGGTCATACAGCTTGATCTCGTACGGAACCCCCAGCTCCTCAAGCAGCCAGAGGATACGGATGGACTGGGATTTCTCCAGATGATGCAGTGTGATCAAGGCAAGGTCTCCCACAGCGCTGTGCTGCGGGAGTAGCTAGGCCGGATGCGTCTGCGGAGCCAGTGGTACCGCTAGGTCAGGCCGACTGCCGCCGTTCGCTGCCTCTTTCCTAATCGATCCCCAGCACGTCCTGCAGGAACAGCGTCTCCGCCTCGCGCTGGGCTTCGCGGTTGGATTTCTTGCGGAAGCCGTGGCCCTCATCCATCGCCATCATGAACCAGGCCTTCACGCCGTTGGCCTTCACCGCCGACAGGATCTGCTCTGCCTCGGTATAGGGCACGCGCGGATCATTGAAGCCCTGGATGATGAACAGCGGCTTGGTGATCTTGGAAGCATTCTTCAGCGGCGAAATCTCGTCGAAGAAGGCCGCGACCGCCGGGTCGCGTTCGTCGCCATACTCCACGCGGCGCAAGTCCACGCGGTAGCCTTCGGTATTCTCGAGGAAGGTCTTGAAGTCCGAGATGCCGACAATGTTGACCCCTGCCGCCAGGCGGTCGCCGTAATCGATCATTGAGGCGAGCACCATGTAGCCACCATACGATCCGCCATGCACCACCACCTTGGACGCGTCCAGCTGCGGCTGTGCGCTAATCCAGTCCAGCAGCGCGCCGATGTCTTCGACGGATTTCTTGCGGTTGAGGCCATTGTCCAGCGACACATAGGTCTTTCCGTACCCGGAGGATCCGCGCACGTTCGGCACGATCACCGCAATGCCCAGCTCCTTGGCCCAGTATTGGTAAGTGGAGGTGAAGGTCGGCCGCGCCTGGCTTTCCGGGCCGCCATGGATGGAGATGATCACCGGATGCGGCCCCGGGCCCTCCGGCGTGTAGATGAAGGCCGGAATGTCCATGCCGTCGGCATTCGTGTAGGTCATCATCTCGGGCGAGAGGAACGATTTCGGGTCCAGACCGCCGGTTTCCGCTTCGGTCCAGCGCGTCAGGTTCAAGGTCGCGATGTCGAACGACCAGGCATCCGCCGGGCTCGTCGCGCCGTTGAAAGTGAAGCCGATCTGCGCGCCGCTCGGCGAGAAGACCAGCCCGCTGGCAATCCCCACCGGCAGCGTCGGGCCGGGGCGGACGTGCCCGCTCGCGACATCCAGCAGGCGGATCGTGCCGAGGCCGTTCTCGTTCAGCGTGAAGGCCACCGTCTTCTCGTCCGGCGACAGCGCCCAGTCGGACACGTCCCAGCCGATATCGGCGGTATAGTTCGTCATCGTCCCATCCGGCGCGATCCGCACCAGGTTCTGGAACTCGCTGCCCTTGTCGGTCACCGTCAGTACCGATCCGTCAGCGAGGATGGACGCGCCGGAATAGGCGACCTCGTCGCCGGCATTGATCTCGGTCAGCGTGCCGCTCGCGACGTCCAGGCTGTAGATATGGCTCTTGGCCACCGACACATAACGTTGCAGCAGCAGCGCCTTGCCATCCGCCGACCAGTCGACCGGGCCGATCGCGCCTTCGCCTTCCAGAGCGACCCGGCGGCTCGCGGGGTCTGCCGGGTTGGCGATCAGGATGTCGTTGTTCGGATCGCCCGCCGAGGTGCGCGCCCAGGCGACGACACTGCCATCATCGGCCCACAACGCGCTGCCATTGCGCGATCCGGGTTCGGAGTATTGCGTGATCTCGCCGTTGCCGAGATCGAACCGGTAGGACTGGTAATACTCGTCGCCGCCGCGATCCTTGGCGAACAGGAAGGCGCCGCCTGCGGGGCTGACATCTGCCGAGCCGACAGTTTCGGTATAGAATGTCAGCTGCCGGCGCGCGCCGCCGGGGAAGCGCACTTCATGGATCTGGCTGACATCGGCAAACCGGGTCGAGATCAGGATGCCGCCTTCGCCAGTCCAGTCCTGGAAGCCGTGCCCGCGCACGTTTTCGTAGCGGGTCAGGCGCTCCTTCAATTCGGCAGAGGCGTCCGGCACGCCTTCGATCACGAGGTTGCCCTTGGCGATGCGGGCAGATGCAGCTTCAGGCGCTGCTTCAGTGACGGCGGCGTCCGGCGCGGTGCCCGTCTGCGCGCAGGCAGCAAGGGCGAGGGCCGACAGGCCGAACAGGAACGGGCGGAATTTCTGCGTGCGCAACATGGGTATCTCCCCGGGTGTTTTCTGAACGTCATCGTTTTTTAGAGCGTTTGCCGCCTGCGTCACGCATTTTTCAGCGCGAGCCTTCACAAGCCTGTGTCAAACGGGGTCTAACTCGCCCGTACCCTCGATTCGCATCCCGCAAGGAGCCCGCCATGAACTGGCAACGCGCAACGCTCGCCGCCGCTCTCGGCCTCCTCGCCCTCGTCGGCTGCACCCACCGCGCGCCGCCCGCTGCGCCCATCGAGGCGGCCGCGCCCGCCGCCGTCGAAGCCGCGCCGGCACAGCGCGTGCTCCTCATCGGACTCGACGGCTTTCGCCCCGAAATGCTCGGCTGGGATGCGCCGAATCTCGCCGCTCTTGCTGCCAGGGGCGTAAAGGCTGAAGCGATGATCCCGGTGATGCCAAGCGTCACCTTCGTCAACTTCTATTCCCTCGCCACCGGCCTCTATCCCGAAAACCACGGAATGGTTGCCAACAATCCATATGACGCCGAAGCAAAGGAGTTCTTCCAGCCCACCACTGGCCCGCAGGAAGAACGCTGGTGGCAGGGCGAGCCGATCTGGGTGACTGCAGAGAAGCAGGGACTGAAAACTGCGATCATGTTCTGGCTCGGCTCGGAAGTGCCTCATCAAGGCATCCGCCCGTCCATCTGGACACCCTATCAGCACGAGAAGCCCTATCAGGAACGCATCGACGAAGTGCTCGCCTGGTATGATGTGCCGGACGCCGACCGCCCCCGCTTCGCCGCCGTCTATTTCGACCGCGTCGATACCGTCACCCACTATACCGGTCCCAATTCAGGCGAAGCAAAGGCCGCCGTCACCGCAGTCGATGCCTTCGTGGGCCAGCTCATAGCCGGCCTCGAGGCGCGCGGCCTGACAGGCTCGACCACGATCATGGTCGTGTCGGATCACGGCATGGCCTACACGCCGCCCGAACAGGTGCTCGATGTCGGCGAGTATATCGATCTCGACCAGCTCGTCGTCACCCAGTTCGTGGGCCCCTATGGCGGCTCAGGCCATCCGTCCCTGCAGATCTACGGCGAAGGCCCGGCGCTCGAAGCCGCTTATGACGGCCTCTCCTCCGCCTCCGAAAAAATCCGTGTTTACCGGCGCGGCGAGATGCCCGCCCACTACCATCTCGACCACCCCACGCGCGGGCCGGACCTGTTCGCCGTTGCCGATCCCGGCTGGCTGTTGCGCAGCACGAATGTCGGCGGCTGGCGCGCTCCGATCCCCGGCAACCACGGCTATGACAATCTCGATCCCTCGATGGCGGCCACGTTCGTGGCTGCCGGTCCGATCTTCCCGCAAGGCGAAACCGCCGCCCCCTTCGAAAACGTCAATGTCTACGGCATGATTGCGTGCGCGCTGGGTATCACGCCGGCGAAGACGGATGGCGATCCGTCCGTGGTCGAACAGGTCACCGGCGGGCGGTGCGCGGCGGACTAGCCGGCTCCGGTGCCTATTGCCGCTGGGCCATCGGTCGCGCCCGCGTGCGCACATCCGCGCGCGGATTGGGCGTCGCATAGGCCCTCAGATCCCGCCGTGTCGTATCGGCTGAGCAAAGCTGCACCGGCACCACTTCGGAGCCCCAGCGGGTCTGCAGCAGACCATCACTCTGATTGTCGCCGACCTGCTGGACGGAACCGTTGAGATTGCGTCCCGCCTGGATGAGGCACGCCGTATTGTTTGAGCCATCCTGCGTGATCACGCCGGTATTGCCCTGACCGAACTGGAGGATGCCGGCAGTGTTTCCCGTGCCCGTCTGCAGCACGCCGGCGCCGTTGCCGCTGCCTTGCTGCGCGACGGTCACGCGGTTGGGCACCGCCGCCGGCGCCGCCACGCTTTGCTCGCGCAGCCGGTCGCCCGGGAACTGCCTCGGGTATCCGCGCCCCTGATCGGCGTGGGCGGCAAGCGGCATCGCGCAGACCGCGAACGCTAGGCCGGCGAGCATCATCTTGCGGGAACGGTTCATTGGGGTCTCCTAGGAAAGCTGTTCAGTGAAGCAAAGTTCGCCGCCCGCATCGCGTAGTGTCAGCACGGCGCGGTAGCGTCCGCCGGAGAACTCCGCCGAGCCGACGGTGGCGCTCTCGCCGTCCGCCAGGTCGACCTCGCCACCTTGCGTTACGTCAGAAGAGCCGCCGGGGCCCTGCGCCGTCACGGTGAAGTCGTATGATCCGCGTACCGCGTAGTCCGCCTGCACGATCGCCTCGAGGCGCACGCCATTCGCCGTTCGCGTCTCTCGAATCTTACAGTCCGCTGTCGAGTCAGGGATGGCCCGCTCGCCTTTGACGAATTCAGCCAGCACGGAAGATGTTTCCGGCAGAGTTACCGTGTGCACTTCGGCAGGGGTCTGCACCGCGCAGGCTGTGACCAGCGCGAGCGAAGCCGCAATCAATGGGATTTTCATCCGCGTGTCTCCTTGGGCGGGCGTTGCGGGGAGGCACAGCGGCCTCCCCGCGCGAGGCGTCAGTTGTAGCCGCTCTGCACGACCACGGAGATGTTGCCTTCTCCGGCCTGGCGAACGGTCACATCCTGGCCATTGCCGACCTGGATGATGCCGGACGTGTTGTTATAGCCGTCTTGGTCCGCCACAGCCCTGTTGTTGGCGCCGATCTGGGCGATGCCGGACACGTTGCCATAGCCGGTCTGCAGCGTATCGGCGCGCAGGTTGCGGCCTTCTTGCCCGGTGACGGCAAAGTTGTTCTCGCCGATCTGGCCCGTCGTGACGCTGTTGCGCGTGCCGTACTGGTCCATGCGCAGGAAGTTGTTGTAGCCGGACTGGACGCCGCGCGCGTACTGGCCGCGGCCACCCTGCACGATGACGGTGCCGTTGCGGTCGCCTTGCTGGGCGGCGGCGGCGCCATTGTTCCAGCCCGACTGGTCGACGCGCACCCGGTTGCGGGGGTCCGCATGTGCGGCGCCGAGGCTGAAGACCATCAGGGCCGCGGCGGCAGTGGTGATAAGACGTTTCATGTTTCAGACTCCTGGTTTCATCTCGAGCCCGGTTGAAGTGTCGCTCGATCCCGCACAGGAATGACGGCCCCGCGCTGAACGCGCTTTGAACGCCCGGTTCAGCTTCGTTCATGTTCGCGGCCCCCGAAGGCCGGAAACATCCCTCCGTAGGCGAACAGATTTCCGGCGCGGGCTGGCCCGCACGTCGGATCGCCCTTTCGCGCCCCCGCATCCCAAGCTAATTTGCCCGCGCCGCAACTGGAGACCCCCGTCATGGCCAAACTCGCCTTCGGCCTCAACATGTCCCTCATCGACGAATACCAGATCTACTTCCACCCCGTGGTCCTGGGCAAAGGCAGCCCCATGTTCCCCGGCCCCCGCCCACCCCTCCGCCTAACCGGCACCGACAGGATAGGGGAGAGCGTGATCCGGCTGACCTATGTGCCGGCGTGACGCGCCGCCTTCCGCCAACGGCTGGCGCCTCTTTTTTCGTCCCACGCAACGGATATTCGCCTGGCCCGCGTTAAACCTCAAAACTGAGCGAGCCCAACATGCCTCGGACCCTTGCCGCGTCGATCGCCGTCAACCGCTTCGGGCTGGGTGCCCGGCCGGATGAACCGGAGGCGGCAACCACCGATCCAAAAGCCTGGCTGGCGCAGCAGTTGACGCGCACGTCGAGTTTCACGCTGCCCTCAGGCGGGCTGCCGACGACCCGCAGCGCAGCCGAAGCGCTCGGCAGCTATCTCGAAGACCTGAAGACAAAGACGGACGGCAAAGCGGGCAAGATGAGCCCGGAGGCGCAAGAGGAGGCCATCCTCAAGCCGCTCAAGCAATTGCGCGAAATCCTGATCGCCGAAATCGAGGCGCGCACCCTGCGCGGGTTGACGACCGAGGCCGGTTTCGCGGAGCGTCTCGTCCTGTTCTGGTCGAACCATTTCACGGTCTCTGCGAACAAGGCGGTCACCATTCCCTTTGCCGGGGTGTTCGAGCGCGAGGTGATCCGGGCCGGCATGACCGGAACCTTCGCCGACCTGCTGGTCGCCTCGACCCGGCATCCCGGCATGCTGCTCTATCTCGATCAAGCCCAGTCGATGGGACCGAACTCGAAAGCGGGCGAGCGCCGCGACAAGGGCCTCAACGAAAACCTAGCCCGTGAAATCCTCGAGCTGCAGACCCTCGGCGCGCAAGGCGGCTACACCCAGGCGGACGTCACCGAGTTTGCCAAGGCGTTGACCGGCTGGTCGCTGGCAGGCGGGCGCACCAAGTTGCTTGTCCCCGGCGCAGACCCGGGCGACTTCATCTTCGTGGACCGCTTCCACGAACCCGGTACCCGGACGGTGATGGGAAAACGCTACAGTGCAGACGGCGAAGGGCAGGGCGAAGCCATCCTGCGCGACCTCGCCAATCATCCGTCCACGGCGCAACGCGTTGCCACGAAACTGGCCCGCCATTTCATATCGGACGCGCCGCCTGTTTCTGCCGTCGAGGCGCTGGCGAGAAGTTTCCGCACCAGCGGTGGCCGCCTGCCGGCGCTGCACGAGACATTGATCTCGCTTGACGATGCCTGGAATCCTGAGGCGCAGAAGTTCAAATCTCCCAATGAGTTCTTCCTGTCCGCCCTGCGATTCACGGGCCTGCCCAAGGTCGAGCGCAAGGCCATCACGGCGGCTTACGGCCTGCTCGGGCAGGCGCCATGGCAGGCGCCGTCGCCTGAAGGCTGGCCGGATGATGCGGCCAGCTGGGCGGGGCCAGACGCGGTGATCAAGCGCATCGAGTGGGCTCAGGGTCTCGCCGACCGGCTGGGAACCAAGGTCCGCCCTGAAAGTCTCGCTCGCGCCGCGCTGGGCCCCGCCCTGTCCGTAGCGACGGCTCAGAGTATCGACCGCGCCGAGAGTGCCTCGCAAGGGCTGACACTCGCCCTGATGAGCCCCGAATTCCAGCGCCGCTAGGAGACCCGATATGACCCTTCCTCTGATGACGCGGCGCGCGGCGCTGATGGCGGGCGGCGCCTTGTTCCTGGCGGGTTCCGCAGGCGCTCTGACCCTTTCCCGGCAGGCTGGTGACCGCAAGTTCGTCCTCGTCATCCTGCGCGGGGCGCTGGACGGGCTGGCCGCCGTCGCGCCCTTTGGCGATGCGCATTACCGCGCCGCGCGCGGCAAGCTCGCGCTGGCGCCCCCGGGCGAAGCCGGCGGCGTTCTTCCGCTTGCGGAGGGATTTGGCCTGCATCCGGATCTCGCCTTTCTCCACCAGCAATGGACGGGCGGCCAGCTCGCCATCGTCCCCGCCTGCGCGTCACCTTACCGGGAGCGCTCGCACTTCGACGCCCAGGACGTGCTGGAAACCGGCGCCGCGGAAGTCTTCGGAGCAAGCGATGGCTGGCTCGGCCGCGCGCTGACCGCCCTGCCGCCGGAATTGAAACGTGAAGCGGTGGCCATCTCGGGATCGCTGCCGCTTGTGCTGCGGGGCTCGGCCTCGGCAACCAGCTGGGCGCCCTCCTTCGCCCCGTCTCCCAGCGAGGACACACTCAGCCGCTTGATGGACCTCTACGCGGGCGATTCCCTGCTGGGTCCGGCGCTCGCCTCGGCCATCGAAACGAATGCGATCGCCAGCGCCTCCGGTATGGACGGAATGGACGGTAAGGGCCGGCGCAATGGCCCTGGCGCCTACAAAGGTCTGGCAGAAGCGGCGGCGCGGCTACTGTCCGCTGAAGGCGGGCCCGCCGCCGCCGTGCTCTCGTTCGACGGCTGGGATACCCACGCCAACCAGGGCGCCGCGAATGGCCAGCTCGCCCTTCGCCTCGCCGGACTGGATGCCGCCATGCGCGCCCTCAGGGACGGGCTCGGCGCGCACTGGTCCAAAACGGTGGTGGCCGTGGTCACGGAATTCGGTCGAACGGTCGCCGAAAACGGAACTGGCGGCACCGATCATGGCACCGGCAGCGCCGCCTTCCTGCTGGGCGGCGCGGTGTCGGGCGGAAAGTTCGGCGGCGACTGGCCGGGACTGGCGCCCAAAGCGCTTTTCGAGGGCCGCGACCTTGCCCCGGCAACTGACATCCGGTCGGTCTTCATGGCGGTCCTGCAAGACCATTGGGGCCTCGACCGCGACACGCTCAGCCGGACCGTCTTTCCGGATGGAACCGGTGTGCGGCCGATAACAGGGCTGATCCGCACCTGACGTTCTGCCGCCTCAACTATACCGCGCCTCAACCTTCTCCGCCTTCACCCCCGCTTTCACATCCACGAGCGCCGCCGCCAAATCCGCGAGGTACGCGTCCGCCACCTCCGCATGTTTCGGGGACAGCATCAGGTGCAGGCTCGCGGGCTCTGCCGTGAACGAGGTGAACCAGCCCCGCGCCCGCATGGCGGCGTAGAGCGCCAGCATCTCCGCCTCCGGATGCCGGAACGCGATCAGCCCGAGCAGCGGCCGCCCAAGCACTTCAAAGCCGAGCGCCTTTACCCCCGCCTCGATCTTCTCCCGCGTCGCGCAAACCAGTCCCTGCTTCTCGCGGTAGCCGTCGACGCCCAGCACATTCATCACCGCCCAGGCCGCCGAGATCGCGCCGCCCGGCCGCGTGCCCGCCAGCGTCGGCGTCTTCATCGGCGCGCCGCTCCAGTCGCGCATCGAGAAAGGCATGTGCCTGTAGAGGGCTTCCGAACGAAACAGCACCGTCGAGGCGCCCTTGGCGCAATAGCCATACTTGTGCAGGTCCGCGCTCATCGAATGTACCGCCGGCACCGCGAAATCGAAATCCGGCACGGCCACCCCGTTCATCCGCGCAAACGGCGCGAAGTACCCGCCGACACACGCATCCACATGCAGCCACACACCCTTCGCCGCCGCCACATCGCCCAGCGCCGCGATGGGGTCTATGATGCCATGCGGAAAATTCGGCGCCGAGCCCACCATCATGATGGTGGACGCGTCCACCGCCTCGGCCATCGCGCCCGCGTCCGCCTCATAGCTGCCATCGCCCTTCAGCGGCACGCGGCGCACCGCGATGTCCATCAGGTGCGCCGCCTTGTCGAAGGCGAGGTGCGCCGAACGCGGCAGTACAATGTTGTGGTCCGTCAGCGGCTTGCCGTTCGCGCGTGCGAAATCCCGCGCCGTCTTCAGGGCCATGGTGATCGAATCGGTGCCGCCGGATGTCATCCCCCCTGCCGCGCCTTCCGGGGCGTGCAGCAGGCCGAGCGCCATCCCGATCACCTCCTTCTCCATCTGCGCCAGCGACGGGAAGGCGAGGGGGCCGAGGCCGTTCTCGGCCATGAACATCCCGTAAGCCTCGTGCTGGACATGGTGAATGTCTTCGCCTGCGTTAAACACGTAGACGGCCGTCTTCCCGCTGCGCCAGTCGACGTCCCCGCCCCCGCGCGCGATCATCTCGGCGCGCAGTTCGTCCCAGTCCCGGCCCTGCTGAGGCATCTTCATGGCGGCGCTCCTTGCGGTTCAGGCCACCAGCCTAAGCCGCCCAGCGCGGCGCGAGAAGAAAATAAATGCTCGCGTGTTGCGCTAAGGCCGTTGCGGGGTTCAAAGGGTCTGCGTAATTTACAATTCGATAACCAATCAACACCGGGAAGAGCGCGCCAAGATGACGGATTACATCGGATACGAAGCGCTCACCCAGGCCGCCATGCGCGGCGTCGTGCGCGAGGCCCTGCGCCGCGCGAAAACGAATGGCGGCGTTCCCGGTGACCATCACTTCTACATCTCCTTCCGCACCCGCGCGCCCGGCGTGAAGATTGCCGACCACCTCGTCCAGCGTTTCCCGGAAGAGATGACCATCGTCGTCCAGCACCAGTACTGGGACCTTGAAGTCCACGAAGGGCATTTCGAGATCGTGCTGAAATTCTCCGGCGTGCCGCAGCACCTGTCGATCCCGCTCGCCGCGATCACCCGTTTCGTCGACCCCTCGGTCAACTTCGGCCTCACCTTCGAAACCCGCGGCCGCGATGCCGGCGTTATTGCCCCGGCCAAGGATACGGTCGAGGAAGCGCCCAAGCCGGCGGCTGAAACGGTCGTCAACCTTGACGCCTACCGCCGCAAGTAAGGCGCCCCGGTCTTGACCGAGGAGACAAAGCCCCGCGTGTCCGATGCCGACATGCTGGCCCGCTTCCAGAACTCGAAGAAACGCCCGCCCTGTTCCGATACGCTCGGCATGCGCCTCGCTGCGCTTTCGCAGGATGAGCAATGGGTGCGCATGGAGTTCGACGTGCCGCAGATGTTTGCCAATCCCACCGGCGCGGTGCAGGGCGGCTTCATCTCCGCCATGATGGACGAGGCGATGAGCACCGCCGTCATCATCGCCTCCAACGTCACGATGACCGCGCCGACGCTGGAAATGAAAACCAGCTACCTCAAACGCCTGATGCCCGGTCCCGCCAGCGTTACCGCCCGCATCCTGAAGCTCGGCAAATCCGCAGCCTTCATGGAGGCCGACTGTTTTGACGGCGAAGGCGCCCTCGTCGCCCGCGCCACCGCGACGGCCATTCCGATGCTGTACAAGAAGCTGTGACTGCCTTCTCCCCTCGCCCCCTTGGGGGAGAGGGGAGAAGCTCTCCAAAAATCCCCGCGCCACCTCCGGAAAAATCGGCTACACTCGTGCCATAACAAAAACGCTCCCGGGAGGAGACAACATGGCTGATGATCCGAAACCGCTGCCCGGCATCCCGCAATCCGTCCTCGAACTCTCCGCGTTCAATCCTGTCGCCCGCGACAACCCGCATCCGCTGCTGCAGTCGCTGCAGGCCGGCTGCCCGGTGATGCGCGACGAGACCGCGAAGGTCTGGGTGCTCAGCCGCTACAAGGACATCCGTGACACGGTCAACGACCGCAGTTTTGTGCGCCATCCGCTGAATGCCGATCCGGAGTCCATCACCGCGCGCCTTGTCGATCCGGAAAGAGACCGGCGCACAAGTATCCTCTTCCTCGATGATCCCGACCATGCCCGCATCCGCCAGCCGCTGGCGAAGGCCTTCTATGCCCGCATCAACAAGATGCGTCCCGAGATCGAGGCGATGGTCGAAGAGGTCGCCGTGCCCGTTCCGGTGCTCGTGATTGCCCGCATCCTCGGGGTGGATGAAGCCATGCTCACGAATTTCCGTCAGTGGTCGGAAGATGTGATCCTCGGCCTGAACCCCGTCCGCACGCCCGAGGAAAACGCCCGCATGCTGTCCGGCGGCGAAGCGCTCGACGCCTATTTCGCCGAGCTGATGCAGGCGCGCCGCAAGGCGCCAAAGGATGATCTCGTCACCGACATGGTGCAGCTGCAGGCCAGCGGCGAGGCGAAGATCGAGGACGATGAAGTCTGCCTCAACCTGCAGGCCCTGCTGGTCGGCGGCAACCTGACGACCACCGATCTCATCGGCAACGGCATCTGGCTCCTGCTCACGCATCCGCAGCAGGCCGCCGCCCTGCGCGCCAATCCGGATCTCGCCGCGCAGGCGGTCGAGGAAGTGCTGCGCTACGAGGCGCCGGTGCAGGTGACCTCGCGCATCGTCGAGAAGGACCGCACCGTTGCCGGCTGCCCGATGCAGAAGAGCCAGCCGGTCTTCATGTCGCTCGCCGCCGCCAACCGCGACCCTGACGTGTTCGAGGCTCCGCAAGCCTTCGACGTCACGAAGAAGCGCGCCAGCCATATCGCGTTCGGCGGGGGGCCGCACATCTGCATCGGCGCCCCGCTCGCGCGGATCGAGGCGCGCCACGCCTTCCTCAAGCTCCTGGCCCGCTACCCGAACCTGCGCCTGCCGGAGCAGGACCTCACTTGGCGAACGCTTCCTTTCTTCCGTGGTTTGGAAAAATTGGTGGTGGAGGGCTGATTCCGTGGGCGGAGGGGTTGCGCAGGGATTCCGGGGCTAGCTTGGAATGATCTGAGGGGATTGGATTTTATCTTTCGCACAGGGCGTTTCCTGTAGGTGCAAGTGGGCCACTGTTCCTCGCCAAACTGTGTCAGGCTGTTGCAGGCTTTGCATTCGGCATGTCGATTTTCTCTCATTGATTCTCATTTTTTATCACTTTGTATCGGTTCTTTCTCGCCCTCTCTCGGGGCGAGCGGATTTCGGCCTGCGGCCTCGATCCGCCCTACGGTTTGCCGGTGTGCGGGGGTGAGGCTTAGTATAACCCCGCGCGCAGGGGTGTGGCGCAAGTTTCCGGGCGGAAACTTGTCGCGGATTGATCCGTAGGGGGATTTCTTCGAGGCGAGGGGCGGAAATGGTTGCACAAGGCTGGCTCAGGTTCGCCTCGGCCTAACCCTCCATCGCCTCCGCCAGCATCCAGATACCGTCCCGTTCGCCCTCACGCCGCTCCACCAGCAGCCGCGCGACCTGACGGTCGTCCTCGAACACATTCCCGCTCAGCGAATCCAGCAGGGCCTTGGCCAGGTTGTCGAGGTCCATCCACGGCGCCTCGCCGAGATGTTCCATCACGATGTGGACGCTATAGTCGCCGTACCCCGGCCGCAGTCGCGGGAAGTCCTTGCGGAAGAACTCCTTCAGCAGTGTCTTGTAATACTTCGTCTGCGTGGTGAGGCCGGTGCACGCCACTTCCAGAGCGCCACTCTCGGTGATGCGGGCGCGGACCTTTCCGGCCTGCACCCAGGCCGCCTTCGAGACGAGGCTCTCTGGTTGGTCAGATCTGCCTGGCGAATTCATGCGGGAGGCAGGGTTGCGTTGAAGTGCCGGATGACCGCCTCGGCGGCCGCGTCGTGCAAGGCGAGGCGATCTACGCCTTTGGCGTCCTTGCATACCGGCACAAAGCGCTGCCCCCGGGAAGTGCACGCATTCAGAAAAACATAATGCGTGGCGTCCGGCAGCACCAATGTCTCGGCGCCTTTTATGTGCTCTGCCAGCGTTCCGGCATTGGTGGCCATCGGCGCCGTTGTATCGTCCCGGGCGCCGATGATGAAGACAGGCAGGCTGATGGCCGACAGGGACTCCGGCGTGAAGGCCTGACCGAGGGCAGGGGCGAGCGCGGCGACGCTCGTGATGCGGGGATCGCCGAACGCGCCGCCCGCCTCGCGGATGGCGGCCTGTACGGCGGGGTCGCTTGCCAGCAGACGTTCAAACTCGGTATTGGCCTCCGGATACTCAGCCTGCGGATCGCAGGTCGCATCCCGTGACGGGCCCGCGCAGAAGGCTTCGAGCTGCTCAAGGCTGGTCCGCCCGCCTGCCAGCGCGACAACCGTATAGCCGCCAAGCGAAAATCCGGCCGCGCCAACACGGGCCGGATCGATGGCCTCGCCCAGCCGGGGATGCGCCAGCAACTGGTCCAGCACGGCGCTGAGGTCACGCGCGCGTTCCCAAGGTAAACGGAAACCGCGGGCATCGAAGGCGTCCTCGGCCGCGGTGTTTCCGTGGTGGTCGACCGCGGCCACGATATAGCCCGCCGCCGCCAGCCGCCGCGCCAGCCACATCACCTGGAGGCCGGACCCTCCGGTGCCGTGCGACAGCAGGATGAGCGGCCGCTGGCCGCCCGGCTCTAGCGCGGCATTGCGCGCCGCAAACCCGCCGGTGAACACCGGCTTGTCGGCAGGTATCAGGACCTCCGTCATCAGGCTGCCATCTGCGGCGGGATACCAGACCGTTGTTGCCAGCGGGCGCTGCGCTGTCCCGTCCCAGCTGCGCCGGGCGGGGTCTTCCAGATTGAGACGCTCCATGCCGATCGGGGGGGCGCCTGCCGGAGGCGATGCGGAAGGCGCCGGGGCCAGATCACAGGCTGCGAGGCAGAGGGCGAGCAAGACGACAGGTAAGCGAACCATGCAAGTCTCCAGGTTAGTCCGTCCAGCCGCGTGACTTGCCGTGGACGCAGGCGCCCGTGCGAGCGTCGAACTTGTATCCATGCCATGGGCAAGTCATCAATCCGCTTTCATCCGGTTCGCAATTCAGCGGCAGTCCCTGATGCGGGCAGAGAAGGGGAACCTGGACGCGCGCGCCGTCGGCCATCGCCGCTGACCTGCGCGCCTTGCGGCCGGCAGGGCCCGCCTTGAGGGCGGCGGCGCGGTGGATCATCTTGGGTTCGTCCTCGTCCAGTATCCGGGTGAAAAGGTCGCGGTAGAAGGCGCCTGCAGCCTCGACCGGAAAGCCGGAGCCTTCGGGAATGAAGAAGCGCAGATTGATGCGGCAGCTTTCGGTGCCCGTTTCCTCGAATCGCACCACAGCCCGGCCGTTCTCGGCGCCGCCGGCAAAGGTCGCATTGGTGTAACCCCCGCGGTCGGGATCGACTTTTACCTGCATCTGCATCGGGGTGCCGTCGACCAGTTCCACATCTGCGGCCCACCCGTCGCGATCGGCATGGATCAGGGACGCCGCCCGGAAGGTGGTCCGGTGCACGTGCGGCAGGTGTTCCCAGTCCAGTTCGTCTTCCACCGCCATCGAAACGCTGGCGGCGAGATCGCGTGTCAGGCTACCCACCTCTATCATTCCCTGCATCTTCAGCCTCCCTGCTGGTGTCTCAGGTCAGATTGCGCGGAGACCGTCCGTCCTGTCGAGCCCCTCCGCCCTTGAAGCGCCGGGCCCGCCTCGCTAGACCGCGCGGGCAGATAGACCCCAGCCTCAGGAGCCCTCCATGGCCGCCAAGACCCCCACCCGCACCGAAACCGATACGTTCGGCCCCATCGAGGTCGAAGCGGACAAGTACTGGGGCGCGCAGGCGCAGCGCTCGCTGGGCAATTTCAAGATCGGCTGGGAGCGCCAGCCGGCCCCGGTCGTGCGCGCGCTCGGCATCGTCAAGAAGGCGGCGGCCGAGACGAACATGGCGCTCGGCAAGCTCGATCCGGCGCTGGGGAAGGTGATCATCCAGGCCTCCGACGAAGTGATCGAAGGTAAGCTGAATGCGCATTTCCCGCTGGTGGTCTGGCAGACGGGCTCGGGCACCCAGTCGAACATGAATGCCAACGAGGTGATCTCCAACCGCGCAATCGAGATGCTCGGCGGCGAGATGGGCTCGAAGAAGCCGGTCCACCCGAACGACCATGTCAACATGAGCCAGTCGTCGAACGACACGTTCCCCACCGCGATGCACATCGCCTGCGCCGAAGAGGTCGTGCACAAGCTGCTGCCGGCGCTGCAGACGCTGCACAATGCGCTGAACGACAAGGCGCAGGCGTGGAAATCGATCATCAAGATCGGCCGCACGCATACGCAGGACGCAACCCCGGTCACGCTGGGCCAGGAATTCTCCGGCTACGCAAAGCAGATCGAGAACGGCATCAAGCGCATCGAGCTGACGCTGCCGGCGCTGATGGAACTGGCGCAGGGCGGCACGGCGGTCGGCACCGGCCTTGCCTCGCCGGCGGGCTTTGCGGAACTGGTGGCGGACAAGATCGCGCAGATCACGGGACTCAAGTTCACCTCCGCGCCGAACAAGTTCGAGGCGCTCGCGGCGCATGACGCGATGGTGTTCACGCACGGCGCGATCACGACGGTGGCGATGAGCTGTTTCAAGATCGCCAACGACATCCGCTTCCTTGGCTCGGGTCCACGTTCCGGACTTGGCGAGCTGGCGCTGCCGGAAAACGAGCCCGGCTCATCGATCATGCCGGGCAAGGTGAACCCCACTCAGTGCGAAGCGATGACCCAGGTCTGCGCGCATATCCTCGGCAACAATGCGGCGGTCGCGTTTGCCGGCTCGCAGGGACATTTCGAACTCAACGTGTTCAATCCGATGATGGCGTACAATTTCCTGCAATCGGTGCAGCTGCTGGCCGATGCCTCGGTGTCGTTCACGGACAATTGCGTGGTGGGCATCGAGCCACGCCTCGACAATATCCAGCGCGCGCTCGAGAACTCGTTGATGCTGGTGACGCCGCTGAAGGAAAAATACGGCTATGACCTCGCGGCCAAGGTGGCGAAGAATGCGCACAAGAACGGCACGACGCTGAAAGTCGAAGCCCTCGCGCTCGGCATCTCCGAAGCCGACTTCGACGCCATCGTGCGGCCGGAGAAAATGATCGGGCCGGACCCGGCCTGAGTTTCGCCCAGCTGATCCAGCCTTGCGGACTGGCCTGAGGCTTGCAACCTTGGGCCGGAGCGGAGGCAACCTGGATGGCTGAACGGCGCGCGATCGATTTTGAAGGCTTCGTGATGGACGTTGTCCAGGTGCGAGGCGATGCATGGGACGCGGAAGAGTACCCGTTCTCGCTGCCTGCGGTGCGCAGTTGGGACACGTTGCACCTACATCCGAAAGTGACTTTCCTTGTCGGTGAAAACGGATCAGGCAAATCAACGCTTATAGAGGCCATCGCAATTGCAGCCGGGTTCAATCCTGAAGGCGGAAGCAAAGATCACGGCTTTGCGACGCGCAACACGCACTCGGAGCTTCACAAATTTCTGCGGCTCGCGAAATCCACCCGGCGTCCGGCCGATAGTTACTTCCTTCGTGCTGAAAGCTTCTATGCGCAGGCCTCGTATCTGGATGACGTCGCCAATCCGGACCGGTACGGCGGTCGCGCATTGCACACGCAGTCCCACGGCGAGGGCATGATGGCTCTTTTCCAGAACCGCTTCGGCGAACGAGGCTTCTTTATCCTGGACGAGCCCGAAGCGGCGCTGTCCCCGAAACGGCAGGTCAAGTTCCTCCGGCGCCTGCACGAACTGGTGAAGTCGGGCAGTCAGTTCGTGATCGCGACCCACTCGCCGATGCTGCTCGCCTATCCCGATGCGTGGATCTACGAGATGACGGGCGAGGGGCCCATGCGCCGGGAGTGGGACTCGCTGGAGCATGTGAAACTGACGCGCGATTTCCTGATGTTTCCGGAGAAGTATCTCTGGGACATCATGGAAGAAGATGACGGGCTGTAGTCTTTGTGCGGACCTGTGCTCTGGTGCCCGAGGTTCGTTGTGCAGACTTTGGACTTTGCTGGATGCGGAATTGTTCGACGTGGGTTTTGCATTGCGCGCAGGAGAAATCCATGCGCGCCTGCATGCCTTAATTCCAACGCAGAAATCGCTAAAAAGTTTTGTGCAGCCGTTCAGCTTGCCCACCGGAATTGATCCTGCAGCGAATGCCGGGTAAATAGAGATACTCCGTGTAGGGACTAAAAGACTTGCAGAGCTGCTCTGCGCGATTTCCCATAAAAATCATTATTGACTTTCAACGCCTGTTGAAAGAGCCTCCTGGTCAAGGAGGGCGGTTGTCGTCCTCCGTGAGGGAATGAAAATGTCCGGGTCATCTGAAACTCCGCGGGGCTGGGAAGCCGAGGGGGCAGGGGCCAACACACCGAACCAAACTGTGCCGGCGAAGACCGATACCAAACCAGACGCCAAGGCGGCCCCGCGCACAAAGAGGCGCAGGGCAAAAAAGCGGCTGCCCAACAAGCCGCCGATCCTTCCGCCTGCGGATAATCCCGCGCTCGGCGCGGGTGACCGGTTGCTGCTCGGCTGGCAGATTGACGAGGCGCGCCAGCAGGTCGGCTTTCGCGAGGGGCCGGCGGCTGCGGTGCAGTCGGGAAGTCCGCTCTGGCTGGAAGGCGAGGGCCACATGATCACCATCGCGCCCACCGGCGCCGGCAAGGGCCGGGGCGCGCTGATCCCGAACCTGCTCACCTATGAAGGCCCGGTCATCGTGATCGACCCGAAGGGTGAGGCCTGCCAGATCACGGCGCGGCGCCGCCGGGAAATGGGCCAGACGGTGCATGTCATCGATCCGTTCGGGGTGATCTCGCCGGAAACCGACAGCCTCAACCCGATGGATGCGTTCGCCATCCCGGGCGTCGAGTTCTCGGCCCTATCGATGGACATCGCCAAGCAGCTGTCTGGCGGCGGCAAGATCTCCAAGGATCCGTTCTGGGATATCCGCGGGCACGACCTGTCGGCCGGCGTGATCGCGGCGATTGCCGCTACGCGCGAGCCGCAGGACCGCAACCTGATCGAAGTGCGCCGGATGCTGAAGCGCGATGACAGCACGTACAACCTGGCCGTGCTGCTGGATACGTGCGGCAAGAAACTGCCATCTTTCGCCTATGAGGAAATCTCGAACTATCTTCAGACCACGGACGTCACCCGTTCCGGCATCCATGCCACGGCCTGCAGCTATTTCTCGGTGATCGCCTCGGAAGCGGCGCAGCGCACGGTGAAGACCTCGACCATCGATCTCGCGGCCGTCCGCCGGGGCGATCCGATGACGATCTACCTGGTCGTGCCGCCCACCAAGCTTGCCAGCCACGCGCCGCTGTTCCGGCTGTGGACGGCGGCGCTGATGTCAGCGGTGCTGTCGCGGGAAGGCAACCTGCCGAAACACCGCACACTGTTCGCCATCGACGAATGCGCGCAGCTGGGAGACTTCGGCCTGCTGCCGATGGTCTATACGCTGGCACGCTCCTACGGGATGCGCGTCTGGGCCTTCTTCCAGGACCTCGCGCAGATCGAGCGGATGCTGCCGGGCGAATGGTCGACGGTGCTCAACAACACCGCCGCGATCCAGGCGTTCGGCGTGCCGAACCTGTTGTCGGCGTCGGAGCTGTCCCGCGTGCTCGGGGATTTCTCCGAGGAGGGCCTGCGGCAGATGGATCGCTCCAGCCTTGCGCTGCAGGTGTCCGGACGGCGGGGCATCACGGCGCGGCGGCTCGACTACCTCTTCGATCCTGCCTTCCAGGGCCTCTATGACCCGCATCCCCTGCTGGGCAGCAAACCGTCCGGCGGGGGCGGCGGACCGGCGCCTTCGCGGTGAGCCGGGGCGCCCCTAAAAACCGTGGCCGGGCGACCTTATGTCTGCCCGGCCACATCATTTGAGGACACGCCATGAACGAACTGCTCAGAAGCACGCTGCTCGCCGCCCTGCTGATGCTCGCGGGCACCGGTCCCGCCCTCGCCGGCAAGGGCGATGACGAGCGCGCAGTCGCTGAATTTGAAGTGACCGAGACGCAGGCGCTGGAAATCGCCAAGGCGCAGGGCCTTGCCAAGGTGCGCGAAGTGAAGGCCCGCCGGGGCGTGTGGAAGTTCGAAGGCGCCGATGCCGACGGGGTGGTGATCGAGATCGAGATCAACGGCGTCACGGGCGAGGTCGTCAAGGTCGAGCGCTACGGGATGCCGGCGCAGGGCAACTAGCCGGCGTTGTGCGCAGCGATGATGCGTATTATATATGCGCATAACTTCGCCCACAGGATCCGCCCATGGCCTCGAAAGTTCGTGTCAACCTGACCCTAGATGAAACTTTGGTGGCGCAGGCCAAGGCGGTCGGCGTGAACTTGTCGGCGGTGGCGGAAGAAGCGATTCGCCTCCAGACACGGGCGGAAGAATCGCGCCGTTGGATCGAGCAGAACCGCAGTGCACTCGAAGCCAAGGCAAAGCTGGTGGAAGAGCAGGGCCTTTGGTCCGATGGTCTGCGACTCTTCTGACGCTTGGACCGGCTTGCTGTCTTCAGCCTCAAGAATGCGCCTGACCAGCTGGTGCTGGTGCTGAGCTATCCAGGGATGGATCTGGCTGGCACGGTAGTCGCTGCGCCGCTCAAGGACGCCGCGACGTTTCCGGTTGCAGCCGGCCTAAATCCTCCAATCGGTATCGGCGAGGCAGAGCTTGTGCTCGCGACCGAGCAGATGGCGGCCATCGCGCTTGGGCAGCTGGGTCCGCAAGTCGCGATCTGTATCGAACACGAATCCGCCATCGCCAACGCCATCAACCGGCTTTTCTTCGGTATCTGACAGTCTTGCTGACGCTGGCCCGGCGGGCGGATAGAGTGGCGCTAGAGAATCACCTCCCGTCCAGAAAGACCCAAGACCATGTCCAAGCCCCCCGTTGGTTCGAAAGCCAATCCGTCCCAGTTCGATGTGCTGCCCAAACTCGCCGAGGACGAGCCCTATTTCGTCATCCGCGCGCATGACCCGATGTCCTCGGCGCTGGTCGAGCTGCACGCCTATATCGGCGCGGGGCAGGCGGGCGCGGCGCACAACAAGCTGGCCGAGATCATGGCGCTGACCTCGCAGAAGCCGCCGCGTCCGGCCTCCAGCCCCAAATACCGGGAGACCTTCGCCATCTCGCTGGCGATGGAGCAATGGCGCGACGCCAACAAGGACTGAGCCGGCATGACGCTCGGCCCACTCATCCTTGAGAATGCCCACGTGCGCCTGCGCCCCTTCGACGAGGCGAAGGACGCGCCGGAACTTTACGCGCTGAATGAGCGGGCGCCCGAGATTTTCAAGCTCTGGTCCCACTGGGCGCCGGGCGACTGGGTCACCGAGTGGATCGAGGTGATCCGCAAGCGGACGATTGATGGCACGATGATCCCGTTTCTCGTGACGCGTCCTTCGGACGGCGCCTTCCTCGGCATCACCAGCTGGCTGGACCCCAGCGAGGCCAACAAGACTGTCGAGGTCGGCATGACCTGCTATGCCCCCGAGGCGCAGGGCACGGTGGTGAACCCCTCGTGCAAGCGCCTGTTGATGGGGCACGTCTTTGAAGAGTGGGGCGCCCGGCGCGTGCAGTACCAGGTGGACGAACGCAACATGCGCTCGCGCACCGCCGTGCTGAAACTCGGTGCCGTTCAGGAAGGCATTCTGCGCAACCACAAGATCGTGGGCAATGGCTTCCAGCGCAACACTGTCTTCTTCTCCATCCTCGACCGCGAATGGCCGGACGTGAAGGCGAGGCTCGATGCGCGGATCGCGGCGGCATGACCACGCCGATCAATCTCAACAAGGCCCGCAAGGCGAAGGAAAAAGCGGACGCCGAACAACGCGCGAAAGAGAACCGCGCCAAGTTCGGCCGCACGAAAGCCGAGAAGAAACTGGAGGCCGCGAAGGCCGAAAAGCAGGCCAAGCAGACCGAAGGCCATCGCCGCGAGAGGCCTGATCCAAAAGACGGTTAAAAAAGCGTTGACAAGACGGCCCCCGCTTTGCACGTCATCGGCTGAGTTGTGTCAGCGTGGGAGTGCGGAACTTGGCGAAGAACATTTTCCACAAAACCGTGTTCAGCGCCGTGGCCTTTGCGGCCGGCATCGTCTGGGGCATCGCCGCTGAAGCCAGCGCCGCCGGCCTTCCGCTCATCGGTGTGTTCCAGGGCTGAGCCCCGGTTTTCAGCTGCCGCCGGTATCCTTCGCCCGGTCGATCAGCGTGTTTTCGTAGCGGCCCTGATTGACCCGCGTCAGCGCGTCGAAGATCGGCTTTGCGTCTTTGTCCTTCAGCAGCGGGATCTGTTTCGCGAGTTCCGCGGCATGCGCGTATTGTGAGTGCGCGGTCGCAAGGTCGCCCCGCGCTTCGGCGCAGGCGCCCGCGTTGTGCTGGATGCCCGGCGCGTTCGGATAGGCCTCTGCCAGCTCGACCCATTGTGCGCAGGCGCCGGTGAACTCGCCGCGCTTTGTGGCGCTCACAGCGGCGGCGAAGCGCGCGTCCCCGGCCTCCTCGCCGACCAGCGGCTTGGTGACGATCTCGGCGCGGAAGGTGGCCATGTAGGGCGCAATGTCGAACCGGAACTGGGCGACAGCGGCGGGCACGGCGTCCGCGATCATGCCATAGGGCGCTTCATAATTGCCGTAGGTCTCAAAGATCGTCGAACCGATGGTGCCCGTTGATTGGTTCGTATACGGATATTCGGCGACGTCATAGCAGTCTTCCCGCTCGGTCGTGCCGCCCTGGGCGGAGGTGAACACGGTGCGCCGCGCCGCGAGGTCGATCAGGCTGGCGGTGACCTGCACATCGACGATTTCCTTGGTGCACTCCATCTCGACGATCTTTTCGCGCTCGCAGTCGAACGGGCCGTCATATTCGGCGCAGCGGCGCTCCGTTTCGAGGCGGATCTCGCCGCGGTAGCTGGTCACCGCCACGCCGCCTTCATAGACGCCCTGCGGCTGGTCGGCACTCAGCACCACGAACCAGGGGCGGCCTTCCAGCTCTGTGGACCGGATGAGGGCGTCAAACTCGCGCCCGGCAATATCGCCGGCAGGGCCATCGAACCGCCCGGCCGACACGTCGGTGTAATTGAGGGCTTCCGGGAAGTTCGGCGCGGCCCGGGCGGTATAGTCATAGCCCGGCGTGGCGCAGGCTGCGAGAAAGCCGGCCAAGACCAGAGCCAGAGCCGGAGCCAGAAAGCGCGTCATGTTTACCCCCACTGAAGCGTCTGGTTAGACGTGCCGACACTCCCGCGCGGCGTCAATGGTTGACGAAGCCCGCGCCGCGTCCCACTTCACGGCCAGCTTCCAAAAGGACACCCCGATGACGCGCACCCTGTTCACCCCCTTCAAGCTCGGCAAACTCGAACTTCGCAACCGCGTCGTGATGGCGCCGATGACCCGCTCGCGCTCGCCGGGCGGCGTGCCGGGGGAGGATGTGGCGGATTATTATGCCCGCCGGGCCGCCGCCGATGTCGGCCTGCTGGTCACCGAGGGCACGACCGTGCGCCGGGGCGGCTCGTCGAATGACCCGAATGTGCCGAACTTCTACAAGGCTGACGCCCTGAAGGGCTGGGGCCGGGTGGTCGAGAAGGTGCATGCTGAGGGCGGCGCGATCGCCCCGCAGATCTGGCACCAGGGCATGGTGCGTAAGGCCGGCACCGGCCCCAATCCCGACGCGCCGACCGACAGCCCCTCGGGCCTGACCCATACCGGCAAGCAGGTGCTGCCCGAGCCGACCACCGCCGAAGTGGACGACATGGTGCTCGCCTTTGCCGATGCTGCGGCCGATGCCAAGCGCCTCGGCTTCGATACCTTGGAGATCCACGGCGCGCATGGCTACCTGATCGACCAGTTCTTCTGGGACGCGATGAACAAGCGCTCCGACCGCTATGGCGGCGGGCTGACCGAGCGCGCCAGCTTTGGCGGCGACATCATCCGCGAGATCCGCAATAAGGTCGGCCCGGATTTCCCGATCATCCTGCGCTATTCGCAATGGAAGCAGCAGGACTATACCGCGCGCCTCGCGCCGACGCCGCAGGAGCTGGAAGCTTTCCTGAAGGTGTTCGTGGACGCCGGTGTCGACTGCCTGCACGTCTCGCAGCGCCGCTACTGGGAGCCGGAATTCCCGGAGATCGATGGGGCGAACGGCCTCAACGGCGCCGGATGGGCGAAGAAGCTCACCGGCCTGCCGACGATCACCGTCGGCTCGGTCGGCCTCAATGGCGACTTCGAGAAATCCTTCGCCGGGGAAGGCGCGCCGCAGCGCTCGCTGGATGACCTCGAAGTCCGCCTCGACAAGGGCGAGTTCGACCTCGTCGCCGTCGGCCGCGCCGTTCTGCAGGACCCGGAATGGGCGAAGAAGGTGAAAGAAGGCCGCTTCGCCGACCTGCGCGATTATGACGGCAAGGCGCTCGCGACGCTGTACTAGTCGATAGACCTATCCGCCCGGTGAGCCGCCGGGCGGATGGGGATGACTGGAAATCGCCGGGAACGGTCATCGACTGCCCGGCGCCGAATGAGGGATCGTAGCAGGTCGCAGCCGGTGCAGGTCGGCGAGCGCCCGGCAGGCGAAGCCTGGAGCCCGATGTCTGTTGGTGACGGATCTCGTCGATTGGCTGCGCAGAGTCCGGGACGACGATATCGAAAAGGCTGTTGCTCGGCGGTATATCCGCCCTTGAGTGCGAATGCGAATGAATTGCACTTGCAACAGAATGAGGTCTTGGCTATCACTGCGCTCGCCTAAACGAAAGGAAAACCCATGCGAGCGTCTCTGTATTTCATCCCTTCTGCTGCAGCGCTGTTGGTAGCGATGCCGGCGTTTGGCCAGGAAACGGCAGAGCCCGCCGAGAAGGTTGAAGCCACGGTGGTGGTGATCGGTGGCCGCGAGAACCTGCTCGCGATTTCCGGTTCCGGCGCGACCATCGAGGCGGAAGATCTAACCGCCGCCCGCGTGCTGACGGTCAATGAAGCCCTGCGCCAGGTTGCGGGCGTTTATCCCCGCGACGAAGAGGGCATCGGCCTGCGCCCCAACATCGGTGTGCGAGGCCTGTCGCCGACCCGGTCAAGCGAAGTCCTGCTCTTGGAAGACGGCCTGCCTCTCACCTATGCGCCGTATGGGGACAACGCTTCCTACTCCCATCCCCCGCTGCGCCGCTTCGAGCGGATCGAAGTGCTCAAAGGCGCAAGCCAGATCCGTTTCGGACCTCACACCGTGGGCGGCGTGGTGAACTACATCTCTCCGTCTGCGCCCGAAGAGTTCGAAGGTGACTTGCAGCTGGCAGGCGGCAATCGCGGCTATGTCGAGGCCAGCGGCTCCCTTGGCGGCTCTGCTGGCGGCTTTCGCCTGCTGGGGCATGCCGCCCATACCGAGTTCGAGGGCGTGCGCGACAATACCAGCCTGGACTTCAACGACTACCATCTACGAGTTGAGCGAACACTGACCCCGAACCAGGAACTGACGGCGCGGGTTGGCTATTTCGCTGAGGACAGTCAGGTGACTTATTCGGGCCTGACAGAGGCCGAATATGCAGCTGATCCGCGCGGTAATGTGTTTGCCAATGACACTTTCGACACCGAGCGGTTCACCGCTTCGGCGACGCATGCCTGGCAGATTGCCCCAGACGCGACGTTGACGACATCAGCCTATTCATTGTGGTTTGACCGCGACTGGTGGCGTCAATCTTCTAACTCCGGCCAGCGCCCGAATGATTCCAGCGATCCAGCCTGCGGTGGGCTCATCAATCTGAACACGACCTGCGGCAATGAGGGCCGGTTGCGCGAGTATAATCAGTATGGGATCGAATCCCGCCTTGGCTGGAGCACGAGCCTGCTGGGTGCGCCGGCCGATCTCGAGGCGGGCCTGCGTTACCACGAGGAGCGGCAGCGGCGGCTTCAGATCAATGCCGACACGCCGCTCGGGCGCACTCCTGGCACAGGCATCAACGGCGGCGTGCGGGAAAACAATACCCGGTATGCTTCGGCCATCTCCGGTTTTGTCACGGCGGGGATCGAGTTTGGGCCGCTGCGCATCAGTCCCGGTGTACGGATCGAGTCGATCGAGTTCGAGCGAGTGAATGTTCAGACCGGCCAGTCCGGCACGACGGACCAGACCGAAATCATTCCAGGTCTCGGCTTCACCTACCTGCTGCGCGAAGATCTCGCGATCTATGGCGGGGTGCATCGTGGCTACTCGCCGCCGCGCGTCGAAGACATCATCACCAATGCTGGAGGAAGCGTTGATCTTGATCCGGAGGAAAGCGTGAACTGGGAAGCCGGTATCCGTGGAACGTTGCTTCCCGGTCTAGACATTGACGCTGGCCTGTTCCGTCTCGACTTCGAGAACCAGATCGTGCCTGCATCCGTTGCAGGTGGTGTCGGAGCGACGCTCACCAGTGCAGGCAAAACTGAACATACTGGTCTTGAGGCGAGCCTGCGGGCCTCGCTTCGCGACATGAGCCTGATAACCGGTCCGAACGACATCTACTTCCGCACCGCCCTTACCTGGCTGGAAAGCGCCGAGTTCAAGGGCGCGCGCTTCTCCTCGGTATCCGGCTTCAACACGGTTTCGGTGACCGGCAACCGTCTGCCCTATGCACCTGAGTTCATCGGCTCTTTCACCTTTGGCTATAAGCACGGCGACTGGCTGAACGTGCAGGGCGAAGTTCAGCATACGGGCGAGATGTTCACGGACGATCTCAACACCGTAGCGCCCATTGCCAACGGTCAGCGCGGGCGGATCGACAGCGCCTCGGTCCTGAACATTGCGGTCAATGTCACGCCGGGCGGCGGCAACGTAACTTACTTCGTCACGGCCAAGAACGTCGCCGACGAACTCTACATCGTTGACCGGTCGCGCGGGATCATCCCGGGTGCTCCGCGACTCTGGCAGGCGGGCCTGGCGCTCGCCTTTTGAGGTGATCACTATTCGGAGCCCTGCTTTGGAAAAACGGCAGCGCCTTCGCCGGGTTCTCGGCGAGGGCGCATCTTTCTTGAGACCGCACCATCCGCAACACCAGTGACCTGAGCCCCTCGGGTCCCTCATTCAATCCGACAGTTTCGCCCTTTCCCAATCCTTCGTTCGAGGTGCGGCGAGAGCGTTGCGCGCAAGGCTCCTGACAAGCACGAGCGACCGGCTCGATTGGACCAACAAAAGCCACTCGCGACTTCGTGGTTCGGGTCCCGGGGCGTTCAATCGTTTGCCCGATTTGATCCGCCGGGAGCGCGCCTGCGTATGATGTTTTGGGTGTTACTGCTAACCGGATCCGAACTCATGAACAAATCCTCTATCGCCGCCGCCGCCGTGCTTGTCGCCACTACGGCCGCGACCGGCTGCGCGTCCAGCAGCACGCTCGAGCAGTTCGAGGCCGCGCCGCGCCAACTCGTACTGGAGGAGTATTTCGAAGGTGAGACGACGGCCTACGGCCTGTTCGAGGACCGGTTCGGCAAGGTGCGCCGCCAGTTCAAGGTGGACATCACGGGCGAGGTGGAGGGCAACCGTCTGACCCTGACCGAGAAGTTCGTCTATGATGACGGCGAGCGCGACACCCGCGTCTGGGAAATCGACATTCTCGGCAATGGCCAGTACCGGGGCACGGCGGGCGATGTGCCGGTGCCGGCGGTGGGGCAGGTGAGCGGCAATGCGTTCAACTGGAAATACAAGGTCGACCTGAAGGTCGGCGAGAGCGTCTGGAATGTCGGCTTCAATGACTGGATGTTTCTGATGGACGACGGCGTGCTGATCAACCGCGCCTATGTCACCCGCTACGGCATCGAGATCGGCCAGGTCACGATCGCGTTCAACAAGAAGTAAGCATCAGTCGGCGGACTGTTCCCCGTCCCAATAGTCCACGCCGCTTTCCATGCGGCCGGCGAACTTGAAGTGGCTGTTCCTTTCGCCGGATTTGCGGGTGCTGGCCTGGAACTTTCCGCTATCGGGATACTCGCAGATTTCGGTGTCGGCCTGCGTCGAGATGCTGAGATATTTCAGCGGCCCCGTGCCGGTGTTCGTCAGCTTGTGCGCATATTCCGGTCCGCCGCGCGGCGCGCCGAGCACGTCGCCGGCCTTGACGGGGTAGCTGTCCGGCCCGAACCGGTAGACGCCTTCGCCTTCGAGGATGACGAACATCTCCTCCTCCACATGGTGGACGTGGAAGGGGCAGCCGGATTTTCCGGGTGGCACTTCGCTGTAGACTGCACCCAGCTGCGTCAGGCCGATGCGCTCGGCGATGCCGGCATCGGCGGACTGGTAGGCGCTGCCGCGTTCGAAGGGGGTGAGTTCGAGCTCGGGCACGCGGGCGACGGGATTGAGTTTCTCGGTCATGTTTTCGCGTAGGCCTCCTTGAGCCGTTTCATCTGGTCGCCGTATCGCGCGGGCCTTCATGGCGTCCTCCCAGCGGAGCGGCCAATATGCCGGAGGGCCTTGCCGGTTCCAAGCAGGTAGGGGGTAACGCGCTCCGAAGGCGGCTGCTATACGTTCCCGATGAGTTCCAATCCGAATCGTCTCCCGATCAGCCAGATGGCGTCCGCGCGTCCGCCCCAGCCGGTGGCGGAGGGCGCGGCCTATCTGAAAGGGCTGAACCCCGAGCAGCGCGAAGCCGTGCTGCACACCGAAGGCCCGCTGCTGGTGCTGGCGGGCGCGGGGACCGGCAAGACGCGTGTGCTGACGGCGCGGCTGGCGCATATCGTGGCGACGCGGCTGGCTTACCCCTCGCAGACGCTGACGGTGACCTTCACCAACAAGGCGGCGCGGGAGATGCGCGAGCGCGCGCTCGCCCTGCTCGGCGAGGCGGGCGAGGGCCTGCGCTGGCTAGGCACCTTCCACTCGATCTCGGCGCAGATCCTGCGGCGGCATGCCGAAATGGTCGGCCTAAAGTCGACCTTCACGATCCTCGACACCGACGACCAGGTGCGCCTCTGCAAGCAGATCGTGCAGGCGGAGAACCTCGACCCCAAGCGCTGGACGCCGCGCAACCTTGCCGGCCTGATCGACGGGTGGAAGAACCGCGCACTGACGCCGGACAGGGTGCCGGGCGACGAGGCAGAGCTGTTTGGCAACGGCAAGGGCATCAAGTGCTACGAAATCTACCAGGCGCGGCTGAAGGTGCTGAACGCCTGCGACTTCGGCGACCTGCTGATCCACAACATCACGATCTTCCAGCAGAACCCTGATCTGCTTCGGGATTTTCATTCGAAGTTCCGCTACATCCTGGTCGACGAGTATCAGGACACGAACGTCGCGCAGTATCTCTGGCTGCGCCTTCTCGCGCAGGGCTCGAAGAACATCTGCTGCGTGGGCGATGACGACCAGTCGATCTATGGCTGGAGGGGTGCCGAGGTGGACAATATCCTGCGCTTCGAGAACGACTTTCCGGGCGCCAAGGTGGTCCGGCTCGAGCGCAATTATCGCTCGACAAAACATATACTTGCAGCCGCTTCCTCGGTGATCGCGCACAACAAGGGCCGCCTTGGCAAGACCCTGTTCGTCGGAGATGACAGCGCGGCGGCCAGCGATATCGATGCGCCGAAGGTGAAGGTGCGCGGGCTGTGGGACGGCGAGGCGGAGAGCCGCCTGATCGCGGACGATATAGAGGCCTGGGTGCGCGGCGGCGGGCGGCATGACCAGTGCGCCGTGCTGGTACGCGCGTCCTGGCAGATGCGGTCGTTCGAGGAACGGTTCATCCTGCTAGGCATCCCGTACCGCGTGATCGGCGGCCCGCGATTCTTCGAGCGTGCCGAGATCCGCGATGCGATGGCTTACCTCCGGCTGGTCCGCTCGCCGGATGATGACCTCGCCTTCGAGCGCGTGGTCAACGAGCCGAAGCGCGGGGTGGGGGACACGACCCTTGCCAAGCTGCAATCCTATGCGCGGTCCGACGGGCGCAGTCTCTATACGCTGACGCCTATGGTGCTGCAGACTGACGAGATCAAAGGCGGCGCCAAGCGCGGGCTGACCGCGTTCATCGACCAGATCAATATGTGGCGCGACAAGCTGAACGGCGGCATGCCGCATACCGAGCTCGCCGAGATGATCCTCGAGGAGTCCGGCTATACCGACATGCTGCAGAAGGACCGCAGCCCGCAGGCGCAGGGGCGGCTCGACAACCTCAAGGAACTCGTCCGCGCCATGGGAGAGTTTGATTCCCTCGCGGGGTTCCTGGAGCACGTCGAACTGGTGATGGACGCTGCGTCCGGCGCGGGCAGCGATGACCAGGTCCAGATCCTGACGCTGCACGGGGCCAAGGGCCTCGAATGGCCGGTCGTCTTCCTGCCCGGATGGGAGGAGGAAGTGTTCCCCTCGCGGCGGTCGCTGGACGAGAGCGGGATGCGCGGCCTCGAAGAGGAGCGGCGGCTTGCCTATGTCGGGATCACCCGGGCGCGCCAGCGCTGCTATATCTCCTTCGTCGCCAACCGCCAGATCTATGGCCGCTGGCAATCGGTGATGCCGAGCCGTTTCATCGACGAGTTGCCGCACGAGCATGTCGATGCAGTCTCGGAAACCGGTTACTCCGGCATCCCGGGGGCGGAATCCGCCTTTGTCGGCACCGTCGAGGACCTCGGCGAGCGGTCGAACTATGAAAGCCCGGGCTGGAAACGCCTGAAGGAGAATGCGACGCGGCCGTCCGGCGCCCCGCCGCGCGAGGCCTCCGGCCTGAATGCCACCGCGTCCGGTCCGGACTCGTTCCCGGCGGGCGCGCGCGTGTTCCATGACAAGTTCGGCTACGGCAAGGTCGCCTTCAGTGAAGGCAACAAGCTGACGGTCGATTTCGAAAAGACGGGCCGCAAGAAGGTCATCGCGACCTTCGTCACCGCCGCCTGATCGCCGGGAAGATTGCAACGCCGGGAAACTGCGGACCCGCCTGAGGGGGGAGGGCGGCCGGTCCGGCGCCGGCTCCGGGGAGGCGGAGGTGCAGCGGCATGTCTGGCCCGGCGTTGCAGGTAACGACTAGGCTTGTCCGCCTCAACTGAATCCGAACGACCCGTTCATTTCGCGCTCACCTTGCGACTCAGGACGGGCCGACGGTGTGAACGCGGGGTCCCAAAGCGTTAACGACGCCCCCCATTCTGTTAACCAAATCGGAACGATTCGTTCCATCAATGCCCCGTGGAGACGGGGGTTCTGTGCGTGATGCCCCGATGCGGTAAGGGATTTCGCAGGATTGAACGAAACGTTCCATTTAACTGCGGCCCGCTCCTTGCTTTAAAGGAGCGTTAACGGCACATGGTGTATGGGGCTGTGATCTAACAAAAGCACGTTGCTGGACGGAACGGTCCGGACCGTATAGAAAAGAGCTTGGATTGACCATGATTGGTAGCCTTCTCGGCCTGTTGTCCACGGACATGGCCATTGACCTCGGAACCGCCAACACGCTCGTTTACGTGAAAGGCCAGGGGGTCCAGCTCGATGAGCCCTCGGTCGTTGCGTACATGACGCAGGGCGGCCGCAAGATCGTCTATGCGGTCGGCGAGCAGGCGAAGAACATGCTCGGCAAGACCCCGGTCAACATGGAGGCGATCCGCCCCATGCGCGACGGCGTCATCGCCGACTTCGAAGTCGCCGAGGAAATGATCAAGCACTTCATCCGGAAGGTTCACAACCGCCGGGCGTTCGTGTCTCCCCTCATCATCATCTGCGTGCCGAGCTCCGCGACCAGCGTCGAGCGCCGCGCCATCCACCAGTCGGCCCTCGCGGCCGGCGCACGCCATGTCGAACTGATCGAGGAGCCGATGGCGGCTGCAATCGGCGCCGGCCTGCCATACCAGGACCCGGCCGGCTCGATGGTCGTCGATATCGGCGGCGGCACCTCGGAAGTGGCTGTCCTGTCCCTCGGCGGCATCGTCTATTCGCGCTCGGTGCGCGTCGGCGGTGACAAGATGGACCAGGCGATCGTCAACTACCTGCGCCGTGAACAGAAAATCCTGATCGGCGAAATGTCGGCCGAGCGGATCAAGAAGGAAATCGGCACCGCGATGCCGCCGGAGAACGGCACGGGAATGGCGCTGACTGTGCGTGGCCGCGGCACCCTCGACGGCGTGCCCAAGGAAACCGAGATCACCGAAGCGATGATCGCCGAAGCCCTGCGCGAGCCGGTCACCGAGATCATTGACGCCGTGAAGCTGGCGCTTGAGGCCATGCCGCCGGAACTCGCCGCCGACATCGTCGACCGCGGCATCGTTCTGACCGGCGGCGGCGCGCTGCTGCGCAACCTCGACACCGCGATCCGCAATCAGGCACAACTGCCGGTGATGATTGCCGACGATCCACTGAAATGTGTGGTCAACGGCTGTGGACAGGTTCTCGAGAATTACTCCAAGATGAAGAGTGTTCTCTGCCCGGAAGTCTAGTTCACGGGCATTGCAGGGAGCCTGAGGCATGGCACGTTCCGGCCGTTCCAGTCAGAAATCAGGCGCACGGCGGGTCACGCTGGGCATCCTGATCTTTGGTGCGCTGGCGCTGATCGTGGCGCAGTCGGCGCCGCAGATCAGCAATTTCTTCGTGCCCGCCCGCACCACGATCAGCGACCGGATTGGCGCGCCGGCTGATACGAGCCTCTGGGCGCAGATCAGCGGACAAGCGGGCCGCGAGCAACGCATCAAAGAACTTGAAAACGAAGTGCGCGACCTCGCGCGCTACAAGGCCGCGGCCATCTCGATGGCGGAGCGGATGGAAGCTTACGAGAACATCCTGAACCTGATGGGCGAGCCGCCCGAGAAGGGCGTGACGGCCCGGGTGACCACCGTGGTGGACGGCCCGTTCGCGCAGACCGTGCTCGCCAATGCCGGCAGCCTGCAAGGCGTTGTCCCAGGCGCGGTGGCGCTGAACGAGGGCGGGCTCGTCGGGCGCGTCATCCAGCTCGGCGACCGGTCGTCGCGCATCCTGCTTGTGTCCAACTATCAGAGCCAGCTGCCGGTGCTCGGCGAAGTGAGCGGCGTGCGCGCCATCATGCAGGGCAAGGACCGCGACAGGGGCGTTCTGAAGGACCTGCCGGAAGTCTCTGATTTCATTGAAGGCGAGCGTGTGCTGAGTTCCGGCGAAGGCGGCGCGTTCCCGCGCGGCCTGGTGGCCGGCACGGTGACGAAGCAGGGCTCCGAATGGCTGGTCAAGCTGGCGATGCGCGATCATGCCAGCGGCTATGTGCGGATGATTGCGCCGCCCGAGATTGTCGAACCCTTGCCTGAGTCCGAGGTGCCGGAAGTTGTTGTTCCCCCGGTTGAGACGGCCAAGCCCGCGCCTGCCGCGCGCCCGGCGCCGGCTCGACCGGTGGTCACCGAGCCCGTTGCGGCCGCGGTGGTGACACCGGAAGCCGATCCGCCGGTGATCCGCCTGCCGGAAACGCCGGTACAGGGAGGCGAATAGGCTGTGGCCAGCGCGTCCACCAACCGCAAGAAGCGCACGCTCTGGAGCCAGTCCGGCCCGAGCCCGCGTCTCATTTTCGGCGCCGCGATCATTGCGATTGTCGGCGTGCTGGGCATGACCCCCAAAGCCTTCTTCGGCATCCCGCTTGCCTGGCCATTCGCCGCCCTCTGGGGCGCCATCGGCTGGGGCCGCGCAGGCCTGTCGCTGCGCCCGATGCTTCTGCTGGTGATGTTCGGTCTGATGCAGGACATCATTTCGAATGCGCCGCTCGGCTGTTTCGCGATGATCAACCTCCTCGTCTACGGCATGAGTGCCGGCATCGCCGACCAGACCGACGGCATGCGCGACACGCTGGTTGCAGTCGTCGGCCCGGCTGTACTGCTGGTGGTCGCCTTCCTGCTGGTCTGGGGTTTTGCCAGCATCACGTCTGATCATCTGGTCCGCACCTGGCCGCTGATGGCCAGCTTCTTCACGACAGGCCTTATCTACGCGTTCGGCAACGGGATGTTCGATCTCGGCCGGCGCCCGGGCGAATCGCCGGGGGGCAGCTGATGGCACGCAAGAATAGTCCGGAGGCTGACTTTGACCGCCGCCTGCTGCTGGCGATGGGCGCCGGCGGCGCAGTGTTTGCCACACTGGTTGCACGCCTGTCGCAGCTGCAATTCTTCGAGGCAGAGCATTACCGCAAGCTCGCCGACGAGAACCATATCCGCCTTGTGCTGGCGCCGCCGGAGCGCGGGCAGATCCTTGACCGCTTCGGCCGTCCGCTCGCGTCCCAGCGCCAGGCCGGCCGCGTGTCCGTGGTGCCCGAGCGGCTGGACGATCCGGAAGCGACGCTTCTGCAACTGTCGAAGTTCATCGACCTGCCGGAATCGCGCGTCAAACGCGTACTCGAGGAAATCCAGACCAACCGGATCCGCCGCGCGAGTTTCGTGCCGGTCACCGTGGTTCAGGAACTGAGCTATGAGGAGTTCGCCCGCCTGCGCGTGCGCGCCGTGGAGATGGACGGCGTCGATGTGCAGATGGCCTCGACGCGGTCCTATCCGCGCGGCCGGGATTTTGCGCACGTGCTCGGCTATGTGGCGCGCGCCAGCGCCGACGACCTGACACGGCTTGCCGAGGGCCGGTCGCCGGACGAACTGAAGACATTCGAGGAATTGCTCCGCCACCCGGACATCCGCGTCGGCCGCCAAGGCATGGAACGGTTTGCCGAAGACTGGTTGCGCGGACGCCCGGGGCGCCGACGCGTCGTGACCAACGCGCATGGCCGCCCGATGCAGGAACTAGAGCAGGACCCCACCAATGCCGCCGTGGCGGGCAAGGACCTGTTCGTCACCATCGATGCCGAGCTGCAACGCGTGGCGATCGAACGGTTCGAGGGTGAAAGCGGCGCCGCCGTGCTGATGGATGTGGCCTCCGGCGACGTGCTGGCCATGGTCTCGACCCCCGCCTTTGACCCGAACTCGTTCGTGAACGGAATATCCGGCAAGGACTATGCCGAACTGCGCGACAACCCGAGGTCTCCGCTCTATCCGCGCGCGCATGGCGGCGTCTATCCGCCGGGCTCCACCTTCAAGATGGTGGTGGCGACGGCGGCGCTGGAAGCCGGCGTGGTCAAGACGACGGACACCGTGCGGTGTGGCGGATCTTACCGGTTTGGCAACCGGACCTGGCACTGCTGGAAGAAAGAGGGCCACGGCACGATGAACATGCACAATGCCATCAAGCATTCGTGCGACGTTTATTTCTACGAGATCGCGCGGCGCACCGGCGTGCGCAAGATTGCGGAAGTGTCCCACAAGTTCGGCTTTGGGGAGACGTTTGTGCTCGGCATGACCGGCGGGCGCTCGGGTCTCGTGCCGGACCCTGACTGGAAGCTGAAGGCGCGAGGCGAGCCCTGGTTCGAGGGCGAGACGCTCAACTTCGGCATCGGGCAGGGACAGCTTGGCACAACGCCATTGCAGCTGGCGCTGATGACGGCGCGGATTGCCGCGACCGGCGGGCCGATCAAGCCGAAGCTGATCGGATTTGGTCCGCCCTCGGACGAAGACAAGATGCTGGACGCGCCGCTTGATCCGACGATCATGGAAATCCAGAAGGCCGGCATGTACGGCGTGTCGTCCGAGCCAGGCGGCACGGCCTACCGTTCGGGCGATCTCGGCCTCGGCGGCCCGCGCCTTGCAGGCAAGACGGGCACCGCGCAGGTCCGCCGGATTTCGGCTGAGGAGCGTGCGAAAGGCATTCGCGGCGGCGACGCGATTGCGCGCGAGTTGCGCGACCATGCGCTGTTCGTGGCCTACGCACCCGCTGACAATCCGCGCTACGCCGTCTCGGTCATCGTCGAGCACGGCGAGGGCGGCTCGCGCACGGCTGCACCCGTAGGCCGGGACATTCTCGCCGCCGCCATCAGGATGGATAGCGGGCGCACGCCGGTTTATGCCAAGCGTGCTTCGGCCGTCACACCGTCTGCGGACGGAGATCCCGTATGAGCCGCGAAGGCTTTACCGGCTATACTCGCGGCGAAGCGCGCACCTCGACGGCGCGCGCGTTGCATTTTGCCAACTTCGGCCCGCTGGGCAGCATTGCGCGCCTGCCGTGGAGCATCATCCTGCTGATCGTCGGCGTCGGTCTGACCGGCGTGGCGATGTTGTTCTCGGTTGGCTGGGACCCCGTCGCACAAGCGCCGTCGCCGGACGAAGCTGGCCTCTGGCGTGACCAGCTCACGCGGCTTGGCGTCGGCTTTGTGCTGATGATCTGCCTCGCGCTGCTGCCGCTCGGCATTTGGGCCCGCTTTGCCTGGCCGGCTTATGCCGTGGTGATCGTGCTCCTCGTGATGGTCGATTTCTTCGGCGTGATGGGCGGCGGCGCGGCGCGATGGCTGACCCTCGGCCCGATTACACTGCAGCCGTCGGAGCCCGCAAAGCTCGCCGTGACGATGGCGCTCGCCAGCTATTACCAGCGCATGATGCCGACCAATGGCCAGAGCCCGCCCTTGCTGGTGCATGGCGGCGCCCTGCTGATCATGCTGGTTCCGGCGGCGCTGGTGTTCAAGCAGCCGAACCTGTCTACCGCCCTTGCGCTGGCCGCCTCAGGCGCGATGATCATCTTCTTTGCCGGGATCGCCATGCGTTGGGTCGCGGCCGCCATCGGCATCGGCCTGCTTTCGGTTCCCGCGATCTATAGCTTCGTGCTGCAGCCCTACCAGCGCGAGCGCGTCGATACGCTGATTGCCGGCATCACCGGCGAGGCGACCAACGGGCTTGGCGAAAGCTACCAGATCGAACAGGCGAAGATCGCCATCGGCGCCGGCGGTTTCAGCGGCCGGGGTTACCTGCAGGGCATCCAGTCCCAGCAGGAATACGTGCCCGAGCAGCAGACCGATTTCATCCTGACGGTCATCGCCGAGGAGTTCGGATTCATCGGCGCGGTCGGCCTGCTCGCCGTGTTCGCTTTCCTGTTCGTCTGGTCATTCCGGGTGGCGGCGCGCAACAAGAGCTGGTTTGGCCGCCTCGCCACGATCGGCGCGACCTCGACGATTGCCTTCTTCGCGATCTTCAACAGCGGCATGGTGCTGGGTCTGCTGCCGGTGCTCGGCATGCCGCTGCCGCTGATCTCCTATGGCGGCACCGCGCTGATCACCGTGATGGCCTGTTTCGGGCTGATCCTGTCAGCGCACCTGCACCAGGACGAGAAGATGTCGTCACGCGGATTGTTCTAGTTCGACCGCGTCAATTCGCGTTGATCTTTGCCTCCGGATGGCTAGGGTCCGGCGAAACATTGCCTCGGGGAGCATGATTCATGGCACAGATCGGCCGCAAGACTGAAAACTGGAGTTCGCGGTTCGCCTTCATCATGGCGGCGGTCGGCTCGGCCGTCGGGCTCGGCAATTTCTGGCGCTTTCCTTATATGGCTGGCGAAAATGGCGGCGGCGCCTTCATCATCATCTATATCTGTTGCGTGGCGTTCGTCGCCTTGCCCCTGCTGATGGCGGAATACGCGATGGGCCGGAAATCCGGCATGTCGGCGATCGAGGGCGTCCAATCGCTCGCGCGCGCAGAAGGGCGCAGCCAGAACTGGGGAATTGCGACCTGGCTTGGCGCACTCTCGGCCTTCTTTATCTTGACCTTCTACATGGTCATCTCGTGCTGGCTGCTCGCCTACATCATCCAGGCCATCGGGGGCGAACTTCACGGGGCAGACGCCATCGAGTCCGGCCAGAACTTCGTCAACCTGATCGGGCAGGGCGAAACGCCCATGCAAGCGCGCTGGTACCTGCTGTTTTTGCTGGCCTTGTTCATTGGCGCCAACGCGCTGGTCGTCGGGCGCGGCGTCAAGGGTGGTCTGGAGACGGCGGCCACCATCCTGATGCCGCTGTTCTTCTTGATGCTCATCGTTGTTGTCGGGTTCGCCGTTGCTAATGGCGATACCGTGCGGACGCTCGCTTTTCTCTTCGAGCCCAAATGGGAAGATGTAGGCTTCAAGACACTGCTCGCCGCGCTCGGCCAGGCCTTCTTTTCGATTGGCGTTGGTGTAGGCCTGATGATCACCTATGGGGCCTATCTGGACCGCGACACCGACATTCCCCGCGCCTCGGGCCTGATCGCAGCCTCGGACACGTTCGTGGCGCTGATCGCCGGTTTCGCGATCTTCCCGATCGTGTTTGCCGCCGGGCTTGACCCCGCTTCGGGGCCAAGCCTGTTTTTCGTTTCGATGCCGGTCGCCTTCGAAGCCATTCCCGGCGGCAATATCTTTGCGGTCGTCTTCTTCTCACTCGCTCTCTTTGCCGCGTTCACCTCGTCCATCTCGCTGATGGAAGTCGGCGTGTCCTGGCTGGAAGAGCGCGAGGGCGTCACCCGTCCCGGCGCAGCGGCCGGCGTCGGCTTCGTGCTGTTCATGATCGGCGCAGCCTATGTCTTCTCGCTCGATTATCTCGACTTCATGGACTTCATGACCGAGGGCCTGCTGCTGCCGCTTGGCGGTCTGCTCATGGCGGTCTTTGCGGGCTGGGTACTGAGCCGCGACATGCTCGTCTCGGAACTCGGCGAAGGCATGCTTATGAATGTCTGGCGCTTCCTGATGCGCTGGTTCGTCCCTCCGTTCATCGCGATCATCCTGGTCTTCGGCTTCCTCGACAAGATCCAGGACCAGTACCACGTGCAGCTTCCGGGCGCGCTGGTATCCCTGCTGGGCCCGAACTGGACGCCGCCGCCGGCGGAGTAGGGCGCTGCCAGCCTCATTTTTCCGGGCCCGGCGCCCTTGGGTCACGGCTAGGCAGGCAGGCCGGATCGGCTATCTTTCCCGCTGACCGCCGAGCAGGGCGCAGGACGAACGGGAGAGATACCACCATGGCGGATGACGCGGCGCAGATCCAACGCAAGCCCATCGACAAGGACGCGATCCGCGAACGTTACCGCGCCGAGCGCGACAAGCGCCTGCGCAGCGACGGCAATGATCAGTATACCCGGATCGCCGGCCTGTTCGACGAGTACCTTGAAGACCCCTATACGCCCGTCACCCCGCGCGCGCCGAAGACGGACCACGTCACCTTTGCCTTCGTCGGCGGCGGCTTTGCCGGCCTCGTGACCGGCGCCCGGCTGAAGGAAGCCGGGATCAACGACGTCCGCATCATCGAGAAAGGCGGAGACTTCGGCGGCACCTGGTACTGGAACCGTTATCCCGGCGCGCAGTGCGATACCGCCTCGATGATTTACATGCCGCTGCTCGAAGAGACCGGCCACATGCCGAGCGAGAAGTATGCGCACGCGCCGGAAATCCTGCAGCAGTGCCAGCGCATCGGACAGCACTACGGGCTCTACGAGAACGCCCTCTTCCACACCGTCATCGAGGACCTTTCCTGGGACGAGGCGCGCAGCGTCTGGGTCATCCGCACGAACCGGGGCGACAACTTCACCGCAAAATACATCGGCCTCGGCACCGGCCCGCTGAATACCCCCAAGCTGCCCGGCATTCCCGGCATCAAGGACTTCAAGGGTCACGCCTTCCATACCAGCCGCTGGGATTATGACTATACCGGCGGGGATCCGAACGGCGCGCCGCTCGACAAGCTGAAGGACAAGCGCGTCGCGATCATCGGCACCGGCGCCACCGCCGTGCAGGTTGTCCCGCATCTCGCGCGCGCCGCCAAGGCGCTCTACGTTTTCCAGCGCACGCCGTCGTCCATCGATGTGCGCGACAACCGTCCGATCGATCCGGAATGGTTCGCCTCGATCGCAACGCCGGGCTGGCAGCAGCGCTGGCTGGAAAACTTCACGCAGAACCAGGCCGGTATCGGTATGGCGCCCGAGGATCTGGTGCAGGATGGCTGGACGGATCTGGCCAAGCGCATCCGCAACCGCATCCTTCAGCTGCCGGCCGATCAGCGCAACCCGATGGGCATGCTGGCCGCTTATGAGGACGCCGACCACGAGAAGATGGAGGAGATCCGCCAGCGCGCCGAAGCGGTCGTCAGGGACGCCGAAACAGCCGAGAAGCTGAAGGCCTGGTACCGCCAGCTCTGCAAGCGGCCCTGCTTCCACGACCAGTACCTGCAGGCCTTCAACGAACCCGCGGCGCATCTGATCGATACCGATGGCAAGGGTGTGGAGCGCATCACCGAAAAAGGCGTCGTCGTGAACGGCGTCGAGTATGAGGTGGATTGCATCGTCTACGCCTCAGGCTTCGAAGTGGGCACGCCGCTGGAGCGGCGCACCGGCTTTGACCCCAAGGGCTGCGGCGGGGTCACGCTGTCGCAATACTGGGCCGACGGCATGCGCACCAAGCACGGCATGCACGTCCACAATTTCCCGAACGCCTTCCTTGTCCAGGCGACGCAGGCGGCGAACCTGATCTCCAACTACCCGCACAACCTCGTCGACTCCGCGCGGACGATCTCCCTGATCGTCAGCCACGCCGAAGCGACGGGCGCAAAGGAAGTTGAGGTCAGCAAACAGGCCGAGGACGAATGGGTGGACCTGCTGCTGTCCGGCATGGGCTTGATGATCGGCTCGCCCGACTGCACGCCCGGCTATTACAACAACGAAGGCCGCGATCCCGGTCCACAGGCGCGCTACTTCGTCGGCTATCCGGCGGGCGCCGTGGCCTTCTTCAATTACATCGAAGGCTGGCGCACGTCCGGCAAGTTCGAAGGCGTCGAGTTCCGCAAGGACGCCTGACGCCCGGGCTCTGTGCCCGTGCCGGACGCCGCCGATGGCGGAATAGGGCGCGGGCGGTCCGGGCGACTGCGCGAACGGCGGGAAGTCGCCGAAGGCAGGCACGATTTCGACGCTCGGAGCTGTGCTGAGCTTTCAGTATTCCTTCCGAATGTTGACCAGAACGGACCGATCGCCATACCTCCTCCGCATGGATTGGGACGCCTTCTTCACGGTGCATCGGCACCTTCCCCGGGAAGGCCCGGGGCTGGCCGAAGATGTCGCTTGGGCAGGGCGCCTGAGCGCTTTGCCGGCGAATGGCCGGGTCTGCGACGCGGGATGCGGTCCAGGTAGCGACCTTGCAGCGCTGCGCCAGCTCGTCCCTGATGGCCGTGTCGATGGGTTCGAAACTGTGGCGCATTTCGTTGAAGACGCAACGAAGCGGTTCGCGGGTGACCCTTTAGTCCGGATCTCCCAAGGCAGCATGGAGCACCTGACCGGTCCTTATGATCTGATATGGTCGGCAGGGGCGGTTTACTTTCTAGGTGTGACAAGGGCGCTTAACGCCTGGCGCGGCGCTTTGACAGAAACTGGCGCTGTGGCTTTCAGTCATCCCTGCCTCTTCACGGACGCTCCGTCCGAAGCGGCGCTGGCTTTCTGGGAGGCTGAGCCCGGCGGCATCGGACCGGAAACTGCAACTCGCGCCGAGATCGCCGGTGCCGGCTGGCAGGTTCTGGACACCCGCCCTTTGTCCGACGCGGCATGGACGGCCTATTACGATCCCATGCAGGCGCGCTGCGACAAGCTTGAAACGGCCGGCACAAGCGTTGCCGTGGCAGCCGCCATTGCCGCTGCCCGCAAGGAAGCGTCGGACTGGCGCGCCGTAGCCAGAGAAACAGGCTATATGCTCTATGTCGTTCGTCCGGCCTGAACTTTACGGCTGCGTCCCTGTTCTGGGTTAGAACGCGATCTTCCGACCAAACCCTTTACGCGCGCGACCGTACCGCCAGCTGGTCCGCGAAATCGTCCGTGGCCTGAACAAGGCGGTCGATGATGCCGGGCTCCATCGAGGAGTGGCCGGCGTCCGGCACGATGTGCAGCTCGGCTTTCGGCCAGGCCTTGGAGAGTTCCCAAGCGGTCGACAGCGGCGTCACGACATCATAGCGCCCGTGCACGATCACGCCGGGCGTCGCCTGCAGTTTCAGCTTCGCCTGTTCGAGCAGCCAGTTGTCGCTCTCGAAGAAGCCGTCATTGATGAAGTAGTGGCACTCGATGCGCGCGAAGGCGTCGACGAAATCGTCCTCGTTGAAACGCGGCGGCGTGGTCACCGGACCCTTGATCGAGAGAGTCTGGCCCTCCCAGCGGGCCCAGGCGCGGGCCGCGTCGATGCGGGCCACCGCATCGGTGCCCGTCAGGCGCTTGTAGAAGGCGGTGACGAGATCGCCGCGCTCTTCTTCCGGGATCGGCGCGACATAGCGGTCGAATGCATCCGGGAAAAGCCGGCTCGCGCCTTCCTGGTAGAACCACTGGATCTCGGATTTCGAGACCAGGAAAATGCCGCGCAGGACGAGGCCGAGGACGCGGCTGGTATGGGTCACCGCATAGGCAATGGCCAGCGTCGAGCCCCAGGAGCCACCGAAGACCAGCCAGCTGGAGACGCCCGCATGCTTGCGCAGGGCTTCGATGTCATCGACGAGGTCCCAGGTCGTGTTGCCCTGCAGTTCCGAGTGCGGCGTCGAGCGGCCACATCCGCGCTGGTCGAACAGGAAGATGCGGTAACGCTCGGGGTCAAAAAACCGTCGCATTTCGGGACTCGATCCGCCCCCGGGGCCGCCATGCAGGGCGACGACCGGTATGCCTTTCGGATTGCCTGATTCTTCCCAGTATATTTCGTGCAGCGGTGAGACGCGCAGGCGCCCGGACGCGTAGGGCTCGTGCCTGTGGTAGAGAATACGGCGGCTCTGGCGTCTGTTCATGCGCTCTTCACTTATAATCGACTAGCTTTTCGACAATGACTGGACTTGTGTACGCCCCACCCATACTGTTTTTAATGAGTGGGGCCATAGCTGCTGGCGGGTGGCATATTGATGCGTAGCGTTCTTCTGTGCCTATCCCTAGGCGTTCTTGCGGGATGCGCAACCGTTTCGGTTGTGCCCGGCGAGGCGACGGTTGAGACCTCGTTAACCAGAAGCCAATCCGAATTGCGCCAGGCGTCCAACGCCTATTGCGACGAAGTCGTCGAGGCCGGCTGGGTCGAGGAGGCCGATGGCCTCGCCTCGCTCGCCGATACCCTGATGCACGGCAAAACCGAAGTGGCCGGCGCGCCGGGTTTCTACGCAACCCGTATCGGCGCCAGCACCAAGGCGCCCTCGCTCGTCCTCGCCCGGATCATTACCGACAGCCAGTCGGCGCGCCGGGGCCTGGCGGAGGTTACCGCCGAGGCCGAATCGGTCCTGCGCAGCGGCGACAAGAATGCCTCGAACCGCGGCGACGTGATGAGCTATGAGCGCGCGCTGGTGCGGGCCCAGATGGCGCATCGCGGCTTCCAGGAAGCGCTCGACCTCGTAGCCGTGCGCGCCGACATGGACGTGCAGCCGATCGTGTCGGAAATCGAGGCCTTCGCGGTGATGATCGATGACGCCCGCATCACGGCCGACAAGCTGGCCGACCGCTATGTCGGCGAAGGTACCACCGGCTCCTAGTCTTTCCGAAATGCGCTCGCTGCAAGGGCCAGCCATCCCGCGAGCAGGCTGAGCCCTCCGATCGGCGTGATCGCGCCGAACCAGCGCGGCGCGCCGAGCGCCATGGCATATAGGCTGCCCGCAAAGATCACCGCGCCGATGACGAACAGCCAGCCGCCGAGCGCCGTGCGCCCGCCGCGTCCGCTGAGACCGGCGGCGAGCGCGGCGGCGGCATGGGGCAGGACATACAGCGTCGCCGTATCCCACCAGCCGCGCGATTCTTCCGTGAGCTGAGCATCCAGCGCATGCGCGCCGAAAGCGCCGAGCCCGACGCCGGAAAAGCCGAGCAGGGCGGCGGCGAGGACGAGCCGGTTCATGTCGCCGCCTTGCGCGGCAGCGCATAGGTGACGATCGCATGGCTCGCGGGCTTCTCGGCGCCCTCGATGCGGATGTCCACATCGATGACCGCGAGCGCCTGCCCGATCTTCATGACCTTGCCTTCGGCCAGCACGACGGGTCCGATGCAGGGGCGCAGGAAGTTGATGTTGAGATTGCTGGTGACCGTCATCGGCTCGAGGCCGGTCAGTGTCATGATCGCCATGTAGGCCACCGAGTCGGCGAGGCTCATCTGCGTCGGGCCGGAGATATAGCCGCCCGGGCGCAGGTGGGTCACGTCCGCCTCGAGGCGCAGGATCGCGCGGCCTTCCTCCATCAGGATCACCTGGTTCTGCCGCCCCCGGCCCTGGAAGGCGGCGTCGAGGAAGGCGTTGGCCTCGGCAGCGGTGAACTTGGTCATGCGGCTTCTCCCGGCGGAACGGCTTGATTGTGCTGCGGCGCGGCGCCAACCTAGCCCTACGGACCCATACGCCAAGAGGTCACGCCAAGGAAGGAAGCCGCCATGCTCACCGCCGGAGACGAATATCCGATCCACCAGACCCCGGAACCGGTCGCCTTCGCGGGCTCGGACCGCAATTTCTACGACCGCTTCTTCTTCAACGGCTACAGTGCCGACGGCAAAACCTTCTTCGCCGCCGCCATGGGCGTCTATCCGGCGCTGAACATCATCGACGCCTCGGTCTCGATCCTGCGCGATGGCAAGCAATCCTCGGTCTTCATGTCGCGCCCGCTGAACATGGAGCGGATGGACACCTTCGTCGGCCCGCTTTCGGTGACGGTCGTCGAGCCGCTCAAGAAGGTGCGCCTGACGCTCAAGGAAACTGAAGGCCTCGCGCTGGATGTCGAATTCACCGGCCGCGCGTTCCCGATCGAGGAGCCGCGCTTCACCCGCCGTATCGGCTCACGCATGATGATGGACCTGACGCGGATGACGCAGAATGGCCGCTGGTCGGGCACGCTGAAAGTCGATGGCACGGAAATCAAGGTTGATCCCGCCAGCTGGACCGGTACGCGCGACCGCAGCTGGGGCGTGCGCCCGATCGGCGCCCCGGATCCGCAGCCCGCCATCCCGGCGGTGCCGCCGCAATTCTACTGGATCTGGACGCCGACCAATTTCCCGAACCTCTCGATGTTCTTCCACGTCAACGAAGACGGCGCGGGCGAACCCTGGAACCAGCGCGCCTCACTGGTGATGGATGGCTCGCAACAGGGCGAAGGCATTCACCTGTCGAACCCCAAGATGGACGTGCGCTATGCCAAGGGCACGCGCCGGATGCAGACGGCGACCCTGTCGGTCACCGATCCGTCAGGCCGTCCGCATACGGTGGACTTCACGCCGATGGGCACCTTCCTGATGAAGGGCATCGGCTATGGCCACCCGGTCTGGCGCCACGGCGCTTTCCAGGGCGATCAGCTGAAAGTGGTCCGCGAGAATTTCGAGCCTGCGAAGACACCCTGGGCGATGCCGGAGAACCTGCACATCCAGGAAATCGTCAAGGCCGCGCACAAGGGCCCGGATGGTACCGGCTCGGAAGGCATCGGCACGTTCGAGCAGCTGTTCATCGGCCCCCACGCGCCGAGCGGCTTCAAGGAAATCCTCGACGGCGCGGCCTGATCAGACGGAGCGGCGCAGGCGAACAGACGGCGCGAGGTCTTGCGCCGGGGCCGTCTGATCCAGGCCTGAACGGATCAGGTCACCGGCCGCGTTCTGCGTCAGGCCTTCCAGTTTCTGCGCGGCCGTCTCGATATCGAAGCGGTAGCTGACCACCGGCCCGTCGCGGTGCACCGACAGCCCGCCGAGGCCGCGGAACAGCTGCCGGGTCGCGCGGTTTTCGGCGAAGGTCTCCGCCGTCAGGTGCGTGATGCCGGCGCGGCGCGCATCCGCGATCACGCCCGTCAGCAGCAGCCGGGCCAGGCCCTTGCCATGCCAGTCATCCAGCACGGCGAGGGCCAGTTCGGCGTCGCAGCTGGTGCCCTTGCGAATGGCGTGGACCGCCCCGATTGCCGGTTCGCCGGGGCTGGCCAGGTCAATCGCGCCCCAAGCGACGTGTTTCCAGCCATCGGCGTCGCACAATCGCTCGATGACGTGCTCCGGCATCGTCTGCGAGCCGTTGAAGAAGCGCAGGTAGCGCGAATGGTCTGAAAGTGCGGCGATTCCGGCACGCATGCGATCTGCGTCGTGCCGCCCGATGGGCCGTACGAGCACCGCCTCGCCGCTGTCCAGATGGACGGGGAAACTGCGATTATCCATGGTAGAATTGTTGCAGCGCAACATGGCGGGAATGGGGCGCGGGTGGAGCATGGCCGAGATGTAATATTGCAGCGCTTTTAGCGTGTCTTTTCCGCGTCGAGCGGGTATGGGACGCCCATGCTCGAAATCCGCAATCTCGACTACCGCGTGGAAGCGCGCCCGCTGTTTGAAGCCGCGTCGGCGCGCATCGCCTCCGGCTGGAAAGTCGGCATGGTGGGGCGCAACGGCACCGGCAAGTCGACCCTCCTGCGCCTTATCCGCGAAGAGATTGCAAAGCCCAGCAAGGACAGCCCGATCCGTCTGCAGAACGGCGCCCGGCTCGGCTGGGTCGCGCAGGAAGTCGCGCCCTCGGACGAGACGATCATGGACGTCGTGCTGCAGGCCGACGCCGAACGCCACGCCCTGATGACGGAATCCGAGACGGCGACCGATCCGGACCGGATCGGCGAAATCCATGCGCGCCTGCTCGACATCGACGCCTGGTCCGCCGAAGCGCGCGCCGCCGAAGTGCTGATGGGACTCGGCTTCAAGCATGCGGATCTCTCGCGCGCCACGCGGGAATTCTCCGGCGGCTGGCGGATGCGCGCGGCGATTGCCGGCGCCCTGTTCGCGCAGCCGGACCTCCTGCTGCTCGACGAGCCGTCCAACTATCTCGACCTCGAAGGCGCCGCCTGGCTCGAAGGCTACCTGCGCAAATATCCGAACACCGTGCTGATCGTCAGCCACGACCGCGAACTGCTGAACCGTTCGGTCACGCACACGCTGGCGCTGGAGCATCGCAAGCTCTCGATCACGCCCGGCGGATATGACGACTGGCTGCGCCTGCGCGCGGCGAAACTTGCGCAGCTCGAAAGCCAGCGCACCAAGCAGGCCGCCGAGCGCGCCCACTTGCAGGCCTTCGTCGACCGGTTCCGCGCCAAGGCCTCCAAGGCGCGCCAGGCCCAGAGCCGCGTCAAGATGCTCGAGAAGATGCAGGATGTGTCGATCCCGATTGCGGAGCGCACGACGCCCTTCCTGTTCCCGGCACCGGAGTCCAAACTCTCGCCGCCGCTGCTGGAGATCAAGGGCGCCGACCTCGGCTACGGCGTCAATGCGCGCATCCTGCACAATGTCGATATCCGTCTGGACCCGGACGACCGGATCGCGATTGTCGGCACCAACGGGCAGGGCAAGACAACGCTGGTGAAGTCCATCGCCGAGCGCCTGCCGCTGATGGCGGGCAAGCGGTTGATGCCGAAAGCCGTCCGTATCGGGTATTTCTCGCAGGACCAGCTGGACGAGTTGACCGCCGGCGACACATTGCTCGAACACGTCATGCGCGCGCTGCCGCAAGGCACGCCGCCGGCCAAGCAGCGCGCGGTCGCCGCCCAGATGGGCTTCAGCCACGAAAAGGTCGAGACCAAGGTCGAAGCCCTCTCCGGCGGCGAAAAGGTGCGCCTGATCCTTGGTCTGATCGCGCTGGAAAAGCCGCACATCCTGATCCTCGACGAGCCGACCTCGCACCTCGACATCGACAGCCGCGAAGCGCTGATCTACGCAATCAACGACTTTGCCGGCGCCGTCCTGCTGATCACCCACGATGTGTTTCTCGCCGAGGCGACGGCAGATGTCCTATGGCTGGTGAAAGACGGCAAGGTCTCGTCCTATGACGGCGACCTCAACGATTACCGCACGCTGGTCCTGAGCACCGACCGCGAGAAGACATCGCCCGCCAAGGCGTCTGCATCCGACGAGACGGGCGACAAGGCCGAAGCGCGCCGCAAGGCCTCACAGGCCCGCGAAGCCGCCGCGCCGCTGAAGAAGAAAGCTCAGGATGCGGAGAAAACGATGGAGCGGCTGGCTGCGAAGATCGCCGCGCTCGATGTGGAAGTCGCCCGCCCCGACATCCCGCCCCACGAGGTGCGCCAGCGACTGAAGGAACGCTCCAAGTTCGTCGCCGAGAGAGAAGCAGCGGAAGCCGTCTGGCTCGAAGCGAGCGAAGCCTATGAGGCGGCGGTCCGCTAGCCCCAGAGCGCCGAGCTGGGCGGCGACACCATCCCGTCCGTGTACGCCAGCCCGTCCGCAATGTCCGCCTCCAGCCAGATCGGCCCATCCACATCCGCCGCGTCCGCCAGTCCGGCCAGCAGCACAGCCGGCGCCATCGACAGCGACCCCGCCACCATGCAGCCGACCATCACGCCCATGCCGGACTGGCGCGCCGCGCGCACCATTGCGAGCGCTTCCGTCAGCCCGCCGGCCTTGTCGAGCTTCACGTTCACCGCATCATAGGCGCGCGCCAGCGTCTGGATGTCGCCGCTGGTATGCGCGCTTTCGTCCGCACACACCGCAACCGGGCCGGGCCGTTTGATCAGCGCGTCGTCCTTGCCGGCGGGAAAGGGCTGTTCAATCAGCACCACGCCCAGCTTCGCGGCCGCAGCGGCGATGGCCGGGTAGGCGTCCGGCGCGAGGCCTTCATTGGCGTCAAGGATCAGGCGCGCATCCGGCCGGGCGAGGTGGACGGCCTTGATCCGGTCCAGGTCCTCGGGTCCGCCCAGTTTCAGTTTCAGCAAACGGCCCGGCGCCCGCTTCGCCGCTTCGGCCATCGCCGCGGGGTCGGCGAGGCTGATCGTGAGCGCGGTCTCGATCGGCTTCGGCGCCGGCAATCCCGCGAGCTGCCAGACCGGCCTTCCGCTGCGTTTCGCTTCAAGGTCCCAGAGCGCGCAGTCCAGCGCGCAGCGGGCGGCGCTGGCGGGCAGGGCGAGTTGCAACGCCGCGAGGTCGATGCCCGCTTCCACCTCGTCGCGCACGCTTTCGAGCGCTGCGATCATGCTTTCCACGGTTTCGCCATACCGCGCATAGGGAACGCCCTCGCCCCGCCCCGCGTTGGTGTGGTCCGAGACCCGCACGCGCACGGTCTCGGCCTGTGTCTTGGCGCCTCGCGAGATGGCGAAGGATGCCCGCAGAGGCGAGGAAACATGGGCAATTTCGAGCCGCAGATTGCGCATGGGTTAATCCTACCGGGTGAATTGTGTTGGACTGGCCGACCCTGTGCTTAAGCATGTTTTGGTAATCAGGTCAGGCCCGTACGGTACATGATGAGCCCATCCGCCCCCGGTTTCGCGCTCGAGAAGAGCGGCGAAGAAACGATCCTCCGCCTGCGGGGCGACTGGACTGTGGCGACCTTGCATAATGTCGAACGCGAATTTTCCGCCGTCCGTTTGCCCTCCGGCGCCGGGATCGACGTGTCCGGCCTCGGCCGCATCGACACCGCCGGCGCCTTCCTGATCGACCGGCTGATGCGCGAGGGCGGCGAGACCCCGCCCCGCCTGATCGGCGAGCATGCCTCCGCCGCCAGCCTGATCGCGCAGGTCCACGCTGTGTCCGATCCTCCAGAACCGCCCAAGCCAAAGCCGCAGGGCCTCATCGACCTGCTCGAACGCGTCGGGCGCGGCACGGAAGCGTTCGTGCGCGAACTGGTCGCCACGCTCGCCTTCCTCGGCGAGACCATTTTCACGATTGCCCGGCTCGCCGCCCAGCCCTGGAAGATGCGCTGGACCTCGATCGTTGCCGTGATGGAAGAGGCCGGCCTCAATGCGATGCCGATCGTCGCCTTCCTGTCCTTCTTTGTCGGCATGGTCGTCGCCTATATCGGCGCCACGACGCTCAGCGATTTCGATCTTGAGATCTACACGGTCGAACTGATCGGCTACTCCATGCTGCGCGAGTTCGGCGTGGTGCTCACCGGCATCGTGCTCGCGGGCCGCACCAACTCGTCCTTCACCGCGCAGATCGGCACGATGAAGATGCGCCAGGAAATCGACGCGATGCAGACCCTCGGCCTGAAGCCGATGGAAGTGCTCGTCGCCCCGCGCGTGCTGGCCATGGTGGTGATGACGCCGATCCTCGCCTTTGTCGCCACGATGGCCGGTATTGCCGGCGGCATCGTCGTCGGCTGGACCTCGCTCGACATCAATCCGGGCCTCTTCATCGAGCGCCTGCGCAATTCCGTACCCCTCGACCAGTTCTGGATCGGCATGTCGAAGGCCCCGGTCTTCGGCCTCGTCGTCGCCCTCATCGCGTGCCGCCAGGGCCTCCTGACCGGCGGCAGCGTGCAATCGCTCGGCCACCGCACGACAACCTCGGTCGTGCAGGCAATCTTCGCCATCATCGTGCTCGATGCCCTGTTCGCGATCTTCTACATGGAGCTCGGCATTTGACCGCCGCGCCGATCATCCGTGTACGCGATCTCAAGGTGGCCTTCGGGTCATCGGTCGTGCTTGAGCATTTGAACCTCGACATACCGCAGGGCGAGGTGGTCGGCGTGATCGGCCCGTCCGGCTGCGGCAAGTCGGTCCTCTTGCGCGCCATCACCGGCCTCAAGCCACCCGAAAGCGGCAGCGTTGAAGTGTTCGGCGAGCAGCTGGAGACCCTGTCGCGCGAGGAGCGCACGGCCATCGAGCGGCGCTGGGGCATCATGTTCCAGGACGGCGCCCTGTTCTCGAACCTGACGGTGCGCGAGAATGTCATGGTGCCGATGAAGGAGCACACGCAGCTCAGCCGCCCGCTGATGCACGACCTGGCCGACATGAAGATACGCCTCTCCGGCCTCGCCGCCAGCGCCGGCGACAAATATCCCTCCGACCTGTCCGGCGGCATGCGCAAGCGCGCCGCCCTGGCCCGCGCGCTGGCGCTGGATCCGGAGCTGCTGTTCCTCGACGAGCCGACCGCGGGTCTAGACCCGATCACGGCGGCGGCCTTCGATACGCTCGTGCGCTCCCTGCAGCGCGCGCTCGGACTTACGGTCTTTCTCGTCACCCATGATGTCGATACGCTGCACGCGACGTGCGACCGGATCGTGGTTCTGGGAGAAAAGAAGGTATTGGCCGTCGGAACGATCCCGGAGCTTCGCGAAGTCGATCATCCTTGGATCCAGGAATATTTCAGCGGGCCGCGGGGACGTGCCGCCGCACCGATGACAGAAGAAGAGGCTTAGAAAAAGCATGGAAACCCGGGCAAACTACGCACTGATTGGCGCGCTCGTCCTTGTGGCGGCGGCAGTGATTGCTGGCTTCGTGCTCTGGCTTGGCCAGTCCGAATTCCAGCGCGACTACAAGTCCTACGACATCGTGTTCGAAGGGCCGGTCTCGCTCGAGGAAGGCGCGGCCGTGCGCTATATCGGCGTCAAGGTCGGCGAAGTGGCCACGGTGCGCATCGACAAGGCGGACCCCTCGAAGGTGCGCGCCCACATCCGCGTTTCCCGCGAGACGCCGATCCGCGAGGACTCGACCGCCTCGATCCAGCTCGCTGGCATCACCGGCATCACCTTCGTGCAGCTGACGGCGGGAACGGGCAAGCCGCTCGAAAGCCGCCCGGGCCAGCCGGTGCCGATCATCAAGTCCGAACGCACGCTGGTCGACCAGATCGTCGCCGGTGGCGCGCAGGCCCTCGGCCGCGCCAACATGACCTTCGACGGGATCAACCGTATCCTGACGGAAGAGAACATCGCCTCGATGAGCACCTCGATCAAAAATCTCGAAACCATCACCACCAAGCTCGCCTCCGATGACGGCCTGATCAACGAAGCCTCGGCAACGCTGAAGGATGTGTCGGAGGCCTCGGTGGCTTTCGAGGCGGCCTCGCGCGAATGGGAAACGGTTGGTATCTCCACCGGTTCCGGCCTGGTCGAAGTGCAGACCGATCTCAAAACGCTGGTCGGTGACTTCCGCACGGTGGCCACTGCCGCCACCAGCACGCTGAAGGAAAGCCAGCGCGCCGTGGCCGCGGCCACCGCCGTCATGGAAGGCCCGGCCGCGGCCACATTCGAAAACACAACCGCCGCCAGCCAGGACCTGCGGGTGCTGATCAACCGGCTTGACCGGACGGTGCGCGAAATTGAACGCAACCCGCAGGGCTTCATCGTCGGTGAGCCCCTGCCGTATGAGGAGAAGAAGCGATGATCCGGACCCTGATCCTGTCGGCCTCGCTGGCCAGCCTCGCCGGCTGCGTCAACGTCCTCAGCCAGCCGGAGGCGCCGGACGCCTTCTACCGGATCGGCCCGATGGAGCCGATGCACCGCCTCAACGCGACGGTCACCATCCGCGAGCCGGAAGCCTCACGCCTGTTTTCCGGTCGCACCATCGCAGCCGAAGACGAGAGCGGCGCGCTGCGCATCGTGCGCGGCGTTCAGTGGACGGACAATGCCACCGAGATGATGCAGGGCGCCTTGCTCGATTCCCTGAGCGGCGAGGGCGAGTTTGCCGCCCTGCCGTCGAACTCTTCCGGGCCGACCCAGTTCGAGGTGACCTGGCGCCTGTCCGAATTCACGCTGTATGGCGAGACCGCCCGCTGCCGTCTCGACGCGACCGTGCTTCGCGGCCGCACGCGCGCCGTCGTGGCGCAGACGACGCTGGAGACGACGGCGATTGCGCTCGACAGGTCCAACGCAGCCCGCGCCAAATCTCTTACCGATGCGGGCCGGGCCTGCGTCAGCGAGCTGGCCGCCTTCATTGTCGATACCACCGACAAGGAGGCGGCCGCCGCCGCGTCTTCCCCTTAACCTTTCTTGACCGGGCAGGTATTCAGCCCGAGCAGGGTATAGACCGGGCACCAGCCGACGAGGCCGGTCAGCAGCGGCACCACGCCGATCCAGCCGAAGGGCGTCTGCGGGCCGACGAACACGAGGCTGATCAGCACGATACCGGCAATCACGCGCAGGGCGCGGTCGAGTGTGCCTTCATTGGTCTTGAACATGGGAAGTCTCCTTTGCTTGTAGAGACAGGTTAGGCCCGCGCCGGGCCCCGTGTCGGTGACTAAGTCACCAAGCCCGGAAAGCTTCAGTGGCCGGCTGCCTTGTGTTCCAGCGTGCCGCGCGCCAGCAGGGTCACCTTCCCGCGGGCCAGCGCCACGAGGCCGGACCGCTCGAACCGGGACAGCTGGCGGCTGACCACTTCCCGGGCCGAACCGATCTCCGAGGCGAGCCCGTCATGCGTCAGGTGCACCTCGCCCGCCGCGTCAGCGCGCGCCAGCAGCGCTTCGGCGAGGCGCGCCTCGATGCTGGCCGAGGCGAGGGATTCGACGAGATGCTCGAAATCGGCAAACCGGTGCGCCACGGCAGTGAACACCGCGCGGCGGAACTCCGGATCCTCCGCCATCCGGCGTTCGTATTCGCCGGGCGGGATCATCTCCCCCTTCAGTTCGGTTTCTGCAACGCCTTCGGCGGAATAGGTGCGCCCTTCGGCGAGGCAGGTGAAGGTCTGCAGGCAGATTTCGCCCGGACGCACCCGGTAAAGCACGATCTCGCGCCCGCCGGCGCTCGTCAGCGAAACGCGGATCGAGCCTTCCTGCAGGACGACGAAGCCCGAGCAGGCATCGTCCGGCCGGAACAGGACGGTGCCGGCCGGGCAGGCCAGCCGGTGCGCGCCGTGAGAGATGGGATTGGGTCCGGTCATGCCGCTACCATGAGAAAGGGCGGCCCGCGAAGCAAGCCGCCCTGACTGTTGATCCCGCAAAAGGGGCAGGCCTCAGCCCGCTTTCATCTCGTCAAACGCAAGGTCCTTGTCGACGCGGACATCCTGCGGCAGGCCGAGCACGCGCTCGGCGATGATGTTCTTCAGGATCTCGTCCGTGCCGCCTGCGATGCGAAGGCCCGGCGCCCACATGAAGCTCTGCTGGAAGATTGCGTCGCCCGGCATCCGCTCGGCTTCAGTGATGATGCCGAAATGGTCCTGCATCTCGATCGCCGAGTTGCAGATGTCCTGCAGGTGGTTGGCGGTGATGATCTTGCCGATCGAGTTTTCCGGTCCCGGCGTCTGGCCGCGCGACAGGGCGGTCATGGTGCGGAACTTGGTCAGCTTGTAGCCTTGGGCTGCGACATACCAGTCGGCCAGCTTCTCGCGGAAGGCCTGGTCGGAGATGCTGCCGGCATCCTTGGCATAGGTCATGATCTCGCCCCAGTCCGGACCGGGCGAGCCGCCCACGGCGAGACGCTCGTTCATCAGCGTGACGAGCGCGACTTTCCAGCCATCGCCCACGCCGCCGAGACGGTCCGTGTCCGGAATACGCACGTCGGTGAAATACACCTCGTTGAACTCGCGGCCACCGGACGCCTGGTGGATCGGGCGCACTTCAACGCCCTTCTGCTTCATGTTGACGATGAACATCGTCAGGCCCTTGTGCTTCGGCACTTTCGGGTTCGTCCGCACGAGGACAATGCCGAAATCGGAATAGTGGGCGCCGGAGGTCCAGACCTTCTGGCCGTTGATCACCCACTCATCACCGTCCTTGACCGCCTTGGTCTTGAGGCCTGCGACGTCGGAACCGGCCGACGGCTCGGAGAACAGCTGGCACCAGATCTCTTCGCCCATCAGGGCTTTCTGGACATAGCGTTCCTTGTGCGCGTCGGAGCCGAACGCGATGACGGTCGGCACGCACATGCCAAGGCCGATCGCGAACGGGCCGGTCGGGGCGTCGAACTTGCCCTCTTCCTGGCCCCAGATCACCGATTCCATCGAGGTGCCGCCGCGGCCGCCCCATTCTTTCGGCCAGGTGATCTGGGCGAACTTGTTCTCGGCCTTGATACGCTGCCAGTCCTTGGCGCGCTTCAGCGCCGAGTCGCCGGAGCCGGCCCGCGGGCGCGCGCCGGTTTTCAGCTCGAGGTGTTTCGACAGGAAGTCATACGCTTCCTTGCGGAAGGCGGCTTCGGCGGGGGTATCGTTGAAGTCCATCTCGGTCTCCGTTGCTTTCACTGGCTAGGGGTTGAAACCGGATTTTCAAGCCCGGTTACGGTTTGGTAAAAATATTTCGCGGTGAACGGTTGCTGACAAGCGGTTGCCATATTCCATCCCGAATTGGGGCGTCGTATGTCCTTCGTGCGCCGGGGTGATGAGCGATGGGCTCCCGCCCGCGGCGCAGTACAAAGGGACAACGTCATATGTCGAATATCTTTGCGCATACCCGCCGCATCGCCGCAGCCTCGGCCGCCTCCATGCTCATTGCCGGGATGGCGCATGCCGGCGTCGAACTCAAACTGGGCGCCGACAAGGTTCCCGCGACCGCCGTCACCTTCAGCGTGTCGCAGCAGCCGGTCTACGACCCGATCACCTACCTGCCGGTCGAGCCTGCAAAGTCGACCCTGTATGCCGGCGGCATCTATGTCACCCGCACCTTCGACACCGCGTCCGTGAAAGTGCTCAAGCACGTCGTCAACGCGACCCCGGTTTCGTCCGTCGACATCACGATCACCGCTGACGGCTCGGCCGACAAGCAGGTCTGGACGCTTACCGACGCCGTGATCAACAACTACTCGACCTACACGGGCGAGAATTCGACGGTCGTCGAGAACTTCGACATCACCTACAAGACCGCCACGCTGAAAGTGTACACCGGCGGCGCATCCACGCCGTCCGACACCGTCTCCTGGTCGGCTCCGGAGCCTGTGGCTGCCGCCGTCTACACGGGCGAGTAAGCCAGCATGTTGCGAGCGGCGGGAGAGATCCCGCCGCTCGATATGTTTGAGGGCGCTTGCCTCAGGCCGCATTCTTCGCCTCGAGCGCACGCACCAGTTTCTCTTTCCAGACCTTGGGCGAACCGGCCTGCACCGCCAGCAGCTTGGCGCGGCGGTAGTAGAGGTGGCAGTCGACTTCCCAGGTGAAGCCCATTCCGCCATGCGTCTGGATGTTTTCCTTCGACGCAAACCAGTAGGCCTCTGACGCGGCCACCCGCGCTGCCGCCGCCGCTTCCGGCAATTCGGCGGCGCCCGTCGAGAGCGCCCAGGCGCCGTAATAGCAGTTCGACCGGGCAACCTCGTTCTTCACGTACATGTCGGCCAGCTTGTGCTTGATCGCCTGGTTGCCGCCGATCGGGCGGCCGAAGGCGTAGCGATTCTTGGCATAGTCATTCGCCATCTCGAGGCAGACCGAGGCGCCGCCGAGCTGTTCGAAGGCGAGCAGCACGGCCACCCGGTCGAGCAGCTGGGTGTTCAGCGATTCGCCGTCGCCCTTGCCGCCGAGGCGTTCGGCGGGGGTGGCATCGAAGTGAAGCTCGGCATGGCTGCGGGTCGGATCGATCGTCTGCAGCGGCTTGCGCGTGACGCCCTTGGCCGAAAGGTCAACCAGCACCAGCGAGACACCCTTGCCTTCCTTGGCCAGCACGACCGCATGGGTCGCGATGTCGCCGTCGGTGACGGGGATCTTCACGCCGGTCAGCGTCTTGCCGTCGAATGTGGTGCGCAGGGAAGCGGCGTCCGGATTGCCCGGGCCTTCGGAGGCGGCATAGGCGCCGATCACCGAGCCGGCGGCAATCTGCGGCAGGATGGCCGCCTTCTGCTTCTCGCTGCCGCCGAGCTTGACCGCTTCGGTCAGGTAATAGGCGGTCGAGGCGAACGGGACGGGCGCAATCGCGCGGCCCATCTCTTCGGCCAGCACGCACATCTCCAGCATGCCGAGGCCCAGCCCGCCATGCTCTTCCGGAATGGCGGCGCCCAGCCAGCCCATTTCCACGACCTTTTTCCAGAGGTCAGCGTGATAGGCGAGCTTGTCGTCGTTCAGCACCTTGCGGACTTCCGATGTCGGGCTTTCGGCCGACAGGAACTTCCGGGCTTCACCGGCGAGGTATTTCTGGTCTTCGGAGAAATCAAAATTCATGGCGCACTGGCTCCCATCGCCCTTCGGGGGCGTTACCTGTTATCTCGGATGGCCAGAGAATAGCCCACTTTACGCGCGCGGAAAGGTGTGACCCAGCGGCAATGGCGCCGCGACATTTGCTTCAAAGTTCAACGTTTCTGTTCACCGGACTCCCACGATCCTGTGGCACGTTCCGGGTTGGATGAGGAGACGCACCCATGGCCAAGGCCCTGTTCCACAAATCGCAGCGCGTATTCGTGAAGCCGGTCGGCACCTGGGCGGTGATCGAGCATGTCGTGCCCCATTGGGTCAAGGACGTGAACGAGCCGCTGCGCATTACCTATGACTGCGGTCTGGGCCGCCCGTTCCATGCCCACGAGCTGGTCTCGGAGCAGGCCGTGCACAACCAGAACCGCGTCAGCGACGACGACGAAGACATGATGCTCGAGCATTGGAACGTCGAACGCCGCCTGATCAAATGGCGCCCCAGCGAGTTCGGCGTCACGATGGCCAATCCTGGCACCTATCCGGTGGTCGCCACCGATGACGGCGGCACCGGCGGCTGGCGCGTCGGCGGGGCGGAATATGACCGCGACCCGCAGCGCGTCGAGCACCAGGCCCGGATGATCGTCCATACGCCGGACCTGATGCGCATCGCCCGCAAGATCGCCGAGTTTGCGTCCGCCAATCCGGACGAGCTGCCGCTGGATCTCAAGCCGGTCGCCCAGCACTGCGCGCTGATCCTGCGCGACGTCTACCGCCTCGACGAAGAGATCACGATCGCCGCCGAGTGATCGCTAAGCCCGGCGCGTTCGGGCGATAAACCAGATCAGCAGGAAACCGGCCGCCGCGCCCAGCGTGTTGGCCGCGGCGTCGGCGAGGGAGGCTTCCCGCCCCGTGCCCGCCAGCCCCTGTGCGATTTCGAGGCCGATCCCGTAAGCCGCCGTGATAAGCACCGCCGCAATCCGCCCCGGCCCGAACCACATCGACACCGGCACCGCCAGCCCCGCATAGGCCGCGAAATGCCGGACCTTGTCGGAAATCTGCGGCGCCGGCGCATCGCCCGGCGGGACCAGTGAAAAATACGCGATCACCACCGCCAGCAGCGCCGCGATGACGACAGCCGCGCGCCGGATGGCGGGCGGATAAGGGACAAGGGCAGGGTTCATTTCCGTGTCTTGCCAGTCCGCAGCAGCGGCGACAACGTCCCTCGACGGCATGTGCCCGCCCCTATATCCCTGAAGCCTGATCCATCTGACCTGAGGAGCGCCCCATCATGCGAACGGAAACCCCGGTAGCGGTGAAACTCAAGGACTACACGCCCTATCCCTTCGAGATCACCGTTGTGACGCTCGACTTTGACCTTGGCGCGCAGAAGACCGTGGTGAAGGCCGCGCTGTCGATCACGCCGCGCGGCCAGGGCGCGATGCGCCTCGACGGCGAAGCGCTGCACTTGAACTATGTCGCCGTTGGCCTCGCGGGCGAGCCCTCGAAGCCGGTGGATCCGGCAGACTTCACCGTCGATGCGCGCGGCCTCACGCTGCATGCGCCGCCGCAGCAGCCCTTCGTCCTCGAAACCGAAGTCGAGATTTCACCGGAGGCCAATACCGCGCTGTCCGGCCTCTATCTCTCGGGCGGGCGGCTCTGCACCCAGTGCGAGGCTGAAGGCTTCCGCCGCATCACTTTCTATCCGGACCGTCCGGACGTGATGAGTTCGTTCCGCGTACGGATGGTCGGCCCGAAGGACGAATTCCCGATCCTCCTCTCCAACGGCACCCCGGGCGCTTCGGGCGACTTGGCCAACGGGCGCCACTATGCCGAATGGATCGACCCCCACAAGAAACCCGCTTACCTCTTCGCCCTCTGCGCCGGCGACTATGATGTGCTGCGCGATACCTTCACCACGATGTCCGGCAAGCATGTCGATCTCGGCATCCATGTCGACAAGGGTGACGCCCCGCGCGCCGCTTGGGCGATGGACGCGCTGAAGCGCTCGATGCGCTGGGACGAGGAGGCCTATGGCCGCGAGTATGATCTCGGCGTGTTCAACATCGTCGCGGTGCGCGACTTCAACTTCGGCGCCATGGAGAACAAGGGCCTCAACATCTTCAACTCGGCCTATGTCCTCGCCGACGAGTCGACCGCCACGGATTTCGATTTCGAAGCCATTGAATCGATCGTCGCGCATGAATACTTCCACAACTGGACCGGCAACCGCATCACCTGCCGCGACTGGTTCCAGCTCTGCCTGAAGGAAGGCCTGACGGTTTTCCGCGACCAGAACTTCTCCGCCGACATGCGCTCACGCCCCGTGCAGCGCATCAAGGACGTCATCAAGCTGCGCGCCCGCCAGTTTGCGGAAGACGCCGGCCCGCTCGCCCACGCGGTCCGTCCGGACACCTATGGCGCGATCGACAATCTCTACACCGCGACCGTGTACGAGAAGGGCTCCGAACTCATCGGCATGCTGCGCCGGATGATAGGGAATGATAAATATCGAGAAGGAATGGACCTTTATTTTGCACGCCATGATGGTCAGGCGGTAACGATCGAGGACTATTATGCGTGCTTTGAAGTGGTTTCCGGGCGCGATCTCTCGGATTTCCGCCGCTGGTACGCCCAGGCCGGCACGCCGGAAGTCCGCGTCACCGAAGCCTGGGACCCGGCCACCGGCACCCTGAAAGTCGAGCTTTCTCAATCGGTTAAGCCGACCCCCGGCCAACCCGTCAAACACCCGCTCCCGATCCCGCTCCTCTGCGCTCTGCTCGACGGAAAAGGCGGCCACACCGCCGAACCGTTCCTGCATGTACTCGAAAAATCCAATGAAACCCTCGAACTGAAGGTCCCACCCGGAAGCCCGAGACCCAGCCTTTCAGTAGGCCGGGACTTCAGCGCGCCCATTCGCATTGACCGCAACCTGACCCGCGAAGACCGCCTCGCCCTGGTCAAGGCCGAGACCGACCCCTTCAACAAATGGGACGGCCTGCAGACCCTGATCAAGGACGAGATCATCGCCCTCTCAGACGGCAGCCAGACCAATCCGGACCACGAACTCGTCGCCGCCATCGCCTCAGCCGTTCGCGGTGCCAAGGACGATCCGGCCTATGCCGCGCTGCTGACGCGCCTGCCGGAAGTCGGTGAACTCTTCCTCGATCGGCAACCGGCCGATCCCGTCGCGCTCGCCGCCGCGCAGAAGAAACTGAAGACGGCTCTCTATCACCAGCTCGCCAATGAGGTGTCCGAAACCCTGAAAGCAGCGCCTCCGGCGCCGTATCATCCGGGGGCGGAGCAGGCGTCCATCCGCGCGATGCGCACGGCCTTCATCGGCTTGCTCAGCGCCTCGGACTCGCGCGACGCCGCACCTGCGCTCTACGGCCTATATGAGCGCGCGCCCAACATGACCGAGCGGCTATCGACGCTGCGCGCGCTGATGTTCACCAAGGGCGGGGCGAAGTCCGAGGCGATCTCGCATTTCGAAGCACTGTGGAAGAACAACCCGCTGGTCATGGACAAATGGTTCTCGGTCCAGGCCTCCACCGGCACCGCCGAGGATGTGAAACGCCTGATCGCCCATCCGGCCTTTGACCTCAAGAACCCCAACCGCGTCCGCTCCGTCATCGGCGCCTTCGCGATGCAGAACCTCGCCGCTTTCCATGCCCCCGATGGCTCCGGTTACCGCGCGGTGGAGGCGACGATCCTTGCGGCCGACAAGGTCAACCCCGCCCTCGGCGCGCGCCTGATCACGGCCTTCGAGCAATGGCGCCTGCTGGAGCCGAAGGCGCGGGCAGAAGCGGAGGCCTGCCTGAAGCGGCTGGTCGAGGCGGGATTGTCCGAGAATGCGATGGACATTGCCGGCCGGGCGCTCGCCGGCGGGGCCTGACAGGCGTTAACAAACCCTCCGGATTGGTTAACCAAGCGGCAATCTTTGCCGCCCAAACTCCCGTGATCCGGTGGTCCGCCTGCCGGTGAAGGGGAACGTTTGGCCAAAAAAGCGTCGCAACCAGGCCAGAAAGCCATTCCCGCGAAGGCGGAAGAGCCTGATCTGTTGGCCGATAACCGGCGGACCTGGGGCCTGATCCTCGCGATACTCGGCCTGCTGACCCTCGCCCTCGGCCTCAAGGCCTGGGATGAGCGCCAGGTCGCCGAACGCGCTTTCCTCACTCAGCTCGACGCCGAATCCAAGATGCTCGCCGCCCGGGTTTCCTCCCGCAGCGACGCCGCGCAGGTCGTGCTGCGCCTCGTCGGGCAGAATGACCTCACGACCTCGAAAGCGGCCGGCATCGCCAATGGCATGGACGCGCTCGTCTCCCTGCGCGACGCGGCCCAGTCGCCGCCGGGCTCCCGCCTTGGCGATGCGGCCGCTGTTGCCAAGGCGCTCCCGCAAGGCGAGACGGGCATGTTCCTGACCACGCACGGCGACATTGTCTTCGTCTCGGCCGCCGCTGACGGCGCGCCGCTGATCGCCCTGTCGCCGATCTCGGCGACCTTCTCGAAGCCGGAAAATGCGCGCCTCACGCTGCGCTCGCCGGACGCCAAGTTCAGCTTCGGCGGCGCCTACCTGTCCGGCGCCGCAGACATCGCGCCGGCCACCGGTCCCTCGATCCAGTCCGGCCCGGATATCGTCCGCGCCGGAACGGCCTGCTCGCCGGTCAGCGGTTCCGAAGTCGCCGTCTGCCTCACCGTCGCACGTCCCCTCCTTTCCGCGTCGGACATCCTCCGTATCGCGATCTTCGGCCTGCTGATCGCCGCGCCCGCGATGGCGATCCTTGACCTGACGCGCCGCCTGTCGCGCCGCCAGCGGGAGATCCTCGCGCAGGCGACCCACAACCAGGAATCGGACCGGATCCTCGGCCTCGTCATGCGCGGCGCGCAGGCGGGGTATTGGGAATGGTCGCACACCACCAACACCGTCTTCTTCAGCGACGGCGCCGCCGTACTGCTCGGCTTCGACCGGTCCGGCCTGCTGACGCTCGATGACCTGCTCGGACGTGCGCCCGTCGAGGCGCATGACCGGATCCGCGAGGCATTCACCAAGGCGCGCACGATCGGCTGGCTGCAGCTGACATTCCCGGCCGTCGCGCCGTCCAACCGCTGGGTCGAGATGCGCGGCAGCCTGTCGGACGATCCGGTCAGCGGCGAGCCGGTGTTCGGCGGCATCATGCTGGACGTGACCGACCGCAAGCAGGCCGAGGACCGTATCCGCGCGGCCGAACGCCGCCTGCGCGCCGCCATCGAAGGCTTTGCCGGGCCGTTCGCCCTGTGGGACGCGCGCAAGCGGCTGCTCTACTGGAACCGCGCCTTCGCCAACGATTTCGGCCTGCAGGACACGCTGCGCGCCGGGATGAGCCACGAGACGATGCAGATCGCCCGGGCGGGCGCCGTGTTGGTGGAACGTCAGTCGTCGGAAGACAGCCGCACCACGCTGATCGCCCTGCGCTCCGGGCGCTGGCTGAAGATGGTCGAGCGACCGACTCCCGATGGCGGGCTGCTGACCGTTGGCGTCGATGTATCCGAGAACATCCGCAATGAGGAAGAACTGAAGAAGCAGCAGGAGAAGATGAAGCGCGCCGCGCTCGACCTCCAGCGCTCGGAAGGCAAGGCCGAAGCGCTCTCGCGCAAGTATTCCGAGGAGAAAGCCAAGGCCGAGCATGCCGCCTTCACCAAGTCGGCCTTCCTTGCCAACATGAGCCACGAGCTGCGCACGCCGCTGAATGCCATCATCGGTTTCTCCGAGATCATGATGAACGAACTGGCCGGCCCGCTCGGCCATGCGTCGTACAAGGACTATTCCCGCGACATCCTCACATCCGGCCAGCACCTGCTCGACATGATCAACGACATCCTCGACATGGCGAAGATCGAAGCCGGGAAGATGACGATCACGACGCAGCACATCGATCCGGTCGATCCGGTGGACGCCGCCATGCGGATGATCCGTCGCAAGGCCGAGGAGAAGGAGATCGAGCTGATCCTCGACGGAGCGCAGAACCTGCCGGACATCGACGCCGACCACCGCGCGATCCGCCAGATGGTGCTGAACCTCGTCTCCAACGCCATCAAGTTCACCGACCGGGGCGGCAAGATCACGGTCCGCGTGGAACAACGCGGGCCGGAAATCTATTTCGGGGTCACCGATACCGGCATCGGCATTCCGGCGGAGGACATCTCCCGCCTCGGCCAGCCCTTCGAACAGGTCTCGAAAACCAAAGACCGCAACACCGATGGCACTGGCCTCGGCCTCGCGCTGACCAAGTCCTTCGCCGAAATGCATGGCGGCCGGCTGACGCTCTCCTCGATCTACGGCGAGGGCACCACGGTCGCCTTCTACCTGCCCATCGGCGGCCCCGGCTCGCTCGCCGAGCAGGTCATCGCGCGGGACGTAGCCTAGCTCACAGCCTGATCAGGGTCGCTGGTTCCATGCCCTGATCTCAGTGCGAGCGGACGTGACGTCGATCTCGCCCCATGCACCGGTCTTCAGCTTGCGGTCCAGCCCGTCCGGGGCGGCGTCGACCACATCCGGCAGGAAGCGCGCGGTGCCGTTGCTGGTGACGACGAGAATGTTCGCGTCGTGCGCGAGCGTGCCGATGTCCTTCAGCAACGCGGCCCATCCCGCGCGGATGGCTGCCGGGTCCACGATCCAGCCTTCCGGCGGTGTGCCGTCCTCGTCCCAGGCTTTGAGCGCCGCGTCGCCCAGGCGGGCGACAACGGCCGCCTCCGGCCGGTTCTCGTCCGGGCCATAATCGATCTCGCGCAGGAAGCTGCGGATCAGCAGGGCCGGGGCATCCGTCCGTGCACCGAGGATCGCGCGCGCGGTGGCGCGTGTGCGCTCCAGCGGCGAGGCGAGCGCAGCGGTGATGCGGGTTTCTGCGAAATGCGCGGCCAGCGCGCCTGCCTGCCTGTGTCCGGACGAGGACAAGGGCAGGTCGGTGCGCCCGCCGACGCGGGTGACCACATCGCCCGCATCGAACGTGTTGCCGTGCCGCACGACGAACAGACGCGCCATGGCTCAGTTCCCGTCCGGGTCGCCGTGCTCGGCGACGAGACGTTCGGCGAGGGCAATGTCTTCGGCCGTGTCGATGCCCGGAATGGCAATCCGCCCCGGCTGAACTTCCACCGCTTGCACGCTCATGCCGTTCTCGATCAGACGCAGCTGTTCGAGGCCTTCCAGGCGCTCATACCGGCTCTCCGGCAGCGCGCAGTAGCGGCGCAGCGCTTCAAGCCGGTAAGCGTAGAGGCCGACGTGCTGGCACACCGGCGAGAGCGGGCCCATGCCGCGCAGGTCTTTCTCCTTGCGCATGGCCGGCAGGATGATCTTCGAGAACCAGATCGCGCGGCCCGACGGATCGGTGACCAGCGTCGTGCCGGAGAACGGTGTCTCCAGCTTGTGCGCGCGCAGCCGATCGAGCGCTTCCCAGCTGAGACGGATGTAGGGTGTCGAGGCATCCGTGCCGGAGGTCGCGAGCGCATCGACGATGGCGACGACATGCGTGGCCGGCGTGAACGGCGCGTCGCCCTGCAGGTTGACGACGAACTCGGGCGTAGCGCCAAGCCCATCGACCGCGGCCAGTGCCCGGTCGGAACCGGAGGGCACGTCAGGATCGGTCATCACCACGGGAATGCCCGCGTCGCGGCAATGTTCGAGGATACGCGTGTCATCAGTGGCGACGACGTACTCCGCCTGCTCCAGCTGGGCGGCAGCGCGCCGCGCGAGGCCGGCCACGCGGTCCACCATGGCGCGCCCCGCGATCTTCGCGAGCGGCTTGCCCGGCAGGCGCGTCGAGGCATAGCGAGCCGGAACGACAATCAGGGTTTTCATTGCAGCAGGTTCGCTTCAGCGCTTTACGGATAGGACCGGGCGACCTGGGACAGGGCCATTATCGGCCCGACCCATTCGAGCGCTTCTTCCGAGACGCCTTCCTTGCGCAGGAACTCGGTGAAGGCGGGAATGAACTCGGGCTTGCTGCCGCACTGGCCGACCGCCGATTCCAGTTCCGGGATGATGATCCGCTCGAAGCTGGTGGCAAAGTCGCGCAGGTCCTCGGCCTTCGCCGCCAGCAGGATCGCCTGCACCGGATCAACCTCGCCGTCCGCGCGCAAAAGGTTGCGCAGGTCGGACACGAGGCCGCGGTTCTCGTAGGCGAAGCGTTTCAGCACCTTGTCCGTCCGGTAGTCGATCCACTCGGTGGTGCAGGGCTCCGGCGCGGTCGCGCAGGCGCCGAGCGAGGTGGCCACGAGCAGCGCAGCGCAAAGGGCACGAAGTTTCATGGCGTCCATCTCCCGGGTCTTGTCTTAGGCGCGCACCCTAACGGGTCCGGCGCTGCGCGCAAAGCGCTGGCGGGCAGGCAAAAAAAGACCCCGGTCCTTTCGGGCCGGGGCTGAGGGGGCTTTGGGCCGGACGCTGTGGTTATTCGTCTTTGAGCGGCGGTTCCGGGGCGGCGGGCGGCTCTGGCGGCTCGGGCGCTTCCGAGACATCGGTGCGGATGACCATCACCTGCTTGCGGCGCTCACCTGCGGCGGCGGCGTTGAAGGCGGCCTTTTCGGCGGCGGTGATCCCGGGATGGGAGTCGATGACGGCCAGCGTTTCGGCGGCTTTCAGCCGGTCGCGTCTGCCTTCGACACAGGCGAGGCGGAATACTTCGCCGTCCGCGTCGGCTTGCTCAAGGATACGGGTCTCGCCGGGTGTCAGCGTTGCGCTTTCACAGTCCTCGACCAGACCCTCGATGAGTTCGGCTTGCGCTTCGATCCTGGCTTCGAATTCCGGTCCGAAGCGTTGCTCCATGATCCGTTCGATCTCTGCGCCGTGCCGTTCCATGCGCTTCTCGATAACGGAGGCCTTGCGCTCGACCTCATCGTCTATGCGCGATTGGTCATCGAAGTTTGCTTCCATCCGGGCGCCGTGCTCCTCCATCTGTGCTTCGATCACGGCCGCGCGCACTTCGATGTCTGCCGCCTTGGCTTCCATCCGGGCTTCGAAATCATTCGACCAGGCATCGATTTCCTCCTCGGACATGCCGACGAAGCTCATTTTCAGGCTCTCGCTCGCTGCCTCGGCGCCAAGTGCGGCTCCGAGAGTCGACAATTCGATAGAGAGGCGCGTGATCTCCTGGAAATCGGCGTCGGAGGCCATGTCCTGTGCCACGTCAACCGCGTAGATGTGAGAGAGCTCAACTGAGTCGGCGGCGATCTTCGCTTTCAGTTCGGCCAGCTCCGGCGGCTCTTCTGGCATCGGCATGACTTTCGCCATCGGATCGCCGAGCAGGACGATCTGGCGGTTGGTGTCTTCGCCGCTGATCCAGAGACCATCGGTCTCGATGCGGAATTCATGCGATTCGGTGTTTTCCGGTTCGGCGGCGGCGGCAACCGAGGCGGTGATCGCCAGCGTCGAGGCACCGAAAAGGAGGGCCGCGCCGAAGCCGATCATGCGGCGGCGGGACGAGGGGGCGGGGTAGGTCATGCGGGTCAGTCTTTCCTTGAGGGCGTGGGTCAGGGGCAGACGGCCAGTCGCAAGCGCCGGTTCGGGCAGGTGGAGGCGGGCCGCCTTGATCAGGGTGGACCCGTACGCATGCGGACTGGTCTGGCAGCGGGCCAGGACATCAGCGTCGCAGGCGGCTTCCTGATCGGTCCGGAATGCATTCCGGGCAATGTAAGCCAGCGGGTTGAACCACATCGCCGCCACGAAGAGTTCAGAGACCTGCAAGGCCCAGAGATCGCCGCGCCGCACATGCATCAGTTCATGGGCGAGCGCAGCACGCGCCTCCATCGGCGTGTAGTCGTCCTCGAACCAGGCCGGCATCACGACAACGGGGCGAATTAGTCCGGTCACGAACGGACCGCGGGAGATCAGGCTCGCCACCATCCGCGGCGGACGGCGCAGGCCGGTCTCGGCCGCCACCCGGGCGACAAGGTCAGCCATCGGCCCAGACACCGGCATCGCCTCGCGGTCGACCGTCTGCATGAAGCGCCAGTGGGCGATGAGGTTGCGCGCCGCGAGGAACACCGTGCCGGCGACCCAGGCCGCAACGGCGGCGATCAGGAGGGCCGGCATTACCTCCGCCGCGAGGGACAAGCTGCTTGGCTCTGCCGCGGCCATGTCGATCTCCGGGGCCGGAGTCCAGGCTGCCACGACCGGCGGCGGCGCGGTGACCACGACCTCCGGCTCGAGCGGGGCGAGCATGTCGGCGGCGGCTTCTCCGGCGGGGGCAAAGTCGAGGTTCAGCATCGAGACCGGCGTCTGCAGCGGCGGCAGGAAGAAGCGTACCACCGGAATCGCCCAGAGCAGGTAGACGACCCCCGCACCGAACTGGCGCGCCACCGGACGGCGCAGCATCAGGACGATCAGGAGCAGGGCCGACACCGCCAGCAGCGTCTCGAGTGCGTGGGGGAAGTCCCCGTTGAGAATGGCGTGGATCACTTCTTCAGCTCCCCCAGGAGTTTTTCGAGTTCGGCAATGTCTTCGCGCGTCAGGCCGCGGGCATCGGCGAGGTGGGCGACCAGCGGCGCGGCGCGCCCGGAGAAGACGCGGTCGATGAACTGCGTGGCAGCCTCGGCCTTGTATTCGTCTTCCTTGATCGCCGGAAAATAGAGGTAGCGCCGGCCATCCTCGACGGTCGTCAGCGCGCCTTTTTCGACAAGACGGGCGAGGAAGGTTTTCACCGTGCGCACGTTCCAGTCGCGCCCGTCACCGAGCGCATCGTGCACGTCGCTGGCCGCTAATCCTGGGCGCGCCCAGAGGACATCCATGACTTCAAGTTCGGAAGCGGAAATCTGTGTCATCTGCCACCTGTGTATGACTACAACCGTGGTCATATTGCTGACTACAGCCGTGGTCAATAGCTCGATCCTAAAATCCCGGTAACCCGAACATACGCAGCCGGGGGGCGTGTGCGCCCTTCATTTCCGGGAATCCCTCCTGTAGGGTCGGCGCGTGTTGCGTAAACCGTTTCCGGACGGACTTGGGAGTTTGAAGCATGAAACCTGGAATCCTTGCGGCTCTGGTTCTTGCCTTCCTTCCGGCTGGGTGCGAATCGGCCGGCGCCTACGGGCCCATCCTCGGCGAAATCCTGACCCAGCCGGGCGGCGCGCTGACCACCGCCGAAATCGACGCGGGCCTGCGCGAAGCGCTGGTGGTCGGCACCACCAATGTCGCCGGCCAGCTCGGCCGCGAGAACGGCTATTTCGGCGACCCGCGCATCCGCATCCCGCTGCCGAAAACCTACCGCGAGGTTCAGCGCAATCTTGCCGTCGTCGGCGCCAGCGGCCCGCTGGATGATGTCGAGCTGCGCCTCAACCGCGCCGCCGAAGCGGCTGTGCCGGAAGCCCGGGCGCTGATCCTCGGCGCCGTGCGCAACATGACGATCGAGGATGCGCTCGGCATCCTGCGCGGCGGCGATACGGCCGCAACGGATTTCCTCCGTGCCCGGACCGAAACGCAGCTGACCGCCGCCTTCACGCCGCATGTGCGCACCGCGCTCTCCCAGTCCGGGGCCTTCAGGTCGATGGAAAACTACCTGTCCGGAATCGGTCTCGGCGGCACAACGTCCAGCGTGCAGGCGGACCTGACGTCGCATGCGGTGTCGCTCGGGCTTGACGGCATCTTCCTCTATGTGGCCGAAGAGGAAAAGAAGATCCGGGAGAATCCAGTGGCGCGCACGACCGACCTTCTCCGCAAGGTGTTTGGAGCTGCTGCCTGATGCGCCGTTTCCGCGAAGACATGAAATCCGGCGGGCAGATGGCCGGAATCGAGTTCGGCGATCCGATCAAGCCCTACGCCGCCGTCTGGCTACACGCGACCGGCTTCAACGCGATGACCTACCAGTCGATGCTCGCGCCGCTCGGCCTGCGCGCCCGCGTCGCCGCGCTTGACCTGCGCGGGCATGGCCGCTCCTCGATGCCGGCCAGGGGCGGGCTCGCCTCCTGGAACCGGTACCGCGATGACGTGATCGAGTTCCTCGAGAACGAAGCGCCGCAGGGCGTCGTGCTCGGCGGGCATTCGATGGGCGGCTGCGTTGCGCTGCTGGTCGCCGGCAAGCGCCCGGACCTCGTGAAAGGCCTCGTGCTGGCCGACCCCGTGATCATGTCGCGCAAGACCTATTTCTGGAACCATGTCTTCCCGCCGGTGAACTGGCTGATCCGGCGCAACCACATGGCTACGCGTGCCCGCAAGCGGCGCGGCGAGTTCAATTCCTTCCGCGAGGCGCTGGACGGTTATTCCGGCAAGGCCACCTTCAAGTCCTGGCGCGAACCCTTCCTCGCCGACTATCTGCTCGATGGTCTCGACCGCGCGGACACCGGCCCCGCCGACGCGGAGAAGCAGAGCTGGAAACTGCTGTGCACCCCGAAATGGGAAGCCACCACCTTCGGCGCCCAGCGCAACGCCCCGTGGAGCGCGCTCGGCAAGGTGCGCAAGAAGAACATTCCGATCGTCATCCTGCGGCCCAGCCGCGACTCGGTGATATCCGACAAGGTCCGTGCCGAGATCATCCAGAAGAATCCCTCGCTGATGATGCGCGGCATCCGCGGCACCTCGCACTTCCTGCCGATGGAAGCGCCCTACGAAATCCGTGACCAGCTCTCCGCCTTCATCGCCCGCCTCGTCGAGCGCTACACGCTGGAAGAGGACGGCCCAGTCTCGCGGAATTTGCGCCAGCGGAGAAGACGGGCGGGGTAGGCCTCACCACAAGTCCCGCTCCGGCGAGGACGCCTTCGCGAGCTTGCCCATCAGCCGCGCCAATTCTGCCTGTTCCTTGTCGGACAGCGCGCTGACCAGCTGCGCCTCTTCCGCCAGCGCCAGCGGCACGATCAGTTCGTAGATGCCAATCCCGGCCGGGGTCAGCACCAGGTTTGACCGCCGCGCATCGTCTGTGGACGGACGCCGCTCCAGGTAGCCCACCTCGATCAGGCCTGCGACCGCGCGGCTAACCGCCACCTTGTCCATCTGCGTGCGCTGGCCGATCTCGGTGGCGCTGATGCCGGGCGTATCGGCGGTCACCGCCATCACGCGCCATTGCCAGATCGAGAGCCCGAACTCCCGGTCATACAGTTCCGCGATCCGCTGCGAGACGGCGTTCGACAGCACCGACAGCCGGAACGGCAGGAAGGTCGCAAGGCGCAGGGGCGCGGGGTGGGTCTTTTCGGGCATCGGATCCTCTGGACTCGCTTGCAGGGCGAGGTAATATTAGTTACATATGAAACTATCTTATCCCGCCTTGCAAGACAGGACCCCGTCCCATGGCCGATCTTTTCGACAACCCCGCCGGTCTCGACGGTTTCGAGTTCATCGAATTCTCGGCCCCTGAAAAGGGCGTGCTGGAGCCGGTGTTCGAAACCATGGGCTTCACGAAGGTCGCCCGCCACCGCTCCAAGGATGTCGAGCTGTGGCGCCAGGGCGGGATCAACCTGATCACGAACTATGAGCCGAACTCCGCCGCCTGGTATTTCTCGCGCGAGCACGGCCCCTCGGCCTGCGGCATGGGCTTCCGCGTGAAGAATGCCCGCAAGGCGTATGACCATCTCCTCAAGCAGGGCGGCGAGCCCGTCGAGGCCAAGACCGGCCCGATGGAACTGCACATCCCCGGCATCCGCGGCATCGGCAATTCGATCATCTACCTGATCGACCGGTATGACAGCGGTGCGGGCGAACTCTCGATCTACGACATCGACTTCGAATACCTGCCCGGCGTGGACCGCCATCCGAAAGGTGCAGGCTTCAAGGTGATCGATCACCTGACCCACAACGTCTATGGGGGCCGCATGAAATACTGGGCGGACTTCTACGAGACGCTCTTCAATTTCCGCGAGATCCGCTATTTCGACATCAAGGGCGAGTACACGGGCCTGACCTCCAAGGCGCTGACCGCGCCGGACGGGAAGATCCGCATACCCCTCAACGAGGAAGGCAAGGGCGGCGGCGGCCAGATCGAGGAATTCCTGCGTGAGTTCAACGGCGAAGGCATCCAGCACATCGCGCTGATCTGCGACGACCTCTATGGCTGCTGGGACGACCTCAAGAAGCGCGGCGTGCCCTTCATGACCGCGCCGCCGGAGACTTACTACAAGATGCTGTCGGGCCGCCTGCCGGGCCACGGCGAAGACGAAGCCGGCCTCAAGGCCCGCGGCCTCCTCCTCGACGGCACGACCGAGGGCGGCGAGCCCCGCCTGCTGTTGCAGATATTCGCCCAGCCGCAGATCGGCCCGGTCTTCTTCGAGTTCATCCAGCGCAAGGGCGACTACAAGGAAGGCTTCGGCGAAGGCAACTTCAAGGCCCTGTTCGAAAGCATCGAACGCGACCAGGTCGAACGCGGCGTGCTCGGCGTGAAGGAGAAAGTGTGATGGCAATTCCAAAACTCAAAGGCGTCCACCACGTCGCCTATCGCTGCAAGGATGCGAAGGAGACGGTGCAGTTTTACCAGAAGACGCTCGGCATGGATTTCCAGCTGGCGATCGCCGAGGACCACGTGCCCTCGACCGGCGCCTATGATCCCTACATGCACATCTTCCTCGATGCCGGGAACGGCAACGTGCTCGCCTTCTTCGAGCTGCCCGAGCAGCCCGAAATGGGCCGCGACCCGAACACGCCCGTCTGGGTCCAGCACATCGCCCTGCGCCTCGGCAGCCTCGACGAACTCCACGCCGCCAAGGCGCACCTCGAGTCGCTTGGCCTCGACGTCCTCGGGCCGACGCATCACGGCATCTTCAAGTCGATCTACTTCTTCGACCCCAACGGCCACCGCCTCGAACTCACCGCCGACATCTCGACGCCCGACCAGCTTGCGCAGCTCAAGTCCGTCGCCCAGCCGATGATCGACGAATGGACCGCCACGAAGAAAGCGCCAAGGCATGCCGCCTGGCTGCACGAGAAAATCAAGGAAGAGTCCTGAGCGCCCTGTCATCCCGGCCAGCGCAAAGCGCGTGAGCCGGGACCTTGCTGCTAGTAAAAATCCCAAAAACGATAGAAGGTCCCGGCAAACGCAAGCTGCGCTTGCTGGCCGGGATGACAGCCAAAAAGGAAGCCCCCATGAAACTCGCCACCCTCCGTAATGGCACGCGCGATGGCCGCCTCGTCGTCGTCAGCCGCGACCTGACCCGCGCCACCGACGCTGCCCGGATCGCCCCGACGCTGCAGGCCGCGCTCGACAAGTGGAACATCTACGGGCCGGAGCTGGAGATTCTGGCGGGGCAGGTGGAGCTGGGCTCGGTCCCCACCTTCCGCTTCCACGAGCATGACTGCGAAAGCCCGCTGCCCCGCGCCTATCAGTGGGCGGACGGTTCGGCCTATATCAACCATGTCGAACTCGTCCGCGCCGCGCGCGGCGACAAGGTGCCCGAGAGCTTCTACTACGACCCCCTGATGTATCAGGGCGGCTCCGACGGCTTCCTCGGCCCCCGCGACGACATCCCGCTCGGCGACGCCGCCTGGGGCCTCGACATGGAAGGCGAGATTGCGGTGATCACCGATGACGTGCCGATGGGCGTCAGCGAGGAAGAGGCGGCCCTCCATATCCAGCTGATCCTGCTCTGCAACGACGTGTCGCTGCGCGGCCTCATCCCGGGCGAACTCGCCAAGGGCTTCGGCTTCTTCCAGTCCAAGCCCGCCAGCGCCTTCTCCCCGGTCGCCGTCACGCCGGACGAGCTTGGCCCCAACTGGCAGGACGGCCTCGTCCACCTGCCGCTCCGCGTCGACCTCAACGGCGCCCCCTTCGGCCGCGCCAACGCCGCCGTTGACGCAACCTTCAATCTCCCCCGCCTCGTCGCCCACGCCGCAAAGACCCGCAAGCTCTCCGCCGGCACGATCATCGGCTCGGGCACCGTCTCCAACAAGGGCAAGGATGGCGGCCCCGGCAAACCCGTCGCCGACGGGGGCCTTGGCTACTCCTGCATCGCCGAAATCCGGATGATCGAAACCGTCCGCGACGGCGCCCCGAAAACGCCCTTCATGAAAGCCGGCGACACGGTGCGCATCGAGATGAACGACGCCTCCGGCCATTCCATCTTCGGCGCCATCGAACAGACCGTCGCGGCAGTCTGAACGCCTTCAACACCTGTTGAAACTTTCGCCGCACTAGGGCATTCAGGCGCCGCAGTTTATGCTAGTGGCAAGGCAGCAGCGGCAACGCGACCAGGGAGTGACAGGCCGGATGGCAAGCAAGGTCTATAAATCGGCGAAGGAGGCTCTCGACGGGCTCACCTTCGATGGCATGACGGTGATGGCCGGCGGCTTCGGCCTCTGCGGCATCCCGGAAAACCTGATCCTCGCGCTGCGCGACAGCGGCGCGAAGGACATCACTGCCATCTCGAACAATGCCGGCGTCGATGATTTCGGCCTCGGCCTCCTGCTGAAAACGCGCCAGATCAAGAAGATGATCTCGTCCTATGTCGGCGAGAACAAGGAATTCGAGCGCCAGTATCTCTCCGGCGAACTCGAGCTCGAATTCAACCCGCAAGGCACGCTCGCCGAGCGCTGCCGGGCAGGCGGGGCAGGCATTCCCGGCTTCTACACGAAAACCGGCGTCGGCACGCTCGTCGCCGAAGGCAAGGAACACCGCGAGTTCAACGGCGAGACCTACATCCTCGAAACCGGCCTCGTCGCCGATCTCTCGATCATCAAGGCCGAAAAGGCCGACACGCAAGGCAACCTGATCTTCAACAAGACCGCCCGCAACTTCAATCCGCCGATGGCGATGGCCGGCAAGGTCACCGTCGCCGAAGTCGAAGAGATCGTGCCCACAGGTGATCTCGACCCGGATCATATCCACCTGCCGGGCGTCTTCGTCCAACGCATCATCAAGGGCACCTTCGAGAAACGCATCGAACAGCGCACCGTACGCAAGCGGGAGGCAAGATAATGCCCTGGACACGCGACGACATGGCGGCCCGCGCCGCGAAAGAGCTTCACGACGGTTACTACGTCAACCTCGGCATCGGCATCCCGACGATGGTGGCCAACCATATTCCCGAAGGGATGGACGTGACGCTGCAGAGCGAGAACGGCATGCTCGGCATGGGCCCGTTCCCCTATGAGGGCGAGGAAGACGCCGACCTCATCAACGCCGGCAAGCAGACGATCACCACGCTTCCGCGCACCAGCTTCTTCGATAGCGCCACCAGCTTCGCGATGATCCGCGGCGGCCATATCAACATCGCCATCCTCGGCGCCATGGAAGTTGCCGAGAACGGCGACCTCGCCAACTGGATGATCCCCGGCAAGCTGGTCAAAGGCATGGGCGGCGCGATGGACCTCGTCGCCGGCGTCAAGCGCATCGTCGTCGTCATGGACCACGCCAACAAGGCCGGCGAATCCAAGGTGCTGAAAGCCTGCACCCTGCCGCTCACCGGCAAGGGCGTCGTCAACCGCATCATCACCGACCTCTGCGTCCTCGACGTCGTCCCAGGCGGCCTCAAACTCCTCGAGCTCGCCCCCGGCGTGACGCTGGAGGAAGTGAAAGCGAAGACCGAAGCGACGCTGGTCAGTTAGCGCTCTTGACGCCTTCCCCCGAACGAGAAGGCGCTTTCAAAAGCTAAACGCCTTCCACAAACAAGACGCGGTAATCCGCCGCCTGGAACCGGTGCACCTTGGCCGCCGTATACTCCGGGCTCTCATACCAGGCCTTCGCCTCGGCCATCGTCGGGAAGGCGAGAATGACTACGCCGTCCGCCGCTGCGCCTTCGGTCACCTCATGCTTGCCGTAGAAGGCCAACGGCGTGATCTTGTGATCGCCCCGCGCGGCGCCGGCGGCGGCGCCATACTTCGCCATCGCGTCGGCGTCGCGCAGCTTCTCGCGGATCAGGATTACATAGGCGGTCATTGGCGGCTCCTCCGGTTTCGGTGAGGCCCACTTTCGCGGCTCACGGGCGGGCGCGCAATTCCTTCCCCCGCGTCGCGGGGTTTCACGCGCGGGCAAAAGCCGCTAGGGCTGCGCCATCTTTTCCGGATGATCCCCATGTCGCATTTCGCTGCTCTCGCCACGCTCCCGCCCGACGCTTTGCTCGGCCTGATGATGACCTTCCGCGCTGATCCGCGCGCCGACAAGTACGATCTCGGCGTCGGCGTATATAAAGATCTTGCCGGCCAGACGCCGATCCTCTCGGCGGTGAAGAAGGCCGAAGCCCGCCTCCTCGCGGCGCAGACGACGAAAGTCTATGAAGGCCAGCGCGGCAACACCGATTTCTGCGGCCATATCGAGGACTTCGTCTTCGGCAAGGACCATCCCGCCCGCAAGGAAGGCCGCACGATTTCCTTCACGGCGCCTGGCGGCTGCGGCGCCCTGTTCCAGGGCGTCAGCCTGATGCGCAAGACGGGCGCCAAGCGCGTCTGGGTGTCGAAGCCGACCTGGCCGAATCATCCGAACGTCGTCAAGTCCCTCGGCCTCGAAGTGAAGGAATATGCCTACGCGCGGGACGGCGAGTTCTACCAGCTCGGCATGCTGGCGGACTTGTCCGCCGCCGAAGCCGGCGACGGCGTGATCATCCAGGGGCCGTGCCACAACCCGACCGGGATTGATCCGCATATTGACGACTGGAAAGCCCTCGGCGCGCTGGCGAAGGAGAAGGGCCTGCTGGTCATGCTGGACGTCGCCTATCACGGCTTCGCCCAGAGCCTCGACCGCGACATGGACGGCGTGCGCGCCTTCATGGCCGAAGCCGGCGAGGCGATGGTCGCCTATTCCTGTTCCAAGAATTTCGGCCTTTACCGTGAACGCACCGGCTGTTTTCTTGTCCTCGGTGAAACCGAAGCCGGTATCGCGGCGGCCACCACCCACATCGCTGACAATGGCCGCGCCACCTGGTCCATGCCGCCCGCGCACGGGGCAGGGATCGTCGCAACGATCCTCGGCGACGCGCAGCTGCGCATTGAATGGGAAAACGAACTCAATGCCATGCGTACACGGATGAAGGGCCTGCGGGAGTCGCTGTCGGACGCCCTCGTCTCCGCCACGGGCTCGAACGCTCTCGCCGCCCTGAAGGCCCAGAACGGCATGTTCTCGCAGCTGCCGGTCACCGCCGCGCAGACGATCGAGCTGCGCGACAAGCACGGCGTCTACATGCCTGCCTCCGGCCGCATCAATATCGCGGGGCTGAACCCGAAGGACATTCCGGCTTTGTCGGAAATCCTCGGAGGATATCTCTAGATCGACAAGCCGCGCGGCGCGATCTTCTCCAGCTCCGCGATCATCTCTGCCGGTGCTTCGACAGCCTTGCGCGCATCAAGGTCCAGCGAGATCGCGATCACTTCGCAGGTCGCCCAGGCGCCGCCCGTCTGCGGATCCATGATCCAGTGGATCAGGTTGTGCGTCTTGCCCGCCACCTTGCCGAGCGAGGTGTGCACCACGAACTGGTCGCCCTCGCGCGGCATGCGGTGATATCGGATCCGGTATTCGAGCACCGCCGCGCCCATCCGCCGGCCACCGGCGTTCTGGCCGACGCGGTTGCGCCAGTCGAAAAGGAGGTTCGGCACCGAATCCGATACACGCCCGATGATCCAGGACGGCGACATCCATCCATGCGCCCCGCAATGCGCGGCGGGAACAGCGCCCATCCCGATGCGCGGCGCGCCGACGGTCTCGACCTTTGCGAGCGTGATGTCCTCGGCAGGCAGGCCCGGCCCATCCGGATCAAACGAGCGCGGCTTCGCCTCGTCCGGCGTCTCGCCCTTCAGGGCGTCCAGCTTGGCGAGCACGCGTTTCGTCCAGGGGAAAGCCTTGCCCTCGGCGGTATCAAGATGCGCAATCCGTGTACGGAAGGCGGCCGACAGCGTGCCATCGGTATGGCGAAGCTCCTGGTAGATCACGGCGTCGCTCTCGCCGATTTCGAGGACGCAGCCGCTCATCTTCAGCGGCCGGCCCGGCAGCACTTCGCGCACGAAGCGGATATGCTGGTCAACCGGGGCGACGGTGGAGGGCGAGCTGGGCCGGAACGCATTCGGCATGCCCGCCGCATGGCAAAGCGCAACGAGGCCTTCCAGTTGCTTCTCGACATAAACGCGCACGTTCATGTGCCCCATCTCGTCGCAATCCCACTGGTTGCAGCTGCCTTGCCAGAGGGGGATCACGGCGCGCAGTTCCGGCACGTGCCGCGCACTTCGACGACGGCGCGGGTCATCCGGAATCCGGCGCCTTTGGTTTCGGCCTTCAGCGCCTCGCTGGTGGCGGTGGCGTGCAGTTCCTCGGCGCCCTTGCAGGTGTCGCAGATCAGGAAGACGGCAGAATGGCTGTGACTGGTATGCCCGCAGGCGACATAGGCGTTCAGGCTCTCGATCTTGTGCACGAGGCCCGCGTCCTGGAGGAAATCCAGTGCGCGGTAGATCGTCGGCGGCTTGGCCGCGCCTTCGCCGTCGAGGTTCGCCAAGAGGTCATACGCCTTCGCGGGACCCTGGTTATCCAGCAAGAGGCGCAGCACCTTGCGCCGGATCCGCGTCATCCGCTGGCCCTGGCGCACGACGAGGGCTTCGGCCTCATGCAGAAAGGCCTCGGTATCGGCCGGGCTGCAGGGCGTATTCGCGTGCCCGTGGGCATGGGTATGGGTATGGGGTTTGGAACTGGCCATGCCCCTATTTCGGGTGTTTCGCATGCAATGTGAAGGGGAGAGCCGCTTTCGAGGTCTGGACGGGCCCCGCAAATCACACGAGATTCTCCTTTTACGCGACTCGGGCCACAAGGTCCGGCGCGGTGTGGAGGCCTCAGGCAATGCAGTTATCCGAACGGGACGGGCTCGAACTCTGGCGCAAGGCGGTTACAGCCTCGGTGCGCTCGGACGCGCCGGACCTGACGGCGCGCCAGCAGGCCGTGCTGATGTCGGTGGCGCTGATGCCCGGCCCGCACACCGTGCGCGGCCTTGCGGAGCATCTGGGGGTCGCCAAGCCGGCCATCACCCGGGCCCTGGACGCGTTGGAGCGGCTGAACTTCATCCGCCGCCTGCCGGACGATTCGGACCTGCGCTCAATCTTCATCGAACGCACGCCGGACGGCATGACGTATCTGCGCGCCTTCGCCCGCCTTGTTCTCGCCGCGGCTTCCGGCGAAGAGGCTGGCGGAAAGCCTGCGGCCAAGCGTTCCAACGCGGCCTGAGGCGTCTGCCTCGGAGCTTCTGGACCATGCCGGACTTCAATGACGCGCGCCTGAAACGCCCCGACGGCGTGGGCATCGGCTTTCAGGTCACCGCCGGAGTTGCCGCGATCCGGGAGACGCAAGCGGCCGATGGCCGCCTCGGCACGCAGGCGCTGCATGGCGAGCTGCTGGACGTGTTCCTGGAAGACGGCGAGTTCGGCCTGTGCCAGCTGCGCCGCGACCGATATGTCGGCTGGGTCAACATGGACGCGCTGTCGGCGCCCGCCTTGCCGGTCACCCACAAGGTCAGCGCGCTGCGCACCTATTGTTTCTCGGAGCCGGACCTCAAATCCGCGCCGCGCTTCATGCTGTGCCTCGGCGCGCGCGTGGCGGCGACGGGGCGGACCGATGGGCCTTGGGTGGAGTGTGCGCGGGCAGGCTGGGTCCACACCCGCCACCTCGCCGCCCTGGGGGCGTTCGAAACCGATCCGGCCCGCGTCGCCGAGCGCTATCTGGAGACGCCCTATCTCTGGGGCGGGCGTGAAAGTCTCGGGCTCGACTGTTCGGGCCTGGTCCAGCAAGCTTTCGAAGCGTGCGGCGTGATCCTGCCGCGCGATTCTGACATGCAGGCGGCCTGGGCCGGTGAGCCGGTCGCGGACTGGCAGGCGCCCGGCGCGCTGCGGCGCGGCGACCTCGTGTTCTGGGAAGGTCATGCCGGTCTTCTGACCGCGCCGGACACGCTGCTGCATGCCAACGCCTTCCATCTCGGCGTCGCGCGCGAGCCCCTTGTGGTGGCAATTGACCGTCTACGGAGCGTCGTCGGAGAAGTGACTGGCGTGCGGCGGGTAGCTCTGCAGCGCGGCGGGACGCCGGACTGGCTGAAGGCCGTCTGATGCCGGTGGATGAACCCGGCAAGCAGAGTCTGGTCGAGGTGATGGACGCGCGCAGCGGCCTGTTCGAGGCTGCGATGGCGATCTACGAGGCTGAAATCCCGAAGGCGGAGCAGAAAACACGCGCGCAGATCCTAGCGAGCCTCGCGCATCCGGATGTGCGCTTGTGGGCGTATGTGCGCGGCGGCGAAGTCATAGGCTTGTCGATCGTTTACGCGCCGCGCGCCGAAGGCGTGATGCTGCTCGAATATCTGGCCATCGCCGCGAGGGCGCAAGGCGGCGGGATCGGATCACTCCTGTTCACCGCGTCCTTCGAAGCCAGCCGGATTGATCCGGGGACGATGCTGCTGATCGAAGTGGATTCAGAAGACGGCGACGTGGACGCGGCGGAGCGCGCCGTGCGGCTGAAGCGCAAGCAGTTCTACCGCCGCCTCGGCTGCCGCGAGGTGGGGGGCTTCGACTATATCCTTCCGTTGGAGAATTACGGCCCAGCCCCGAAGATGAACCTGCTGGTCCTGGGCATGGAGGAAGACCGTCTTGAGACCTCGCGCCTGAAGAAGGCGGTCCGCGCCGTCTACCAGAACGTCTATGCCTGCGCGCCGGACGATCCGCGCCTCGCCGCGATGTTTGCGGGGCTGGAAGGGTCGTTGCAGCTGGTGTGACGTTCAACAAAAAACCCCCGGCGCCGGCCGGGGGTTTTCTGTATGCGGATCAAACTCCGGATCAGGTCGGCGCGACTTCTGTGGCGGGTGTCTCGGCCGGAGGGGTTTCGCCGGTTGCAGGGGCCGCGCCTTCGGCCGGTGCGGCCTCGCCTTCTGCCGGCGGGGTGGCGGCATCGGCGGGAACGGCTTCGCCTTCAACCGGGACCGCTTCGCCTTCAGCCGGGACCGCTTCGCCTTCAGCCGGAGCGGCTGCGGCCATCGGGGCCGGGAAGGGCGGGGCGCCTTCGGTGTTGGCGGCGAGATAGGCGATCACGTTGGCGCGGTCAGCGTCTTTCTTGATGCCGGCAAAGGACATCGAGGTGCCCTTGATGTAGCCCGCCGGGCTCTTCAGCCAGGCGTCGAGGTTCTCGTAGGTCCAGCTGCCTTCAGCGTTCGAAAGGGCGCCGGAATAGTTGAACCCGGCAATGTGGGCCTTTTCGGCGCCGACCGTGTTGTGGAGGTTCGGGCCGGTGCCGTTGGCGCCGCCGGGAGTAATGGTGTGGCAGGTCGAGCACTGGCCGGCGAAGGTGCGCTCGCCGCGGGCGACATCTGCGGTCAGCAGGGCGGCGCCGAGGTCAAACACGGCTTCGACCGCGCCGCCAGCGGAGGCGGCTTCGGCGATCTCGACGCAGTAATGGAACTGCGCACACATCTTTTCGCCGAGGCTGGCGGTCTCTTCCTCGTCGCCGTGATGGCCACCGCCGCTTGCGAACACGAGGCTTGGCAGCGACGCCAGGCCCATCATCAACAGGGCGGTGGCGAGCAGGGCGCCCATGATCTTGTTGAGACCGAGTTCTCCCATGGGGGCAATCCTTCGAATCTATTCCGTTACTAGTGTCTTGGCGGGCGGGTTTTGGCACGCTAACCGGGTGCGCACAATATAACCGGTGCCTCGCAGAGGCGCTTCCCCCGGGCGTCGCGGCGATCAGACGCACGTCGAATCCGGGGGGCAGGGCAGGGATTTCCGCAATGAGCCAGAAAATTGCCTATCAGGGCGAACCGGGCGCGAACTCGCACATTGCCTGCAGCGAGGCCTTTCCGGCCCATGAGCCCATGGCCTGCCGCACCTTCGAGGACTGTTTCATCGCCGTCGAGAAGGGCGAAGCCGCCCTCGCCATGATCCCGGTCGAGAACACGATCGCGGGCCGGGTCGGCGACATTCACTATCTGCTGCCCTCCACCCAGCTTCACATCACCGGCGAGTATTACCTGCCGATCCGGTTCCAGCTGATGGCCCTGAAGGGTACGAAGCTGGCGGATGTCCGGAAAGCGCGCTCGCACATCATGGGCCTCGGCCAGTGCCGCAACTTCCTGCGCAAGCATGGCATCGAGGCGGTCACCGCCGCCGACACGGCAGGCGCGGCCCGGGAAGTGGCGGAGCTTGGCGATCCCTCCGTTGCCGCGATCGCGCCGCGGCTTGCGGCAGAGGTCTACGACCTCGAAATCCTCGCCGAAGACATAGAGGACGCTGCGCACAACACGACGCGCTTCGTGATCATGTCGCGGACTCCGGCGGACATCGACGCAGGCGACGGCCCGGCGAAGACGGCCTTCCTGTTCGAGGTGCGCAACATTCCGGCGGCCCTGTACAAGGGCCTCGGCGGGTTTGCGACCAATGGCGTCAACATGACCAAGCTCGAGAGCTATCTCACCGGCGGCTCGTTCGAAGCCTCGCAATTCTATGCCGAGATCGAAGGCCATCCGGATGAGCGTCCCGTGCAGCTGGCGCTGGAGGAACTCGGCTTTTTCTCGCAGTCGCTGAAGATCCTCGGCGTGTTTCCGAAGACGGTGAACGCCAGGTTTTAGAAAAATTCTCGCACGGTTGTCGAAACAGGCGCTCCCCGCGGCTCAAGTTGTCAGGCAGGAATGAACCTGCCGGCAACTCGCAGGAACATGTCCGATGCAATACATGCTGATCTTCACCGAGCCGACCGACGTCTTCGCCAGGCGCGAGGACCCGGCCGAAGCGCCCGCCTATTGGGGCGCCTGGACCGCTTACATGGGCTCGATTGCCCAGGCCGGCATCATGGTCAATGGCGACGGCCTCCATCCGCCGCATACCGCTACGACCGTCCGTGTCCGGAACGGCAAGCGCGAGGTGCAGGACGGTCCCTATGCCGATGTCAAGGAACAGCTCGGCGGGTATGTCGTCATCGAGGTCGCGGGCCTTGATGCGGCACTCGACTGGGCGGCGAAGTCGCCCTCGGCGGAATACGGCTCGGTGGAAGTGCGCCCCGTGCTGCTGCCGCCGGCGCGCTGAATGAGCAAGGGAGACGCCCGCACTGCTGCCGAAGCCGCGGCCCGCAGCAGCTATGGGCGTCTCCTGTCTCTCATTGTGCGCGCGACGCGCGACATCGCTGCCGCTGAGGATGCGCTGGCGGATGCGTTCGCCGAGGCGCTGCGCGTCTGGCCGGAGCGCGGTGTGCCGGACAGTCCCGAAGCCTGGTTGCTGACCGCCGCGCGGCGCGCTGCCGGTCATGTGCGCCGGCATCAGGGCGTGCGCGAGGCCGCCGCGTCTGCGCTTGAACAGGTTTGCGACGCCATGCAGTCCCGCACCCAGAACGACTTTCCCGACGAGCGCCTGAAGCTGATGTTCGTCTGCGCCCACCCGGCCATCGACGAGACCGTCCGCACGCCGCTGATGTTGCAGACGATCCTCGGGCTCGACGCCGCGCGGATCGCCCGCGCCTTCCTGGTCGAGGCGCCCGCCATGTCGCAGCGCCTCGTTCGGGCCAAGGCGAAGATCCGCGATGCAGGTGTGGCGTTCGAAGTGCCGGAGGCTTCGGTGCTGGAAGAGCGGCTCGAAGATGTGCTCGCGGCGATCTACGCGGCCTACACGCTCGGCTGGGATGATGTGCCGGGGGAGGCGGCGTCGGGCGAGCCGCTTACGCAGGAGGCGATCTTTCTTGCGCGGCTCGTCGTGATGTTGCTGCCGCAGGCGCCGGAGGCGAAGGGCTTGCTCGCGCTGATGCTGGCAAGTGAGGCACGGGCGGCAGCGCGGCGCGGACCTGGCGGAGACTATGTTCCGCTCAAGGAGCAGGATGTGCGGCTATGGAACGGAGCGCTGATGGCCGAGTCCGAAGCGTGCCTGCGGGCGGCGGCGGCGTTCGGGCGGCCGGGCAGGTTCCAGACCGAGGCGGCGATCCAGTCGCTGCACAACCAGTCGGTCATGCTCGGCGAAGTGCCGCCTTCAGCTTTGCTGATGCTGTATGATGTGCTGGTGCGACAGTCGCCCGCGATCGGTGCGGCGGTGGCGCGGGCGGTCGCGTATGGTGAGCACCGGAGCGCCGAGGAAGGACTTGCGAAACTGGACGAGATTCCGGCGGCGCGCGTTGAAGGCTATCAGCCGTACTGGGCGGCGCGCTTTCATCTCCTGCAGGCGGCAGGGCAGTTGAAGGAGGCGGCAGAGGCGCAGGCGAAGGCGATCTCGCTGACGCAGGACCCGGCGTTGGTGGCATTCCTGACCGCGCGGCTGAACCGGCCGGCGTGAGATCAGCCCTGGCCGCGCGCTGCTTCCGGCCGTGTCAGTCCGCAAGCGGCGGCGATGGCGGGCTCTGCATGATCGACAAACAGCTTTGCCTTGCCGCGCAGCTTGCCGGAACTCCAGACGGCATGGATCGGCAGGCTGGGTCCGTGCCAGTCCGGCAGCACACGGACGAGACGGATCTCGCCGGTGCATTCGGAGGCGAGCCAGGCCGGCGCGAGGAAGAGGCCGAGGCCGCCGGCGGCCGCTTCGAGAAGCGTCTCGCCAGAAGAGGCACGGAACGGTCCATCGACGCGCGCCTCTACCCTCTCGTTGTCCTTGCTGAGTTCCCACGTCGTTTGCCGGCTGTGGCGAAAGACAACCGCGTCGTGCGCGGTGAGCTCGGAGGGATGCTGCGGCGTGCCGCGCCGGTCGAGATAGGATTGCGCAGCCCAGATCACCTGCGCCGCTTCGCCGACCTTCTTGGCCATCAGGCTCGAGTCGCGCAGCTCGCCGAGACGGAAGGCGATGTCGACACCTTCAGCGACGAGGTCGGTGATCGAATCATCGGAGATCAGATCGACGCGGATGTTGGGCCAGGCAGCGAGGAAGCCAGCCGCCGCCGGCGCGACGACGCGGCGCGCGAAGGAATGCGAGCAGGAGATGCGCAAGAGGCCGACCGGCGCATGCTCTAGGCCGCGCGCTTCGGCCTCCGCCTCATCGTACTCTGTAAGGATGTCGGTAGCGCGTTTGTAGAACCGGGTACCCGCTTCGGTGAGGCTCAGCGCGCGGGTCGTCCGTTGGAAGAGGGTCGTGCCGAGGCTTTCTTCGAGGTCCTGGATGCGGCGCGAGACGGTCGGCTGGCCAAGTTCGAGATCAGCTGCGGCGCGAGAGAAACTGCCGGCATCCGCGACGCGGATGAAAAGGCGCATTGCATCAATCCGGTCCAAGAGCATTCCTCGTATGCAGTTTCTGCATGAACCATAAATCAAGTGCGGGCGTTCGGCGAGAGGCGCCTCACGCAGGCGTGAAGCGGTCTCACAACGGCGTGCTTTGTGGCTGGAGGCCGGTGCGTGTCATAGGCGGCGCACCGGGAGGACACACCGACATGAACCGCCACCTGCGCACCTACGCGCCTATTGCTTACTCGCTGGTCGCTTCGGCCGTCTTTCTCGACAGCCTGCGATTCAAGTTCACCAACGCGCCGGAGACGCAGACGATCTTCGGCAAGCTTGATGCCTGGGCATCCGGCTTCGGCGCCGAAGGCGTGTTCGCGCAGACGGGGCTGTTCAGCCAGTATGTGATCGGCTCGGCCGAGCTGGTGGCCTCGTCGCTCTTGATCGCCAGCCTCGTGCCCGCGCTGAAGCGGCTGCGGGTTCTCGGCGCCCTGATCGCCGTCGCGGTGATGAGCGGCGCGGTCAGCTTCCATCTCTTCACGCCGCTCGGCATTGATCCGAACAATGATGGCGGCGGGTTGTTCGCCATGGCGGTGGCCGTCTGGCTCTGCTCGATCGCCATGCTGATCGCCGGGCGCGGCGTGCTGATCGAACTGGGCCGTGCTGTGGCGCGGGTTCTCCTCCCGTCCCGCGTGCTGTCGACTGAGGGACCGGCGCTGGCCCCGGCGCGGTCCTGATGCTGGCTGCGGAGGCGTGCAGCTCCCCCCTCCCTGCCTCCGCGGCCAGACTTGTATCTTCCTTCTTCAACTGCACCCGAACACTGGAAACGACACGATGAAACTCCGCTCTCTCCTTGCCGCTGCCGCCATTGCCATGGCGCCCGTCATTCTCTTCCCGCCCGTTGCTGCGGCCGAGCCGCCGATCTATACCGGCGCCTTCGACGACATCGCCGTGCAAGGCTATGACCCGGTCGCTTACTTCAAGGCCGGCAAGCCGGTGAAAGGCGCCAAGGAATTCTCGACGACCTGGAACGGCGCCGAGTTCCGCTTCGCAAGCGCAGCGAACCGCGATGCCTTCAAGAAAAATCCGGACGCCTACGCGCCGCAATACGGCGGCTACTGCGCCTGGGCGGTGAGCCAGGGCTACACCGCGAAGGGCGATGCGAAGTTCTGGAAAATCGTCGATGGGAAACTGTATCTCAACTACAACAGTTCGGTGCAAAAAAATTGGGAAGGGGACATCCCGGGCTTCATCGCCTCCGCAAACACCAACTGGCCCGAGGTCATCAACTAGATTTTCGCCGATCTGACTCGCGCGGCGCTGGAGGGTTTCTCTCCGGCGCCGTTTCAGATCGGGGTGCGGGTTGGCGGGCCCGGTTGGACACCGTGCGGGTCGCGGGAAACACGGAGAAGAGGTGTGTGATCAGTGCGGTGCGCGGTTGGCGCGGGCGGGGACCGAACTGGCACGCGAGCCTTGTCGCGGCACTTCAAGTCTCTCGGCAAATTCCTTGATTTCTAAAAAGAAAAAGGGCGAGCTTGCGCTCGCCCTTTTGTATTTTGAAGTCGTCCGTAGACTTACTTCTTTTTTGCTTTGGCGGCCGGTTTTTTGGCCGGGGCAGCTTTAGCGGTTTTAGCAGCCGGCTTTTTCACAGCGGCTTTCGGTGCAGCTTTTTTCACGGCAGGTTTAGCAGCCGGTTTTTTAGCGGCGGGTTTTTTTGCAACAGCCATCTTCGATCTCCTTTGAGTGGCACTGCAATAATATCGTGATTCGCGAGAATGCAACTCCTAAAATTCATTTTTCAGGCGAGTCCCTGTATTAGTCCGTACACGGTCAATCGTCCCGTTCGGCCCAAACCTTCAATATATGATGGGCAATTGCAGAGGGAGGCGGGCAAAAAAGTTCGGAATGTTTTCCCGAAAGAATTTCGCGCATCTCGGCGCGCGAGACCCACCGCGCGCTCTCGAGCTCTTTTGAATCGATGGTGATCGCGTCCGACTGAGCCGGAAGGATGAAGCCCATCATCAGCGATGAGGGGAAGGGCCAGGGCTGGCACGCCACATATTCCGCCTTCGCCGGATCGCATTTGATGCCTGCTTCCTCGAACAACTCGCGCGACGCGGCCTGCTCGATGGTTTCGCCCGGCTCGCAGAAGCCTGCGAGGCAGGACATGAAACCGGCGGGCCAGAATTTCTGGCGGCCGATCAGCGCGTGGCCGTTCTGCACCGCCAACATGATCGCAACGGGATCGGTGCGCGGGAAGTGTTCGGCGCCGCACGCAGAGCACTGCGCTTTCCAGCCGGCATCGGTGATTCCGTTGCGGCCACCGCACTTCGCGCAGTAGCCGTGCGAGGTGTGCCAGAGGAAAAGGCTGCGCGCGGTGGAGGCGCAGTTGGCGTCCATCGCGGGCATCCGCGCGGCGGCCTGGCGGAAGTCGAGGAACTCGCCGATGCCTTCGATCAACGAGCCATCGAGGTCGAACTTCGGCGGAAGATCCATCGCGAAGACCGGCGCGCCGGCCTTGTCCTCACCGAGAAAGAGGCGCGGCGAGCCGGGTGAGACGCGGGCCGCTTCCGGCCCCATCCAGACGAGGCCGCCGTCGCGCGCGATCAGCGGAATGCCGTCGCGCAGCAGGAAGACGAGCGCGTCCTCGCGTTTGAAAGCGGCTTCAAGCCAGGCCTCATCGGTGCGGCGGTGGGCGGCGCGGTCGATGGGCTTGGCGGCGAGGGGCATGTCGTTCGAGTTGGTCATGGCAGGGGAACTAATCCGGTTTGGCGCGCGTGGGAACATCTTCTCGCGCCAAAAGCGCCTGCCTTTACTCCGCCAAAGTCTGGTGTCCTAACTCCCGGCCATAACAGGGAGGGGAGTCCCATGAAGTTGATGCACGCTGCGAGCCTCGCGGCTCTGATGATCACGGCGACTGCCTGCAGTTCGCTGCGCCCCTGGCCGAGCGAACCCGAGGCCGAAGCCTTCGCGGACGCTGCGCCGCCGGTGAACCGGTTCGCCAACATCGAGCTTGCGGCGCCGGACAAGTCCGTGCCCGCGTATGCCGATCCGGCGCTCGATCCCCTGCGCTCGGCCACGCTGTCGCGCTTCACGAGCGAACAGGAATTTCTCGATTGGCTGAAGGCGGTGCGCGGCGCTGCGAAACAGCGCGGTGTCTATTCCTGGCGCGACATGCCGGCGACGGCGATGGCGGCGCCCACCGAAGCTGCGATGTCTCCGCCGCCGCCTCCGCCCGCGATGGCGATGGCCGATGCGGCGGCGTCCGAGTCCGAGATCGTCGTGACCGGTTCCTCGATCCCGGCCGACCCGGCCAATCCCGAGATCACCAACAATCAAAAGGCCGGCGTCGACGAGGGCGGCATCGTCAAGCAGATCGGCAACTACCTTGTCGTGCTGCAGGACGGGCGCCTGTTCGTCACCGACATCCTGCCGGGCGGCGAGCCGGGACTGAAGCTGACGGACCGCGCGAACGTCTATCGCTCCAGCGCCGAAGACACCTGGTATGACGAGATGCTCGTCTCGGGACGCACCATCCTCGTCACCGGATATTCGTACGACGAGAATGCCAGCGAGTTCACGGTGCTGACGCTCGGCGATGACGGCAAGGTGACGCGGCAGGCGACGTTCTACATTTCCTCCGACGACTATTACTCGGGCAGCAACTATGCCTCGCGGATGATCGACGGGAAGCTCGTCATCCACACGCCGATCTTTACGAACGGGCAAGGCTGGTGGGACGCGTTCGATCCACCGGAAATCCGCGAGTGGCGCCGCGAGGGCGAGGACGGTGAGCGCACGCACATGCGCGGGCGCCCGCTGTTCCGCGCCGAGGATATCTGGATGCCGGTGCAGCGGATGCTGGAACCGGTGATCCATACGGTGACGGTTTGCGACATCTCCGGCGCCACGGATACGTCTGCGCCGCTCTGCACGTCGACCGCGATCATCGGCACCGAGTCCCACAAGTTCCTTGTTACCCGCGATGCCTTCTGGCTCTGGATGAATCCGGGCTGGTCGGAAGTCTCGAGCGACTCGGAGGAGGCTTACCAGGCCTGTTCTGACCGCAAGGGGCATGCACCGGTGCGCGAGATCGCGACCTCTGCGCTGATCAAGTTGCCGATCAGCGGCGAGATGCCGTCGGTGCTGGGTGTGCGCGGCGCGCCGCAGAACCAGTTCTCGATGGATATGGATGCCGATACGTTCCGCGCGGTGGTGGATTGGCAGTCGCCCGCCTGTCCCGGCGGCTGGAGCACGCCGGCTACGCTGACGTTCTTCGATGCGCCGATGTCGGCTTTCACCGGCACGTTCAGCGACGCGCCGGGCGGACGGTACGTGCCGCTGCCGTCTCCCGGGACATCAGACTATGAAGCGCGCTTTACCGAGAAGCACCTTGTCTACGGCGCGCGGGAAGGTTGGGGCAGCTGGGCACCGGCAGAGAGCGATGCGCCGCGCGAGAATGGCGTGGCGATCGTTGTGCCGGTGGACAATCCCTCCTGGCCGGTCACGCTCGACGTGCCGCATGACGTGATCCGCGCCGAGCGTGCGGGCCCGTACATGGCGCTGACGGGGTACAAGGACCACAAGGGGCTGAGCCTCTCGCTGATCGACCTGCGCGGGGAAGATCCGAAACTTGCCAGCACGCATGTGCTCACGAACCGGTATGAGAGCGAGAACCGCAGCCATGCCTTCAACAGCCGCATTGATGCCAAGGGCGAAGGCCTGATCGGGCTGCCGACGGTGACGCGGTCTGAGGAGTCCGAGCACTGGTGGTGGTGGTCGGCGTCTTCTGACCTCACCTATATCGCCACGGATGCAGACGGCGAGCTGAGCGAGGCGGGCCAGCTCATTGCCACCCGCGCCGATCCGGAAACGGAATCGCCCACCGGCTATGAGTGCGAGGTGTCGTGCGTGGACTGGTATGGCAACTCGCGGCCGATCTTCACCGGCGGGCGATACCTGGCGCTGCTCAATTCAGAGCTCGTGGAAGGCAAGCTGGAAGAAGGCGTCATTGAAGAAGTGCGCCGGATAGATCTGACGGCGCCGCAGGACTGATCCCGGTTGCCAGGGATCAGGTGCTGCGCGCGCCGCCAGCGCGGGCGTTCAGGTGGTCAACGAGTTCCGGCGTGATCGTGCCGGTGACCTCGAGGCCTTCCATCGCCTGATAGTCGCTGATCGCATCGGCCGTGCGCGGACCAATCACGCCGTCGGGCGTCCCGGCGCCGAAGCCGAGACGGCCAAGTGCGGTCTGCACGGCCTGGACCTGCAGCGGGTTGCCCGTGTTCCAGCGCTGGGCGCCAAAGCGGCCATTGGCGAGGGCGACCGGCGTCTGGGCCTTCCACTTGGAGGCCTTCTCGCTGGCTTCCAGCGAGTCTGACATCGCGACGCGCGTGCGCAGGTTCTTCACTTCCTGCTCGGCGCCGGTATCACCTGCGCGTGCAGCCACTTCGAACCAGAACAGCGCCTTGGTCAGGTCCTGCGGCGTACCGATGCCTTCGGCATGCACGACGCCGAGATTGTATTGCGCATCGACAAGGCCAAGCTCGGCGGCTTCGTTGAACCAGGCCACTGCATCGGCTTCGGACTTCGCGCCGCCTTCGCCTTCGGCGAGGAAGAGGGCGTAGTCGTACATCGCGTTCACGTGTCCGGCTTCGGCGGCCTTCTGGATCAGGTTGCGGGCTTCGATCATGTCCTTGTCGACACCCTGGCCGCGCTCATAGAGCTTGCCGAGTTCGTACTGGGCGGGCGCGACACCTTTTTGCGAGGCGCGGCGCAGGAAGGAGGCGGCGGTTTCGAGGTCGCCTTCCGAGAGCTTCACCTGCGCATACTGGTACTGGGCGACGGCGTTGCCGGCATTGGCTTCGGCCTCAACGGTGACGACGACCGGGATGGCCGGGAAGGTCGTGTCGCCGCGCACGGTGCGTTTCGCGGGCTCCTTCGCCGGTTCGGACTCCACGGCAGGTACGGAGGGTTTGAGTGACGGCGGGCCGCTGGCTTCGATGGCTTCTGCGGCGGTCACGATCGAGCGGATCGCGGCCTGTTCCGGTGTCAGTTCCACGGCCGGTTTCGGCGCTGGCTTGGGCGCAAATTTCGTCGCGGGCTTGAGGGCGGGCGTTACCGGCTGGACGGAGGCTAGGATGGGCGCCTCAGACTCCTGCGCCTTGGCGGAGGCAGCTTCGGCGAGGGCGAGAATTTCGCTGCTTTCGGGCTCGGCAGGAGCGGTCTCGGTTTCGCCAAACAAGGTGTCGCTGACGACGGCGGTGTCATCCTCGAACAGCATCTGCTCCGCATCGGTTGGCGCCGCGGTGACGGCGGCGGCCGTGGTCGTGGCGGCTGCCGCGCCAGTCGCCGGATCGACATAGGTGTCGACCGGGCCGGACAGGGTTGGCGTGACCGGTTGCTTGCCGCGAAGGTAGAGATAGCCGCCGACACCGGCGCTGGTGATCACGACGGCGGATGCGGCGAGGAACATCGGCACGCGGGCGCTGCCGGATTTCTGGCCAGCAGGCTTGGCTTCGACCGGCAGCGGCGCGGCGCGCGGCTTGTTGCGCGAGGTCTTTTCCGAGGCGGCCATCGCGGCGCGGCGGGCGCGGGCGATATAGTCGGCCGTCGACTCTTCAGGCAGCGCGTCTGCGGGCGGGCGCGCCTCGGTTTCCGCGAGCGTGCGGGAGAAGTCCGGCTCGTCGTCGAAAATGTCGGACTCGCGGGTTTCGGTCTGGCTGTCTTCGAGGCTGTCGCCGATCATATCGAAGCCGTCGAGTTCGGCAACGGGATCAAAGCCGCTCTCCTCTTCAGGTTCGGCGTCCGGTTCCGGGGCATCGGCGACATAGGTGTGGACCTCTTCGGTGCTGACCTCTTCAGGCGGCTCCGGGTCAGCGGGCATCAGGCGTTCGCCGGCGGCGCGGATGGCGTCGAAGTCGGACTTGTAAGGGCTGACCGATTCCTTGTTGTCGATGACTTCCCAGCCGGAGAAGCCGGCTTCGAATTCATCGGTGTCATCGACGGCGGCGAAGGCCGGCACGTGGGTGGCGGGCTCGTCCTCGATTTCGGTTTCGAACATCGAGGCCGGTTCGTATTCCGGCTCGGAATCGGCGGTGAACATCGACGCGCCGAAGTCCGGCTCGAGGACGGGCGGCTGCGCATCGACGTGCGGCGGCGTGGTAAAGGATTCGAGGCTCTCGAGACGCGTGGCGAGTGCCGCGATGGCGCGCTGCACGGGCGAGAGCGACTCGGAGGATTGCGACTGCATCCGCTCGAGGCGTTCGGAGACGCTGGCAAGAGCGTCCGAGAGGCGGGCGTCGGAGGCCTTGCGCATGCCGTCCATGTCCTGGGCGAGCGCGGTGAGCGCTTCGTCTTGGCGTTTCTGGAGGCGGACTGCGGCCACGGTGACCTGCTCGCCGACCTGCTCGATCGCTTCGGCGCTGCGCATCTCGCTTTCTTCAAGCCGGTCCTCGACATGCGCGGCGAGCGCGTCGATGCGCTCCGCGACCTGCGTGCCGAGGCGGCCGATTTCTTCCTGCACCGTGGCGGTGAGATCTGCCGGCTCGCGGGCTTCGACTTCGGCGAGGCGGGCCTTCAGCTCACTGACTTCTGCCTTGAGGCGCTCTTCGAGCTTCTCGTCCTGGCCGGCGGCGGCGTGGGCGATCTCAGTGGCGAGTTCGATACGGGCATTGTCCACCGCGCTGCGCACGGACCGGGTCAGGTCCTCGAAGCGGGCCTCGAATTCCTGCTTCAAGCGCTCGGCTTGTTCGGGGTCGATCTGGCTGGCGACGGCTTCGATCCGCTCGTCGAGATGCGCGAACGTGGTCTCGAGGCTTTTGAGCGCCGAGTCGGTGCCGGTCTCGGCGCGGTTGAGCCGCTCCTGGATCCGCAGCAGCGTCGATTCCATTGAGTTCAGCGCGCCCGAGACATCGGCTTCGACGGCGCTGAGGCGTTCTTCGGACTGGCCCGTGACGGCGAGGCGTTCCTGGACGTTCGATTCGAGGTTGGTCATGCGCTCGGCAAGGCCGCGGGCGGTACCTTCGGCGCGGAGTTCTGCCTGCTCGACGGCACGTTCGACGCGGGCGGCGGCGTCCGACAGGGTGCGATCGACACGCGTCTCGATGCCTTCGACGCGGTCGGTCAGATCGGCGAAGCCTGATTCGATCCGGCCCTTGATCGCGACGGTCTCGTTCTGAGTGAGTTCGCCTTCTTCATAGACATGGGTGGCGAGCTTGCCGAGCGCGCCTTCGAGGGCGCGCAGCGCTTCGACATTGTGCTGACCGCGGTCGTCATGTTCGAGGCGGCGGACTTTCGATTGCAGCGTCTCATGGGTGACGCGCAGTTCGTCGATCAGGCCTTCGATATGGTTGGCGATCGCGACGGTGGTCTGGTCGGTCGTCTGCAGCCGGGCGGCGAGGCCGTTGACCACATTGTCGATATTGTTGATCGCGAGGGTGGAGCGCGCTTCCGTCGCTTCGATCCGGCGGGTCAGGCGGTCGAGCGTGGAGGCTGAATCCTGGACCGGCGCCATCGGCATCGGCGGCGCGCCGGTGCGGCGGGTATAAGAGTAGGACGTCTCGCCCGGCTGGGGCTCCTCGACCATCGTCAGCAGGCGGTTGAGATACTCGCCCAGCGTGATGCCTTCCGCCAGGGCCGCTTCGCGTGCTGCGTCGCGGGCCCTCTGGTCGGTGCTGAACTTGCTCCATCCGGTCTGGCTCATCTGCCGCTCCTTACGCCGGTGCCGCTCCCACATGGTTAAGGAGAACGGCGCAATTGTTTACACCCGCACAGAAATGACGGGCGTCCGTTAAGGCCGCGTTAAAGGTAAGATTCTGTGCGAGTTTCCCGTAGGGAGGGCGCCCGGACTGCGCTTTCCCTTCGCGTAAGCGGAAATTTACGTTGACGTTCGCGGAAGGTGTTGCTTAGAACACCCCCATAACAAGAAACCTGCAGACACAAACGGAGGAACCACGTCATGCAACATCGTACCATTTCGTCTATTTCTGCCGCTGATTCCCGCACCTACACTATTTCCGAGCTTGCCCGGGAATTCGGGGTGACGCCGCGCGCGTTGCGGTTCTACGAAGACAAAGACATGCTGCATCCGGCCCGCGACGGCATGATGCGTCTCTACTCCAACCGGGACCGCGCCCGGCTGACGATCATCGTGCGCCTCAAGCGCCTCGGACTGCCGCTGGCGGATATCCGCGAAATCCTGGACCTCTATGCCCTGAACGACGGCAAGCGGGCCCAGACCAAGATGATGCTGGAGAAGTTCCGCAAACAGGCCGCCGAACTGGAAGTCCAGCGCGGCGACATCGAAACGGCGCTGCACGAACTCTATAAAGGGATCGAATGGCTCGAGGACCTGGTCGCCAATAACGGCCCGTCGGAAGAGACCAAGCGTCAGGCGCATGCCTATGAGCAGGTCGCCCGCAAGCAGCTCGACGAAGTCTGAGAGCCCGCTACCGAACAAATGTAGATAGTTGAGCGTGTTGGAATGACTTTTCCAACACGCTTTGCCATTCAAGGCCGCAAACTTACTGTTTGAGAGGACCTTCCCCGATGCCCCGTTATGACGCCCCCGTCCGTGACATGCAGTTCGTGCTGCACGAAGTCCTGCAGCTCCACAACTATTCGAACCTTCCGGGCTTTGCCGACGCAACCCCCGAGACGATCGACCAGATCCTGGAAGAGGGGGCGAAGTTCGCCAAGAACGTGCTGTTCCCGCTGAGCGCCGTTGGCGACCGGCAGGGCTGCAAGCGGAATGCGGACGCGAGCGTGAAGACGCCGGACGGGTTCCCGGAGGCGTACAAGCAGCTCGTCGAGAATGGCTGGCCGCTGCTGGCGGCGCATCCTGAAATGGGCGGGCAAGGCCTGCCGCATGCCGTGAACATTGCCTGGACCGAGATGGTCTCGGCATCGAACATGGCGTTCGGCATGTATCCCGGCCTGACGCACGGCGCCTATCAGGCGCTGATGGCGGGCGGCTCGGACGCGCTGAAGAAGAAGTACGGCCCCAAGATGGCCTCGGCCGAATGGGCCGGCACAATGAACCTGACCGAGCCGCATTGCGGCACCGATCTCGGCCTGATGAAGACCAAGGCCGTGCCTAACGGCGATGGCAGCTACAAGATCACCGGCCAGAAGATCTGGATCTCCGGCGGCGAGCAGGACCTGACCGAAAACATCATCCACCTCGTACTCGCCCGCATCGAAGGCGCGCCGGAAGGCATCAAGGGCGTTTCGCTGTTCGTGGTGCCGAAATTCCTGGTGAATGAGGATGGCTCGCTCGGCGCGCGCAACGCGGCCAGCTGCGGCGGCCTTGAAGAGAAGATGGGCATCCACGGCAACGCGACCTGCGTCATGAACTATGACGGCGCAACCGGCTGGCTGGTCGGCGACGAACACAAGGGCATGCGCACCATGTTCGTCATGATGAACGAGGCCCGCCTTGGCGTCGGCTTGCAGGGTCTGTCTCAGGCCGAGGTCGCCTACCAGAACGCGCTCGATTTCGCGAAGGACCGGGTGCAGGGCCGCTCGCTGACAGGCACGCAGGCGCCGGACAAGCCGGCCGATCCGATCATCGTACACCCGGACGTGCGCCGGATGTTGCTGGAGCAGAAAGCCTTCATCGAAGGCGCCCGTGCCTTCACTTATTGGGCCGCGTTCCAGGGCGACCTGCAGCACAAGTCACCCGACGAGAAAGTGCGCGAGCGTGCCGGCGACTACATGGCCCTGCTGACGCCGGTGGTGAAAGCCTACCTGACCCACAAGGGTCTCGAGAGCGCGAACCTTGGCCTGCAGGTGCACGGCGGATCGGGCTTCACGCGCGAGTGGGGCCTCGAGCAGATCGTCCGCGATTGCCGGATCACGCTGATCTATGAAGGCACCAACGGCGTGCAGGCGCTGGACCTGGTCGGCCGCAAGCTGGGCGCCAATGGCGGGCGGGCGGTGTTCAGCTTCTTCGCCGAGATCGACGAGTTCGTCGCCTCGGCCGAAGCGACGCCCGGCATGGAGCTTTACCTTGAGGGGCTGAAGACGGCGCGCGCGCAGCTGCAGGACGGCACGATGTGGTTGATGCAGAACGGCATGAGCGACTTCAACAATGCCGGCGCCTCCAGCCATGACTACCTGCACCTGATGGGTCTCACCTCGCTCGCCTACATGTGGGCGCGGATGGCGAAGCTGTCGCTGGAGAAGGCGAACACCAAGGACCCGTTCTATGCGGCGAAGCTCGCCACGGGGCGGTATTTCGTGGAGCGGATGCTGCCGGACACGGCGGCGCATCTTGCCAAGGTAAAGACCGGCGCGGGCGCGATGATGGCAGTCAGCGAAGCGCAGTTCTGATACATTCCTGACGCTGCGGTACGGATGGCGAAACCGGACCGCAGCGACTACATGCTGACGTGAACGTAAGCGGCAACCCGCATGCCGCGCCCGGCCTGGAGATTGCCTGATGTTGGAAAGCCCCCTGAACGTCCCGAAATCTGCCTGGCGGCAGGATGAGGAACTCGACATTTTTGCCGATGCCGTCGGCCAGTTCTTCGAAAAGGAATGTGCGCCGCATGTGCCCGCCTGGCGCAAGGCGGGGGTGGTGCCGCGCGACATCTGGAAGAAGGCCGGCGAGATGGGCCTGCTCGGCGCCTCGGTGCCGGAAGAGTATGGCGGGGCCGGCGGGGATTTCCGCCACGAGGCCATCATCATCGAGCAGCAGCAGTGGAAGGGCATCGACGGCTTCGGCATCACGCTGCACAACGCCATCATCGCGCCTTACATCACGGCCTATGGCACCGAGGAACAGAAGCGCCGCTGGCTGCCGAAGATCTGCTCGGGCGAGATCGTCACCGCGATTGCGATGACCGAGCCGGGCGCGGGCTCGGACCTGCAGAACATCAAGACGACGGCGAAGCGTGACGGCAACGAATATGTCATCAACGGCTCGAAGACCTTCATCTCGAACGGCCAGACCGCCAATCTCATCCTCGTCTGCGCCAAGACCGACCCGACCAAGGGCGCCAAGGGCATCTCGATCGTCTGTGTAGAGACAGACCCGGTCGAGGGCGAAGGCGGCTTCCGCCGCGGGCGCAACCTCGACAAGGTCGGCCAGCATGCGGCCGATACGTCCGAGCTTTTCTTCGACGAAGTCCGCGTGCCGGCGACGCACCTGCTCGGCGACGAGGAAGGCAAGGGCTTCATCCAGCTGATGCAGAAACTGCCGCAGGAGCGGCATATCATCGGCCTGCAGGGCATCGGCATGATCGAGCGCGCGATCCACGAGACGGTCGCCTATGTGAAGAGCCGCAAGGCCTTCGGCGGCACAATCTGGGATTTCCAGAACACGCAATTCAAGCTGGCCGAAGCGAAAACCGAGGCGACGGTGGCGAAGGTGTTCATGGATCACTGCACCGAGCTGCTGCTCCAGGACAAGCTCGACGCGGCCACGGCGTCGATGTCGAAATACTGGGTGTCGGACCTTCAGTGCAAGATCATCGACGAGTGCCTGCAGCTGCATGGCGGCTTCGGCTACATGGACGAGTATCCGATCGCGCAGATGTATGCCGACGCCCGCGTCCAGCGCATCTATGGCGGCGCCAACGAAGTGATGAAAATGCTGATCGCGAGGACGCTGTAGGCTGTCATGCCCGACCGGCACCTCCTTCGAGATGTCTTCCCGACTCCGGCGCGCAGCTCGGTGTCGCTCGGCTTTGAACTTCTCGAATTGGACGCGAAAGCGATGACCACGCGCGTCCGGTTCAACGGCAGTTCGGAGTTCACCAATCCTGCCGGGTATATCCAGGGCGGCTATCTCGTCGCCATGATGGACGATGCCATCGGCATGCTGGCGACCGTGAAGGCCGGGACAGCCAAGTTTCCATCGACCGTTGATCTACACACGCACTTCCTGCGGCCTGTCCGTGTCGGCGTTATCGAAGTCGCCGCGCGCCTGCGCAATATCGGCCGCGCGATGATCTTCGCCGAAGCCGACCTCTTCGACGCGCGCGGCAAGGAAGCCGCCCGCGCCACCGCCTCCCTGACCCTCAACCCGGTGAAAGCACCGGCGACCCCATCCTGATCCCCCGAAAGGAGCTTTAACATGCCCGAAGCCTATATCTACGACGCCGTGCGCACGCCCCGCGGCAAAGGCAAGTCCAGCGGCGCGCTGCACGAGATCACCGCGCTGAGCCTCGGCACGCAGGTGCTGCAGGCCATCCGTGACCGGAACAATCTCGACACCTCGAAGGTGGACGATGTGGTGTTCGGCTGCGTCTCGCCGGTCGGCGAGCAGGGCGGCGACATTGCCCGCATCGCGGTGCTGAACGCCGACTATGCGGAGACGACCGCCGGCGTGCAGGTCGACCGGTTCTGCGCCTCGGGCCTCGAAGCCTGCAACATGGCCGCCTCGAAAGTGATGACCGGCGAGGCCGACATGGCCATCGGCGGCGGCGTCGAGAGCATGAGTCGCGTGCCGATGGGCGCCGCAGGCGGCGCCTGGTCCACCGATCCGCAGGTCGCCTTCAAGTCCTACTTCACGCCCCAAGGCATCGGCGCCGACACGATCGCCACGAAATACGGCTTCAGCCGGGACGACGTGGACGCGTTCGCCGTCGAGAGCCAGCGCCGCGCGGCGCAGGCCTGGAAAGAAGGCCGCTTTAAGAAATCGGTCGTACCGGTGCGCGACCAGATGGGCGGCATCCGCCTCGCGCATGACGAGTTCATGCGGCCCGACACGACCATGCAGACGCTGGCGGCGCTTGAGCCATCCTTCGCCGGCATGGGCGGCATGGGCTTCGACGAAGTGATCAAGCAGCGCTATCCGGAACTCGAGAAGATCAACCACGTCCACCACGCCGGCAACTCGTCGGGCATCGTGGACGGCGCCTCGGCTGTCCTCTTCGGTTCTGAAGCGATGGGCAAGGCCACCGGCCTGAAGCCGCGCGCCCGCGTGCGCGCGATGGCGTCGATCGGTTCCGAGCCCGGCATCATGCTGACTGGTCCGACCTATGTGACGCAGAAGGTACTGAAGAAGGCGGGCATGACGGTCGAGGACATCGACCTGTTCGAGCTCAACGAAGCTTTCGCGTCGGTCGTCATGCTGATGATGAAGATGCTGAAAATCCCGCACGAGAAGATGAACGTGAACGGCGGCGCGATCGCGATGGGCCACCCGCTCGGCGCGACTGGCGGCATGATCCTCGGCACGATGGTCGATGAGCTTGAGCGCACCGGCAAGAAGACCGCGCTGGTCACCCTATGCGTCGGCGCCGGCATGGGCACGGCCACGATCATCGAACGCGTCTGATCCACGCATGCGCGGCGCCGACCGGTACAGCGCGCTTTCAGCGGACTCGATCCTCACGACGCTTGCGCGCCTTGGGGACCGGGTGCGCGAGCGCTTTCCGGACCGGGGCCTGACGGGCGTGTGCGCCGAGCTTGACCGGATTGCGCATGCACATGTGAAGCGGGTGGGCGATGTATCTAAGCCTCACCTGCTGCTGCGCGGACTGGTTGCGCTGGTCCTCATTGCAGGCCTTTTCATGGCCGGCGTGGGGATCGAGCAGAAAGTCCGCCTGCTGATGGAAAATCCGGACGAGATCGGGTTTGAGGGCATTGAGGCGATTGCCAATATCCTGATCCTGATGGGTGCAGCGATCTGGTTCCTCCTGAACCTGGAGGCCCGGATCAAAAGGTCTCAGGCGCTCAACGCGCTTCATGAGCTGCGCTCCATCGCGCACGTGATCGACATGCACCAGCTGACCAAGGATCCGGCGAGCCTGCTGGGCGCGGGGCCGACGGCTTCTTCGCCCGACCGGGATCTCTCGCCCGCCGACCTGATGCGCTACCTCGACTATTGCACCGAGATGCTGTCGCTGACCGGGAAACTCGCTGCGCTCTGCATGCAGAGCGTTCGCGACGAAGTCGTGATCCACACCGTCAACGAGATTGAAGGCCTGACCACCAACCTTTCCAGCAAGATCTGGCAGAAGATCATGATCATCCGTTCCGAGATCGATCTGCCTGTTCCCAAACAATGACCCAATTCCGAATTCAAGGAGACCTCTCATGAACCTCGAAACCTTCAAATGGGATATTGATGCCGAAGGCATTGCCCATGCCATCTTCGACGTGCCCGGCCGCAGCATGAACACGCTGACCGGCAAGGCGGTGGCCGACATCATCGCGATCACCAAGGAAGTCGCCACCAACGACGCCATCAAGGGCCTTGTGCTCTCTTCCGGCAAGGCGAGCGGCTTCTGCGCCGGCGCTGACCTCGGCGAGATGGGCGACCGCGCGGGCGCGGGCGGCGAGAAGAAGCCGAAGTCCGTGGACGAACAGAAGAAGGAACAGTTCGACGCCGGCTTCTCGCTGAACGGCACGTTGCGCAAGCTGGAGACCTGCGGCAAGCCGGTGGCGGTCGCGCTCAACGGTCTCGCCCTCGGCGGCGGCCTCGAAGTGGCACTCGCCTGTCACTACCGCGTCGCAGCGAATGACAATCCGAAGCTGCAGTTCGGCCTGCCGGAAGCGAAGATCGGGCTGCTCCCGGGCGCCGGCGGCACACAGCGCCTGCCGCGCCTCGTTGGCGTGCAGGCGGCCTTGCCGCTGATCCTCCAGGGCGAAAGCTTTACCGCCGAGCAGGCAAAATCCATGGGCGTGGTCAACGAACTTGCGCCGTCCTCGGAGACCGTCGCCAAGGCGAAAGCTTGGGTGAAGGCGAACCCCAAGGCGAAGGCGCCGTGGGACGAGAAGGGCTACAAGGTGCCGGGCGGCGTGCCGCACAAGTCGCCGGGCGTCGGCCAGGTGGCGACGATGGCGAACATGATGCTCGCCTCGAAAACCTATGGGAACTATCCGGCCCAGAAGAACATCCTGTCCTGCATCTATGAAGGCATCCAGGTGCCGATCGATGCCGGCCTGCGCATCGAGACGCGCTATTTCATCAACACGCAGCAGCGCCCGGAAGCCAAGGCGATGATCCGCTCGCTGTTCCTGTCGATGCAGGAACTCGGCAAGGGCGCCAACCGCCCGGCGGGCCATCCGAAGACGGAGTTCAAGAAGATCGCCGTCATCGGCGCAGGCCTGATGGGCGCAGGGATTGCTTATGTGCAGGCGAAGGCCGGCATCCCGACCGTGTTGGTCGATGTGACGAAGGAAGCCGCCGAGAAGGGCAAGCAATACTCCGTACGCCTCGTCGAAAAAGACGTTTCGCGCGGCAAGTTGACGAAGGAAAAAGGCGATGCGCTGCTCTCACTGATCACGGCGACCGACAATTATGACGACTTCAAGGGCGCAGACCTTGTCGTCGAGGCGGTCTACGAGAACGAGGAGCTGAAAGCCAAGATCACCGAGCAGGCCGAAGCCGTGCTGGGCGACGACGCCGTGTTCGGCTCCAACACCTCGACGCTGCCGATCACCGGCCTTGCGAAAGCCTCGAAACGCCCGGCAAACTTCATCGGCATCCACTTCTTCTCACCGGTCGAGCGGATGGGGCTGGTCGAGATCATCAAGGGCAAGGAGACGAGCGAAGCCACGCTGGCGAAATCGATCGACTATGTGCTGGCGATCCGCAAGACGCCGATCGTCGTCAATGACAGCCGCGGCTTCTACACCTCGCGCTGCTTCGGTACCTATACGCGTGAAGGCATGGAGATGCTGGGCGAAGGCATCAAGCCGGCGATCATCGAGAACGTGGGCCGTCAGGCCGGAATGCCGATGGGCGCGCTCGAAGTCTCCGACTCGGTCGGCCTCGACACCGCGCTGAAAGTGACGCGCGCGATGGCGGAAGCCACCGGCATTGATCTGCAGACGGATGAACGCACCAACTTCCTCGCCTGGCTGGTCGAAGACCAGGGCCGTGTTGGCCGCAAGGCGGGCAAGGGCTTCTATGACTATGACGAGAAGGGCAAGCCGTCCCGCCTCTGGCCGGACATCAACAAGCAGCTCGAGATCAAGATCGACGAGTGCCCGCCGGCGCTGAAGAAGGAGCTGACCAACCGCTTCCTGGTGCGCCAGGCCGTTGAGGTGGCCCGCTGCTTCGAGGAAGGCGTGATCACCGACGCGCGTGACGCCGATATCGGCTCGATCCTCGCCTGGGGATTCGCCCCGTTCACCGGCGGCTGCTGCTCCTATGTCGACCTGATCTGGGGCATCAAGGAATTCGTCGCCGAAGCCGACCGTCTCGCCGACAAGTACGGCGACCGCTTCCGCCCGAACAAGCTGCTGCGCGACATGGCCGCCAAGGGCGAAGGCTTCTACGACCGCTTCCCGCCGGCAGGCACCAAGGCGAAAGTGGCGGCGTAGGTTCAGTTGAAGCTTACACGATGCGGGCCGCTTTGCTTATCGTACAGGTGAGTAAAGCGGCCCAAATCTTGTGAAAAACTGATCTGCGGAGCTATTTTGGGTTGCCGATCTGAAATTCTTGGTTTCTTCTGATTTCGCTCAAAACGAGCGCAACAAAATCTGGGGGTTACCTTGAAACTTATTTTCAATGCGGCGTTTGTCGCCGCTAGCGCATTAGCTTTGACCGCTTGCACAACGACGCAGAAAGTTGCGGTGCAAGAGCCCTCCGACTTCAATCTCAATTGTACCGAAATTGAGGGCGAGTTCGCCAAGCTTGATCAAATCATGGACGACGCTTCCAGCGACAAGGGCGTCAACACTGCCAACGTTGCAGCTGTCGTTCTGTTCTGGCCTGCTGCAGTCGGCAATTACATGAACGCGGCTGACGCTGAAAAGCTTGTTGAAAAGCGGCGTGCGCACCTGATCGATCTTTACAAAAAGAAGGGCTGCGTTGCAGCCGAATAACACGCAATGCGCTCAAAGATGAAGACCGGAGCAGCAATGCTCCGGTCTTTTTGTTCGGAGGCGGATCAACATTCGACACTTCCGCTAGTGCGTCACTCCGTTGGCCGCAGATCAGCGAAGGCGACGCGGAGAGTGGGCGGCACAAAAAAGGGGGCAGCTTGCGCTGCCCCCTATAGAAAATCCAGTGATCCGGTCCCGGACTATTTCTTGCCGCGGTTCCACCAGCCGGTCTTGCGCGGGCCTTCCAGTTGGGCCGCAGGCGCGGGTGCCGGGGCGGGCTCTGGCGCGGGGGCCGGGGCAGGCGCCGGCGTTTCGGCGGCGGCCATCACCGGCTCTGGTTCAGGCGCTGGCGCTTCGATCACAGGAGCGGGCTCTGCAGCCGGCGCCTCGGCTTCGGCGGCGGGCGCTTCAGCTTCTGCTTCAACCGGCGCAGTTTTCGCGCGGCTGCGGCGCGGAGGCCGGGGCTTGCGGGCCGGTACCTCTTCGGCTTCCGGTAGCTCGTTTGCCGCTACGTCCAATTCGACCGGCGCATCCGCCACAGCGAACTCGCCGTCTCCGACGACATCCTCGTCTGACAGCATGGCTTCAGCGCTGGCCGAGAGGCCGTCGAGATAGGCCCCGCCATCGGCGATGGCGGCAATCTCGGAACCTTCCGGGCGGCCTTCGCCCGAACGGCGGCGGCGGCGTCCGCCCCGGCGTCCGCGGCGGCGGCGCTTGCGGGGGCCTTCTTCGCCTTCGGCGCGGGGCGCAACACCGCCCTCGTCGCCGTCTTCGTCCTCATCATCGCCCTCATCGTCGTCCGACATCGGCGAAGCCTCAGCCGTAACCCGTGCATCGGCATCGACCACTTCAAGGCCCGTCTCGCGGGCCTCGCGGCCCTTGCCGCCCCGGCGGCGGCGGCGGCGCTTGCGTCCGCCATTTCCGCCTTCGGCGCCTTCAGGCTTTTCGGCGCGCGGTTCGGCGGCGTCGTCTTCAGCCTCATCCTCGGCATCGACCGTGTCGTCGATTTCCTCGGCGTCTTCATCATCTTCGTCGCGGGTCGAGGCCGGGGTCGGCTTCATCAGCGAGCGCGGGGTGGAGCGCTTCTTCGGCTTGGCATTCGGGTCGCGCTCGGCGTCGAGCTGGAAGTCACCCGGCAGCATGTCTTCGGAGGAATGGATCGACACGGCAAAACCGGCGACCCGTTCGATCTCGATCAGCGCTTCGCGCTTGTTGTTGAGGATGTAGAGGGCGACATCTGTCGGCGCCTTCACCGAAATGCCCTTGAGCGCGCCGATCGCGGCGCGGGCCTCAATGGCGCGGATCAGTTGCAGCGCGGCCGACGGGATCGAGCGGCGGCGGCCGGTGCCGTTACAGGCCGGGCAGGGGTCGGAAGTTGCCTGGAGCACGCCCTGGCGGCGGCGCTGGCGGGAGATTTCCATCAGGCCGAACTGCGAGATGCGGCCATGCTGGACGCGCGCCCGGTCAACCTTCAGGCATTCCTTTAGGCGTTTCTCGACGGCGCGGTTGTTCTTGTTCTCCTCCATGTCGATGAAGTCGATCACGATCAGGCCGGCGAGATCGCGCAGGCGCATCTGGCGGCAGGCCTCTTCGGCCGCCTCCAGGTTGGTGCGCACGGCGGTCTGCTCGATATTGCGCTCGCGCGTCGACTTGCCGGAGTTCACGTCGATGGCGACGAGCGCTTCGGTCTGGTTGATCACGAGATAGCCGCCGGATTTCAGCTGGACGGTCGGCGAGTAGATCGAATCGAGCTGGCCTTCGACGGCCTCGGCCACGTAGAGCGGATCATCCTCGCGCCACTGCTGAACCTTGCGGGACTGGCTGGGCATGATGATTTTCGCGAGGTCTTTCGCCTCGCGGTAGGCTTCGTCGCCCTGGACCCAGACTTCCTCGATCTCCTTGTCGAACATGTCGCGCATCGCGCGGTGAACAAGGCCGCCTTCGGCATTGATCAGCGCGGGAGCTTCGGAAGTCAGCGTCTTCTCGACGATCTGTTCCCAGAGTTTGGAGAGGTAATCATAGTCGCGCTTGATCTCGGCCTTGGTGCGCTTGGCGCCGGCGGTGCGGACGATCAGGCCCTGGCCTTCCGGAATGTCGAGCTCCGAGACAATCGACTTGAGGCGCTTGCGGTCGGCCGAGTTGACGATCTTGCGGGAGATGCCGCCGCCGCGCGGCGTGTTCGGCATCAGGACCGAGTAGCGGCCGGCGAGCGAGAGATAGGTGGTCAGGGCGGCACCCTTGTTGCCGCGTTCTTCCTTCACGACCTGAACCAGCATGACCTGCCGGCGGCGGATCACTTCCTGGATCTTGTAGCGCTTGGAGATCGGCGTGCGGGTCTGGGCCGGGCGGGCCGAGCGTTCGCTGCGGGCGCGGGGGCGCGGCTGGCGGGGCTTCGGCGCATCGTCGCCGCCCTCCTCGCCATCCTCGTCTGAATCGCCTTCGGCGGCGGCTTCGGCCTCGTCGCCGTGGTCATGCTCTTCGTCATGATCATGGTCATGGCCGGAGTGATCTTCGGCATTGCCATTCTCGGCGTTCATGCCGTGGGGAATGTACGGGCCGTCATCATCGTCATCGGCTTCGATGGCCGCGGCGGCTTCCTCGGCGGCTTCCTTCAGGAGGGCCTCACGGTCCTCGGCGGGCAACTGGTAATAGTCAGGGTGAATCTCGCTGAACGCGAGGAAGCCATGGCGGTTGCCGCCATATTCGACAAAGGCGGCCTGGAGCGAGGGCTCCACCCGGGTCACTTTGGCGAGATAGATGTTTCCGCGGAGTTGTTCGTTGCCGGTGGCTTCGAAGTCGAAATCGTCAACCTGGCCGTTGTTGACGATCGCCACCCGGGTTTCTTCGGGATGGGCGGCGTCGATAAGCATCAATCTGCTCATGTAACAGAACCTTTCGGTCCGGCGCGGCGGGCCAGGGCGCAGTGCGCCTCGGTTGGCCCCGAAGGCCGGCTATGAGTTGTGAGGGATATGCCACGCCAGACGGCTCCGCGAACCGCGTGGGCGATCCGGCGAATCCTGTATTGGCAGCGGCACAGTTGCGCATTGTTCCTTGCTTTCCGGAGCGCGCGGCCCGCTTGCCTTTCCGGGGAAGCCGGGTGGGTGCGCGCTAGAGGGAAACCTTTGGGCCAGCCCTTCCGGACAGCCACGCGAGGATAGTGCCCAATTTCGCCCGGAAATGAAAGGGCCAAATTCCGAATGGGGACGGACCCGCTGCTAAGCCGCGGTCAAGCGAAGGTTAATCTTCCCCGGTCTAAGAGGGCACGATCCGTTTTATTCACTGAATGCCAGGCCCGCCGAACGCCCAGATGTCGAGACCTCTGCTTATCCTGTTGATTTTACTCGGTTTCGGTTGGCTTTGGCCGGCTGCGGCGGACGTCACGCAGGTGCGAATCGTGGGCGATGGCGCGCCGACGCGGATCACCATCTGGACGGATGTGGCCGAAACCGCCGACGGCCTCCTCACCGAGGCGTCGGGGGAACGCAAGGTTGTGTTGTTGCTCGCCCAGAACGGGTATTCTGCGGCGGGTGAAGGGACCGGCGGGGTGGAGGCCTGGTCGCTCGAGCCGGGGCGGCTGGAGTTCAAGCTCGACCGTCCGATGGCCGTTACACGTATGCTGCGCCTGCCACCGACCGGCAAGGAGCGCGCCTACCGGGTGATCCTCGATCTCGATACGATTTCGCCGGCCCGCTACACGATCTCGGCCCGGCGCGACACCAAGAAGCTCGCCAAGCTGGAGACGCAGTATGCCGAAGCGCGGACTGACGCGCTGACACAGCTGGCGGGGGCAAAGGTGACCTCCGGCCGCAAGCCCGGCGGCGGGCGCCGGCATGTGGTGGTGATCGATGCCGGTCACGGCGGCAGGGACCCCGGCGCCATGGCGCTGGCCGGCGGCAAGGAAAAGGACATCACGCTAAAGGCGGCGTTGGCGCTGAAGGACGTGCTCGATGCGGAGGGGCGGTATGACGTGCGCCTGACGCGGGATTCGGACGTCTATGTCGAACATGAAGACCGGGTGACGCTGGCCCGCAAATGGGGCGCGGAACTGTTCATCTCGCTGCATGCCGACGCGGCAGGCTCCACCAGCGTCTCCGGGGCGTCCGTCTATACGATCTCGGCGCGCGGTGAGACGCGGATCGACCGGGAAGCGACGAAGAACGACTGGAAGATCGTCATTGAGGACGGCACGCCCGAAAGGCTGAACGGCCTTCTTGAAGACCTTGTCAAACGCGAGACCAAGACCCGCTCGACAGAGTTTGCCGAATTGCTGCTGCCGCAGCTTAGCAAGGCAGGGCCAGTGCTGCGCAACACCCACCGCAATGCCGGCTTCTATGTGCTGCTGGCACCCGATGTGCCGGCGGTCCTGCTCGAGCTCGGCTTCCTGACAAATGAGGCCGACGCGAAACGGCTGCAGTCCGAGAAGGGCCGCAAGGCGGCGGTCGAGGCAATTGCAGCGGCGATTGACGATTATTTCGACCAGCAGGACCTGCGGCTCGCCTCCAACTAGGCGCGTGCGGCGCGGCGCCCCTTGCCGCGTCTGCCGGATGCTGCGAATTTCGGACCATGAAAACTCACCGGCTCCTGCTGGCGCTCGCGCCGCTTCTCCTCGCTGCGGCCTGTGCCAGCGGACCTTTCTCGCGCACCTCCTATCCATCAAATGACCAGCCCGACGAGGCGCGGGCCTATGGCGACTTCATGATCGCGCGCTTCGCCGCGATGACGAACGACCCGCAGGCGGCGACCCGGCACTACGCCTCCGCCATCGGCACAGCGCCGGAGGAGGCAGGTGTGGCCGAGCGGGCGGTGTTCTCCGCCTTGTTGGCGGGGGACTACGGCGTGGCCGCTGGCCTCGCGCGCCGCGCCAGTGACGCGGGCAGCGAGGCCGGCCTGGTGCGCCTGACCCTGGCGGTGGACGCCATCGGACGCGGCAAGACAGACGCTGCCGTGGAGATCATCGAGGCGAGCGACCTGCGCGCCTTCAACCGCATGATCGCGCGCAACCTTGAAGCCTGGGCGCTGCTCGGCTCCGAGGGGGGCGCTGCGGCCGAGGCGATGCTGCAGAAGAACCTGACCGGCGATCCGCGCCTCGACAATGCCACCCTGCACATGATGGGCCTGGTGCAGACGGCGGCGCGCGAGGACGAGAAGGCTGCTGAGACCTTCCGTGCAATCTGGGAGTCGGGCGCGCGCCTCGCCGTCGGCGCGGAGACCTATGCGGAGCTTCTGGCGGCGCGCGGTGAGCGAGACCGGGCCATCGAGATCCTCGACCAGTTCCGCACAGAAGTCGGCCACAACGCCTCGCTGGCGGCTCTGGCGGAGCGGATCAAGCGCGGAGACGCTATTGCGCCGAAACGGTTCACGACGCGGCAAGGCGCGGCGCTGGCGCTCTTCCTGCCGGCATCGGCCCTGATGTTCCAGACCGATGATGATGTGGCGGCGGTCTACTTTGTGCTGGCCGTGGCGCTGGACCCCGAGCTGTACCAGGCGCGCACGCTGCTGGGGCAATCCCTGCTGCAGGGCGAGCGGCCGGAAGCTGCCATCCGTGTACTGAGCGACGTGCCGGTCAGTTCACCTTACTATGCAACCGCGCGGGCGCAGATCGCCAATGCGCTTTTGCAGGAGGACCGGAAGGAAGAGGCGCTGGCCCTCGCCTCGGACGCGCTCAGAGCCAAGCCGGAACGCAGCCTGAAACTGCAGGTGGCTGATATCTACCGCGCGCTTGACCGGCACCGTGAGGCCGAGACGCTGCTGAGCGAAATCATCGCCGCCGATCAAGCCGAAGGGCGCAAGGACTGGCGCGTGTTCTTCGTGCGCGGCGCCTCTCGCGAGCGGCAATCGAACTGGGCGGGCGCAGAGGCGGACCTCCAGGCCGCGCTGGACATCCAGCCGGAGAACGCGACGGTGTTGAACTATCTCGGCTATTCCTGGATCGACCGGGGTATCAAGTTGGAGGACGGGTTCGGGCTGATCCGGCAGGCCCTGATCCTGGAGCCGAATTCCGGCCATATCGTCGACAGTCTCGGCTGGGCTCATTACCGGCTCGGCCAGTATGAAGAGGCGGTGGATTATCTTGAGCGCGCGGTCACGCTGCTGCCGGGGGATGCGACGCTCAACGATCATCTGGGCGATGCCTACTGGCAGGCGGGACGGCGCAAGGAGGCAGGTTTCCAATGGAGCCGTGCGCTGAAGCTTGATCCGTCCCCGGAGGACCGCGCCAAGATCGAGAAGAAGCTGCTGACTGGGCTCGTTGCCGATCCGTCGCCGGGTTCGGCAGCGGGACGTTAAGGTTTCAGCGGGGCCGCGATGACATCTCTCAAGGCGATGGCCGCGGCCAAGGTGAACCTGTTCCTGCATGTCGGGCTGGCAAAACCGAATGGCCGCCACGACCTCGATTCGCTGGTCGTGTTCAGTGATGATCACCTTTGCGATTATCTCGAAGCCGAACCTGCGGAGGCGCTGACGCTTGAGGTGAGTGGCCCCTTTGCGGTTGAGGCCGGCACGCTGGACGACAATCTCGTGCTGCGCGCGGCCAGGGCGTTGCAGGCAGCGTCCGGAACCGGGAAGGGCGCGCGGCTTACGTTGAAAAAGTGGCTGCCGGTGGCGGCAGGCATTGGCGGCGGTTCTTCGGATGCCGCGGCAGCGCTCCGTCTGCTGACGACCCTGTGGGAGATTGATCCAGCGCATGCATCCGCTGTCGCACCGACCCTGGGCGGTGATGTGCCGGTCGCGCTCGCCGGAGCGGCCTCCCTGATGCGCGGCGAAGGCGAACGTGTATTGCCCGTGCAAATCCCCTCGCGGCTTCCGGCGCTGCTGGTCAATCCGGGCGCCGCGTGTCCGACGGGGCCGGTATTCAGGGCCTTCGACGAGACTGGCGGCGGCAGCGCTTTCGCTGAGATCGATCCGTTTCCGTACTTCAGCGACCGCGATCAATTGACCGATTGGCTCGCGGCGCAGCGAAACGATCTGGAGGCGCCGGCGATGGCGCTGGTGCCGGAGATTGTGGAAGTGTTGGCCTTCCTGCGCGCGCAGCGCGGCGTGCGCTTGGCGCGGATGAGCGGGTCCGGTGCAACCTGCTTTGCGCTCTTCGATGCAATTTCCTTTTCTGAGATGGCGTATGTCATATTGAAAGCGGAGAAGCCGGACTGGTGGGCCGCGCCCTGCCACCTGGGCGCTGCGCCGTGAGCCTGATCGCGATGGCCATAGTCCCGTTTGCCGTCAGCCTGTTCGTCTGTGGGCTGATGATCCGTCTCGGCCCGAAGGACGCACCGGATGGCGGGCGCAAGACGCAGGCCGCGCCAGTGCCGAGTTCCGGCGGTGTCGGCGTGCTGGCCGGGATGGCGGCGGGGCTTGCTTCACTGGCATTGATGGCTCCATCTGTGGCTGAGCCGCTTGTGGCGGCACCGATTGCGGGGATCGCGGGCTTCACGGTTTTCGCGGCGCTGCTTGGCTGGACGGATGACGTGTTCGGTCTGCCGGCCCTGACGAAGCTCGTGGCACTTCTGGGCGGCGCAGCCGCGGCTGTGGTGATCGGGCCTCAGCCCGGGACGCTCTGGATCGACGGCGCGGGGGTCACCTTGCCCTGGGCGTTGGGCGCGTTCATCGCGGTGGGTTTCATTTTCGTAATGGCGAACGCCGTCAATTTCATGGACGGCGCCAATGGCATTGCCATGGGCACGTCGCTGATCATCCTTGCCGCGCTGGGTCTCATGCTGGTCCCCAGTTCCGTGTATTCGTCCGCTGATCAATCACCGGGCATCCTGATGGCGCTGTGTTTCATCGCCGCTGCGTCGCTCGCAGGCTTCCTTGTGTGGAACCTGCCGGGCAAGTTGTTTGCGGGGGATGCAGGCTCACTCTCCGTAGGCGGATTGATCGGCGGGGCGTCCGTGATGTTTGCGATCAACGGTCCAGCGCTGGTGCCGCTGACACTTTGCCTGCCGATCCTGATCGATGTGTTCCTGACGCTGGCCTGGCGCGCGAGGCATGGCCGGCCCCTGATGCAGGCGCACCGGGATCATGCCTACCAGCTGTTGCTGCGCGCAGGCTGGTCGCACGGCAAGGTCGCGTGGCTCTGGTGGGGAATGACCGCAATCTGCGCCGGCGCCGTGATCGCGGGCCCGTTTGCCTCGGCAGCGGGGCTCTACGGCGCCCGCAGCTGGCCGCTGGATGTGATCGTGTTTGCGGCGTTGCTGATCGCTGGTTGCGGTTTGTGGGTGCGCCAGCGCGTCACCCTCGGACGTGAGCTTTTGGCGAGCGGGCGCTAGTAGGCGCGGCTGACGCAGAAGTCTGCGAGGTCTTCCAATGCATCGCGATACCGCGACGGAGGCAGGGTGCGCAGCGCGCCCTTGGCGAGGGCGGCGTAGGCTTCGGCTTCCTGCACGGTCGCTTCAGCGGCGCCGGTGGCGCGGATCAGGTGAACCGCATGGGTGAGGTCGGAGTCTTCCTGCGTTTCGGGGTTCAGCGCGCGGTCCCAGAAAGCACGGTCCTCGTCCGAGCCGCGGCGGCGCGCGATGATGACCGGCAGGGTGATCTTGCCTTCCCGGAAATCGTCGCCGACCGATTTGCCGATGACGGAAGTTGTTCCGCCATAATCGAGCGCGTCGTCGATGATCTGGAAGGCGAGGCCGAGATTCTTGCCATAGGTGGCAAGCGCGGCGGCGTGGCCGGCGCCGGTGGTGGACAGCGCGCCGGTTTCGGCGGCAGCCTCGAACAGCGCGCCGGTCTTGGCTTCGACGATGGCCAGGTATTCCTCGGTCGGCAGGTCGCGTGCCGCCATGGCGGCGAGCTGGCGCACTTCGCCCTCTGCGATCACGGTCGAGGCGGTGGCGAGGCGGTTCAGGATGTCGAGGCTGTTGGTCTCGACCAGCAGGTTGAAGGCGCGGGCGAACAGGAAATCGCCCACAAGGATCGAGGCCTTGTTGCCCCAGATCGCCTTGGCGGCAGGCTTGCCGCGGCGTAGCGCGCTCTCATCGACGACGTCGTCGTGCAGCAGGGTGGCGGTGTGGATGAACTCGACGGCCGCCGCGAGGGCGTGGGTCGCAGCGTTCGCCTTCCCGACGGCGTTGGCCGCGATCAGGGTGATCAGCGGGCGAAGGCGCTTGCCGCCCGCCGAGACGATATAGCCGGAAAGATCAGGAATGATGGAGACCGGGCTGGCGGCGCGGGTGGCGAGCAGGTGCTCCACGGCGGCCAGATCAGCCGCCACGAGGTCCTGCATCCGGTCCACCAGCGAAGACAACGCGGCCTTGCTCTTGGGTTTGGGGGCAAGGGTCAAGGCGGAACTCCGGAGGTGGCTCTGACGTGTTAAGTTATTCTACGAGGCACAGGTGCCAAGGCGACGTGGCACCGGGCCGCATGTATTCACTCCATGACAACGCGTTCATCAACCATGATTCAGCGACAATAGCTGACACGCGGGCCCGATTCGCGCTAAATGTGGCCCATGAAACACGTATTCCTGATCCCCGCCCTCGCCGTGATGGCAGCTTGCGCCACGACGCCGGTCTACGGTCCCGCCAAATCCGAACGCGCCGAGGGCTATCTCTCGCAGCAGATCGAGACTGGCCGGCACCGCGTCTCCTATACCGACAGGGACCCGATCCGGGCCCGGAACATGGCCTTGCTGCGCGCCTCCGAGATCACCCTCACGGAGGGAAAGGACTGGTTCGAGATCACCCACGAGACGGTGGATTCGGAAGGGTCGGGCCGCAGCGGCGGGCCTTCGGTCAGCATCGGCGGCTCGGCAGGCTCGGGCGGTTATTCGGGCGTCGGGGTTGGCGTCGGCTTCGGCATCCCGCTGGGCGGGGGCAGCGTCGGCAAGGTCACGCATACACTGGAAATCGTCACCGGCGCCGGCACCAAGCCGGACAAGGCGGAAGCCTATGATGCCCGCTCGGTGGACATGAACCTGCGGGTCACTTCCGGCTGATGGAAGAGGTGTTCCGGACGAAAGATCCGGTAAAACTGTCTTATGTCGAACACCTGCTGGCCGAGGCCGGCGTCGAATATTTCGTGCTCGACCGGCATATTTCGGCCGTTGAAGGCAGTATCGGCGTCTTTCCGCGCCGCATCCTGGTGAAGGACACCCAGCTCGCGCGGGCGCGGCTGGCCCTGGTCGGGGTAGAGCCGGGATGACCGCCTCGACCCGGGACACCGTCTATCAGGGGAGGGTGACGCTCGTTCAGCCGGAGACAGGCTTCCGTGCCGGCTTCGACTCGCTGGCGCTGGCAGCCGCCTTGCCAGCCCTGGAGAAGGGCGAGGCGCTGGAACTTGGATGCGGATCCGGCGGGGCGCTGCTGCCGGCGGCGTTCCGGCTGCCCGGCGTCCGGTTTACCGGAGTTGAGCAGGATTCCGGAGCAGCGGCGCGGGCGCGCGAAGGCGCTGCGCAGAACGCGTTTGCAGAACGGATCGTCATCGAGACGGCTGAGGCCTCCGGCTGGACGGCGGCGCATGAGAACCGGTTCGACCTTGTGTTTGCGAACCCGCCTTATTTCGAGCCGGGCAAGATTTCCGCCCCCGGCGAGGGCAAGGCGGGGGCCTACATTGAGAGCCTGCCGCTCGAAGGGTGGGTGAAGGCCATGCTGTTTGCCGCCAAGCCCCGGGCGCCGGTGATCCTCATCCACCGCGCGGCCGAACTGGCGCGGTTGCTGGCCCAGCTGGACCGGCAAGCCGGGGAGATCACCGTGCTGCCGATGGCGTCCAAAGCCGATGAGCCAGCCCGGCGCGTCCTTGTGCGGGCGAGGAAGGGACTAAAGAGGGGTCCGCTGACACTGCTTGCGCCGCTGGTGACGCATGAACCGGATGGAAGCGCGCGGACGCCGTTGGCCCAGGCCATCGTCGAAGGGCTCGGGATCGACTGGTAGCGGTTCGATTTAGTTTGCAATACGGGCGCCGGGACCCAACCTCAGGTTTGGGGGACACCAGAGGACACGCGCCATGTTTACATTCCTCTTCATCGGCAGCCTGATCGCGGGCGTTGCGATCGCCTGGATCGGCTGGTTTGGCCAACGCGACCACAACAACCCGCGCGACCCGAAGGAAAAGTGAGACCGGTTGCGTGGCCGCGGGCTTGGCGCTAGGCCGGGATTTCCCAGACCGGTGAGCCCTCCATGCCTGCGTCCCCCCAAACTCCGAAAGCCCATGCCAAACCGAAATCCTTCCAGGACCTGATCCTGACGCTGCAATCCTATTGGGCGGCGCAAGGCTGCGCGATCCTGCAGCCCTACGACATGGAAGTCGGCGCCGGGACGCTGCACCCGGCGACGGTACTGCGCGCTCTGGGCCCGAAGAACTGGCGCGCGGCTTACGTGCAGCCTTCCCGCCGTCCGAAAGACGGGCGCTACGGCGAGAACCCCAACCGGCTCGGCCACTATTACCAGTTCCAGGTGATCCTGAAGCCGAACCCGGTAAACCTGCAGGACCTCTATCTCGAGAGCCTCTACCGGATCGGGATCGACCCGATGGTGCACGACATCCGCTTCGTGGAAGATGACTGGGAGAACCCGACAGTCGGCGCCTGGGGCCTCGGCTGGGAAGTCTGGTGCGACGGGATGGAAGTGTCCCAGTACACCTACTTCCAGCAGGTCGGCGGGCTGGATGTCGCGCCGGTCTCGGGCGAGCTGACCTATGGCCTCGAGCGCCTCGCGATGTACGTCTTCGGCGTCGACCGGGTGTACGATCTGCCCTTCAACGATCCCGCCTCTGCCGTACCGCTGACCTATGGCGACGTGTTTCTGGAGAACGAGCGCCAGCAGAGCGCGTTCAATTTCGAACATTCGGATGTCGAGATGCTGAAGCGCTGGTTTGCCGATTGCGAGAACCAGTCGAACGCCCTGCGCGCGGCGGGCAAGCCGCTACCGGCGTATGACTACGCGCTGAAAGCCTCGCATACGTTCAACCTGATCGATGCGCGCGGCGCGATTTCGCCGACCGAGCGCCAAGCCTACATCGCACGCGTGCGAGACCTGGCGCGCGGCGCAGCGGCGCAGTGGGCGGAAGCGCAAGGCTGAGGTGGCTCGCCTTTTGGTACTCTGTCTCTAGGTGACGGATTTTGGAGGACAAACCATGAGTGAACCGACTGTCGCCGGAAACCAGCCGATCCCGGTCGAGGTAGAAGAAGGCAAGACGTATTGGTGGTGCGCCTGCGGGCAATCCAAGCGTCAGCCTTTCTGTGACGGCAGCCACAAGGGTACCGAATTCGTGCCACAAGGCTGGGAAGCGCCGAAAACCGGCAAAGTCTTCTTCTGCGCCTGCAAGCGTACCGGAAAAAGCCCCCTGTGCGACGGCAGCCACAACCAGCTCTGAACGAAGCTGAACAGATATTCATATAAAAAACAGTGCATTAAGCACAGATTCTTTTGCTTTCGTGCGACGGAAGTACAGCCCGGCTCTCGTTGAACCTGCATGATCCGAACGATCGGGTCATGTAACTCAAGGAGGACCACCCATGTTCAAGCCCCTGATCGCCGCTGCCCTGATTGCGGCCTTTGCCGCTCCCGTTGCCCTTGCGGGCCCCGCCGAACGCCTCGGCCGGATCGACCATCGCCTGACCGCCGCAGAAATTCGCGGCGACATTCCGCAAGGCAGCCGCGCTGACCGTGCCGAAGACCGTCTCGACCGCTTCGAGAACAAGGTGGATCGCCGCGAGAGCCGCCGCGACGAAGCCTATGACCATGGCCCGCGCGATGTGATCGAGGACCGTCTCGACCGCGCCGAGAACGTGGTTGACCGCCGCGAAGACCGGATCGACCGCCGCCACTAGGCCTTTGCCTGGTTCGCCCATTCCGGTCATCGCCGGAACCCGGACCGCCTGCTGGTAGCAGGCGCGGGCCGGGTCCCGGGAATGCCGGGGTGGGCTGCCTCGCACCGCGTGCCACCCTTGACCCCGGCGCGGGCGCGACTATGCCGTGACCCACGCGAAACTCCTGCCGCCGGGGCCCCATGGCTGAACTCCTGCTCGAACTCTTTTCCGAGGAAATTCCTGCGCGCATGCAGGCGAAGGCCGAGGCTGATCTCCTCGCCGCGTTGACCGCGCGGCTGAAGGAAGCTGGCCTCAGCTGGAAAAGCGCGTTTGCGGTCTCTGGTCCGCGCCGGCTGACGGCGGTGATCGAGGGGCTCGACGCGCGTTCGGCGGACGTGCGCGAAGAAAAAAAGGGCCCGAAAGTCGGCGCGCCGGAGCAGGCGATTGCGGGCTTCCTGCGCGGCGCGGGGCTGACCTCCATCGACCAGGCGAGCATCGTCTCCGATCCCAAGAAGGGCGACTCCTATGTCGCCTATATCTCTGTGCCGGGTCGCGACGCCGTGGACGTGATTGCCGAGGCCGTGCCGGCCATCGTGCGCGGGTTCAACTGGCCGAAATCCATGCGGACGGCGGACGGCGACCTGCGCTGGGTGCGTCCGTTGCAGAAGATTGTCTGCATTCTCGACGGCGCGGTTGTGCCGCTCGAAGTGGGCGGGATTGTGAGCGGCAACTTGACTGAGGGGCACCGCGTTCACGGGCGTGGCCCGTACACGGTCAAATCCTGGGCGGACTACAAGAAGCAACTTGAAGGCAAGGGCCATGTGATCCTGTCGCGGGAGGGCCGCCGCGCGCGCATCCTTCAAGGGATTGCGGACGCCTGCGGCAAGGCCGGGCTGGAGCTCGTGCCGGATGAAGGGCTGCTTGAGGAGGTGACCGGGCTCGCGGAATGGCCGGTGGTTGTGCTCGGGCAGATGGATCCGTCCTTCCTCGACCTGCCGCCGGAAGTGATCAAGCTGTCGATGCGCACGCACCAGAAGTATTTCGCGGTGCGCCGTCCGGGTACGGAAGGCCTTGCGCCGAACTTCATCGTGGTGGCCAACATCACCGCGAGCGATAGCGGCGCGGCGATTGCCGAAGGCAACGCGCGGGTGCTCTCGGCGCGCCTGTCGGATGCGCGCTTCTTCTGGGAGAAGGACAAGGCGACGCCGCTCGACGTGATGGCCGAGAAGCTGAAGACCATCGCGTTCAAGGAAGAGCTCGGCTCGCTCGGCGACAAGGTCGAGCGCGTGGCCGCGCTGGCCCGGGAACTCGCGCCGAAGGTGGGCGCGGACCCGGACCTCGCAGAACGCGCCGCGCGGCTGGCGAAGGCAGACCTCGTCTCCGAGATGGTCGGCGAGTTCCCGGAACTGCAGGGCGTGATGGGGCGTTATTATGCGCTCAGCGCAAGCGAGAAACCGAACGTCGCCGACGCGATCCGCGACCACTACAAACCGCAAGGTCCGAATGACGCCGTGCCGTCCGAGCCGGTCGCCGTGGCCGTCGCACTGGCGGACAAACTGGACACGCTGGTGGGCTTCTGGGCGATTGACGAGAAACCGACGGGATCGAAGGACCCGTTCGCGCTCCGCCGTGCGGCGCTGGGCGTGGTGCGGATTGTTCTGGAAAATCAGAACCGGCTCAAGCTGCGTCCCGTCCTGATGGATCACAACGGAACGCTCATTGATGCCGGAAGCAAACCGGCATCGAAAGAAGCATTGCTTCAAGCTTATGATAAGAGCGCATCGCTTTCAGCCGACCTCCTTTCTTTCTTCGCCGACCGCCTCAAGCAAGTCCTCCGCGACCAGGGCAAACGCCATGACCTGATCGATGCCGTCTTCGCGCTCGGCGAGGATGACCTCGTCCTCATCGTGAAGCGCGTCGAAGCGCTGGGTGCCTTCCTCGAAACGGAAGACGGCGCGACGCTGCTTGCCGGCTACAAGCGCGCGGCCAACATCCTGAAGGCGGAAGAGAAGAAGGGCGCGCTGCCGGAGAACCTCTCCGTCGATCCGACGCTTATCGCCAAGGGCCCGGCCGCCGAGCAGGCGCTCTGGAAATCGGTGACCACTGCCGAGGCCGCGCTGGAGGCGCCGCTGGCGAAAGAAGATTTCGCCGGGGCGATGAAGGTGCTCGCGGGTCTTCGGGCGCCGGTCGATGCGTTTTTCGAAGGCGTGATGGTCAACGATTCGGACGCGGCGGTGCGCGCCAACCGGCTGGCGCTGCTCGTGGCGGTGCGGGACGCGCTCCACAAGGTGGCGGATTTCTCGAAAATCGAGGGTTAACCAAGGTGTTCCGGTTCGGTACTGCAGAGCGTCGGTACATACCCTGAGAGGCGAATTAACAACGTTGTCAATCGCCCCGGAGACGAAACGCGCTCTTCTCATGACGGGTGCGATGCAGCATAGGACTTGCAATCGATCCGGGCGGATAGAATTCACCGGTACATAAAGCTTACACGGAAGGCGATTTGGCATGGCTGAAGCGGCACGCAAGGGCGCAGAGCAAACCTGGGTCTATGCCTTCGGGGGCGGCACCGCGGACGGCGATGCCTCGATGAAGAACCTGCTGGGCGGCAAGGGCGCCAACCTCGCCGAAATGGCAAAGCTCGGCCTGCCGGTGCCTCCGGGTTTCACCATCTCTACCGCCGTGTGCGTCGCCTATTACCAGACCGGACGCGCTTACCCGGCCGGCCTAGAAGCCGAAGTGAACACCGCGCTGGAAAGCCTTGAGCGCCAGTCCGGCAAAGGTTTCGGCGATCCGGCCAACCCGCTGCTCGTCTCCGTGCGCTCCGGCGCGCGCGCCTCGATGCCGGGCATGATGGACACGGTGCTGAACCTCGGCCTCAACGAAGCCGTCGCCGAAGGCCTTGCGAGCCTCGCCGGAGACCGTTTCGCCTATGACAGCTATCGCCGCTTTATCCAGATGTATTCGAACGTCGTCCTCGGCCTCGGCCATGACGAGTTCGAGCATATCCTGGACGACTACAAGGAGCGCGAAGGCCTCGACCTCGACACCGACCTGACGGCGGACAACTGGAAACAGGTGATCGTGCGCTACAAGGCGGCGGTGCAGAAGGAACTCGGCCGTCCGTTCCCGGAAGATCCGCGCGAACAGCTCTGGGGCGCCATCTCGGCCGTGTTCAACAGCTGGATGAGCGACCGCGCCATCATCTACCGCAAGCTCAACGACATTCCGGAAGACTGGGGCACCGCCGTCAACGTGCAGGCCATGGTGTTCGGCAATCTCGGCGAGACTTCCGCCACCGGCGTTGCCTTCACGCGCGATCCGTCGAACGGGCAGGCGATCTTCTACGGCGAATACCTGATCAACGCGCAAGGCGAAGACGTGGTCGCGGGCATCCGCACGCCCGCGCCGATCTCGCGCGAACGCGCCGCCACGCTCGGCTCCGGCGACAAGCCGCTCGAGGACGCGATGCCGGAAGTCTACAAGCAGCTGCGTGATGTCGCCGCCAAGCTTGAGCATCACTACAAGGACATGCAGGACATCGAGTTCACGGTCGAAGCCGGCCGCCTCTACATGCTGCAGACCCGCAACGGCAAACGCACCGCCGCCGCCGCCGTGAAGATCGCGGTCGACATGGTGCGCGAGAAGCTGATCTCGGAAAAGGAAGCGCTGCTGCGGCTCGACCCCGCGCAGCTCGACCAGCTCCTCCACCCGCGCATCCCGAGCGATGACGAAAACAAGAAAGCCGGCGGCAAGCCTTACGACGTGATCGTGAAGGGCCTGCCCGCCAGCCCCGGCGCAGCCGTCGGCAAGGTCGTGTTTGATTCCGACGAGGCGTTCCTGCTCGCCGCCAAGGGCGAGGATGTGATCCTGGTCCGCGTCGAGACGAGCCCGGATGACATCAAGGGCATGCATGCGGCCCGCGCCATCGTCACGGCCCGCGGCGGCATGACGAGCCACGCAGCCGTCGTCGCGCGCGGCATGGGCCGGCCCTGCGTCTGCGGCGCCAGCGACCTCAAGATCGACACGGCACGCGGCGAGTTCAGCGTGCGCGGACGTGTGTTCAAGAAGGGCGACGTGGTCACCATCGATGGCGGCACCGGCCGCGTGATGGCGGGCGCGATTGCGCTGATCAAGCCGGACCTGTCGGGCGATTTCGGCGAGCTGATGGGCTGGGCGGACAAGGTGCGCCGCCTCAAGGTGCGCGCCAATGCGGAGACGCCGCTGGACACCCGCACCGCCGTCGAATTCGGCGCCGAGGGCGTCGGCCTTTGCCGCACCGAGCACATGTTCTTCGACGAGGAGCGCATCCCGGCAGTGCGTTCGATGATCCTGTCGAATGACGAGAAAGGCCGCCGCGAAGCGCTGGCAAAGCTCTTGCCGATGCAGCGCTCGGACTTCGAGGAAATCTTCCGCATCCTGGGCGACCGCCCGGCGACGATCCGCCTGCTCGATCCGCCCCTGCACGAATTCCTGCCGCATACGGACGAAGATATTGCCAACGTGGCAAAGGCCTCCGGCATCAATGCCGAGGAACTGCGCCGCCGCGCGCATGACCTCCACGAGAGCAATCCGATGCTCGGCCACCGCGGCTGCCGCCTCGGCATCACCTATCCCGAAATCTACGAGATGCAGGCCCGCGCCATCTTCGAAGCGGCAGTGAACGTTGCCAAGGAAGGCAAGCTGAAGCCCGTGCCGGAAGTGATGATCCCGCTGGTGGCGACGCAGCGCGAGCTGTCGATCCTCAAGACGCTGGTCGATGAAACCGCGCAGAAGGTGTTCAAGGAAACGGGCACCGTGGTCGACTATACCGTCGGCACGATGATCGAGTTGCCGCGCGCCGCGCTTCAGGCGGGCGAGATCGCCCAGTCTGCCGCCTTCTTCTCATTCGGCACCAATGACCTGACGCAGACGACCCTGGGCATCAGCCGCGATGATGCCGGGCGCTTCCTGCAAGTCTATTCCGAGAAGGGCATCTACGAGAAAGATCCCTTCGTCACGCTGGACCAGGAGGGCGTCGGCGAGCTGGTCAAAATGGCGGCCGAGCGCGGCCGGCGTACGCGCCCGGGTATCAAGCTTGGAATTTGCGGCGAGCATGGCGGCGACCCCGCCTCGGTGGAATTCTGTCACCGCGCAGGCCTCGATTACGTCTCCTGCTCGCCCTACCGGGTGCCTGTCGCCCGTCTTGCGGCGGCACAGGCAGCGCTCAAAGACGGCGCCAAGTGACCCCAAACGCCGGAATCCGCTGACGCTTGAGTGTTGTATTGCAGCAACACCGACCCCCTGCCAGAATCGTGAAGGTTGAGTGCCGGAAGGCCTTAAAACCTTTACGTTTCAGGTGGTTACCTGAACTTTCCTTGAAATTGCATCAACGGGCGTCTTCAACGACCGGATGACCGTTTCGATTTTGTAACTCAGGAGGTTGGCTGAATTATTGCTAGATACTCCCGGGTGGGCCAAGTCCCCTCATGCCCGACGGGCGTGGAGGGACGCGTTCGGTCCTCAGACAATGCGTACAACCCTGGAAGCCCGGGTTCAAAGCGGAACGATAACCGCTGTCCGGGTAAAGAGGATCGGTGATGTTAAGGTTTCTTCAACCAAGCCAGATGACTCTGGCCTCCCTCAATGAGCTGCAAAACAAGCTCAAACGGTGGTGGCTAGGTATGACGGATCAGGAACAACGCGAAGTGTTCATCCGTGGCGGGATGATTGCCGTCTGCGCTGTGACCGCGACCGTTTCGCTTCCGGTGATTTCGAGCCAGCAGGTGAGCCTCCGGGCCGAGGCCGAGTACCGCGCCGAAGCCGAACGCTTCGCGATGTATCAGGATGCCGGCCTTGCCGTGCGCACCGATGCGCACACGCCAGCCTTGCTCGACACGCCCTGGCTGCGCACGGTCGAATACACGCTGAAGCGCGACCCCGATTCCTCGATGAGCCGCTACGCGATGCGCGACCGTGACGGTGCCGCGCTGCTGACGCTCGCCTCGTTCCGCGCCGAAGAAGTGCAGCGCGCTGAAACCATCGATTCCGAACTGATGTGCATGGCGCAGGCTGTGTACTACGAGTCTGCCCGCGAGCCGCTGGAAGGCCAGCTGGCTGTGGCTGAAGTCATCGCCAACCGGATGCAGGACCACCGCTATCCGGACACGGCTTGCAGCGTGGTGTTCCAGGGCGCGACCCGCACGACCGGTTGCCAGTTCACCTTCACCTGTGACGGCGCCCTCCAGACCAAGCCGAAGGGCGAGAACTGGGAACGCGCGAAGCGTATCGCGGCGCACGTCCTGATGAACCTCAATGAGGAACGCACCGGCGGCGCCACGCACTATCACGCCACCTACGTCGATCCGATCTGGAACTCGGGCCTGATCCAGACCAACAAGGTTGGCCTGCACATCTTCTACCGCTTCCCGCGCGGCGCCGAATGGGCGAGCGTGGAGCGCAACTTCCAGGCCCGCAAGGACTCGGTTGCCCTGCAACTCGCAGCGCTTGACGCCGGCACGGTCGGCGCGGACGCGGCGGATGAAAGCCTTCTGTTCACGGATGGCGCCTCTGCGGGTGACGACGAGTACTACACGATCACGCCGACCACGGCGCCGGCCGCTGTCTCGACCTCGACGCGCACGATTTCCTCGGGCACCCCGCGCCTGATGAGCCTTCAGGCCGTTCCCGCCGAAGAGACCGAAGCGGCAGCAGACCCGGTCGCGGAATACACCGCGCGTCAGGTCACCGCCGTGACGTCGCCGGACACCGCGCTCTAGGTCGCTCACGCATCACAATTGCAAAGGCCGCCGGTGTTCCCACCGGCGGCCTTTTCGCTTCACGACTGAAAAACTAGTCACGCGGCGGAACGCGCGCCTTGATCTGCTTGCGCACGAGGCCGGGGAGCCAGCGCGTCATGAAGCGCGCGCGCTCGGCCTCGCCGCCGACCATGACCTGGATGTCATCGCCGTGCGCCGCTTCCCAGGCCTTCTCGGCGGCCATCGAGACCGGGTAGATCGTCGCGCCGTTCGCTTTCATCTGGTCGGACATCTTTTCGTTCGAGCCTTCCTTGGCGCCCATGTCGAGGATCGGCGTATCGACGAACCAGGGCATTAGGCTGGTGACGCGGATGCCGAGGTCGCGGAACTCTGCATCCAGCGCTTCGGACAGTCCGCGTACGGCCCATTTGGAGGCAGAGTAGACCGCCAGCTGCGGCGCCCCGACGATGCCGGCCGTGGAGGCGGTGTTGACGATCCGCGCGTCTTGCGTAGATTTTAGCAAAGGCAAGGCGGCGTAAACACCGTTGATCACGCCCTTGACGTTAATGTCGATGACGAGGTCGGAGTCTTCAGCAGGCACGTCCTCGAACCAGCCATGACGGCCGATCCCGGCATTGTTGAACAGCACGTCCATCTTCCCGCCGGTCGCGGCGCTGAAGCCTTCCATCGCGGCGGCCCAGTCGGCGCGCTTGGTGACATCCAGTTTCGCGGCGTGGCAATTGCCGGCGCCGAGTTCGGCTGCAACGGCTTTCAGGCCCATCTCGTTGACGTCATACAGGCCGCAGAACCATCCGCGCTTCGAGAAATAGCGCGCGGTCTCGGCCCCGATTCCGGAGGCGGCGCCCGTAATGAAAATGCTCTTGCGGCCGTTTGCGGCGGTCATGCTGACGTCTCCCAATCCCCTGCGCCGGGCTGGCGCGCGGGATCGACTGTCAGACGACATCCAGCCCGAGGTCAAGGTTCGGTGCGGAATGGGTCAGCGCGCCGGAGGAAATGAAGTCGACACCGGTCTCTGCGATTGCCGCAACGGAAGAGAGCGTGACGCCGCCGGAGGCCTCCAGCGGAACACGGCCGCCTGTCAGCGCCACGGCTTCGCGCAGCGTATCGAGGTTCATGTTGTCGAGCAGGATGGCATGCGGCCCGTGCTTCAGCGCTTCCTCGAGCTGGGCGAGCGTGTCGACCTCGATCTCGATCATCCGCAGGTGCCCGGCATAGGCCTTGGCACGCGTCAGGGCGTCGGCAATCGAGCCATTGCAGGCCGCAATGTGATTGTCCTTGATCAGGATCGCGTCATCAAGACCGTAGCGGTGCGACGTGCCACCGCCGCATCGCACGGCGCGCTTCTCCAGCGCGCGGTGACCCGGCGTCGTCTTCCGCGTACAGACGATACGCGCCTTGGTATGCGCGACCGCATCAACATACTGACGCGTCAAGCTCGCAACGCCGGACAGGCGGCCGAGGAAATTCAGCATCGTGCGTTCCGCGATCAGGATGGACCGCGCCGCGCCGGAAAGTTCGGCGATCACATCGCCGGGCGCCAGCGCAGCGCCGTCGGCTTTCTTCACCGTGAGGCGCACGTCCGCATCGATCAGGCGCAGCGCGTAGGCGGCCGCGTCGAGGCCCGCGAGAACCCCCGGTTTGCGCGCGGCGATCACGGCGCGCATCTGCGTGCCCGCGGGAATGGTCGCATCAGTGGTCAGATCACCGGCGCGCCCCAGGTCTTCGGTGAGCGCAAGGCGCACGATCGGGTCAAGGATGACCGCGGGCAGCGGCGGAATTTCGATTGTCATGGGGCCACGTGCTCAAGCGAAGGATGGGCAATGAACTGGCGCTGCGGCTTGCCCGTCTCGGGGAAGTCGCTGCGGAAATGACCACCTCGGCTTTCGGCGCGGGCGAGTGCGCCTTCGGCAATCAGGCGCGCCGCCGTTAGGGCCGGAGCGCCGGGCGCTTCAGGCTCGATCCGGGCGCAGAGGTCGAGCAGCTTGCGCAGGCCGGATGCCTCGCGCACCACGCCGCAATGCGCCGACATCGCTTCGCGCAGTTGCAGGAGGCGCTGATCTGTCAGTGCAGACGGAATGGTCGCTTCGCTGGCGGCCGGCGCATCCAGCGTCGCCGACATCAGCCGCCGCGAAATCCGTTCGGCAAAGACGACCGCTTCCAGCAGCGAGTTCGAGGCAAGCCGGTTGGCGCCGTGCGCGCCGGTGGAGGAACATTCTCCGCATACGGAAAGGCCCGCCAGGGTGGAGCGTCCCCAGAGGTCCGAAACGATGCCGCCCATGTGGTAGTGCGCGGCCGGCGCAACCGGAATGCGGTCCGTGCGCGGGTCGATGCCCGCGCTCATGCAGGCGCCGAACACGGTCGGGAAATGATCCGGGAAATGCGCGCCCACGGCCTTGCGGCAATCGAGGAAAGCGCCGCGCCCCGCCATCCGCTCGGCATGGATCGCGCGGGCGACCTCGTCGCGCGGAGCAAGCTCCGCCAGCGGATGATAGTCGGCCATGAAGGCGCGGCCATCGGCGTTGTGCAGCGTGGCGCCTTCTCCGCGCAGCGCTTCGGTCGCAAGCGGCGCGGGGTCGCGGCCGATGTCGATGCCGGTCGGGTGGAACTGTACGAATTCGAGGTCGGCGAGCAGGGCGCCCGCCGTGTAAGCCATCGCGATGGCGTCGCCCTGGGCTTCGCGCGGATTGGTGGTCACCTTGAACAGCCCGCCGGAGCCGCCGGTGCATAGGGCCGTCGCTCGCGCCGTACGGGGCGTAAGCCGGCCTGAGGCGTCGCGCAGCACCACGCCGGCGACGCGCCCGTTGGCATCCTGCAACAACGAGACGGCGCGGGCGCCTTCGATCAGTTCGATGCTGGGCGTCGCCTGCACGGCGGCCACCAGCGCGTCCATGATCGCCTTGCCCGCAAGGTCGCCGGAGACACGAGCGACGCGCGGATGCGAGTGCGCCGCTTCGAGCGACAGCGCCAGCGCGCCGTCCGGCGTGCGGTCGAACGGCACGCCGAGCGCCAGCAGGTCGCGCACGCGGGCCGGGCCATCCTCGGCGATCAGCCGGGCGAGGACAGGGTCCACGAGGCCCGCGCCGGCGGCGACGGTATCGGCGGCATGCTGCGCGGGGCTGTCGAGCGGGTCGAGCGCGGCGGCGAGACCGCCCTGCGCCCAGGCGGACGAGGCCGCCTGGCCCAGCAGCGACGGCGAAATGACGAGGCAATGGCGCGGCGCCAGTTTCAGCGCAAGGAACAGCCCCGCGAGCCCCGCGCCCACAATGAGCACATCGACGCTCGCGCCGGCCTCGGCGCGCACCCGGTGATCTGCCCCCTCGAACATCGGCGTATCAGGAGATCCCGTCATTGGCGCGGCGGAATTCGACCGGCGCGGTGACGGCGGAGACCAGCGCGCCGAACATGCGCTCATGGCTCTGGATCGTCAGGGTGAAATTGTCCGGCACATAGAGCATGTCCGGCGCCTTGGTCTCGATCATTTCCTCGATGGTCGAGCGCACCGAGACCTGGTTGCCGAACCGGCGGGCCTCGCAGGACTGGCGCACGACGGAGCGGCCCCACATCGTGCACATCTCCACGGCCGTGATCTCGCAGGTATAAAGGCCTTCGTCCGGGTGCGGAGAAAGGTTCATCGTGCCGGTCATCACACACTGGCCTTCGCGGTAGGGCTTGGTCTGGAAGCTCCAGTTGCCGAGCACGTCGGACTTGTCCGTCTCGCCCTTGCCCTTGACGGCGCCGGCCGGAAGTCCGGCGGCGAGTGCAATGAACATCAGGCCGAGAACCGGCCTCAGGTAGTTCGACATGGACGCCTCCTCGACTAGGGTCCGGTTGACTTCACGACTTCGGCCCGCGCTTGGCAAGCCGTCTCAATCATACGTTTGTCAGATCACCATCTCGAGTTCGAGCGGCACCTGACCGGTCTTGAAGGCGAGCGGGCGCGCCATTTTCGGCAGCGCCAGCATCGCGTCCAGCGCCGCTTTCGCCCGCACGCGCACATCTTCCGGGATCGTCACTTCATGCTGGCCAGTGACCAGGCAGTCATAGATATTCTCCAGCGTGATGCGCTTCATGTGCGGGCAAAGGTTGCACGGCCGGATGAAGTTCACGTTCGGGTTCTCGGCCGCCACATTGTCGCTCATCGAACATTCAGTCAGCAGCACGACCTTGTTCGGCTGGTTCTCGAAGACATAGTTCGAAATCGCGGAGGTCGAGCCGGCAAAGTCAGCCTCCTGCAGAACGTCCGGCGGGCATTCCGGGTGGGCCAGGATGATGACGCCGGGATGGGCTTCGCGCAGCTGGCGCACGTCCTCGCCGGAGAACTGCTCGTGCACTTCGCAGGCGCCCGGCCAGGTCAGCACGCGGATGCCGGTCTGGGCCGCAACGTTCTTCGCCAGGTACTGGTCCGGCACCAGGATCACCGTGTCGGTGTTCCATTCCTTCGCGACATGTTCGACGACCTGCGCCGCGTTGGAGCTGGTGCAGGTGATGTGGCACTCGGCCTTCACGTCGGCGGTGCAGTTCACATAGGTGACGATGGGATAGTTTGGAAACTTCTGCTTGATCAGGCGCACATCGGCGCCCGTGATCGAGGCCGCGAGCGAGCAGCCGGCGCGGGTGTCCGGGATCAGCACGGTCTTGTCGGGGGCAAGAATCTTTGACGTTTCGGCCATGAAGTGCACGCCGGCCTGCACGATGATCGCCGCATCGGTGGCCGAAGCTTCGCGGGCGAGCTGCAGCGAGTCGCCGCGGAAATCGCCGACGAGGCTGAAGATGTCCGGCGTCATGTAATTGTGCGCGAGGATGACCGCATTCTTCGCCTTCTTCAGGCGGTTGATGCCGGCGACCAACGGGGCGACCGCGGGCCATTCCATCGGCGTGACGAAATCGGCGACCAGCGGATACAGCGCGTCGGTTTCCGCCTTTACGGCGTCATCATAGACGAGGCCGCGCGCTTCAGCGGCCGATCGGCCGCGCAGGGGTGTGGGGGTGGGGCAGCCGGGACCGGAGTCGATGAGACGCGCCATGAGAACCTCCTTCACCGAGCCGTTATGCTCGATTTGAGTATAAGTTAGGCCTGATGATCCGCAATTCAAGGGCCAGCCAAGATCGCTCGCGGAAATCAGGGCTCGTTTGTGACAGCGAGATTGCTTTTGCGCACTCTGAGCAAAAGGCAAGTTAGCGCAGAACCAGCCTTCAGGCAAGGTAGCGCCACCTTTTGGCCATGATTGGCAGCGGAAAGGGCGTCCCGCCGCAAAACCAAATTTGGCGTTAGCTCTTCCGGGTCAGTTCGGAGATTTGCGAGAGCAACTTGTCGAACATTGCCTCTTCTCCCGGCTTCATCCAAATGCCCGCGCCCATACGTCTCAGCCGGTCGTACTCCCGCTGAATGCTGCGTAGGGGACGGCGGCGAGACACCGCTTTTTGCAACTCTTTCAATCGACGTTCGTCTGCTTCGCTGGGCGATTGCCTGGCCATGTTGATGTTCATCAATTGCTCGTTGGCGAAAGTCCTGTCTTCAACGCGTCCTTGCCGCATCGGATGCCACATCTTGGCATCTTCAGGTGAGAGGCCCAGAACGCTGGGGGCGTGCTCTTGATCGACGAGGCGGGCAGCGAGCACGCGGGCAGCGGCCAGTGTGCCCTTGTCGCCAAGCATGGAGAACGCCCGCGTACGTTGAACGTCGAGCGCGCGGTCTGTTCGGATCAGGAAAAGCAATTCCGATAACGCAAGATAGTCTGCGTCAGTCCGGTCATCCGGGTGGGATGCGCGGAAGTCGGCAATTGCATCATCGAGAAATCTCTCGAATTGGCGCCGCTTCAAGTGTCCTTCGGCATCGTCGATGCGTTCAGCGTTCAGCAATTCCGAGTATCGCTTGCTCAGTTGCTGCAAGCGGTCACCGACTGGCCCGACGACCAAACCTTCGGCGAGCCATGCTACCACTTCAAGCAACCGCTTGTCCGCAACCCGATCAGATTTGGATAGCTCCAAAGAGAGTTCGCTGAGGCGCCGGGGATTGTACCGGAAATCACCTCGGTCGAGGTCAACGCTCTCGCGGCGATGTTCTTCAAAGAAACGTTCCCATTCAGGCCTGACCGGCGGTTGGGAATCTGTCGGGGCTTGCCATGCCTCTGAAAGGATCTTGCGCTCCATGAAGGGATCAAAGAAATCGACCTGACCGTTTTTGAACAGGTTCTTTTGCGCGTTGTTGCGTTGAGCGATACCTATTGCCTGAAGCAAGGCGGCAATGATCACGACGTCTATGATCAGTCTCGACGCAAAGATCACGTGGCGTCCGAAAGCCGTGTCGGACTCAAACACCTGCGCCTCCTCGACCTGGTATATGTCGATCCAGGACACGATCGGCACGCCCTTGGCCAGTTCGGCGCCGAAAAAGTTGAACCAGTTGATCAACGAAAGATCGTCGGAACTCTTGGGAAAGAACCCGAACTCCAGCTGCGCCTGTCGCAAGGCCAGCGGCACGAGAACGAACAACCAAGCATAGCCCATCAGCGCTTCATCGCGCAGGTCATTGGCAAAGCCGATCCTGAATTTGTCGGATTTGGTCGTCTGAATTCGGAGCGCTTTTTCCCGGTCATCCTCCACCCATGCCCAGCGCCGCCCAACGGCCAGCACGATCACCATGGCGACGGCAATTGGTACCAGACCAAGCGGTTCTGGAAGCGCATAGCCCATACCGGCCAGCGGCAGCATCACCAGCAACAACATGGCTTGCGGCATGAACCAGCCGGGCAATGTGGCGCCTGACAAGGGCGCAACCAGTCTGACCAGCAATGCATCTATACCGCTGATGACTGCGCCGGGATGGGCGGCGCCACTCGCCTTCACAGGCGTAGCCGGGTTCTGCTCGATCAAAGCTTTGAAGCCTGCAATGTTGGCAAACACGATGAACGACAAGAAAGCAGACACGACAACCGCCATCGACAACAGTCCGAAGTAGCCGGTTATCGAAAACATGCGCTGTCCCGCCGCCCAAGCGCCCGCGCCGACGATCAGGATGATTGCGGCGGTTGCCAGTATCGTCATGGAACCAACAGGCCCATCCGGATCGACTAGGTAGCTCTTGGTTTTCCGGGTGTTCATCGCTTCAAGCGCAACGAGATGGTAACCGTAACAGAGCGGCGCGAATGCGGCGCCGAGTGAGGCCAGAAAAAGTGCGGTCGCTCTCCAGTCCCAAGTCTCGATGGCCCACGGAAAAGAGAACGCCGGGAAGGATTTTCCGAATGCACTCCAGGCAAGAAGGGCAAGAAGACCTCCCATCCAGAAAAATGCTCCGAAGAAGCCAGGACGTTCCTCCGTTCCCGGATCATGCGTCTTGGGCGTATCTTCCCAGCTGCGCTGGACGAGTAGAACTCCGCAGATAACATGAGCAGCCAGGAGGGCCGCGATAAACCCAGCCGTTTCCAGAAAACTCTGGAAGGGCCGGTCGCCGGTCAGATCCTGCGCGGCAAAGTAGGTGCTTGTACCCGCGAGCAGGAATGCAATGACCAGTATCTCCAGCTCGTGAACCGGTCCGAGCCGCTGGCGACCGCGCCATTTGTAGTTTTCCTGTTCCGCCTTGTCGCCCACAGCCGCCCCCGTTTCCCGCTCTGCGAGAAACTAACCATTGGTTAACCCAATTGGGAAGGGTGTGAGTCGCGAATCCGAAAATTAGTCCTTGAACAGCTCCACCACCGCGCTGGTCATCGCGTCGACGCCGGTCGCGATCGCCGGGTCGTAGTCGGGGGCGAAGAGCGGGGAATGGAGCGAGGGGAGCGGCATGCCGTCGGTTTGCGAGGCCGCGTAACGTTCAGGCTCGACGACGCCGAGCCAGAAGATCACGCCGGGGATCTTTTCTTCGGTGCGCGCGAACTGGCTGAAATCCTCGCCGCCCATGACGGGGGGAACGGCGCGCACGTTGGCGTCGCCGAGTTCCTTCGACACCGCCTTCATGGCGCGGGCGGTCAGGTCCGGATCGTTATAGGTCGCGGGCGTATAGTCGCTCTCGATGGTAACCTCTGGCGGCGGCGCGCCAAAGGCGGCGGCCTGGCCTTCGGCGATGCGCTTGATGCCGTCGAGCAGCATCTGGCGCGTCTTGTCTTCGTAGGAGCGCACGGTGATCAGCAGTTCAGCTTCGTCCGGGATGATGTTGTGCTTGGCGCCGGCCTTGATCGAGCCGACCGTGACCACAGCGGAATCCAACGGATTGGTATTGCGCGAGACAAGGCTCTGCAGCGCGACGACGATATGGCTCGCAATCAGGATCGGATCGACGGTCGTTTGCGGATAGGCGCCGTGGCCGCCGACGCCCTTGACCTTGATGTCGACACTGTCGACGTTAGCGAGCGCGAAGCCGGAGGAATAGGACACGGTCCCGGCCGGCGCACCGGCAGAGACGTGCAGGGCGATGTTGTAATCCGGCTGCGGGAATTTCGAGTAGAGTCCTTCGGCCAGCATCGCCTGCGCGCCGAGACCAATTTCCTCCGCTGGCTGAGCAATCATCACCAGCGTGCCCTTCCACTTGTCCTTCTCCGCGATCAGGCGGCGGGCGGTGCCGACCCAGACGGTCATGTGCACATCATGGCCGCACGCATGCATGACCGGGCTTTCAACGCCGGTCCATGTTTCAGCAACAACCTTGGAAGCAAAAGGAAGATTGGTGTTTTCGGGAACGGGAAGCGCGTCCATGTCGGCGCGGACGAGGACGACCGGGCCGTCACCGTTCTCGAACACGCCAACGACGCCGTAGCCGCCGACGCCGGGACGTACTTCGCCATAGTCGCGCATCGACTTTTCCTTCACCCAGGCGTCACCGATGCCTTCGGTGACGGAGAAGCCGAGCGACTTGAGTTCCGCCGCGAGGAGGGCGGACGTGGCCGATTCCTTGAAGGAGAGTTCCGGCGCCGCGTGAAGCTGCTTGTACAAGGCCACGAGATCGGCGTCGGCGACCCGAAGAGGTCCCTCGGGCATGCCGGCGACGGACGCGATTGCCGCGTCACCGGAGGCCGCAGCGCTGCCATCCGCGCCGCCGGGGCCTGTGCCGGTTTCGTTGCCGCAGGCCGCGAGAAGGGCAATGCCGCCCGCCAGAAGCGCTGTCTTGAAAGCTGATTTCATCGCCGTTCCCCAGTCCATGAACCGTCCACAAAAGACTCTATAAGTCAGCCCGACTTATGGAGCATTCCGGCTACAGCGTAGCGGCATGGGAGAGTGGGGGGAAGGGGCTAAGCCGTTTCCGGCGCGATGACGCGCACGCCCTTGTCGCCGCGGTTGAGGATCGTGGTGACCATCAGGTCGGCGGTGACGTTGCCGACGGTGCGGAAGATGTCCGGGATGACTTCGACGGCGAGGAGCAGCGGGAGGAGTTCGATAGGCGCGCCGATGGCGAGGCAGATCGGCGCAACCGAGACGAAGAAGCTGAGCTGACCAGGCAGGCCGACCGACGAGATCGAGACTGCGAAGGCCACGAGTCCGGCGGCGGCGAACTGGGCCGGTGTCGGCTGGATGCCGGAGACATGGCAGATGAAGAGGACGACTGCGAGATTGGCGACCGGGCTGGTCAGCCGGAACACGGCGACGGCGAGCGGCAGGACGAGGCCGGCGACATGCTCCGGCACGTCGAGGTTCTTGCGGGCGCATTCGACCATCACCGGCAGCGTGCCGATCGACGACTGGGTCGAGAACGCGACGACCTGCGCCGGGGCAATCGCGCGGGCGAACCGCAGCGGGCCAACACGGCCGAAGAGGGCGGCGAGCGGGTAGCAGGCGAGCGCAGTGACAATGCAGCCTGCGGAGACGAGCAGGACATAGTGGAAGAGTGCGCCTGTGGCGCCAAGTCCGCTGCGCAGGCCGAGCGTCAGCGCGAGCGCGAAGACGCCGAGCGGAGCGGCGAGCAGAACCCATTTGACGATGACGATCATCGCGTCGGCGACAGCATCGAACATCTGTACAAGGATCGTGCGCTGATGATCCGGCAGGCGGGTGACCGCGAAGGCGAAGAACAGCGCAAAGATCACCAGCGGCAGGATGGCATTGCCGGCAGCCGCGGCAACCGGGTTCGAGGGCGCCAGGGATTTCAGCCAGGCGCCGAACTCGATGGCCTGGGGCGGTGGGGCATTGGCGCCCGTGGCGCCTGCGACCAGCAGGCGGGCGCTTTCGGCATCCACCGGCCAGGCAGCGAGCACGGCTTCATAGACGAGTAAGGTCAGCACGATGGCGCCGGCCAGCAGGCCCGCAAACCAGGCGAGGGCCTTCGCGGTCAGCCGCCCGGCGGACATGGCATCGGAGACGGCCGCAACGCCGACGACCAGAAGCGCAAAGACCAGCGGGATAACGGTCATCTGCAGGAAGCCGAGCCAGAGCGAGCCGATGGCTTCGGTGGTCGAGGCCAGCCAGCCGGGCAGATTGCCGCTGCTGCCTAGGAAGGCACCGATGCCGAGACCCAAGGCCAGCGCGATCAGCACGCGGGCCGACAGAGATTTCAGAATGGACACCAGATACGCTCCCACAGCTCACCCTGTTCTGAGCATCGGGAGCGCCAGCGCGCAAGGCCGGTTTTTGTCGTGCGCGCGCCAAGGCCCGCGCGGTCAACAGCCTTGCTTACTTGCGGCCGCGCTTCAGGTCTTCGCTGAGGCGGATGTCTTCGGGCTCACCAGAGAGGCGGTGGCGGTAGACCTGAATGTTCTCGAGGACGCGCTGGATGTAATTGCGGGTCTCGGAGAAGGGCACGAATTCCACCCAGTCGATCGGGTCGATCTGACCGGTGCGGGGGTCGCCGTAATCGCGCACCCACTGGTTGGGGCGTGAGGGGCCGGCATTGTAGGCGGCGGCGGTCATGATGTAGCTGCCGCCGAACTGTTTGAGCAACGTGTCGAGGTGCAGGCCGCCGAGCGTCATGTTGTAGGCCGGATCATCCGTCAGCCAGGACTGCTGGTAAGGCATGCCGCGCAGGCGCGCCTCGTTGCGGGCGGTGGCGGGCATGAACTGCATCAGGCCGCGGGCGCCGACGGGGCTCATGGCTTTCGGGTTGAACTCGCTCTCCTGCCGGGTGATCGCGAGCACGAACGCGCGCTCGACATCCGGCTTGCGGCTGATGGCGGGATTGAGCACGGGATAGGCGGCGCGCGGAGCGACCACGCCTTTCTGAAGTCCCGCCTTGCCGACGCGCACGCCGACATCCGGGGACGTGAACTGGTTGGTCAGGTCCGAGAGCAGTTCGTAGTCGACCGGGTTCGTGAGCTGGTCATCCAGGAAGAAGGCGAAGTGACGGAAGCTCTCGGTCTCGCCGGCCTCGCCGAGGAGGCGCATGCCTTGCACGACCGGCATGGCGTTGAAGCGGGCGATTTCCTCCGCCGTCGGAACAGGCGGCGCGCCGAGATCGACCTTCTTGTCGCCCATCCGCTCGGAGGCGAGCTGGCCGTAATAGGTGTACTTGTGTGTCGAGGCGGCGCCGTAAGCGGCGAGGGCAGGCTCGGCCTGGCCCAGCGCGTCGCGGGCGCGCCCTGTCCAGTAATATCCGCGCGCGAGGCTGACGGGGCTGGAGACACCGGCCGTCATCGTCTCGAAGTGGCCGAGGCTGCGGGTGGCGTCGCCGTTGAGGCGCAGCGCGATCCAGCCGGCAAGCCATTCGGCGTCGGCAAAGTCGGCGCCCGTGTTCATGCCGTGCGGCGCGGCGAGCTGGTAGGCGCGGGTATAGTTGCGCAGCTTCAGTTCTTCGCGCGTGGCGATGGCGCGCTCGTCCCAGAGCTTGCCGCGGCCGGCTGCCGGCACGTCCTTGCCGTCGATCTGGCGCAGCAGGTCCGAGACGCCGTCGACCTTTTTCTGGCGGCGCCATTTGGCGCGTTCATAAAGAAGGCCCGGGTGGGTCTGAAGATGGTCCGGCACCGCCTGGATGGCGGCATCCACGGCCTTGGTGCGCTTGGCGAGGGCGACGCGCGCATCGACGAGCTTGCGGTAGTCAGCGGCGAGCTGGGGCTTCAGGCCTTCGGCGGCGCTGGTCTGGCCGGTCCAGAGCAGGAAATCGGCGCGGGCACGGTGATCGTCCTGGCTGAGCGTCTGGCCATAGCGGGCGAGGACGACGCGTTGCAGGTCGTTCTCGAGGGAGTGGTTGCGCCAGACATCCTTGATGACAGTGTCGGAGCGCGTGCGGTCGCCCACTTCGCGCAGGGCGTTGGCCAGCGCGACCTTGCCGGCGCCGGTCTGCGGGCCGGACTTGTCCAGCCACTCGACCCGCGCACGGGCATCAAGCGCCGACAGTTCGATGATCTCCTCGGCGCGCTGGCGCATCTTGGAGGTCTGCGGCCAGCCCTCCAGCATGGTGAGGGCGAGGTTCAGCTCGTCAAACGTCATGCCGGGCACGCCTTCGCTGGCGCGCTTCCACATGATGAGATTCTTGAGGACCGGATCGGGCGCGGCGTATTGCAGGGCGGACAGCTCGGTCCACTGGTTGCGTTCGGCGGCGCTGAGGGCGCGGGCAAGGTAGAGCACGCTGCCGGATTTCTGGCTGAGCACGGGGAGCGGCGTGGTGGGCGCCGCCGACAAGACCGGGGTGGACGTATTAACGGACAACACGGTTTCGGGTGCCTGAACGGGGAGGTTTTTCCCCGGTTTCAGGCTTGGGGTCTCGGGCGCGGCTGCGACGGCTGCGCCGGCCAGGAGCGCCGCCATCGACACAAATACTGCGAAATTCCGGGTAAGGGTCATAACAGCCTATGTTTATTTCTGTACCAAAGCGTGACAATCCAAGCTGTGCAGCCTAGCACGCCTTTCCCACGATTTCCTGAAACGAATCCCTGAAAAACTGGCAATATTAAGATGTTCTCCGGTTCCATTCCTGCGCTTGTCACTCCTTTCCGGAATGGCCTTGTGGACAAGACCGCCTTTGCAGCGCTCGTGGAGCGCCAGATTGCCGGTGGTTCCGCCGCTTTGGTGCCGGTGGGCACGACCGGGGAGACGTCCACGCTGTCGACCGAGGAGCACAAGGCGGTCGTCTCACTTTGTGTTGAAGTCGCCGCCGGCCGGGTGCCGGTGATCGCGGGCGCGGGCTCGAACGCGACCGAAGAGGCGATTGACCTCGTCCGCCACGCCAAGGCGGTCGGCGCGGACGCCGCGCTCGTCGTCTGCCCATACTACAACAAGCCGAACCAGGCAGGGCTGTTTGCCCACTTCAAGGCGATCAACGATGCGGTCGCCCTGCCGGTGTTCCTCTACAACGTGCCGGGGCGCACGATCGTCGACCTGATGCCGCAGACCGTGGCGGCGCTGGCGGCGCTGCCGAACGTCATCGGCATCAAGGATGCGAGCGACGAGATGGAGCGCGTGGCGCTGCACAGCCATCTCATCGGGCCGGACGAACAGTTCATCCAGCTGTCGGGCGAAGACTCGAGCGCGCTGGCGCACCGGGCAATGGGCGGGGCGGGCTGTATTTCGGTGACCGCCAACGTGCTGCCGGAAGCCTGCGCTGCGATGCATGCCGCGTTCGATGACGGCGACCTCGAAACCGCGCGCGCGATCAACCAGCGCCTCGTGCTGCTGCACCGCGCGATGTTCTGCTCGCCTTCTCCGGGACCCGCGAAGTATGCACTGTCGCGGATGGGTCTGTGCACGGACGAGGTGCGCCTGCCGATCACGCTGCCGGACGCCGAGGCCCGCGCGCAGATCGACGCGGCGCTGCGCCATGCCGGCGTGAATATCTAGAACGATGGCCACCAAGCCGAAAACCCCAGCCGTCAAGGGCCGCACCGACGGGATGGTCGCCGAGAACCGGCGCTCCCGCCGCGAGTATTCCGTGGAGGATACGCTTGAGGCCGGTGTGATGCTGGTCGGCTCGGAAGTGAAATCCCTGCGCGACGGCAAGGCCAACATCGCGGAGGCGTATGCTTCGGTCGAACAGGGCGAGCTGTGGCTGATCAATGCCGAGATCCAGACCTATGCGGGCGCCAACCGCTTCAACCATGAGCCGCGCCGCAAGCGGAAGCTGCTGGTCTCGAAGCGCCAGCTTTCGAAACTGTCGCAGGAAGTCGAAAGGGCGGGCCGCACGATCGTGCCGCTGAAGCTCTACTTCAACGACAAGGGCCGCGCGAAACTGCTGATCGGCGTCGCCACCGGCCGCAAGGCGCATGACAAGCGCGAGAACGAAGCCAAGCGGGACTGGGCCCGGGATAAAGCGCGGATCCTCAAGGGGGGCTAGAGCAGGTTCCGCTCAAGTGGGCACCGGTTGAGCGCAAGAATTTGCGACCAATCTAAAGCCCCATATCGAACACCATCTTCATCGCGCCATCGACGCGGCGGTCGAAGATATCGTAGGCGTGTTTTCCGTCCGAGAGCGGAAGGGTGTGGCTGATATAGCGTTCCGGCTTGATGCGGCCCGACTGGACCAGCGGGATCAGCTCCGGCCATTCCTGCGGCACCGAACATGTCCCGATACGGAAGGTCAGGCCCATGCCGAAGGCTTTCGACATCGGGAAGTCAAAGCTGCGATCCTGGTTCACGCCGACCACCGAGACCGTTGCGCGGCGCCCGGCGAGCCCGAGTGAAGCGCGGATGGTGGCGGAGTGCCCGACCGCTTCGATGACGCTGTCGCACATCCGGCCTTTGGTCGCCTCGGCGATGTATTCGCGCGCAATCGCGGGGTCCGGTGTTTCCATGCCGAAGGCGCGGCCCATGGCGCGGCGGCCCTCCACGAGGTCAATGCCGAACACGCGCGCGGCGCCCATGATGAAGGCGGCTTCTGCGGCCAGGAGGCCGATGGGGCCGAGACCGACGACAGCGACCGTGGCGCCGCGCTGGATGTCGGCATTGCGCGCGCCAAACCAGGCGGTGGCGAGCGCGTCGGTCATCATCAGGGCCTGATCGGCGGAGATCCCGTCCGGGATTTTCTGGGCATTGAAATCGGCTGCGGGCACGCGCACGCCTTCGGCCTGACAGCCTTGGAGCCTGGACGAGAGGCCGTAGCAACCGGCCGCATTGTTCTCGCACCTGTTGACGATGCCGGCGAGGCAGGAACGGCACTGGCCGCAGCCCACCGCCGCCGAGATCATCACCTTGTCGCCGACTTTCAGCTGGCGAACGCCCCGGCCGATCTCCACCACTTCACCGACCGCCTCGTGGCCGACGCAATAGCCTGTGTCCTCGGAGAAAGTTTCGCCATGATAGATGTGCAGGTCGCTGCCGCAGATGGCGCACTTGTCGACCTTGATGATCGCGTCGCGGTCATCGTGGAGTTCGGGGTCCTTCATTGTCTCGTAGGCGATGTCGCGCGGGCCGCGATAGACGAGGGCTTTCATGGGACATGTCCTTTGTGCGGGGCTTATCGGATCCAGCGGTTGGCGCGTTCCAGCAGGCCGATGGTGCTGGCATGGAGTTGGTCGCCGGTGGCTTTCGGCGCCTTGCCGGCGCAGGCGCGGGCATAGGTGCCTTCGAGGATGATGCCGAGCTTGTAGCAGGCCAGCACGCCGTACCAATGTATCTGGGAGAGGTCGCGCGTCGTCTGCTTAGCGTAATGGGCGACGAGTTTGTCCGCAGACGGAAAGCCTTCCCAGGGCGTCACGGTCACGGCGCTGCCTTCGCCTTCCGGCCAGGTGGCGAGCAGCCAGCCGAGATCCAGCAGCGGATCGCCGATGGTGGTCAGTTCCCAGTCCACGATGGCGGCGAGGCGCGGGGCATCGAAGCGGTACATCACGTTGGCGAGGTGATAATCGCCGTGGATGATGCCAGGCGTGAATGTCCGTGGACGGTGTTCTTCCAGCCAGCGGCTGACGCCGTCAATGTCCGGCAGGTCCTTCAGGCCATCCCATTCGGGGAACTCGGCATAGCTCTCCAGCTGCGCCTTCCACCGGCCGACCTGGCGTTCCAGATAGTTGTCCGGCTTGCCGAGACCGGTGAGACCAAGGGCGACATAGTCCAGCGCGCCAAGGGCGGCGATGCCGTCGACAAGCGAAAGACCCATCTGATGGCGCAGCTGCGGCGAGGAGGCAAAGGGTTCGGGCAGGCCGGTGCTCGGGTTGTAACCGTCGATGGGCTGCATCAGGTAGAAGGCGGCGCCGAGGACAGTCTCGTCCGGGCAGGCGGCGATCAGCTCCGGATGCGGAACATTCGTGCCCTTGAGGGCGGCCAGCATGCGCGCCTCGCGGCGCATCGTCTCGTTGGAATTGGCCCGTAGCACGGGCGGCGGGCGGCGCAGGACATATGACCGGCCGGCGCGGGAGAATTTCAGCAGGATGTTCTGCGTGCCGCCGGCGAGGCGCTGGACATCGTCCAGCGGCCCGGACCCGAGGCCCTGAGCATCCATCCAGTTCGCGAGCGCGGCAAGATCAACGAGCGTTTCCATGGCGTCAGAGTGGCCAATGCCGGGCCTTTAGCCAAGGGCTTCCTTCGCGGCAGCGAAGACGTCTTCGAACATCGCCGCGGTCAGGCGGCCGGTATTCGTGTTGTACCGCGAGCAATGGTAGGAGGAGAGCAGTACCACCGGCCGTCCGTTCACGGACACATCATATCGGGTGCCATGCCCGAAAGGATGTGGACCGAGCTTCACGCCCAGCGCGCGCAGCGTGGAATCATGGCTGATCTTGCCGAGGCAGACGATGACCTTCAGCTTCGGCAGCGCGGCAAGGCGCGCCTGCAGGAAGGGCCGGCAGGTGTTGATCTCCTCACCCACCGGCTTGTTCTCCGGCGGCACGCAGCGCACGGCGTTGGTGATCATCGCGCGGCTCAGCCTCAAGCCGTCGCCGGGATCGGCGGCGTAGGTGCCCTTGGAGAAGCCGAACTTGTCGAGCGTGGCATAGAGCAGGTCGCCCGCCCAATCGCCCGTGAACGGTCGGCCGGTGCGGTTGGCTCCCGTCACGCCAGGCGCCAGGCCGACGATGACAAGCTCGGCCGTCTCACTGCCGAAGCTCGGCACCGCGCCGTTGAACCAGGTGGGTTCCTTGGCGCGCACCGCTTCACGATACGCCACGAGGCGCGGGCAGAGAGGGCAGTCGCGGGGCGCCTCCGCGGGAAGGTCAATACCCATCCGCGCTGCCGTCTTTACGCATTTCGGTGGCGGCGATCCATGTGCCGTTGTCGAAGTCGCGCATGATGGCCTGGTAGCCGCCATAGTTGGCTTCGCAGCACTCGACCGTGTAGCCGCGTGCTTCAAGTTCTGCGGCGGCGTCGGCGAGGCCGCGTTCGAGCATCACCTTGCCGGTGCCCACATTGCAGTCGTCGCCAAGCTTGTTCGTCGGCTCGCAGCCGCCATCATGCTCCCAGCGCGCAGCGTCCCCGGCTTCCTGCAGGCCCATCCCGAAATCAACGAGGTTGGTGATGATCTGCACATGGCCCTGCGGTTGCAGCGCACCGCCCATCAGGCCGAAGGCGAGCCAGGGCTCATACGGGCAGGCAAGCTCCGGCGCGGTCGCGCGGACCTGGCAGCTCGGATAGTCCTTCTTCAGGGCGAAGGCCGGAATGATCGTCTGGAACGGGCGCTTGCCGGGGGCGTAGACGTTCGGATGGTCCGGATCGAGGCTGAAGAGTTCGCCCCGGTCCTGGAACATGAAGCCGAGCCCGTCCGGCACCAGGCCCGAGCCCATGCCGCGATAGTTCGACTGGATCAGCGAGACCATCATGCCGTCCTTGTCGGCAACGGTCAGGTAAGTCGTGTCACCATCGCGCAAGGCGGCGTCGGTAACCTCTGTACCCGGAGCAACGGACGGCGCGGCTTTCTTGACGTCGATCGCTTCGGCGCGTCCTGCATTGTAGCCGGGAGCCACGAAGATGGAGGGATCTATGCCCGAGAATTCAGGGTCCGCGTAGCCCAGCGCCCGGTCCGCAAAGGCGAGGCGCTTGGCTTCGACCATGGCAGTCAGCGCATCCGCAGAGCCGAAGCCCATGGATTTGAGGTCGAACCTCTCGAGCATCTGGAGCATCTGCAAGGCCGCAACACCTTGCGTGTTCGGTCCGAGTTCGCAGACGGCCACTTCCTGGCGGTATTCGACGCAGATCGGCTCCACCCATTCACCCTTGTGGGCGCTGAAGTCATCATAGTCGAGCTTGCCGCCGATGCGGCCGAGATAGGCGGCCATGTTCCTGGCCATGATGCCCTTGTAGAACTCGTTGCGTCCCTTCTTGCCGAGACTCTCCAGCGTGTTGGCGAGGTCCGGATTGCGGAACAGCGAACCGGCCACCGGTGCGGGGCTGAAGTAGAGCTTCTTCGCGTTCTCGAATTCTTCCAGTTCGCCGCGTGCGAAGGCCGGCTCAAAGCGCAGGGGGCCGCGCGACCAGTACCAGGCGATCATTTCCGGGATCGGCGCGCCTTCGCGGGCGTAGCGGATGGTCGGCGCCAGATTGTCCGCCATCGGACGTTTGCCGAACTTCTCGTGCAGCGCAAACCAGCCATCCACCGTGCCGGGCACGGTGACGGTGATCGTGCCGAAGGAGGGCAGCTTCTTGCCCTCGGCAAACTTGTCCGCCTTTTCCTGGGCATCCGCGAGGGTTGCGTCCATCGGCGCGCGGCCAGAGCCGTTATAGCCGTAGAGCGTCTGCGTCTTGGGATCCCAGACAATGGCGTAGAGATCGCCGCCGATGCCGTTGCCGGTGGGCTCGACGAGGCCCAGCATGGCGTTGGCGGCAATCGCGGCGTCTACCGCCGAGCCGCCGGCCTTCAGCACATCCAGCGCGGTCTGAGTTGCCAGCGGGTGGGCGGTGGCAGCCGCGCCATTGGGCGCGACGACCGCCGAGCGCGCGGCGATCGGGTGGCCGCTTTCTGGCCGCTGGCCCATTTTCGGGTAGGCTTCGTTCTCGATTACGGTCCCGGTCACCGGGCCGGGCATCGGCGCCGCTTCAAGGTCAAGCGGGATGCCGACGGCAGGCATTTCCGGCGCCGCCTCGAACAGGGCACACGCCGAGAGCATCAAGGCGCCGAGGCCGCCTGCGAGTAAGGTGCGCATCATTCAAATCCCCTGCCGCTGCGTTCCCGTTTCGGGAAATAGAAGGTCGCCATCCGCGTCGCGATCTCTTGGCCGCGCTCGGCGAACCGTGCCTCGGCCGCGACCGCCATTGGGTCGCAGATCTCGAAATCGTCACTGGTGTCGGAAAAAGCGTCGTTGAACGCCCGCACCAGCGAGGAGCGCAGGTTGCCGGCTTCCGGGGCCTCAAAGGCAAGCAGGTCCGCCATGTAGCGGCGCCAGTACTGGTCATCCCGGCCATTGCAGCGCACCCGGATGGCGTGGGCCGAGCCGAGAATGCCTGCCAGGTCGGCGGCGTCACGGAAGTAATCCGGCCCGCGCGCGGGCAGGCCGGATTGCGCGGCGCTTGTGCCACTGCCCAAGGCAAGGCTAAGCACGAGGGCATGAAAACATGTCTTCTTCATGCGCGGACATTCGCGCGCCTTCGCCCCCGGCTCAAGGGGTTGGAAGCCGCTGTTTGCTTTGTCACGATGGATGACGCCGGAAATGCCCATGACGGCTGGACCAGCGCGGCGCTGGAGACCGTGCCGCCGCTGGACATCGCGTTTGGAAATGCCGACGCCTTTTTCTCCTGGGTCGTGCGCGACTACATGACGGCCATCCTCAAAAGCCCGTCGCTCGACTGGTTCCAGTCCGCCGCCGCCGGCATCGAGAACCCGGCCCTGATGATGATCGGCCAGAAGGCGCGCCTCTACACGACGAATCACACGCAGGCCGAATCGATGGCCGAATGGGCCCTCTGGCAGGCGCTGGACTGCCTGCGCGACGGCCCCGGCCACCGGGCTTTGCAGGCCGAAGGCAAATGGCAACGGGTGCGGGCACGGGAGATTCGCGGCTCACGCTGGCTGGTGGTCGGCTACGGCTCGATCGGACAGGCGGTGGGCCGGCGGGTCACGGCGCTGGGCGGCGAGGTGACGGGTCTGCGCCGCTCGCCGGGTCCCGCTGACGGCGCCGCCCGGATTGCCCATCCGGACAGCTTGCTCTCGGAATTGCCGCGCGCCGATGTGGTTCTGCTCTGCCCGCCGCACACGCCCGAAACCGAGAACATGGCCAACGCGGCCTTCTTTGCGGCGATGACGCCGGACGCCCTTTTCATGAACCTGGGCCGCGGCGCGCTGGTGGATGAAGATGCGCTGATCGCGGCGCTGGACGGCGGCCGGCCAGCCTTCGCGGCGCTGGATGTGACCCGCACCGAGCCGCTGCCGGCGGAAAGTCCGCTCTGGAGCCACCCGAGGATCGTGATCACGCCGCATGACAGCTCCGACACGCCGGGCACCGTCGCCGGTGCGGACGAGACTTTCCTTGCCAATCTGACGCTCTATCTGGCGGGAAAACCGATGAAACATCTTGTGGAACCTGCGGCATTTGCCGCGCGTTGATCCGCCAACGGAGAAAGCCATGACCCATCTGAAATGGACTGCCCTTGCAGCCGCCGCGTCTGTCCTTGTGCTCGCGGCCTGCGCCAGCCCGGCAACGGATACGGTAGAGCCTGCTGCAGAGTCTGGCGCCGAAGCCGGATTCCAGATCACCGGGACCAGCGGTACCGTCCTGCAGGCCGAGGAACTGGAAACGTTCGACAGTCCCTGGGCCATGGCCTTCCTGCCGGACGGACGCGCGCTGGTGACGCTGCAAGCCGGGACGATCTGGCTGCTGAAGGCCGATGGTACAAAAACCGGAAATGTGACCGGCGGACCTGGCGTCGAGGCGAAAGGCCAGGGCGGCCTGGGTGATATCATCCTGCACCCGGATTTTGCGACAACGGGGCAGGTCTACATATCCTATGTCGAGCGCGATGCCGACAATGCAGAGCTGTCCGGCGCAGCCGTTGAGCTTGCGACACTTGAACTGACCGAGACCGGCGGTATCCTCCGTGACCGGAGCGTCATCTGGCGCCAGTTCGACTCCGTGCCCGGCAATGGCCACTATGGCCACCGCCTTGCCATTTCGTCGGATCGCCACCTATTCATCACGTCCGGGGAGCGTCAGAAGTTCACGCCTGCCCAGGATATGGGCTCGACGCTCGGCAAGGTCGTTCGCCTCAATCTCGATGGCAGCGTGCCGTCCGACAATCCGTTTGTCAGCCAGGGCGGACCGGCGGCAGAAGTCTGGACCCTCGGCCATCGCAATCCGCTCGGCATCGCCTTCGGTCCCGATGGCAAGCTGTGGGTTCACGAGATGGGTCCGAAGCATGGTGACGAGCTGAACCTGATCGTCCGTGGACAGAATTACGGCTATCCGGAAGTCTCGAACGGCGACCACTATGATGGCCGGGATATTCCGGATCATGCCACGCGCCCCGAATTCGCCGCGCCCGCCGCCTACTGGGTGCCTGCCATCAGCCCTGCCGGCCTCGATATCTATAACGGCAGCCTCTTTTCTGACTGGAAAGGCAATGCGCTGATCGGCGGATTGTCGTCAAAAGCTCTGGTGCGGGTCGAGATCCAGCCGGATGGCACGGCCGCCGAAGCGGAGCGCTACACCTGGGGCAAGCGTGTGCGCGAGGTAGAGGAAGCCCCGGACGGCTCGGTCTACGTGCTTGAGGACGACGACGGCGCCCGCCTGCTGCGCCTGACGCCGGCCCGCTAGAGGCGCTCGCCGCGTTGCAACCGGGCGCGACTTGCCGCAGACGTGGGCAAGCTCAAGACCGGTTGCCGAGGCCTGCATGATCCGTACTTATTCCAATGCGTCCGGAAAGTTCGTGCTGGACGGCGAACACCTCGGCGCGCTCGACACGGCGGTGTGGGTTGATGTGCTGCGTCCAACCCGCGACGAGGAAAGCGCGCTTGAGCGCGCTTTCGGGATCGGCGTGCCAACTTTGGCGGAAATGAGCGAGATCGAGCTGTCGAGCCGTCTCTATTCTGAAGACGGGGCACACTTCCTGACCGCCAACATGCTGTCTCGTACCGACGATGACATGGTAAAAGTCTCGCCCATCACCTTCATCCTCACGGGCGATAAGGTGATCACGGTGCGCTACGAGGAACCGAGGGCAATCGACGCGTTCGTCGCGCGCTGCCTGAAATCCGGAACCTATTCGGCCGACCAGATCCTGATCGGCATCCTGGAAGGGATCATCGAGCGGATCGGCGACCTGCTCGAACGGGCAGGTCACGATCTCGACATGCTGTCCGAAAAGGTTTTCTTCACGCAGGCGCCCGCCAGCGTCCGCCACGCGGCAGCAGCCAAGGAAGCCAAGGCCAAATCGAGCACCCCCAACGCGCGCCAATGCGACTTCCAGGCGGTGCTGGTGGAAGTGGGTCACAAGGGTGACCTGATCTCGAAAATCCAGGACAGCCTGATCTCGCTCCAACGCCTGCTGGCCTTCGACTCCTCACTGGCTTCGGAGCGCAAGCCCGGCAAGACCATCGACCACCGGATCAAGACCCTCGCCGTCGACGTCCAGGCCTTGCGCGACCATGCCGGTTTCCTGACGCAGAAGATCAACTTCCTGCTCGATGCCACGCTCGGCATGATCAACATCCAGCAGACGGCGATCATCAAGATCTTCTCGGTGGCCGCCGTGGTGTTCCTGCCGCCCACACTCATCGCGTCGATCTACGGCATGAACTACAAGTACATGCCGGAGCTGGACTGGGCCTATGGCTACCCGATCGCTCTTGCGCTCATGGTGATGTCGGCCGTGCTGCCCTACCTCTTCTTCAAATGGCGCGGCTGGCTCTAGACGGGCAGGCCTTCCGCTTTGCGCTGCGCCGCGAGCCTTGAACGGCCGTTCTCGATCCGCTTCCAGATCGGCGCGCCTTCCGGCATGGCGCGCCACACCGGCACGACGTCGCGCGGCGGGACACCGGCGTCGAGTTGCTCGCCCACCATTTCCGCCACCGCCCGCAAATGGATGCCGGTGACGACAGGGCACGCCATCTCTGCCTGGAACGCGCGCGCCAAATGCGCCCGCAGGGTCTTCATGTCCACTTCCTGACCGCGCGGTATTGTCCGCAAGGCGCCGGCCACATCCCGGGCGGTCGTCAGCAACATCCGTTGCCCGCGCTTGATGTCGGCAAAATCCTTCGCACAAGGTTTTACTTCGTGAGGGCGCGCATCGTTGACCCTTTCGGTCCAGCTTTTCCGGGCCATGGTCAGTCCTCCAGCGGCAGGCAGATTTCGGTCAGCAGTTCGGAAGGCGGCGAATCCATCGGCGTGTTGAGATTGATTTCGAGGACATGTTCGTCGCGCGGTTCACGCCCGGAATTCGGGAGCCAGACGCCGAATAACCAGTCATAGGCGGGTTTCATCGCCGAATAGGGTCCCTTGTAGGTCAGGACCGCATAGGTTCCGCCGCCAGCATCGAACGCTTCAAGCGGCGATGGCGGTTCAATCCGGATGTCCGTGAACGCACACGCATGCGATCGCAGCTCGTCCACCGGAACGCCGTCCGGGCCTTCACGATAGCGGCCGAATGGGCTACGCACATGCGGGGTAAGTCCATGCGCGCCCAGCAGGCCGAACAATCGCTCGAAGGCGTCACCGATCTCGTTGAAGGCCCCCTTGTGTAGCAGCCCGACCGCAGGCCGGACGGGAAGCGTGCGGATGTCGATGTTGAAAGCCATGGCATTGTCCTCCGAGATGGCCTGCTGAAGGGCGGCGTGCATGCCGGCGATCCGGAATGCGGCCGGCGCGAGTCCATGCGCTGCGGCAAACGCCCGTGTGAATGCAGACTGGGAGGCGTATCCCGCCCGCTCCGCAATCTGCGCCAGGGGCCGCGAGGTATGCGCGAGATCTTCGGCGGCCCGTGCCAGACGCAAACGCCGGACGGTTTGGGCTGCGGTCTCGCCCGTCATTGCCTGGTAAATCCGGTGCCAATGGAAGCGCGACAGGCAGGCGACTTCGGCGATCACATCAAGATCGAGGTCCTCGTCGAGGTTCGCGCGAATGTGGGCGCGTACGCGTTCCACCCTGTCGAAATAGGTCGGATGGCTGGTGTTTGGGCTGTCGGCCATCGCTGCGCGCTCCCTTGCTGCAGGAACCTTGGCACAACTCGTTTTGACAAATCTTGCGGAAGTTGCTTGCGCGGGGCCTACTCAGCCAGAAATTCCAGCAGCGGGACGAGTGACTGCGCGGGGTCTTCTTCCATCGGCACATGGCCGAGGTCCTTGAAGGCGACGAGACGGCTGTCTGGCAGCAGCTTCGTATAGTCCGCCGAATTGCTGAACGGGATCAACCGGTCTTTCCTGCCCCAGAGCAAAAGCACCGGCGCCTTGATCCGCGGCAGGCGCGTTACCGGATCGGTCAGCACGGTCTGCTCCATCCGCGCGAGCAGCGCGCCGCGCCCGCCGGGCGCCAGCATCAGGTCGTGATAGCGCTTGACCGTCGCCTCGGTCAGCCGTTTCGGGTCGCCATAGCTCGCCGCGAGGTTCGGCCGGATCGCGGATTTCGGCAGCGTGAAGCGCATCGCCTTCATCACGGCGGGCACGTCGGCCTTCTCGCCATAGGCAAAGCCGGGGCTCGCAAATCCGTCCGGCGAAATCAGCACAAGTTTCGATACGCGCTCCGGATGGTCCGCCGCCATGTTCCAGGCAATCCGTCCACCTATGGAATTGCCGACGACTACCGCCGTGTCGATGCCGAGCTGGTCCATCAGTACAAGGATCAAGGCGATCGAGCGCGTGTCGGTATAATCGCCGGTGGGGTCCGGCGGCGACAGACCCGAACCTGGCAGGTCGAGCCGCACGACGCGGTAGTCCGCTTTCAGCGCCTCGGCCCAGGGCTCGAACGTATGAAGGCTGGAGCCGAAGCCGTGCAGAAGGATGATGGCCGGCGCGTCCTTCGGCCCGTCATCGCGCACATGAAGCTGCGTGCCCGCCACCGTCAGCATGTCGCTGGCCTGCCGGAGATAGGCCTTCTCCAGAACGGCGCGCGGTTTGTCCGGCGTGTACAGCCAGCACCCGCCGAGCAGCACCGCCGCCAGCGTCACGCCGAGAAGGATCGTTCCCAGTTTCAACATGGCCTCGCTTCGTATCCACCTGCGAACATAGGCCGATGCGAGGGCAGTGCCAGCCGGGCCGCGTTTACGTGTTGGCTTTCACCCGCAAGCCGGACATCCGGGCAATCGCCGCTTCGGCATCGCGCATGATGTCGCTGACGATGGCCGCCACCGGCTTCACTTCGCGCACGCCGCCGGCCGACTGGCCCATGGCAAAGCAGCTTGTGTCCGGGTTCAGCTTCGCCTCGTCGGTGATGCCGCCGATGCCGCCGATCACGCCGGTCTGGGTCGAGTGGATCGCCTGGAAGGGGAACGGCTTGATGTCCTGGGGGCGGGTTTCCCAGTCATTGATGTACTCGTTGGTGCGGCAGCGCATCGGCTTGCCCGAGTAGCAGCGCGTGCGGGTCGTGTCGGTGTCGCCCGCCTCGACCACGGCGTTCTTGTACATGTTGGCGGCGTGGGCTTCGGCGGAGGCGATGAAGCGCGTGCCCATCCAGACGCCCTCGGCGCCGAGGGCCAGGGCGGCGGCGAGGCCGCGCCCGTCATAGATGCCGCCTGCGGCGATCACCGGGATCTTCACCGCTTCGACCGCCTGCGCGACCAATGGCATCGTCCCGACCAGGCCGGTATGACCGCCGCCTTCGCCGCCCTGGAGAATCACGGCGTCGCAGCCCGCTTCCTCGGCCTTGATCGCGTGCTTCACGGCGCCGCCAACCACCATGACCTTCACACCCGCCGCCTTCAGCCGCGCCATGATCGGCAGCGGCACGCCGAGACCGGCAACAAACGAATCAGCGCCGCCCTTGATGATCACGTCGACCGATTCCTCGAGGCTCTCGGGGCTGGCGGCCAGCAGGTCCACGCCGAACGGCTTTCCGGGCGCGAGTTCCTTCACCCTTTTCATCTGGCCGGCGATGAAGGCAGGCGAGGTGCCGGCCATGCCGAGCACGCCGTAGCCGCCTGCATTGCACATCGCGGCGCAGACTTCCGCATAGGAAACCCCGCCCATGCCTGCCAGCATGATAGGGTGCTGGACGTTCAGCAGGTCGGTCAGCCGGGTTTTCAGCGCCATGGGGTCTCTCCGTTGGGTCGGTTTCTATGCCCAATCCTTAGGCTGGCGCCGCAAGGTCAACGCAAGAGTCTTTGGCGAAATGCCTTCGGTGCCGCAATTTCATCAAATTTATCGTTTCTTTGCCGCAATCTGGCCCTGATCAAAGGGCAAGAGCGCCTGCGTCCGCGGATAAGCCCGCTGGGCAGGATGTCTGGAGAGAGTAGCTCGAATGACCAAACTGTTGGCAAGCGCTGCCGCTGCAATTCTCTTCGCTGGTTTCGCCTATGCAGGCGAGCCGGAAGTCGAAGGTGAGATCGTGGAAGTCGAAGTGGCGGGTGATGCCACGGACACTGAAGCCGATGGTGAAGCCGAAGCCGTTGAGGTTCCTGTCGAAGCCGAGGGCGAAGTTGGCCCGGCCGAAGCAGATGCCGAAAATGGCGTTACCAAAGAAGCCGCTGCCGAGTAATCGGCGCCGGCTGGAAACTGCCCTCTTCCCTAGGCGGGCGAGGGTGTCCTTCAACCGAACCGCGACGGTTCAACAAAGCTGTAAAATTAACTTTCGGCAATGTTGAAGTGGTGTTAAAGGCCAACCGTTCGCAAGAACATCTCAACAGGGGTACTACCATCATGAAAAAACTGATCCTCGCTGCTGCCGCTGCTTCGGCTCTCGTCCTCGCTGCTTGCGGCGCCACGGAAGAAGCCGCCCCGGCCGCTGAAGAAGCAACCGTCGAAGAAGTGGTTGTTGAAGCCGTTGAGCCGGCTGCTGAAGTCGTGACCGAAACCGTCGAAGAGACGACCGAAGTCGTGACCGAAGCCGTCGACGGCGCCGTCGAAGCAGTCACCACGACCGAAACGACGACCGAAACGACCACCGAAACCGCTCCTGAGTAATCTCAGAGCGATCGGTTTTCCGGTCTAAAAGATAAGGCCGCTTCCTTCGGGAAGCGGCCTTTTTCTTTGCCTCAGCGTCTCGCGGTGGGCGCGAATCAGAACTTCGCGTAGCCGCCGTCGATGACCAGCGTATCGCCGGAATGATACTTCGACGCATCCGAGGCGAGGTAGACCGCGATGCCGCCAAAATCGGCCGGCTCGCCCCAGCGGCGGATCGGCACGCGGGTGATGACCTTCGTCGCGAAGGCGTCATTGCCCTGCGCGCCTTCGGTCATGTCGGTGGCGATCCAGCCGGGCAGGATGGAGTTCGCGCGAATGCCGTACCGGCCATACTCGACGGCGCAGGCGTTCATCATGGCGATCAGGCCGCCCTTGGTGTGGGCGTAGGCCTGGTTGCGGCCGGCGCCTTCGATGCCGGCCAGCGAGGCCGTCCCGACGAGGCTGCCGCCCGGATCACCCGCCTTTGCACGCGCCACCATCGATTTGGCCGCCTCGCGCAGCGTAAAGAACGCGCCTTCGGAGTTGATGCGCTGATTGTAGCGCCAGGTGTCCAGCGTCATCGTCTCGAAACCGAGCGAGCCACGGCCGACGCCCGCGTTCGCGATGCACGCGTCGATGCGCTTGAATTCTTCCTCGGCCTCTTTCATCGCCTTCACGACCTGGTCTTCCTCGCCGACATCGACGACCCAGGCCTTCACCTTGCCGGTGCCGAGCTTCGAGGCTGATTTCACGGCGGATGCATTGTCATCCGCCTTGCGGCCCCAGATCACGACATCCGCGTTGGACGCTGCCAGCGCCTCCACCATGCCGAGCCCGATGCCCTTGTTGCCGCCGGTGACGACGCAGACCTTGCCGCTGAGATCGAAGGGTTTGTAGGTCATGAAGAAAGTTCCTCCCTGGAAATGTTCTGGTATCTGGACCCTCTACACAGACCTGACGCTAGGGCGGGTCAAGTGGAGGATTTGGAAACCATCTCTTTCGCTGCCGCGATCACCCTCCGCGTCTCGTCCCACAGCGGCAGCTCGGCGAGCCGCACCGGTGAGATCCACTCGGCATGGTCCGCGTCATCGCCGGCCACCGGCTCGCCGGAGATCCACGTGGCCGCATAGTCGAACAACAGATAGTGGCGCGCCGCCGCGCCTGTCGTGCGCGAGGTGAAGATCGCGTCGACGACATCGACGAGGCCCACGAGCCGCGCGGTCACCCCGGTCTCTTCCGCCAGCTCACGTAGCGCCGCCGCTTCGGCCCGCTCCCCGAACTCGATGCGCCCGCCCGGAATAGACCAGTCGCCCGCCAAGGGCTTTGTGCCCCGGCGGATCAGCAGCACGTCGTCGCCCTTGAAGCAGACTGTGCCGACGGCGGGTTGCGGCTTGCCGGTCATGACTTTCGTTCCAGCAGCGCGACCGCTTCGACATGTGCCGACCAGAGAAACTGGTCTATGGGGTGTATACGGACGATCAGGTAACCGCCGTCCACCAGCATGCGCAGGTCCCGCGCCAGCGTTGCCGGATCGCAGGAGACATAGGCAACCTTCGGCACGTTGGACTTTGCAATCTCCGCCACTTGCGCTGACGCTCCCGCGCGCGGCGGGTCCAGCACGAGGCCGTCAAACCGCGCGAGCTCGCGGGCGCCGTAGGGATTGCGGAACAGGTCTCGCACTTCGGCGGTCACCGGCTTCAGCCCATGCGCCGCCCGCACCGACGCCTTCAGCGCCTCGATCGCTTCCGCATTGCCTTCGGCCGCCAGAACGCTCGATTCGGCCGCGAGGCGCAGCGCGAATGTTCCGCATCCGGAGAAAAGGTCCGCGACGCTGGCCGCGAACTTCAGGTGTTCGCGCACGATCCGCTCCATCTCTGCCTCGGCTTCGGCGCTGGCCTGCAGGAAACCACCGGGCGGCGGAAAAAGCTGCGCGGCGCCGGCCGGCAGGCTCGGCGTCCGCTCGGTCAGAACATCCGCGCCTTCGATGGACACGCGCGCAAACCCCGCCCGCAGCGCCGCGCTCGCCGCCTCCGCACGGGCGAGCGCCTTTGCGTCCTTCGGAACACCTGTGATGTGCAGGTCGAGACCCGAGGCCGTCTCCGTCACCAGCAGGCCGATGCCATCCTTGCCTGCCAGCAGATATCCCGCGATCTCCTTCAGCCGCGGCAATGCCGCCACGATCGCGGGGCGCGCCACCGGGCATTCGCTGATCGCCACCAGCTCATGGCTCTTGCGCGCATGAAAGCCGACGGCCACCTGCTTGCCCAAACGCTTCGCCGTGAACGCGGCCCGCCGTCGTGATCCGGGCGGCGTGGTCCAGGTCTCCGCGACGTCGGCGTCCAGTCCCCGAGCGCTCAGGGCACGGAGGATCTGGTCACGCTTGAAATCCGCATAAGGCGCAGGCGCCATGTGCTGCAGCGTGCATCCACCGCACGCCCCGAAATGCTTGCACGCCGGCGCCGTGCGGTACGGCGAAGGCGTCAGCACTTCCAGCAGCTTCAGCCGCTCGCCCGCGCCGTCCACGCGCACCGTCTCCCCCGCCAGGGTAAACGGCACATTCACCCACGCGCCTTTCTCCTGCGCGCGCCCGTCGCCCTGCGCGCCGACCGTTTGGATCGTCAAGCTGCGCGGGCCGGAGGCAGGCGTGTCTTGCAGGGCAGGCATCCGGTCTCCGGGGCTGGCGGTGATCTGCGCACTCCGTTAGCAGGGGCAGGCCGCGCGCGCAAAGGAGCCCCGCCATGGCCAAGGCCAATGGAAAACCCCGCCCCCTCAGCCTCGCCTTGCAGGGCGGCGGCGCCCACGGCGCGTATACCTGGGGCGTGCTGGACCGCCTGACCCGCGAGGAAAGCCTGCATATCGAAGCGATCTCGGCCACGTCCGCCGGCGCGCTCAACGCCGTCGCCTTCGCCGCAGGCCGCGCCAAGGGCGGCCCCGAAGGCGCCCGCAAGGAACTCGAATCGCTCTGGCGAAAGGTCTCGGATGCCAGCTCCGCCCTCGGCGCCTTCGGCCCGGCCGGCTTCGCCATGGCCACCGCCTTGCAATCCCTCGCCAGCCCCTACGACCTCAATCCGTTCAACTACAATCCGCTGCGCAATCTGGTCGAAGCCGAAATCGATTTCGAAGCCGTGCACGCTTCCGGCCTCAAGCTCTTCATCTCCGCCACGAATGTCGAGACCGGCCGGGTGCGCGTCTTCTCAAAAGACGAGATCAACGCCGACGCCGTGCTCGCCTCGGCCTGCCTCCCGCAGAGTTTCCAGGCCGTGGAAATCGAGGGCACACCCTATTGGGACGGCGGCTACATGGGCAACCCCAGCCTCTTCCCGCTCGTTTATTCCGGCGCCCCGGCAGATGTGCTGCTGGTCATCCTCAATCCGCTGGAGCGTCCCGGCACACCCAGACGCGCCGCCGAAATCCAGGAGCGCCTCAACGAGATCAGCTTCAACGCCTCCCTCATCGGCGAGCTGCGCGCCATCGCCTTCGTCCAGCGCCTCATCGACGAAGGCATGCTGAAGGAGCCGATGATGAAGAAATACCGCAGGCTGAACATCCACGCCATCAAGGGCGGGCAGGACCTGATCGGCTACAACCTCGCCACCAAATCCGACACCCGCTGGCGCCTCCTCACTGAATTGCACGACAAGGGCTACGAGACCGCCGACCGATGGCTGTCAGACTGCGCGAAAGATGTCGGCACAAAACAGTCGAGCTTCGATATCCGCAAGGAGTTTCTGGAGAGCTAGGCCGGCTTCACAAAACTCACCCGCGCCGCGCCATACTCGCGCGCATCGATCAGCGTCCATCCGGGGAACATCAACCTCTCGTCCGCGCCCGTCTCGGCCACCACCAGCGCATCCTCCGCCAGCCATCCGCCGCCCGCAAGGCAGTCCAGCGCCGGCTGCACCAGCCCCTTGTGATAGGGCGGATCAAGGAAGGCGAGCGCGAACGGCGCGCCGACACCCGCCGGCTTCGGCCCGAGGTCCGTCGCCGAGCGCCGGTGCAGGCGCGTCGCGCCGAACAGGCCCAGCGCCTCGATATTGTCTCGGATGGCGCCGCGCGCGGCTGCGTCGGTTTCCACGAACAGGCAGAAGGCCGCGCCCCGGCTCATCGCCTCCAGCCCCAGCGCGCCGGAGCCGGCAAACAGGTCGATCACCCGCGCCCCCTCGATGGCCGGCGCCCAGTCGGCATGGGCGATCACATTGAACAGGCTCTCGCGCGTCCGGTCACTGGTCGGCCGCGTACCCATCCCCTTGGGGGCAATAAGGGCCCGGCCCTTGTGCTGTCCGGCGATGATGCGCATGCAAATGTCCTCTGTCCGGCGCGCGCTTTATCACGCCCAGCGCGAGTTGAAAGCCTTGCGGACTTCAAGCCCCCGGCGCACTCTGCCTAAAAAGCCCGGGAGACCTGTATGGCCAAAGTCACGACCGAAACCCACGGCGCCGTGCGCCTCATCCGCTATGCCAACCCGCCGCGCCATTACATGACCGCCGAAGGCGCTGGCCTCATGCTGGCGGCGGTGCAGGCCGCTGTCGCCGATCCCGCGATCCGCGTCCTCGTCCTGACGGGTACGGAGGATGTGTTCGTGCGCCATTATGACGTGTCCGAAATCGTCGCGGTCGGCGAAGCGGTGCAGGCGGGACAGTTGAAACCGGAAGACTTCGAGCGCGGCGGTTTTGCCGACATGATCCGCGCGGTTTTTGAATCGCCCAAGCCCGTCATCGCTGCCATCAACGGCGTCTGCATGGGCGGCGGCTTCGAACTCGCGCTCGCCTGCGACCTGCGCATCGCCGGCAATCAAGTGCCGCTGATCGGTTTGCCGGAAACCCGCATCGGCATTTTCCCCGGCGGCGGCGGCACCCAGCGCCTGCCGCGCATGATCGGCGAGGCGCGGGCGCTCGAGTTCATCCTCCGGGGACAGACGGTCGATGCAGAGGGCGCGCTGGCGCTCAGCCTCGTCAATTCCGTGGCCGCCGACGCCGTCGCCGAAGCCCTGGCGCTCGCCGCCGAGCTCTCCGCCCGCGGCGCCGAAGGCCTTGCCCATGCCAAACGCCTCGTGCGCGGCGCCCTCACCTGGGGCCTCGTCGACGGCACCCGCGAGGAACAGCACGGCTTCCACGCCGTCCTGAAGTCCGAAAGCGCCATGGCCGCCATGAAGGACTTCCTCGCGAACGGCGAAGACATTACACGGTAGTGATGACCACCGCCCAGCCTCCCATGTCCCGCGCCCTCGAACTCGCCCGTCTCGCCGCCGCAGCGGGCGAAGTCCCCGTCGGCGCGGTGATCGTGGACCCCGCCACCGGCGAGATCATCGGCGAAGGCGCCAACGCGCCGGTCATGGCGCACGACCCCACGGCCCATGCCGAGATCATCGCGCTGCGCTCGGCCGCCGTCGGGCTCGGCAACTACCGCCTCACGGGCCTGCACCTCTACGTCACGCTGGAGCCCTGCGCGATGTGCGCCGGCGCCATCAGCTTCGCCCGCATCGGCAAGGTCATCTTCGCCGCGAGCGACCCCAAGGGCGGCGCCATCCTCCACGGCCCACGCTTCTTCGAGCAGAAGACGTGCCACTGGCGGCCTCAGGTCGAAGAAGATGACGCCAACGCCGTCGAGGCAGGAGACCTCCTGCGCGCTTTCTTCCGGGAGCGGAGGGAAGATCCAGCACGCGGAATTCTTGCGAAGGAATGAGAGCCAACCGGCTCCAGATGATAAAAAATGAGAAGGAATTAGAGGAAATCGATAGCAAACATGCACTGTTTGCATCGCGATAACGCCCGGTGGCAGCCGTCAGGAACAGAACTTGCGCCTACACAAAGCACCTCTCCCGGAGAGTAACATCCATCCCCCTCAAGCCACTAAAAAATACTTCGCGCATCCTTACGCTACACCTCCGCCCACGGAGTTATACTCCGTACATGGCTCCAGAAAATTTCCCGATCTCAAAACCCTCACCGTCCATTTCTTCGCAATGGAACCCGCCGCTCGAGCGGTGGGGGCCCTTGCTTTCCCCAATGTCACGCGGTCCAAATCGCCCAAAGTTGCAGGAGCCCCCATGACCGCCACAATCAAGATCGAAAACGACATCGCCCTCATCACCATGGACGACGGCAAGGCCAATGCCATCAGCCTGACCATGCTGGACGCCGCCAACGCCGCCCTCGACGAGGCGGAAAAATCCGCCAGTGTGATCATCCTCACCGGCCGCCCCGAGCGTTTCTCCGCCGGCTTCGATCTCAAGTTCCTGGCCACCTCGGCGCCGGAGGACGTGCGCCGTCTCGTCAATGGCGGCGGCAAGCTCGCCTTCCGCCTGTTCACCTCGAAACAGCCGATCATCATCGCCGCCACAGGCCACGCCATCGCCATGGGCGCCTTCCTGCTGCTCGGCGCCGACACCCGCATCGGCGCGCGCGGCGCCTACAAGATCGGCGCCAACGAAACCATCAACGGCATGACGCTGCCCGGCTTCGGCGTCGAACTTCCGCGTGCCCGCCTCAACCCGATGTACCTCACCGAGGCCCTCGTGCAGGCCCGCCTCTATACGCCGGACGAAGCCGTGCCCGTCGGCTGGCTCGACAAGGTGGTAGAGCCGGGCGAGGTCCACGCCGCCGCGATGGCCGAGGCCGAACGCCTGAAGCCCATCGCCAACGGCGCCTACTGGCGCAACAAGATCCTCGCCCGCCAGCCCGCCATCGACGCGATTAAACCGACCCTGGAGGGCTAAGAACTTATAGGATGCGAAAAGAAATTATTGTCATACGATAATTTTTGACATATGAGACTCCCGAACAGGGAGACGCCCGCATGACCCGCTCCGACGCCAGCCCCCCTCCGGCCTCTGCCCTGCGCGACACGTCCTGGCTGTCCATCGCCGCCATCGTCCTCATCGTCATGATGCTTGGCTCGGTTGCCGCCGACATGACCGGCAAGGTCGGCACGCGCATCGTCACGCAGGAGAACTGGAAGGACGTGCTGCAAGCCTTCCTGCTTGCCCTGCTGGTCAACACCCCGACGCTGATCATCATCGGCGTGCTCGGGGATTTCGCCGGCCTGTTCAGCCGCACAGGCGAGGGCGAGGTCTTCTCGGACCGCAACCTGAAGGCCCTCCGCAATGCCGGGGGCGGCCTCATCTGGGCGGCGGCCGCCAGCGCGATCATCGTGCCCACCGTCCTCAGCTGGACCACCGGCGACGGGCGCGGCTTTATCTGGCACATCAACGATCTTGCCCTCGGGACGGCCGCCATGGGCGCCGCCATCCTTGGCCTCAGCCATGTCCTCGCCGAAGGCATCCGCCTGAAGGCCGAAAGCGACCAGATCATCTGATGGCGCGCGACATCATCGTCACGCTCGATGTGATGCTCGCCCGCCGCAAGCTGAAGGCGAAAGACCTTGCCGCGGCCATCGGCATCACCGAGGCCAACCTCTCCCTGCTGAAATCCGGCAAGGTAAAGGGTGTACGCTTCGAGACGCTGGCAAAGCTCTGCGAGGCGCTGGACTGCAAGCCGGGGGACCTGCTGGACTTCGGTGAGTGCGCCTCCGGACCTGCGATTGCCCAACCCGCGGAAAGTGACGGCCTCGCCTGACCTGATTTGAGGCGCTGCTGTCATTCCCGGCGCGGCAATCTACCTATTGTGACACGCCGGGGTGTCAGGCGAGTCCGGGCTCGCTTAGGGTCTGTCCAAGGATTCCGCTGAAAGGGGCGCCGCATGGAACAAGTCATCGATCACGCCGCCGCCCACGGCCCCAGCCCGACACTGATCAAGGATCTGCTGGTCTTCCTCATAGCCGCCGGCATCCTTGTGCCGGCCATGCGATTTATCAGGATCCCGACCGTCATCGGCTTCATGCTGGCAGGCCTCGCCCTTGGCCCCTTCGCCCTTGGCCGTCTTGCCGAAGATGCCCCTGTGCTCGAGTTCTTCTCGATCTCGTCACCTGAGGCGGCATTGCCCTTTGCCGAACTTGGCGTGCTCTTCCTGCTCTTCCTTCTGGGGGTAGAGTTTTCGTTCGAGAAACTCTGGGCCCTGCGCAAGGTTGTTGTCGGTACGGGCGGCCTGCAGGCGATTGTCAGCGCGGTCGCCATCGCCTGCGCCGGCCTCGCTTTCGGTCTCGACCTGCCGGTTGCCATGATCCTCGGCCTTGCCCTGGCGCTTTCGTCCACGGCCATCGTCATGCAGGTCCTGATCGAACAGAAACGCGCCGCCCAGCCGGTGGGCCGGGCAACCCTTGGCGTGCTGCTGTTCCAGGACATCCTTGTGGCCCCGATCCTGATCTTTGTCGGTTTCGCCAGCATGAAAGCCGATGCCAACATGGGCGGCGTCCTGATCGACGCGCTGGTTCGCGGGCTGATCGCGATCGCCGTGATCTGGGCGATCGGCCGCTATCTTCTCGGCCGGATTTTCCGGCTTGCCGCTTCTGCGGGCGGGCGCGACTTCCTGATGGCCCTGATCCTGCTCACCGTCGTGGGCGCGGCGGCCATCACTTACAGTGCCGGCCTGTCGCTTGCCCTCGGCGCCTTCCTCGCCGGGCTGCTGGTCGGCGAGACCGAGTTCAAGCACCAGACCGAAGTTGACCTTGAGCCCTTCAAGGGCCTGCTGCTCGGGCTTTTCTTCATGACCGTCGGCATGAGTCTCGACCTGCCGGTGATCGCCGGAAAGATCGGCTGGATACTGCTGGCGCTGGTCGCCCTGATCGCCGTGAAGTTTATGATCGCCTATGTCGCGTGCCGGCTGTTTGCCGGCAATCATGCCCTGTCGCTCGAGGCGGCACTGCTGCTGGCATCCGCCGGCGAGTTCGCGTTCGTCGTCCTGACGACCGCGGGCGCCAGCGGCGCAGTTCCGGATGACGCAGTAACCTTCGCTTCTGCCGTTGCGGGCCTTTCGATGCTGCTCGCCCCGCTGCTCGGCCTGTTCGGGCGCAAGCTCGCCCGGGGCCGCAAGGCCGCAGAGGACAACCTGCCGCCGATGATGGACCTCACGCACCTTACGGACCACGTGATCCTCGCGGGTTATGGGCGCGTCGGCCAGTCGGTCGCGCGCCTGCTGGTCGATGAAGAGGCCGCCATCGTCGCCATCGACCGCGAGCCCGACAAGATCCGAATGGCCCGGAAAGCGGGTGTGCATGCCTATGTCGGCGACGCGGCAAGGGCCGAGTTCCTGATCGCCACAGGCATCCACCGCGCCGCCATGCTGATTGTCACGGTCGACGATCCCGACCGGGCCGAGTCGATGGTGCGCTGCGCGCTGGAACTGGCGCCGGGGCTGACAATCCTCGCGCGCGCGCATGATGGCGACCACATGGTCAAGCTCAGCGCCGCTGGGGCCGGGCATGTGGTGCCCGAGGCAATTGAATCCGGCCTCCAGATGGTCGGCATCGCTCTGGAGATCTTCGGCTACGATACCGAAACCGTCCGATCCCGGATTGCCCAGGCGCGGGACGAGGAATACCGGCGGGCCTGAGCGAGGGCCTTCACATCCCCGTCGCAATCTCCCCGAACACGCCGCGCAGCCAGATCAGCGCCGGGTCCTCGGAATTCTCTCGCCGCCAGTAGGCTACGCTCGCCAGCATCGGCGAGGGGATCGGCAAGTCGCGCACCGCGAGTCCCGATGCTTCCGCCATCGGGCGCGGCGCCACCAGCGCCAGCTGCGTCTGGCGCACCGCTTCGATGGCGGGCTGGTGGTTCGGCAGGCGCAGCGCCGGCGTGATCCGCCCGCCCGCCGCGCGCGCCATCTCCTCCACCAGGCTGCGCCCCTCGCGCCGGCTGGAGACGGCAATGTGGCGCAGCGCGAAGAAGCGCTCGGCCGTCAGCTTCTTGTCCGCCATCGGATGATCCGGCGCGAGCATGCAGGCATAGGGCGTCGAGAACAGCACTTCGCGTTCAAGGTTCGGGCCGCGCAGTTCCGGCACGTCGATGGCAAGGTCAAGGCGCCCGGAGGCAAGCTCCGTCGAGATCGCGGAGCGGTCGATCTGGCTCCACGCAATCCGCAGGCCGGGCGCCACGGACTCCAGCTTGCGCGCCAGCGGCGGCACCAGCATGTAGGCCGAAGCATCGCGCGCCGAAATATTGAACACCCGGGTCGAGCGGGCGGGTTCGAATTCGGAGCGCGGCTCAAGGCCGCTGCGTAGCCTGTCCAGCGCCTCGCGCACCGCCGGCATCAGCGCCTCGGCCATCGCGGTCGGCTTCACGCCGCGCCCCTCGCGCACGAACAGCGGGTCCTCGAAATGCAGCCGCAGGCGGGCCAGCGCATTGCTCACGGCGGGCTGCGTGATGTGCAGGCTCTCGCTCGCCCGGGTCAGGCTGCGCTCGGTATGGATGGCTTCCAATACCGGCAGGAGGTTCAGGTCGAGACTGCGCAGGTTCATCTATGGTAAATTCCCTACATCACTAGTGGTGATGAGCGAACTTCATAAGATAAAGTTGCCGAATAGTCGAGACTGGGGCAGAGGAGCGCGCTGGGGAAGTGGAGTAACGCGCATGACCGCCGTGCTAAAGCCATCCCGCCGCCTTCAGCAGCATCGCCGCGCCAATCGCGGTGACGAGCCATTTCATCGCCCGCTTGAAGTCGATATCACTCATGCGCTCGAGCAGCTTGCCGCCGAGAGTCGTGCCGAGCATCGAGAGCGGGACCGCCAGGACAAAAAACCAGACGGGCGGAAAGGCCGCCTCGCCGGCAGCGGCAATCACCGGCAGGCTCCAGAAAACAATCTTCACAAGATGGGCGAGCACCTGCGTCACCGACTTGGTGGCCACGATCGCGCGCCGGTCCATCTCGGTGGTGACAAAAAAGATATCGAGCAGGGGGCCGGCAACGCCCCCCAGCGTATTCAGGGCCTGTACGGCAAAACCCGCCAGTTCCGCCTGGCCTCGCTGGAGTATGTCCAACCGGAGCCAGCCCTTCGGCAGCCAGACGAGCATCGCGGTGAGGCCCAGGAACAGGTAGACCGCGCGCGCCTCGGGGCGCCAGGCGACCACCAGCAGGACCAGAAAGCCCGCCAGCGCGCCGAGCGCGTAGCGGCGGAAGACGCGCCAGTCGATATACTGGCGCCAGAGGAAAGCCCGGTAGCCGTTGGAGACCACCTGCACGGCGCCGTGGACGACCATCGCGGTCGCGACGGGCAGCATCGCGGCCAGCACGCCCATCAGGATCAGCCCGCCGGCCATGCCGAAGATGCCGGAAATGAACGCGGTCACCAGCACGGTAACCAGGATCACGAGGGCCGAAACGGAACTCATCGCAAGCGCCTTAGCCGAGTCCCTTCGCCAGCGCGAGAGCCAGAAAGAATTTGCGCGCCCCCCGGCGCGTCAGTTACCCTGCTGAAGAAGACCAGCAGAAAACATGAACCTTGGGAGAGGAAACAGACCCATGCCTGATACACAACGCACCGGCGACGAGCACGCCGACCTGAACGACCTTCGCATGTCCGAGGGCGTCCGCCCGCTTTACGAACACGTCGTGAAGTTCATCCAGGAAACCGTGAACCCGATGAGCGTCGAGTTCCACCGGCTCGGCGAAGGCAACCCGAACATCTGGACCTACGCCCCCGGCCAGCTCGAATGCCTCGAGAAAGCCAAGGACGAAGCCAAGAAGCAGGGCCTCTGGAACTTCTTCCTGCCGGACGCCGAAACCGGCGAAGGCCTGTCGAACCTCGACTATGCCTATATCGCTGCCGAACTCGGCAAGAACCCGATGGCCTCCGAGACGATGAACTGCTCGGCGCCCGACACCGGCAACATGGAAGTGCTCGAGCGCGTCGGCACCCCGGCGCAGAAAGAGAAGTGGCTGAAGCCGCTGCTCGAAGGCAAGATTCGCTCCGCCTACGTGATGACCGAGCCGCACATGGCTTCCTCGGACGCCAAGAACGTCTCGATGAAGTGCGAACTGATCGGCGACGAATACGTGCTGAACGGCGAGAAGTATTACGCCTCCGGCGCCGGCGATCCGCGCTGCCGCATCATGATCGTGATGTGCCGCTCGAACAACGGCCCGGACGTCAACCGCCAGCAGTCCCAGGTCCTCGTGCCGCTGCCCCATCCGGGCGTTACCATCGTC
>LNFC01000020.1 GCA_001464545.1 Acidobacteria bacterium Ga0077551
CACGGCCACATGCACCTGCGCTTCGAGAACGTCCGCGTACCGAAGGAAAACATGCTGCTCGGCGAAGGCCGCGGCTTCGAGATTTCCCAGCTCCGCCTCGGCCCGGGCCGTATCCACCACTGCATGCGCTCCATCGGCCAGGCCGAACGCGCGCTCGACCTGATGTGCATCCGCGGCCTCAGCCGTGAAGCCTTCGGCAAGCCGCTGGCGAAACTCGGCGGCAATACCGAGATCATCTCCCGCGCCCGCATCGAAATCGAAGCGATGCGCATGATGGTTCTGAAAGCCGCCAAGGCGATGGACGTCCTCGGCAACAAGGAAGCCCGCATCTGGATCTCGATGGTGAAAGCCATGGTGCCGGAACGCGTCTGCCAGATCATCGATCAGGCGATCCAGATCCACGGCGCCACCGGTGTCTCGCAATGGACCCCGCTCGCCCGCATGTATGCCAGCCAGCGCACCCTGCGACTCGCAGACGGCCCGGACGAAGTCCACCACATGGTCGTCGGCCGCCACGAACTGCGTAAATACGAAGGCGGCGTGGAAGACCCCTCGCTGGCCGCCATCTGGCGCAAGTAAGTCCGGGGACGGATTGAAAATCAGAGGCGCGCGGAGGGCAACTTCCGCGCGCTTTGCTTTTCAGCCGCGCTGCTTCAAATCTTCTGCTCGGTCAGTGCGATCCGGTTGCCTTCGCTGTCTTCGATCTCGGCCACGAAGCCGAGCTCACCGATGTCTTTCTTGGGATAAAGTATACCCGCGCCGGCCGCGGTCGCCCGGGCAAGGATGTCGTCTATCGAGGCGACGCGAAAATAGAGGATCGCTCCGGTCTTCGACGGAACATAGACGTCGCCCTTGGCCAGCGCGCCGCTCGCACCCCATCCATCTTCCACCGGCGGAAAGAGCGCCATGTCGTAACCGTCGACGATTTCCCGGGTCAGGGAAACGCCAAATACGGACGTATAGAACTGGACGGCCCGGTCCATGTCGGTGACGGGAATTTCGAAATAGGTCATGGCCGGTGTCATCGGCAGGGTTTCCCGTGCCTGATCTTGTATTTCGACGCGGGTGTCGCGGGCGGAGGCGCACGAGGCGAGGGTCCAGGCCGCTGCGGCCAGAAACACGCGGCCTGCGCCGCGCGGGATCATCCAGATGGTCTGGGTTCGCATGCCCGCTCCTCGCTCTGGCGTGTCAGGATGCGGTGGATACGCGCCGGGAAACCTTCGCATACAGATCATCCCCCCATCCTTTCACTTCGCCAGAGAACAGCGTTTCCGGCGGCACGATTTCTGGCCCCATGCCGGGCGGCAGGGGCGGGCTGAAATAGCCGAGCGCGTAGCTGCTCATGGAATAGCCGATGAGGCGCTGCAGGTCCGGCGTCAGCATTGCGGCGATCTCCGGCGGGCAGGAGAGGTACTGGTTCTCCTCCTGCCGCAGCCAGCCGAGGGAATAGGTGATGTTGATGCCGACGCGGTCGGCGGCCGAGACGTTGGCGCCGCCGGAGTGGATCACGGAGCCGGTATAGATGATCACCGATCCCGCCTTCATCTCGGCATAGGTGATCTCTTCCTCATGTGCGCCGCGTCCGTCTTCCCAGAGATGGCTGCCGGGGACGACACGGGTCGCGCCGTTCTCCTTCGTGAAATCCGTGACGGCCCAGATCATGTTCAGCTGCGGCTCGATGCTGCGCTGGAGGTAGCCACCCCAGGCAAGGCGGTCGCGGTGCAGCACCTGTGCGCCCTGTCCGGGCTTGATGCGGATCACTTGCGTCAGGTGCAATTGGTAGCGGTCGCAGAAGGGCGCGAGGAAGGCTTCGGTGGCGGCGTTGATCAGCGGATCGCTTACCAGGTCCCGGCAGGCGCGCGAGCGCGCCACCAGGGCCCCGGTGCGGGTCGTCAGCCGGCCCGTGAAGTCATCCCTGCCGGGCGGGGTCGCCTCGACGAAAGGCATGATTTCCGTCCGTACACGGTTCAGGTGGTCCGGCATCATCAGGCCGTCAATGATCACGGCGGCGTCTTCGGCCAGTACGTTCAGCACGTCGTCGCGCGTGGCTGTGGCAGGCAAATGCTTGAGACTGGGCATGGCGGGTCTCCTCTAGGCAGGTTTGAATTTGAGGCCCGCAAACAATGGGCCCAGAAGGGTGGACAGAAGAGCGCGCTGGCGCTCCGGCGGCCAGGCTTCCGGCTCGAGCGTGGCACGCGTCCCAACCCCGTCCACGGCGGCAATGATCGCGGCCGCGACAAAGCGCGGCGTTTTCGAGGCCTTCGCGATTCCGGCGGTGAGCGCGTCTTCGATTTCCTGATAGTATTGCTGGTGAATGGCTCTCAGGCTTTCCGAGAAGGGCGCGCGGCCCCAGTAGGCGAGCCAGACGCGCCAGTCCTTCATCGACGCCTTGTCCAGCGGCAGCGCATTGGCAATGTCCTCGATCCGGATGCGCGCGCCATCCGCTTCAAGCCGCAACAGGAGGCGCGAGCACACCTCTTCAAGCGCGGCCGCGAGGACCGCGTCCTTGTCCGCAAAATAGTGGGCGAGGGCCCCGGTCGTGACGCCCGCCGCCCGCGCGATGTCCGACAGCTTCACCCCGTCCAGCCCGCTCGCGGCGACAGCATCGACCGCGGCGCGGGCCAGGGCGCGGCGGCGATCATCATGGTCCACTATTTTTGGCATAATCGTGATAATATTAAAAATCCGGAGCGTGTCAACGGGTGGGGGAAGGAGGTCGCAGCGGATTGACACCAGCCGGGCACAGGCAGACGCTGACGCCATAATCTGGAGGACCTGCTCATGCGCCTGAAGTCTGTTTTTGCTGCACTTTCCTTGCTCACCGTCATTCCGGCCGCGCCCGCGCTGGCGCAGGATATAGAGCGGATGATGGTGACTTCAAACCGCGTCGAGGAAGCCGAGCGCCGCAGCGCTCCGGCGATCTACCGCCAGATACCGGCGGATTTCGTCATGGTCGCCGTGACCTATCAGAGTGCTTCGCGGGATACCGCCGAGCGCACCAAGGAACTCGAGACGATGTTCAACCGTCTGAAGGCCAAGGCGGCCAAGACGGACGGATACAAGCTCGCCGGCGGCACGCTCGGCCAGTCGACAGCGGATATAGACACTGTTCTGTTCACGGATGTTTATACGACGGACTACAACAATACAGGCCGCTTCACCCTCACCCTCAGCATTGACACGAAGCCGGACGAGTCCTTCGAACGCCTGATGGCGCGGGCACAAGAATTCGTCTCGTCGATCGAGACGCAGGGCCGTTCCGAAGCCTATCTCGGCGATGACCAGTTCATCGGCGCCCGCGATGTAACCAAGCACCGGGCCGACCTGATCAACGATATCGCCAGTGAAGTGTCGGGTCTGAGAACCAAATTCGGTATGGGTGGGTCCAAAGTGGTTCTGACGGGACTTGAAAACCGGATCATCACACAGCCTTCCGGTCCGCTGGAGCTGGAGATTTTCATTCCGTACACGTTGATGCTGGAAAGCGGCGGCGACTAGCAGGCTTGCCGCCGCGCCGGGATTGCGGCATCCGTGTCGCCGGATTCCGTGGGGGTTTTTCATGAACCGGCTGACGCATTTCTTCCGGCGGCTGCACAATGTGCTGGGGCTGATCGTCGGCGCGCAGGTCGTGCTGTGGGTCGCGTCTGGCCTGTATTTTTCGCTGCGGCCGATCGAGGAAGTGCGGGGCGAGCATCTTCGCAGCCCTGCACACACGATGATCACCGAGCTGCCGGACAGCGATGCGCCAGTCAGCGGAATTCTCGCCGCGGTGGGCGAGCCGGTGATGGCTTTGAAGGTGAAGCCGTGGCTGGGCCGGCCGGTCTGGGAGGCGGAAACGCATTCGGGCAAGTTGATGTTCGACTATGCGAGCGGCCAGCCGCTGTCGCCGGTGTCCGAAGCGGATGCGCGCCTTGTGGCGGAGGCGGCCTGGGCGGGTAAGGGCGATCTGGCGAGTTTCGCGCTGATCGCTGAGGCGCCGCCGGAAGCGGGGCGCGGGGCGGGGCGTCCGATGTGGCGGGCCGAGTTCGAGGGCGAGGACAAGGCGACCTTCTGGATTGATCCGCAGGCGGGCGATGTGGCGGCGGTGCGCACCGATTGGTGGCGTACGTTCGACCTCTTCTGGGGACTGCACATCATGGACTGGACGAACCGGGAGACGATCTCGTCCTGGTGGATGAAGCTGTTTTCCTTCGGCGCGCTGATGTTGTCGCTGGCGGGCATATGGCTGGTCGTGGACCGGCTTCTGAAAGGCCGTATACTGAAGTAATCAGTATGGCACGTTGGGGTCGTCTTCGCCGTCGCCGCCGAGGCCGAGGGCGGTGAAGTCGAAGACCCGCCCGTCGTGCAGGTGGCTGGGGCGGACATTGGCGAGCGCGCGGGCCATGGTCTGGCGCACGCCGGGTTTCTTGCGCTCCCAATCGTCGAGCAGGTGTTTCATGGCGACGCGCTGCAGGCCGTCCTGGCTGCCGCAGAGATTGCAGGGGATGATCGGGAACGCCATCGCCTCGGCGAATTTTGCAAGGTCGGCTTCGGCGGAAGTGATCAGGGGACGGAAGACCATCACGTCGCCTTCATCGTTCAGCAGCTTCGGCGGCATCGCGGCGAGGCGGCCGCCGTGGACGAGGTTCATCATGAAGGTTTCGAGCGCGTCGTCCCGGTGGTGGCCGAGCACGATTGCCTCGCAGCCTTCCTCGCGCGCCACCCGGTAGAGGATGCCGCGGCGCAGGCGCGAGCACATGGAGCAATAGGTGCGGCCGGCTTCGACCTTTTCAGTGACGATGGAATAGGTGTCTTCGGTGACAATCCGGTGGGGCACGCCGACGCGGTCGAGCCAGTCCGGCAGCACGTGTTTGGGAAAGCCCGGTTGGCCCTGGTCGAGATTGCAGGCGATCAGGTCGACCGGCAGGGCGCCTTGCCATTGAAGATCCATGAGGACGGCGAGGAGGCCGTAAGAATCCTTGCCGCCGGAGAGGCAGACCAGCCATTTCGGGCGGGGCTTCTCGCCCGCGTCGATGGCGCGCCGGTCGAGCAGGCCATAGGTATCGATGACCTCCTGGGCGCCGCGCACGAGACGTTTGCGCAGCTTCTTGAAGCTGACGGAGTCGGGCGCGCCGGCATAGAGGCTGGGGGTGGGGGAAAGCGTATCGGCCATGCTCGGGATTTGCCACGCGGGGCTCAGCTCGGCAAGGGCGGGAGGCTTGGCTAGACCCTCACCTCCCACGACCTTCGGTCGTGGGAGGTGAGGGTCTTTGGCTTGGGAAAATTCTTCTGAGATCATGCACGGAGTATAACTCCGTGGGCGGAGGTGTGGCGGAAGGATTGGGGGTGTATTTATAGCGGCTTGAGGGGATTGGATTTAATTTTTTTGGGCAGGGTGGTTCTTGTAGGCGCAAGTCCGGGCTCCGGCCCTCGCCCATCCGCACCAGAAGGCGTCATTCCATGCGCAATCGATGCACACAGAATGACGATTCTTTCTCATTCATTCTCATTTTTTATCGCTCAGTGGCGACGTGCTATCGCGGGCTATCGCCTTAGCGCAAGCCCGCGATCACAGTTTACATCGTCCAGCCGAGTTCGATGCCGTAGATGCGCGGCTGGTTGAAGATGCCGGTGAGGTTGTTGAAGTCGATCGCCGAGACCGTTCCGATTTCGTCGGTCAGGTTGCGGACGAAGGCTTTCGCCGACCAGGGGCCCTTGCGGTAGCCAAGTGCGGCGCCGCCTTCCCAGCGGCCTTCGGCCGTGAACTCCACCGACTCGTACAGGAAGATGTTCGAGTCAGACCGGTAGGACCAGTCGGTGGAGGCGAAGATTTCGCCGCCACGCCAGTCGCGGGTGTAGTCGAACGCGAAGTTGCCGATCCATTCCGGAGCCTGCGGGAAGGCGTTACCGTCGATCCGGGCGCCGCCAGTGACCGGGTCGATCGGGTCACGCACAGTGCAAGGCGAGCCGCAGATGCCGACAGTGAGGTCCGCGTCATTGATCTCCGTATTGTTGTAGGAGAGGCCGGCGCTGAAGGCGAGACCTTCCATGAGCAGGGCGCGGATATCGGCCTCGAAGCCGTAGCCCTTGCCTTCCTCGGCGTTGAGGAGCTGGTTGAAGTTGCCGGCGCCGCCGATGGCGGTGAGCTGCAGATCCTCGACCGTGTAGGTGTAGGCGGCGAGGTTCGCATCCAGGCGGCCGTCCAGAAGCGTGGTCTTGAGGCCGGCTTCATAGCTGTCGAGGATTTCCGAATCGGCGGTCGTGATCACGTCGCCGAAGACGAGGCGGCCCTGGATGGACGGCGCGCGGAAGCCGCGGGCGATGCGGCCATAGACGTTGGTATCGCCGTTGAGGGCGTAGGTGAGCGAGGCATCCCAGGAGAGCTGCTCATCGCCGACATCGACCGTTGGCGGAGCAATGTTCGGCGCGCCGAAAGGCGAAAGGGTACGGCGAGCCGTCAGGTCCTTGCTTTCGTCCGTGTAGCGAAGACCAACCTGGCCGGTCAGGCTCTCGGTCAGGTCATAGGCAAGGCTGCCGAAAACCGCGAGCGAGTCTGTATTCTGGGTCTGGAAGGCCGTACCGTTCTCGGCGCCGCCAGCGAGCGTATTGTAGCTGCGCGAGCTGATGTCGATCTCTTCGTTGAACGCGTAGAGGCCGGCGGTCCAGCGCAGGTCTGCGTCTTCGCCGTTCGAGAGGCGAAGCTCGTGCGTGATCTGCTGATGGTCGTCGATGCCGTCGGCGGATTCGGCCGGGAACGGGATCAGGCCCGGCGTGGAGCCTGTGGGCAGGAAAGCTGCGCCGGCGCCGCCGTCCACGTCGCCGCGCGAGAAGGTCTCGACGGTTTCGTAACCGAACAGGTAGGTGAGCGTTGCGGCGGAGAGTTCCCAGTCGGCGCGCGAGGTGAAGCCGAGGGCGTCGGTTTCGAGAGTCGAATTCGCCTGAGCGTCGGCGAAGTTTTCTTCGCGGTCAAAGCCCGGGCGCGGGCCGGCGGAGCCGGTCTGGAAGGCGTTGGCCTGAAAGCTGACCTGGCCGCCATCGAGCGTGCGGCCGTGCAGGTTGCCGAGCCACGTGAGGTTGTCGGTGACTTCGACCTTGGCCTGGGCGCGCCAGGCGAGGTCTTCGTAACCGCCAGCATCTGCGCCGCCGGTCGGCAGGGCGGTTTCGATATAGTCGTCACGGCGCTGGAAGACGCCGGAGAGGCGCAGGGAGACCTTGTCGGAGACCGGGCCGCCAACAGCGCCTTCCACGTTGGTGGTGCCGAACGTGCCGTAGGAGGCGCGGGCATAGGCGTCGAGTTCGTCGCCGGGTTTGACGCTTTCGAATTTCAGGGCGCCGGCCGGCGTGTTGCGGCCGAACAGCGTGCCTTGCGGGCCGCGCAGGACTTCGACGCGTGCGGTGTCGAAGACGGGGAAGCCTTTGAGGACCGGGTTCTCGTAGACGATCTCGTCATAGATGAAGGAGACGGGCTGGGAGGCGTTGAAGTCGAAATCCGTGTTGCCGAGGCCGCGGATATAGGGGCGCGGGAAGATGCGGCCGAAGGAGGTTTCGATGATCAGGCTGGGCACGCGGGCGGTGAGGAACTGGATGTCTTCGCCGGCCTGGCCGTAGGTAGCGAGCGCGGTTTCATCGAGCGAAGTGAGGGAGACCGGGACGTCCTTGATGTTCTCTTCGCGCTTGGTGGCGGTGACCGTCACGGAGGTCAGCTTCAGCGCATCGTCCTGAGACGGAGCTTCCTGGGCGAGGGCGAAAGGGGCGATCAAGGCGATGGCGCAAGAGGACGCCATGGCGGCGCGCCAGGTACGTGTAGGTTTCATGTATGAGTCTCCGGACTGGCTTGGAAGCGCATGAGCGCCCGGGTTCCAAGAATATCCGTGACCGAAATTTCTCAAGGGGATGACAGGATCGTGAAGGCGATTTTGTCGCCGCTGCGTGTTTCCGGTCACGCTCGCGCGTCAGGCGAGTAGACCTGCGTCAGGCCACCCGGTTGCCGCCGCCGAAGGGGAGGCGGAAGATGTTGCGCAGCCATTGCCGGAAGCGCCACTCGGCGCGCAGGCGGCGGTTCGAGGGCAGGTCGAGCTCGTGGCGGGGGACGAGCATGTCGTTCATGCGCGGCTGGTAGCGGCGGATGAGGTCTTCCTCGATCAGGGCGCGGTCGGCGGCAGTGCGTACGACAAGGATATGGCGTTCGGTGGCGCCGCGCTTCCACCAGGCTTCCCACCAGCGCTCGTGGCCATAGAGGCGGGAGCGGAAATCGGTCGCCTTGCCGATATAGAGCGGCGAGAGGAAGAAGCCGAAACGGCGGCGGACGAAGATGTAGATGCCGCTGCCTTCGGGGATGCCCTTGCGGGTCAGGGTAATCTTGAAGCGGTAGCGCTGGCCGGTTTCGCCGCGCCAGACATGCCAGCCGAAAAGGAACCAGTCGAAGAGAAACATGTCACCCACCGCGTCTTGCCCGCGACAGTGCGGGGCGGGGGGGAGAATCGGCGAAATCCGGTTAAGGGGGCCTTAACCGGCGGGTCAGGCAGGCATCATGTGGACGTAGACTTCATTGAGGGTGATCTTGCCATCCTGGACGAGGCAGAGGTCGAAGCCGCGCATCGCGGCGTCTGTGCCGGTCTCGCCGATGGCGCAGTACCAGCGGCCGCAGAAGCCGCCGGGGATCGGCCAGGTCTCGTCGGGCGTGTAGATCATCTTCGGGGTGGAGGCGAAGAGGCCTTCGAGATAGGGGCGCAGCTGGGTATGGCCGGTGAGGCCGGCGGCAGTCTGGCTGTCCTTGTAGACGGTGTTCGCGGAATAGAAGCCGAGGAGCTTGTCCACGTCCTTGGCGCTCCAGGCGGCGAGCCAGGCGGCGTTGAAGGTTTCGATGTCGACGCTCATGCGGGGGCCAGCCCCAGGACGCGGGCGCGGTGGGCCTCGGTGAAGATTTCGGCAGGCGCGTTTTCCGGGCCGGCCATGATGGCGACGCCGTGCATCCCGAGCGTGGGATCCGCGGCCTTGCGTTCATGGTATTGGCGGCGGCGCTCGCGTGCGGCGTCGCCGAATTCCATGTCGAGCGAGGCCTGCAGCTGTCCGGCGAAGCGCAGGCGGCGCATGCGCTCGGCGCGTTCTTCCGCATACGGAGCGAAGTTTGGGGCCTGGCCGGCAGGCGTTTCCTTCAGGATGTCGGAGACCATGCGCACGTCGCGGTAGGTGATCGACAGGCCGAGGCCGTTGATCGGGTCGTTCCAGCCGGCGGCGTCGCCGATGAGGACGCAGCCCGGCGCGAAGGGCTCGTCGGTCCAGCTGTCATTGTTGAAATAGGAGAAGAGCGGGCCGGCTGGCGTGCCTTCGGCGAGGGCGGCGTTCTGCGGGGCGCAGGCCATGCGGAAGGCCTCGAGGAAGCGCTGGGCGCCGCCTTCGCCGTGGAAGCGGCCCTTCTCCTCGAGCGCGTAGCCGCCATAGACGCGGACGCGGCCATTGCCTTGCGGGAAGGTGAGGAAGCCGAAATTGCCTTCGGTGCCGATGGTCTGGCGTTTGGGGTTTACGTCCGGCACGTTCTCGACGAGGAGGCCGGCGAACCAGTGGTGGGGCTTGTCCTGGTGCAGGGGGATTGAGGCGGCGGCGCGCACTTCGGACTGGCGGCCTTCGGCGCCGACCACGATGGGGGCGCGGGCGGTGCGCGTCTCGCCATTGTGGAAGAAGGTGACCGACGGTGCGTTGCCGAGCGTGATGATGTCGATCGTCACGGGACGGAGGGTTTCGGCGCCGGCGGCGGTGGCGGCGTCATACAGCGTCTGGCAATGTTGCGGGTGGCCGAGGCAGAGGGGCCCGGGCACATCGGCGGCAAAGATGCCGAGGGGGAGCGGGGCGGCTTCGCAGTCGGCCGGCGCGAGGCTTTCGTCATAGGTGACGTGGTCGGTGATGTGGTGGCCGCCCGCGGACATCAGGAGGTCGTAGAGGCCGAGGCGCTTCGTTTCGGTGACGCCCCAGGGGGCGATCCACTCGCCGCGCACGCGGTCTTCGTAATGCGCGGATTTTTCCAGCAGCAGAACCTTGCGTCCGGCGCGGGCCATGACGGCGGCAAGCGCGCTGCCGCCGATGCCGCCGCCGACGATGATCAGATCGTAAGTCATGGGCGTAGTCCTCCGGGTGGGAGGGTAACCCCGGACGCGGCGCGCGCAAAGCCTGACGTGGGGGCGGGGTCAGCCTTCCAGCAGGACGCGGACCGGGGCGAAGCTGCGGCGGTGGAGGGCGCAGGGGCCGAGGCGGGTGAGCGCTTCGGCGTGGGCGGCGGTGCCGTAGCCCTTGTGCTGGCTGAAGCCGTAGCCGGGGTGCTGGGCGCAGAAGGCTTTCATCTGGGCGTCGCGGTGGGTTTTCGCGAGGATCGAGGCGGCGGAGATGGCGGGCTCGGTGAGGTCGCCCTTGATGATCGCCGTGGCGGGGGCGGGCAGGTTTTTCGGCAGGGCATTGCCGTCGATCAGGATATGGGCCGGGGCACGGGCGAGGGCGGCGACGGCGCGTGTCATGGCGAGGAAGGTGGCTTCGCGGATGTTGAGCCGGTCGATTTCCTCGGGGGAGGCCTCGGCGACGGCCCAGGCGAGAGCAAGGGCGCGGATTTCGGGGGCGAGGCGGTCGCGGGCGGCTTCGGAGAGCTTCTTGGAATCGGTGAGGCCGGCGATGGGGCGCCTCGGATTGAGGATTACGGCCGCCGCGGTGACCGGCCCGGCCCAGGGGCCGCGGCCGGCTTCATCGACGCCGCAGGTGAGGGTCCGGTGCTGCATCCGGCATGGTTAACCGGGAATCGCGCCGCTTGGCCAGTGACTACCCGGTTGACCGGGTTACGGAAATGTCAGGGTCAGGACTAAGGGTTTCTCAATCAGGATTTGATAGGCTCCCCAACAGAGAACGGACCCTTAGGACAGACGACATGAACCTTTATCATTGCATGGTGGAACTCAAGAGTCCGGACCGCGCGCTGCAGTTCGCCGCCGCCGCAGACGCCTGGCTTGGACACCTGAAATCCGAAAACATCATCACCGACTGGCGGCTGCTGCGCCGCAAGTTCGGCCTGGCCTCGGGACAGCATACGGACTTCCTTATCGAGATCGAAGTCGAGAGCATGAGTGCGCTGGAAAAGGCGTTCAGCGAGCTGTCGAAAATGGACGACGAGCACACCCGCCGCTATGAATTCATGCACAGCCTGATCGGGTCGTTGAATGTCGGGCTTTACCGTCCTTACCCGGATCCGGCACAACGCGAACGCATCGCGCTGCTTTGATCCAGCAGCCGGTTGACGCCGGCGCAAAGCAAACTTAAACCGCGCGCATGTTCACGCGGAAGACCTGCCAGAAGACCCAACAGACGCTCCGGATAACGGCGCGCGCGGTGGTGTGTGGCTGGCCTCGGACCTGACGGTCCCCGCGCTGAGCTGACTTCAAACCCCGCCCGAGAGGCGGGGTTTTTGTTTTTGGCCCCCGTCTCTCATACCCAGTAGACTGACATGAATTTCGAGACGAACGAGGAGATCGAGGCAGCGGCGCGCGCGATGATGGCGTGCATGCTGCCGAAAGCGGCGTGGACGCATGCGGCGCATTTTGCAGCCGCGCTGTGGCTGCTGCGGGATCGCGGCGAGGCGGCGGCGCGGACAGAGATGCCGGGGCTGATCCGGGCGTATAACGAGTCCGTAGGCGGACGGAATACGGACACCGAAGGCTATCACGAGACGATCACGCAAGCTTCGTTGCACATGGCGGCGCGGGCGCTGGAGGCAGCGGAGGGTGCGCCGCTGAGCGAAGTGCTGGCCGCCTTGCTGGCGGGCCCATGCGGGCGGCCGGACTGGATCTTTGCGTACTGGTCACGGGATGTGCTGTTGTCGCCAGAGGCAAGGCGCGGCTGGATCCCGCCCGATCTCGCGCAACTGCCGGAGGCCTAGAGGCGCGTCAGCGGCTGTCAATCGCCCGGCGGCCCGTCGCGGGGAAGTCAGTGAAGACGCCGGTGGCGCCCGACGCAATGGCCGCACGGATTTCGTCTTCGGGTGCCCGCGCCCAGGCGGGACGGTCGTCATCCCGGAAGGTCCAGGTGTGAACCGCCAAGCCGAGCGCCTCGGCTTCGGCGCCGTAGCCGGTCGGCGCGCCGGTCAGGGGATCGATCAGGAGAGACTTGTAAGGGCCGACGCCCTGGGCATAGGCCGCGATGTCGGCGAGCGGGATGTTTGCGGGCGCGCCCGGCTCCCAGTTTTCAGGATAGACAAGCTGGACAAGCGGCGTGTCGATCCGTTCACGGAGCGTCTTCAGGATCTGCGGCTCGAAACTCTGGACGAAGACGGGGGCGTCCGCCTGGTCCAGTCCGGCAGCGGTCAAGGCGGCGGCGACCGCAGACGCCATGTCGAGGCCGGCCGCCGCATGTTCGACCGGCCATTTGGTTTCAGGATAGAGCCCGACGACGCGGCCGCGCGCTTCGCCCTCGCGCTTCGCCAGCGCGATGATCTCGTCAAAGGCCGGAATCTCGTGGAGACCGTCGAACGCTTTCGAACGGCCTTCCCGGACCTGCCGGGCGCGAAGCGTTTTCAGTTCGGCGGCGGTGAAGTCGAAGGTCCACCAGTCGGTCAGCACCTCGCCTTCGGGACCGGTCAGCGTGCGGCGCCGGTCCGCAAATTCGGGCCGGGCGGAGATGTCGGTGGAATCCGACAGCCAGGGATCATGGCGCGCCATCAGCACGCCGTCGGAACTCATCACCAGATCCGGTTCGATGAAATCGGCGCCCTGGGCAATCGCGAGGCGATAGGCCTCCAGCGTGTGTTCGGGCCGTTCCCCGCTGGCGCCGCGGTGGGCAATCACAAGGACCGCGTCCGGGACAGTCTGGGGGGGCGGCGGGGTGGCGCATCCGGCGATCAGGCTGAGGCCCAGGAGGGCGGCAATCATCGGGCATCGCATGGGCAGCTCTCCGGTCTTTGACGCCTTCTCGCATGATTGTGTGACGGTTGCATTTTCCCGCACGCGGCTTCGCGCGACGTGACCTCTGGCCTTTCGGCGTCCGCTCCGCCAGCATGGGAAAAACGGAGGAGACGGACATGGATTTCGGGCTGAAGAACAAGGTGATCTTCATTGCGGGCGCGAGCCGGGGGATTGGTTACGGCGTCGCCGAGAGCCTCTTGGGCGAGGGCGCGAAGGTGGCGCTGACGGCGCGCGGAGCGGACGCGCTGGCGGAGACGAAGGCGGAGTTTGCGAAGCGTTTCGGCGCGGACAAGGTGTGGAGCTTTGCGGGCGACCTGACCCAGACGGCGCCGATCGAGGACGCGCTGGCGAAATGCGAGGCGGAGTTCGGGCCGATCACCGGGGCTGTGGCGAATGTGGGGCTGTCGCCCTCGCCGCTGGGCCTCGAGGTGAGCGATGATGAGTGGCAGGCGGGGCTAGACCAGAACCTGAACTCGGCGTTTCGCCTCGCACGCGGGGCAATACCGCGCATGGCGAAGAATGGCGGCGGCAGCTTCCTGTTCATCAGCTCGATTGCCGGGCTAGGGGCTTTGGGCACGCCGCTCGATTATGGTGCGACGAAAGCGGCGGTGAACCATCTCTCGACGAGCGTCGCGCGGTTTGCGTTCGATACGAAGGTGCGGGTCAACACGATTGCGCCGGGCAATATCATCTTTGCCGGGAACAATTGGGAGAAGCAGTCCACCGGGCCGCGCGCCGAAAACTGGTGGCGCTGGATCAAGCGGGAAGTGCCGATGAAACGGTTCGGCACGCCGCAGGAGATCGGCGATACGGCGGCGTTCCTCTTGTCGGAGCGGGCGAGCTTCATCAACGGCGCAGTGATTGCGGTGGACGGCGGGCAGACGCGGTAGGGTTTGAGTTCAAATCCTGAGCGGCGTCACCTCCGATGGCCAAAGGCCATGTGAGGGCCCATCACCTCAACTTCCGGCAAGTGCAACTTGTCCACCTACCGCTCATCCCGTCGGAAAACGGGACCCAGACTTGAAGCGCGCAGCAAGGCTGCCTCACTGTATCCCGGCCTGCGCCGGGATGAGCGGGAGGTGGAGGGCGCGGGGGTGAGCGGAGGGTTTGTTCGTGGGCGGAGAGAAGGTCCCGGGTCGCGCGCTTCGCGCTGCCCGGGATGACAGATTCTACTGAAGCCCGGCGCCGACGACGGGTTTCAGCTTGATCTTTTCCTTGGGCGTGCTGAAGCAGTCGCCGCGTTTCATGGTGATCATCGAGGGGAAGCCCTTCTTGTGGAACTTCAGCTCGACGATGCCCCAGCGCTCCCAGGGCACGCCGTTGGGGGCGATGATGGTGGCGGGGCAGGTCTTGCCGACATAGGTCGGCTCGACCCAGTAGCCGGTGAAGGTGCCGCGGTTGTCGAAATTGCCGCCGAGGCCGGGCACGAAGATGTAGGACTGCTCGACGCCCATGACCGGCGTGTAGCCGAGGACGGCGGTGGTGCCTTCGTCGCTGAGATAGGTGATCTGGTTGCCGCTTGGCAGGGCCCAGACTTCGTCGGCAAGGGCCGGCAGGGCCAGGACGGCGGCGAGGGCAGCGGCAGCGAGTGTGCGGAACATGGATCTTGTCTCCCCAAAGATCGGCGCAGCTAAACAGGCTGCCGAAAAATAGATAGACCGATTCTGAAGCCGCCTAGACGACCCGGCCCTTGAGGCTGGTGAGCCAGGGGACGAGGGCGGCGTTGACCTCGGCGGGGCGTTCCTGCTGGGTCCAGTGGCCGCAGCCGGGCAGGACGGCCGCGGTTTCGAGGTGGGGCACGGCGGGGTGCATCTTGCCGATGGGGTCCGTCACCATGCCGAAGCCGTTGAAGGCGGGGTCCTTGTCGCCGGCGATGAAACAGGCGGGCTGGGAAATCGTCCGTTCGCGGAAGGGGGAGAGGAACTCGAAGTCGCGCGTGTGGTTGCGGTAGCGGCTGATCGGGCCGAACAGGCCGGAGCGTTTGAACTCGGATTCGTAGTAGGAAAGATCGGCGTCGGTCATCCAGTACGGCATGACGTCCGGCACGGTCAGCGTGTCCATCAGCGTCGCGCTGGAACTCAGGCCCATCTTCCAGTCGCCGTCTTTCGCGTCCCCGGAAATCGAATAGTAGAAGCCCTTGAGGAAACGGGTGAGATCGGCCTCGAGGGCGGCTTCGGCGCGGCCGGGGGTACGGAAATAGGACTGGTAGAAGAACCGGTCGCGCTCGTCGAAGACGCGCTTGATGACATCATCGAAGGAGAATTCCGGGGCGCCGAAGAAGGGCACGGAGAGGGCGGCGACGGCGGCGATCCGGTCTGGGTGGAGGAGGGCGGTGTTCCAAACCTGCGGGGCGCCCCAGTCATGCCCGATCAGGGTGAAGGGTTGGCCGGGCGAGAGCGCGGCGCCGACGCCGAGGATGTCGGCGATCAGCGCTTCCATGCGGTAGTCGGCGACCTCGGGGAACCGGGCCGAACCGCCATAGCCGCGCACGTCCATCGCGGCGGCCGTAAATCCCGCAGCGGCGATGGGGCCGATCTGATGGCGCCAGGAATACCAGCTTTCCGGGAAGCCGTGGACCATCAGCACGAGGGGGCCAGTGCCTTCAATCGCCACACGAATTTGCGCGGCGCCGGCGTCTACGGTGCGAAATTCTGGCATGCGGCTCTCCCGTGAATGTCCGGATGCTGCGGCAGGGCAGGCCCGCGCGCAAGACGCTCCCGAAGGGAAAGCCTTGCCCAAACTCGCGGCGCGGGGTTCAGTCGCCCCGTCAATCCGGATCGAAGAGGCGCGCGCCATGACCGAAATGCTGATGACCCCTGTTTTCTGGGGCAGCCTCGCGACCCTGACCTTCCTCGAGATCGTGCTGGGAATCGACAATATCCTGTTCATCTCGATCGCCACCGGCAAGTTGGAAGGCAAGCAGCGCAAACAGGCGCAGCGGATCGGCATCTGGGGCGCGATGGCCCTGCGCATCCTGATGTTGGGCCTGATCTTCTGGATCATCCAGCTGGACCGGCACGCCCTGTTTCATGTGCCGCCGGATGCCGCCCTGATGATCGCGGGCGGGGACCGGCTGGCGGCAGAGCATATCGGCGAGGTGACCATCAAGGACCTGATCCTGCTGGCCGGCGGATTGTTCCTGCTGTGGAAGGGCACCCAGGAAATTCATGCTTCTGTGGAGGGCACGCACCACGAGAATTCGAAAGTGAAGTCGACCTTCTCCAGCGTGATCGTGCAGCTGTTCGTGATCAATATCGTGTTCTCGCTGGATTCCGTCATCACCGCGATCGGGATGACCGACGTACTGGTGATCATGATGACGGCGGTGGTGCTGTCGACGATCGTGATGGCGGTCGCTGCCGACCCGCTGGCGAAGTTCATTGCGGAGCACCCAACGACGAAGATGCTGGCGCTGGCCTTCATCCTGTTGGTCGGCGTGGCGCTGGTGGCGGACGGGCTCGGCTTCCACATTCCGCGCGGCTATCTCTACTTCGCGATTGCCTTCTCGCTGGGGGTGGAGCTCTTGAATATCCGGACGCGGACGAAGGCGGATGGGAAGGCGCTGGTGCATTGAGGCACCTTTGAACCCTTCTCCGTTGGGAGAGGGGTCTTGGAATTCGGGAGGAACAAAAAAATGACGGCTCATCATATCAAGCTGGAGAAGACGGCGGACGGCATTGCCATTCTCACCATCGACCGCGCGGAGAAGCGCAATGCGATGACCTATGCGATGCTGTTCGCGTTCATCGAGAAGGTGCGCGAAGTGTCGGTGGACGACAGTGTCCGTGTGCTGATCGTGACTGGATCGGGCGGGGCGTTCTGCGCGGGCACTGACCTTGCGGACCTGTCGACCATTCCGGGAGAGACGCGCGGCGTGCGCGGCGAGGCGCATGAAGGCGATGTCTGGTGGCCGCTGGTGGCTTGTCCCAAGCCGGTGGTCGGCGCGATTGACGGCTATGCGGTGGGCATGGGGGCGGAGTTTTCCAGCCAGTGCGATGTGCGCATCGTCACCAACCGGGCGCGGTTCGCCTGGAACTTTGCGCACCGCGGCCTCGTGCCGGACACCGGCGCGGGCAGCTGGATCCTGCCGCGCCTGATCGGACATTCGCGGGCTTTGCGGCTGCTCTATTCCGGCGGCTTCCTCGAGGCGGCGGAGGCGAAAGAGATCGGCTATGCCAACGAGGTCGTGGCGCCGGAAGCGCTGATGGACGCGGCGCTGGCCGAGGCGCGGCGGTATCTCACTTCCTCGCCCTTCTCGATCCGCCACATGAAGGCGCTCGTCTATGAAGGCCTCGCCCGCGAATTGCCGGAGCATATGAAGGCGCACGTCACCGCTTTGTCAGCCTGCTTCAAGTCGGCCGACCACAAGGAAGGCGTGGCGTCCTTCCTGGAGAAACGGCCCGCGAAGTTTACAGGCAGCTGAGAGCAACCGATGAGCGAAGATCTTGTGGTGATCCCGATGCCGCTTGAAACCGGAGGGGTGACGTATGCGGTGGCCCTGCTCGTCGAGGTCGGCGGCGAGCCGTTCGCGGAGGCGATCCATGCCGTGCCAGGCACGACGTTCGCACCGCCGCGCCGGATTTTACTGTCGCGATATTCGCTCGCCCGGATCCGCTCCGGCAACATGGAGCGGCCAGACCTCTATCTCTACGAAGGCATGATCCTGCCGCGTCCGCGCGAGGGACACAACTGAGCTCGCGCGGCCGCGCCGGATCAGCCCATCACGAAGGCGTTCAGCTTGTTGCCGTCGGGGTCGCGGAAGTAGCCCGCGTAGAACGTGTCGCCGCGCGGTCCGGGCGGGCCTTCATCGGTCGCGCCCAAGCTGAGGGCGAGATGGTAGATGCGGTCCACCTGCGCCTTGTCCTTCGCCTGCAGCGCCACCATCACGCCATTGCCGACGCTCATTGCGTTGCCGTCATAGGGATATCCGACACCAATGCCCGCGCCGCCCTCCGGCGTGCCCCAGGCAATGAAGTTGTCCATCGTGAACATCCGCGGCGTGCCCAGTTCGGCTGCGATCGCATCATAGAATTTCGAAGCGCGCGCGAGGTCGCGCGTGCCTAGGGTGACATAGCCGATCATTGATTTTCTCCCTCCAGTGAGGCGCGAACAAAAGCAGAACTTCTCGCGCTTGTCGAGTCCGCTGCGAGGCGGGGATTTGACAGTCCCGTGCAGTCCCGGCTTGGTGATCCGGCAAAGTCCATGGAGCGCCCGATGACCCTTCCCAATGCCTATGCCATTCGCATGCACCAGACCGGCGGGCCGGAGGTGTTGCAGGTGGAGACTGCGCCGCCGCGGGCGCCGGGGCCGGGCGAGGTGCTGGTGCGCCAGACCGCGGTGGGGGTGAACTTCATCGACACCTATCACCGCACCGGTCTTTACAAGATGCCGCTGCCATTTGTTCCGGGGTCGGAAGGTGCGGGCGTGATCGAGGAGGTCGGCGAGGGCGTGCTGCACGTGGAGCTGGGCGACCGGGTCGCCTATACCGGGCGCGGCACCTACGCGACGCACTATACCGGGCCGGCGGCCGGCGTCGTGCCGCTGCCCGCCGGGATCAGCGACGAGGAGGCCGCCGCGATCCTGCTGAAGGGCACGACGGCGTGGATGCTGCTGGAGGAAATCCGTCCCCTTCAGAAAGGCGAGACGGCGCTGGTCTGGGCGCCGGTCGGCGGGGTCGGCTCGCTGCTGACGCCCTGGGCGAAACATCTCGGCGCGCGGGTGATTGCGGTCACGTCCAGCGCGGCGAAGGCGGAGCGGGCGAGAGCGCTCGGCGCGGATGAGGTGGTGGTCGGTTATGACGACGTCGCCAAACAGGTCCGTACACTGACGAATGACAAGGGCGTCGATGTCGTGTATGACAGCGTCGGCAAGATCTCGGCGGAGGCCTCGCTCGCGAGCCTGCGGCCGCGCGGCTGGTTCATCACCTATGGCAATGCCTCCGGCGCGGCAGACCCGATCCCGCCGGGCCGGCTGGCGGCGGGCGGCTCGCTGGTGATGACGCGGCCGACGCTGTTCAATTTCACGGACACGCCGGAGGCGCTGGCGCGGGCCTCGAAGCGTCTGTTCAGCCTGATCGAGAAGGGCGTGCTGAGCGCCGATATCGGCCAGCGCTTTGCACTGAAAGACGCCGCCGAGGCGCACCGGGCGCTGGAAGGCGGCGCGACGACCGGGGCGACGTTGCTGGTGCCTTGATGCGCACGGTATTCGCGCACGCCCTCTCGCTCGCAGGCCACCCGGCGATCCTCACGCCGGTCGGGGCTGCGCTGGCAGCCGCGTCGGGGGATGCACCGCCTGACCTGACACGCACGGTTGTGCTGGCTGCAGGCGGCATTGCGGCGGCCGCAGCGCTGTTCAGCCTCGTGCAGGTCCGGCGGGGAAAGTGGGCCGATGCGGACGCCTCGCAGCCGGAAGAGCGCAGCCAGCTGAACCTGTTCCTCTTTCCGGCGCTGGCCCTGGCATCGGCCTGGGCCTTCTGGAGCGGCCAGCCGGCGGCGCTCTCCACCGGCCTCGCCATCGCGGCAGCCCTGGTGGCTGCGGCAGTGCTAACCTCGCGCTGGCTGAAACTTTCCCTGCATGTCGGCTTTGCCGTTCTGGTGGCCAGCCTGTTCTGGCCTGACATGTTTCTGGTCGGCATCGGGCTCGGCTTCAGCTGCCTGATTGCCTGGTCCCGGCTATATCTCGCAAGGCATGATATGGCCGATATTCTGGCCGGCGGGCTGGCGGGCGCGCTCGGAGGACTTGTCCTCCAGCTCCTGCTTGTGGCTCCCTAGTCTCGCCGCAATCGAAGAAGATTCTGGAGCGATAACGGGGAGATGCACATGAAGGGATTTCTGGTTCTGGTATTGGCGGCGGGGCTCGGCGCCTGCGCGCACGGGATGGCGGGGCCGAAGACGGTGACCGAACTGCACCAGCAGCATGTCTGGCAGCACGAGCCCGGCGCCGACCTGATGGCCGCGATGGAGACGGGGTTCAGCCGCATTGCGCACCGCGAGGGCCGGGCGACCACGCTCGCCCAGCTGGCCGAGGCGGGCTATGAATGCACCTACGGCGAAGCGCACGAGGACTATCCGGAGCCGATGGCGGTCTGCGCCCGCAGCTTTGCCTCGCGTGCCTGCCAGTTCGACTGGGAGGTGTCGCTGACGAGTGATCCCAAAAGGCCGGACAGTGTGGACTCTGCGGAGGCCGTTTTCCGCCGTGACTGCGTCGGCCTTGCGGACGATTTTCCTGAGCCGATCAAGTCTGCCATCGACGACCAGCTGGCCCCGCCGCCGGCCTTGCCGGGCACCGCAAACTGACACAATTGCCGGCTTGGCCAGCAGCTGGCAGCGAGAGGGGCAAGGGCGGGGAATGGTGCTGAGAATTGCCAACCGGGATGCGCGGCGGCTGTGGCTGGAGGCGCAGGGCCTGTCGGCGCCGCCGACGGGGCCGGTGGACTTGCCCGGCACGATCCGCAAGCTTGGCTTCGTGCAGCTCGACACGATCCGCGTGGTGGCGCGCGCGCACGATCATATCCTGTGGAGCCGCAACCAGAATTACCGCGAGCCGATGCTGCACACGTGCCTCGCGCGTGACCGGCAGGTGTTCGAGCATTTCACGCATGATGCCTCGCTGATCCCGATCGACTTCTATCCGATGTGGCGGCGCCAGTTCCGCCGGATGGAGGAGAAGGTGCGCGGCTGGGAATGGCACCGCGGCATGCTGGACGAGGACGGGCGCGCGGCCATCCGTGCACGGATCGAAGCGGAAGGCCCGCTCAGCACCAAGGCGTTCGATACCAAGATCGTGGGCAAGCGGGAAATGTGGCGCAGGCCGCCGCACAAGCTGGCGCTGGATTACATGTGGTATGCGGGGGAACTTTCGACTTCGCACCGCGACGGCTTCACCAAGTTTTACGATCTGACCGAGCGCGTCATTCCGCATCATCATCGTGCGGCCGAGCATAGTGACGTCGCGCAGGTCGACTGGCTGTGCCGCGAGGCGCTGGCGCGGCTCGCGTTCGGCACGGAGGGCGACATCCAGCGCTTCTGGGCCGCGGCAGACCTTGGCGAAGTGAAAGCCTGGACAGCGGCGAAGGCGCGAAAGCTTGTGCCGGTGGAGATCGAGTCGGCGCGCGGCGAGTGGAGCGCGGCGCTGGCGCTGCCGGATATCGAGACGCGGCTGGCCGAGGTCTCCGCGCCGGCGCCGCGGCTGCGCATCCTCAATCCGTTCGACCCGGTGATCCGCGACCGGAACCGCCTGACGCGCCTGTTCGGCTTCGACTACCGGATCGAGATTTTCGTGCCCGAGGCGAAGCGCCAGTGGGGCTACTATGTCTATCCGCTGCTGGAAGGCGACCGGTTCGTGGGGCGCATCGAGGTGAAATCCGACCGCGAGGCCGGCGAGATCAGCGTGCACCAGCTGTGGCCGGAGCCAGGCGTGAAGTGGACCGATGCGCGGCAGGCTAAGCTGGAGGCGGAACTCGGTCGGCTGGCGCGGCTGGTGGGGGCAGATGAGGTCGTCTGGCGCACGGATGTGCGGCGTTGAGCGCCTCCGGGCTGCTTTCTTGCCGGGAAGACGCGCGTTGGCGCCAGCGCGTCCCTATATAAGTCCGGCGCACCCGCAGCACAGGAAGCACCCTCATGTTCACGCCTGAAAACCTGCTTGTGCTGGCGCTGTTCGTGCTCGCCAATCTCGCCGCTGCCTCGAGCGGGGCGGTGTTCCGGCCGGGCGCTTGGTATGCAGCTCTGTCCAAGCCGCCCTGGACACCGCCGAACTGGGCCTTTCCGGTGGTCTGGTCGGCGCTGTTCGTGCTGAACGCGGTAGCGGGTTGGCTGGTCTGGCTGACCGGCGGGGCTGAGGCCACGGGCGCGCTGGTGCTGTATGGTGTGAGCCTCGTGATCAATGCCAGCTGGTCGGGCGTGTTCTTCGGACTGCGCCGGATGGGGCTGGGCTTCGTGATCGTCGTGACGCTCTGGCTGTCGATCGCGGCGGTGATGGCCGCGTTTGCGCCGATCCATGCCCTCGCAGCCGGCATGCTGGCGCCTTACCTGACCTGGGTGACCATCGCCTCGGCGCTCAACCTGCGCGTCTGGCAGCTCAATCCTGCGGCGCGTGCGCCTGCCTGAGAGGCATCACTTCGAATAGGTTAGGCGCTGGGCGGCCGCTTCGGCGTCCCAATAGGCTTCCTGCAGGTCAACGCTCCAATAGCGCACCGCGCTCAAGGGAATCGGTCTACCAGTCACGGCGCAGGTGACGAAACTCCCCGGCGTGAGGATGTCGTAATCATTGTCGCCATAGCGAAGGCGGGCTTCCCCGCCGGAATTTCCGGACCGTGTGAGCATGGCTTGGACTATGCCTGAGACAGTGCCGGAAGGAAAGATGTTCGGGCAAAAAGTTTCTGCTTTGTTCTCCAGAACAAATAGTGTACATGACGTCTCAGCACGGCAATCGGGGGCCTTGCCAAACCGGCCCCCATGGTAGACCTAAGGAGACGACCTATGAGCAAACCCGCACTCGCCCTCGTGCAGAAGGAAACCGGCGTGGACAAGCAAAAAGCCCTCGAAACGGCGCTCGGAAACATCGAGCGCTCCTTCGGCAAGGGCTCCGTGATGCGCCTTGGCGACAAGAAATCGATGGATATCGAGGCGGTGTCGACCGGCTCGCTCGGCCTCGACATCGCGCTGGGCATCGGCGGGCTTCCGAAAGGCCGGATCATCGAGATTTTCGGGCCGGAAAGCTCGGGCAAGACGACGCTGGCGCTGCATTGCGTCGCCGAAGCCCAGAAGAATGGCGGCGTCTGCGCCTTCATTGACGCCGAGCATGCGCTCGATCCGGTCTATGCCGGCAAGCTGGGTGTCGATCTCGACGACCTTCTGATCTCGCAGCCCGATTCGGGCGAACAGGCGCTCGAGATTGCCGATACGCTGGTGCGCTCCGGCGCGGTGGACCTGCTGGTGATCGACTCGGTGGCGGCCCTGACGCCGCGCGCCGAACTCGAAGGCGAGATGGGCGACCAGCTCCCCGGCGCCCAGGCGCGCCTGATGAGCCAGGCCCTGCGCAAGCTGACGGGCTCGATCTCCAAGTCGAAATGCATGGTGATCTTCATCAACCAGATCCGCATGAAGATCGGCGTGATGTTCGGCAACCCCGAGACGACGACCGGCGGCAACGCCTTGAAATTCTACGCCTCTGTCCGCCTCGATATCCGCCGTATCGGCCAGATCAAGGAACGTGAGGACGTGATCGGCAACCAGACGCGCGTCAAGGTCGTCAAGAACAAGGTCGCCCCGCCGTTCCGCCAGGTCGAGTTCGATATTCTTTATGGAGAAGGCATCTCCAAGACCGGTGAACTCGTCGATCTCGGCGTCAAGGCGAACGTCGTCGAGAAGTCGGGGTCCTGGTACTCCTACAATGGCGAACGGATCGGGCAGGGCCGTGAAAAGGCCCGCCAGTTCCTGAAGGACAACATCCCGGTTGCCAACGAGATCGAGGATGCAATCCGCCGCAATGCGGGCCTGCTCGCCGATGAACTGCTCGCCGCCGGCATGAACGCCGAGGACGAGGACGGAGCGCCGGACGCCGCCGAAGGTTGATCCCGGCGGGTCTGGCAGGGACATGAAATTGCGGTTTTCCATTTGCAACATGGGAAACCGCGAGCCTCCACGGTCTGCGCGGTAAATCCGCGCTGGACCGGTGTGGCAAGCTTCCGGTCTACCGATCTCCGGACTGGAAGAAGTCCCCTTTGTGGCGCGCCTTGTCTTGGCGTGCTGCAAAGGGGCCTTTATATCGCCTCTGTAATCCAGCGCGCGCCTCGGCTAAGGCGGGCGCCGGAACGTTTGGTGATTGGCAAGGAACAGAAGCAAAAGATGCAAGGCGTTAACGAGATCCGGGAGACGTTCCTCAGCTTTTTTGAGAAGAACGGCCATGCCCGCCGGCCATCGGCGCCGCTGGTGCCGCAGAACGACCCGACCCTGCTGTTCGTCAACGCAGGCATGGTGCCGTTCAAGAACATCTTCACCGGCGTGGAAGCCCCGTTTGCGCCACGCGCCACGACGTCGCAGAAATGCGTGCGTGCCGGCGGCAAGCACAATGACCTCGACAATGTCGGCTACACCGCGCGCCACCACACCTTCTTCGAAATGCTGGGGAATTTTTCCTTCGGCGACTACTTCAAGGACGACGCGATCCGCCTCGCCTGGGAGCTGATCACCAAGGATTACGGGCTCGACCCGAAACGCCTGCTGGTCACCGTCTATGCCGAGGACGAGGAAGCCGCCTCGATCTGGAAGAAGGTCGCCGGCTTTGACGATTCGCGGATCATCCGGATCGCGACGAGCGACAATTTCTGGTCGATGGGCGATACCGGCCCGTGCGGCCCCTGTTCGGAAATCTTCTTCGACCATGGCGACAAGGTGGCCGGCGGCCCGCCGGGCAGCGCCGATCAGGACGGTGACCGCTTCATCGAGGTCTGGAACCTCGTGTTCATGCAGTTCGAGCAGCACGAAGGCGGCAAGCGCACCAGCCTGCCCAAGCCCTCGATCGATACCGGCATGGGCCTCGAGCGGATTGCGGCCGTGCTGCAGGGCAAGCACAACAACTATGATATCGACCTGTTCCGTACGCTGATCAATGCGGAAGAAGATGTTTACGGTCAGAAATCGGCCGGCGACAAGGCAGCCTCGTTCCGCGTCATCGCGGACCACCTGCGCACCTCGGCATTCCTCGTGGCGGACGGCGTGCTGCCGTCGAACGAGGGGCGCGGCTATGTGCTGCGCCGGATCATGCGGCGCGCGATGCGCCATGGCCACATGCTGGGCGCGCGCGAGCCGCTGATGCACAAGCTGGTGCCCGCGCTGGTCGCCGAGATGGGCAAGGCCTATCCGGAACTTGGCCGCGCGCAGGTCGCCATCGAAGCGGCCATCGAGCAGGAGGAGGCCCGCTTCCAGCGCACGCTCGGCAACGGCCTGTCGCTGCTCGACAAGGCGCTCGCCGAGCTGAAGCCCGGCGCCGCGCTGCCGGGCGATGTGGCGTTCAAACTGTCGGACACTTACGGCTTTCCGCTCGACCTGACGCAGGACATCCTGCGCGGACGCGGCCTTGAAGTGGACGTGGCAGGCTTCGAAGCCGCGCTCGATGTCCAGCGCGGCGCCAGCCGCGCCGCAGGCTTCACGTCCGGTGACCGCGCGACCGAGGAAATCTGGTTCGAGGCCCGCGCCAAGACCGGCCCGACGAAATTTGCAGGCTACGGCGCCACCTCCGGCGACGGCAAACTGGTGGCGATCGCCGCCGGCGGCTTGCTCGCGCAGGACATGTCGGCCGGCGAAGCGGAACTGGTGTTCGACACGACGCCCTTCTACGCCGAATCCGGCGGCCAGGCGGGTGATCATGGCGAGATCGTCTTCGAGGGCGGCGCGCGTTTCATCGTGCGCGACGTGCAGAAGCGCGCCGGGGATGTGCATGTGCATATCGGCGAACTGGTGTCCGGGAACGTGAAGCTCGGCGCGAAGGCGCAGCTGAAAGTCGATGCCGTGCGCCGCAAGCAGGTCATGGCAAACCATTCGGCGACCCACCTGATGCATGCCGCGCTGCGCAAGGTGCTCGGCGCGCATGTCACGCAGAAAGGCTCGCTCGTCGAAGCCGACCGGTTCCGGTTCGACTTCTCGCACGGCGCGCCGATGACGCCGGCCGAGATCGAAGCGGTCGAGGATGAAGTCAACGCGCAGATCCGCGCAAACATCGACACCGGCATCAAGGTGACGAGCCCCGAGAAGGCGATCGAGGCTGGCGCGCTGGCCCTGTTCGGCGAGAAGTATGGCGAGGAAGTCCGTGTACTGTCGATGGGTGAGCCGGGCGATGGCGGGCGGTCCTACTCCGTCGAGCTGTGCGGCGGCACCCACGTGACCCGTACGGGGGATATCGCCGTGTTCGCCATCCTGTCGGAAGGCGGCGTTGCCGCCGGCGTTCGCCGCATCGAGGCGGCCACCGGCGCCGAGGCGCTGAGCTATCTCAAAGGCCGCGCGCAGATTGCCGCGGATGTCGCGAAAAGCCTGAAGGTTCCGCTGAAGGATCTGCCGCGCCGCGTGGCGGCGCTGACCGATGAGCGCAAGTCGCTGGAGCGGGAACTCAACGACGCCAAGCGCAAGCTCGCGATGGGCGGCGGCGGCGGGGCCTCGGGTCCGGAAGTCATCAACGGCGTCAACCTGATCGCGCGGATTGCCGACGGCGTGGGCAGCAAGGACCTGCGCCCGCTGGTCGAGGAGGCGAAAGCCAGCATCGGCTCGGGCGTCGTCGTGTTCGTCGGTATCGAGGGCGGCAAGGCGGGCATCGCGGTCGGCGTCACCAAGGATCTGGTGGGCACGCATTCCGCCGTCGACCTCGTCAAGGTCGCGGCGGCCGCCATGGGCGGCTCGGGCGGCGGCGGCCGGCCGGACATGGCGCAGGCCGGCGGCAGCGAGATCGACAAGGCGGACGACGCCCTTGAGGCGGTCCGCACGGCGCTGAAGGGCTGAGGCCGATTCTCGCGCCTACGGACACGGCCTGGATGGCGGGCCCAAGAAGGCGGCGAGGATTGCTTCGGATATTACTGAGGGCGGAATCCGCCGGATTGCCTTGCCGATGGGGTTTGTTGATGTGAAGGTCTGCGCCATCGATGCGGTCTGGTCCGGGCTCAAGCTGGTGACCTGGAGGGCATCGCGCTGAGATCGCAGAAAAGGGCAATTCGCGTGGCCGGATCACTGAACTGGATGCGAGAACATGGCGCCAAGCGCTGCCGGCTGGCGGCGGTGCTGTCCTTCGCCGCATTCCTGTCTGGCTGCGCCGGGGGCGTCGGGCAAATCGCGCTGACAACGTTTCCGACGGCACCGGTGGAATTCAGGAACTACGACCAGGTCTATCATCCGATCGAGGGCCACCAGCCGGCAAAGTTTCCTGACGGGTTCGAGTTCCGGTTCGCCGCCGTCGAGCCGCAGCCGGATGGATCGGTCGTGCAGCGGCTGACGGAGACCTGGGGCTCCGCCATCAAGTGGGAGGGCGAACGCCGCCTGCGCAAGACGCAGGGCAAGTACGTGGTGGAAGCCACGATTTCCGAGGTCTGGCCGGGCGTCGTGTATGCGCCGCTGTGGATCTATTCCGAGGGGAGCCGGGAAGGCGGGCACGAGTTCGACTTCGAGTACATGGACGGGCGCCTCGAATACAATCTGCACAATGGCGCAGGCGGCTTTCGCATGCGGTCGGTCGACAAGGATCTTGCCGGCCACCGCGTGCGCTGGACCATCGAGCGCCGGCCCGGCCGGGTGACCATGTCGGTCCGCAGCCTGACCGACGGGTGGAGCGACAAGCTTGTCGTGCGGCGCAAGACGGTCGCCCAATGGGCCCAGCAGGAGGGCGCGCCGCCGGACCTGCGCTTTCCGCCGGATTCCATTCCAATGTTTCCGCTGACCGAGCTCTGGCGCTGCCGTGCGCCGGGATGGTGCGGAACCTGGCAGCCGCTGCCGCCGGGCGAGACCATCGACATGACGATCCACGGATACCGGTTTTCCAGGTAAACGCAGAACGGCTGCCGGGATCAGAAAAGATGGTCGGAGTGAGAGGATTCGAACCTCCGACCCCTAGCTCCCGAAGCTAGTGCTCTACCAGGCTGAGCCACACTCCGATGCCATCTCTTGCCGCAGGTGCCGCGAGGCGCCCGGGGCCGGGAAGCCGCGCTTTTACGCGCGGTGCCGGATTTTGCAAGGGGCAAAAGCCGGGCCGGGGCCGCCAGGCCGCGCGGCATCAAATTGCCGGAATCGCGCGCCATGACGGCGTCTCGGCCAGCGTGAGGGCGCGTATGAATCTCGTTTGGCTCGTGTGCGGCGCGGCGGCGCTGATGGTGTCCGCCTGCACGGCGGTGCCTGCGCCCGTCCCCGAGCCGGGGCCGGTGGTGGGGCAGGTGCCGGGGCCAGACTTGCCGGCAAACCCGCCGGAGACCGTTGACCAGCCCGGCCCGGCGGCCAGCCTCGTGATCGACCGGCTTACGGAGGATTTTCCGCATGGCGGCGAGGCGCGTTCGGCAGAGGAAATCGACCTGATCGTGGTGCATTCCATCGGCGGGCCGACCTGCCGGGACGGCGCGATCTACTTCACGCCAGCGAACGGCAGCGCCGTATTCTGGCGCGACTGGTTCCTCGGCGAAGGCGGCAAGAGCATCCACTATGCGATCGGCCGCGACGGCGACATCGCGCAGCAGCGGCCGGAACTGCGCACGGCCGGCCATGTCAGCTTCGGCGGGATCATGGCGCAGGTGAACCGGCGGTCGATCGGCATCGAACTGGTCAACCGGGGCGACGGGATCGAGCCGTTTCCAGAAGCGCAGATCGCGGCCTTGAGCGCGCTCGTCGCGGACATCGCGGCGCGCTACAGCCTCCCGCCGGACGCACTGGTCACGCATGCGGCGCTGGACGACCGGATGCAGCCCGATTGCGGCGGCGTGCCCCTCCGGCGCAATCTTGATCCCGGTCCGCTGTTTCCGCTGGAAGACGTGCGCGCGGCGATCAGCGCGCAGTGAGCAGCGGCTCCTCGGCGCCGGTTTGCCACCGCGGAAACTTCGTCATGATCGCCGCGAAGCGCGGGCTCGCAATGTGTCCGGCGAGCCAGCCCTGTACGCTGGCGGGAGCGCGGCTTGCCCAGAAGTCCTCATCCGTGGCGGCGAACTGGCGGACGAACGGAAAGAGGGCGATGTCGGCGAGCGTGGGCGCGGGGCCGAGGAGCTGGCCGCCGTTTGCCTCAAGGCGGGCGGCGAGATCGGCAAGGATTTCCATCGCGGCGTCGCGGTGCGCGGCGCCGTCGGTCTTGTGGCGACCCGCATACTTGTAGCGGTCGAGCGCGTGCTTGAAGGGGCCGTCATTCTGCGCGATCAGGCGGGCGGTTTCGGCCGGGTCGGCGCGCAGCCAGCCTTCCGGATCATTCTGCGAGAGGGCCCAGTGCATGATGTCGAGGCTTTCGTCGAGGACCGTGCCATCCGTCCGTACAAGGACAGGGACGGTGCCCTTCGGGCTGGCGGCGAGCATTTCTGGCGGCTTGTTGCGCAGGAGGACTTCGCGGACGCGCACGGGAAGTCCCGAGGCGGCGAGGGCCATCCGGGCGCGCATGGCATAGGGGCAGCGGCGGAAGGAATAGAGGATCGTCACGGATCGCGGGGCGCGGGCGCCATGTGCTTTTCGCCGCGCGCCTTGGCGAGGTCGATCTGGCGCTGGCGTTCGGCGAAGCGGGCGCGCTGGTCGTCCGTCATCTCGCCGATGCAGGCCGCACAGGAGATGCCTTCGACATAGTCCTTGTGCTGACGGCCTTCGGGCGCGACGGGGCGGCCGCAGGCGTGGCAGAGGACGTGGTCTCCGGGCATGAGATCGTGGCGGACCGAGACGCGCTCGTCAAAGACATAGCATTCGCCGCGCCATTTCGTTTCCGGCTCGGGCACGGTCTCGAGGTATTTGAGGATGCCGCCCTCAAGGTGGAAGACGTCGTCGATACCTTCGGCCTTGACGAAGCTGGTGGCTTTTTCGCAGCGGATGCCGCCGGTGCAGAACATGGCGATCTTGGGTTTGCGGCCCTCGGCGTCCAGCCGGGCGCGGAAGTCCCGGAACCAGGCGGGGAAGTCGCGGAAGCTTTCCGTCTGCGGATCAATCGCGCCTTCGAACGTGCCGAGGGCGGTTTCGTAATCGTTGCGGGTATCGATCAGCACCGTGTCCGGATCGGTGATCAGCGCGTTCCAGTCCTGCGGCTTCACATAGGTGCCGACGAGGCTGCTGGGATCGGTGCCGGGCACGCCCATTGTGACGATCTCGCGCTTCAGGCGCACCTTCAGGCGGGCGAAGGGCATGTCGGCCGCTTCGGAAAACTTCGCGTCGATGCCTTCGGCGCCGGGCAGGGCGCGCAGCTCGGCGAGGGCGGCGTCGATGGCCTCCGGGTTGCCCGCAACCGTCCCGTTCACGCCCTCCTCGGCCAGCAGCAGCGTGCCTTTGATGCCGAGGCCGCAGAAGCGCTGCGCGAGGGCCTGGCGGCGCTCCGCGTAATCCGGGAAGCGGAAGAACTTGTAGAAGGCGGCGATGTGAACGGTCATTGCGCGCCTTATGGCAGATGCCGGGCGCGCGATAAACGGGTCAGGGCATCTCGGTGAGGCTGAGGTTGTTGCCGTCCGGATCATTGAACCAGCAGACCTTCGCGCCGCCGCCGGGGGCAGACCAGACGCCGTCCGCGTCCTGGCCGAAGCCCGGATAGACGAGGAACTCCACGCCCTTCGCCTTGAGGGGCGCCATCGAAGCGCGAATGTCCGGCACGGCCCAGCCGATCACGGTATGCGCGCCGGCGGTGAAGCCGGGCACGGTCGTCAGGCGCAGCGTCGTGCCCGCCAGATCGAACACGGCGGCAAAATCGTCCGTCGACACATGCGTCAGCCCCAGCACGTCACGGTACCAGGCGGCGGCGCGTTTGTGGTCGGGCGTCAGCACGAAAGTGATGGCCTTGGCGTGGGTCAGCATGCGAAGCGGCCTCCTCCTGCCGCGGGGGGAGATTAGCACGGCGCGCCGCGGCGACCGAGTCCGCCTCAGGCCTCGCGCGTCAGGGCGCGGTACGCATGCCAGCTGGCCATGCCGATCACCGGGAAGACGACCGCGAGGCCGATGAAGGCCAGGCTGATGCCGATCACCGTCAGCCCCACGATCAGGAAGGCCCAGAGCAGCATCGGATAGAAATTGCGGTTCACGGCGCGCACGCTGGTGGCCATGGCCATGAACACGTCATAGCGCCGGTCGAGCAGCATCGGCGCGGCGACCGAGGCGAGGGAATAGTTGCAGAAGGCAACGAACCCGCCGGTGACGAGGCCGGTGAGGATCATCATCTGCCCGGCCGGCTCCAGCACGACGAAGGCAAGGAAATCGCTGCGCGTCTTGTGCACCTGCCAGGTCGACAGCGCGTAGATCACCTGCGCGATGCGGGTCCACAGGAAATAGAGGAAGACGAGCAGCAGGCCGAGCAGCAGCCCGTCCCGGCGGGCGGCGTCGCGCACCCAGATGACCTCCCAGAGGCCCGGGCGGCGGCCCTCCGCGAGGGCGCGGGCGGCGGCGTAAAGGCCCATGCCGAGCACCGGGCCGAGGATCAGGAACCCGCCGAGCAGCACGAAGAACCAGCTGGCCGATCCGGTGGAATAAAGCGCCCAGAAGATGCCGGCGCTGATCGCGGCTAGCACGAGGCCGTAGGCGAGCGACACGCCCGGCGCGGCGCAGAAATCACGCCAGCCCGCCGCCAGCCATTCGAGCGGCGCGGTCAGCGGCACGGCGTTGATCTGCGGCAGGCGCAAGGGCGCCGGCAATGTTGGGTCCCCGGTCACGCGCGTGCCCTCCCTGTCGGGCAGCAGTATGCGCGCGTTTCACCGCCGCAGGATCAGGGAAGTTACGTAGGCCGGGGGGGGGGCGCAAGCCGGCGCCGGGATCGAGGCCGGATCAATGGCCCGGGGCGGGCACCCGCACGCGCAGCGGCGGCAGCAAGAGGCCGCGCGCGAGAGCGAGGAGATAGCGGCGCAGACAGGCGCAGGCAAAGGTTAGCGCCCGGTGGTCGAAGGAAGCTGCAAACTACCCCGCCAGCACCCGCGGCAGTTTGAACGTCACGGTTTCGTCCGCCGTCTTCACGGTTTCCATGGTCACGTCGAAGCGGGCGCGGCAGGCGTCGATGACGCCCTGGACGAGGTCTTCGGGGGCGCTGGCGCCGGCGGTGAGGCCGAGCGTGGAGACGCCGTCGAACCAAGTCCAGTCGATGTCGTCGGCGCTGGCGATCAGCCGCGCGTCCGCCGCGCCGGCGCGCAGGGCGACCTCGACGAGGCGGACGGAGTTCGAACTCGTCCGTGCACCGATCACCAGCACGAGCCCCGCGCCCGGCGCGAGAACCTTGACGGCTTCCTGGCGGTTGGTGGTGGCGTAGCAGATGTCTTCCTTGTGCGGCGTCGAGATGCCGGGGAAGCGCGCCTGCAGGGCGGCGACGATCTCGGCGGTGTCGTCCACGCTAAGCGTGGTCTGCGTCAGGAAGGCGAGGTTGCCGGGGCTTTTCGGGGCGAAGGTGGCCACGTCCTCCACGGTCTCGATCAGGGTGACCGAGCCTTCCGGCAGCTGGCCCATCGTGCCGATCACTTCGGGGTGGCCGGCATGGCCGATGAGGACGATCTCGCGCTGGTTCTGGAAGTGGCGCTCGGCCTCGATATGGACCTTGGAGACGAGGGGGCAGGTGGCGTCGAGGTAGATCATGTTGCGCCGGCTCGCCTCGGCGGGCACCGATTTGGGCACGCCGTGGGCCGAGAAGATGACCGGGCGGTCATCCGGGCACTCGTCCAGCTCCTCGACGAAGACGGCGCCAAGGGCCTCCAGGCGCTCCACCACGTGGCGGTTGTGCACGATCTCGTGGCGTACATAGACCGGGGCGCCCCATTTCTGCAGGGATTCCTCGACGATCTGGATGGCGCGGTCGACGCCCGCGCAGAAGCCCCGGGGGGCCGCGAGGCGGAGGGTGAGGGGGCGTTTGGGGGTCATTGGGGACTGAATTCTCCTGCGCCTGACAAGTTGCGTGCGGGCGCGTTGGCCTTTAACACGGGCAAGCTATCAGATGGCCACGCCTTTCATAAGGCCAATACGGACACGCAGACGCATGCTGAAAATTGCCCCTCTCGTCCTGGCCGCCCTGCTTGCCGGCTGTGGCTCCACCAACCGTCTGGCCCAGTCGCTCGATTCGACGCCGAACTCGGGCCCGTGCCCGGTGATCGGCTCGCTGTATGACGCCTCACGGTACGTGAAATTCGCCGATGCCGGCGGCAAGCTCTATTCCGACATCGCCTTTACCGGCGAGATCACCGATGTGCGGCTGTTCTGCCGGTATACCGGCCAGCAGCCGCTGGTCGCCGAGGTCGAGATCGACTTTGCCTTCGGCAAGGGCCCGCAGGCGGCCGGCAATTCGGCCAACTATCCGTATTTCGTCGCGGTGACCCGTCGCAACGGCAAGGTGCTGGCGAAGGAATACTTCACCACCGAGGCCGAGTTTGGCCGGGGTACCGTGGCCGGCAAGACCGAGCTGGTGAACCGGATCACGATTCCCCGGGCCGACGAATCGATCTCGGGCGTCAACTTCGAGATCGTGGTCGGGTTTGACCTGACGGCCGAGCAGCTCGAATTCAACCGCGCGGGCAACCGCTTCCGCCTGGACGCAGGCAACTAGACCCATGGTGAGCCTGGCGAAGGAATTGTCGGCCGCCGCGGGCGCCGCGTTCGAAGCCGTGGGCCTTGAGGCGCGGCACGGCGAGGTGCGCCGCAGCGACAAGCCTGAACTCGCGGATTTCCAGTGCAACGGCGCGATGGCGGCGGCGAAGGCTGCGGGCCGGAACCCGCGCGAGATCGCGACAGGGATTGCCGAGGCGCTGAAAGCACATCCCCTCGTGCTTTCGGCGGACGTGGCGGGCCCAGGCTTCATCAATCTGCGGGTCTCGGACGCGGCGCTGTCGGCGCGGGCCGAGGGTGTGCGCTGCGACGCGATGGCGGGCGGCGAGCTCGCGCCGGACCGGCAGGCCACCGTGATCGATTTCGGCGGCGCGAACGTCGCCAAGCCCATGCATGTCGGCCACCTGCGCTCGGCGGTGATCGGCGATACGCTGCAGCGGCTGCTGCGCTTCCTCGGCGATACGGTGATCTCGGACGTGCACCTCGGCGACTGGGGCCTGCAGATGGGCCACCTCGTCACCGAGCTTGAGGGCGAGCAGCCGGGGCTGGTCTATTTCGACGCCGCGTTCACCGGGCCGTATCCAAAAGAGTCCCCGGTCACGATCGAGGATCTCGGCCGCCTCTATCCGCAGGCCTCCATCAAGGCGAAGGCGGACGAGGCGCGCAACGAGCGCTCGCAGAAGGCGGTTGCCGAGATGCAGGCCGGCCGCGCGGGATACCGCGCGCTGCTGAGGCATTTCATCGATGTGTCGGTGGAAGCGCTGAAGATCGATTACGGCTTCCTGAATGTCTCGTTCGACCTCTGGAAGGGCGAGAGCGATGTCGATCACCTGATCCCGGGCCTGGTCGAGCGGTTCAAGGCGGCAGGCCTCGCCAAGCAGAGCGACGGGGCGTGGATCGTCCACGTGGCGAAGGAAAGCGACAAGAAGGAAATGCCGCCGGTAATGCTGGTCAACAGCCGCGGCGGCACAGGCTATCACACGACGGACCTCGCCACGATCCAGGACCGGATGGAGACGCTGACGCCGGCGCCGGAGCGGATGCTCTACGTGGTCGACCAGCGCCAGGCGCTGCACTTCGAACAGGTCTACCGCGCCGCCGGGCTGCTCGGCCTGATCGAGGAATCACGGCTCGAACATATCGGCTTCGGCACGGTCAACGGCCCGGACGGCAAGCCGTTCAAGACGCGCGAAGGCGGCGTGCTGCGGCTGGCGGACCTCAACGCGATGGCGCTGGACGAGGCGACGAAGAAGATCGCCGCGGCGGGCAAGCTGCCGGAGGACATGGGCGAGGACGAGCGCCTCGCGGTGGCCCGGCAGGTCGCCGTGGCGGCGCTGCGTTTCTCCGACCTGATGAACACGCGGATGACGAACTATGTATTCGATCTCGACCGGTTCACGAGCTTCGAAGGCAAGACGGGCCCATACCTTCTGTATGCGGCCGTTCGGGTGAAATCCGTGTTGCGGAAAGCGGCGGACGCGGGGCATCTGCCCGGCGCCGTGGCCGTACACGAAGAGACCGAACGCGCGCTGGTGCTGCAGCTCGACGGCTTCGGCGCCGCGCTCCTCGGCTCGCGCGAAAAACGCATGCCGCATATCCTGTGCGAACACCTCTACAGCCTCGCGCAGGCTTTCAGCGCCTTCTACGGCGCGCTGCCGATTGCCTCCGAGCCGGACGCCGCCAAACGCGCGAGCCGCCTCGCCCTGGCCGACGCCGTACGCCACCAGCTGGAGACAGGGCTGGACCTCTTGGGCATCACCGTGCCGGAGCGGATGTAGGGCTGAGGCTGTATTCAGCCGGATGTCGGCTGCTGGCTGCATCTGTTCCGATAGCCCGGCCCTATCGGCGCCAAACTTTTTTTGTACTGTTCTTTATTTCGCCGTCATCGAACGTGCCGCCAGACAAAAAGATCATTGTTCCAAGCACAGTTTCCGGATGCTGGTCCTGATGGCTGGTATCTGGGTTTTCGTGAACGCCGCTTTGTCTCGTTCACTTCTGGCGAAGGGGCGCGCATGGCACTCCGTGTCCGGACATTTCGATGGCAACACCTCTGGGGTCGAAAAGAATGAGCTACAAAACTGTTGATACAGCGCGCCCCGATGGCGAGGTGATGAACCTTGAAGGCTCGAGTTATGGCAGTTTCAGTTACCGGACTTACGTGCTGGGATCGCTGACCCTCGTCTACACGTTCAATTTCATCGACCGCATCCTGATCAGCGTTGTGGGTGTGCCGATCATCAACGAATTCCAGCTTTCGCAGTTCGAGTTCGGCCTGCTTTCCGGAATCGGGTTTGCGCTGTTCTATACCATTCTGGGCATTCCCATCGCCAACCTCTCCGAAAAAGTCAGCCGTAAGCTGATTATCGGGGTCTGCGTGATCCTCTGGTCACTGGCAACGGTGCTGTGCGGCTTTACGGTCGGGTTCGTGACCCTTCTGTTGGCCCGAATGCTCGTCGGCATTGGTGAGGCGGGCTGCACGCCGCCAGCCAACTCCATGATCAGCGACTATTATGCCCCCTCGGCGCGCCCCACGGCGCTGGGGATTTACGCCATGGGCGTCACTGCAGGCGGCGTTCTGGCGCAGGTGTTTGGCGGTTTCATCCTTGAAGTCTTCACCTGGCGCGAAGCCTTCATCTTTGTCGGCGCGCCCGGCATTCTCGTCGGCATCATCTTCCTGCTGACGGTCAAGGAGCCGCCGAGAGGCTATTCCGATCCTCCGGGTACCCCCAAAGTGGAGCGCGTCAGCTTCCCCGACGCGCTCAAGGAGATCTTCTCCAAACGCACCTTCTGGGTGATGACGGCCGGTGCCACGCTCGCCGCCTTCGCAGGATACGCTCTTGTCGGCCTGCAGCCGCAGCACGTCGTTTTCTCACACGGCTTCACGCCCTCCCAGACCGCGCTGATGTTCATGGCTCCTGTGGGCCTTGCCGGAACTCTGGGCGCTTTCCTGGGCGGATACCTTACCCAGCAGGCGTCCAGGAAGTCTGCGACTGCGGCGACCTGGGTCCCGGGTCTTGCCTTCCTCGTGTGCGCGCCGCTCTACGCCGCTGCGTTCCTGGTGGGCGACAGTACTGTGATGCTCATCCTGCTGATGGTCGCCAGCGTACTGCAGTATTTTTATCTGGGCGCGCAGTACAACATTGCGCAGGCCGTGGTCAGCCTGCGCGTTCGCGCCACATCGATCGCGATCCTTCTTTTCGTCGTCAACCTGATCGGATACGGCATCGGCCCGCCGGCGCTCGGCCTCGTCGCCGACGCTGTCACGACGAACTGGATTGCCGCAAGCCCGGTCGCGGGTCAGATCAGCGCGACATGCAGCGTTACCGACGCCTCCCTGTCGCCGGCCCTGATCGAAGCTTGCCGCGATGCCCGAGCTTACGGCGTGCAATGGGCGAGCGTCGCCGCAACCTGTCTGTTCGCCGTCGCGGGCCTGTTCTTCCTTCTGGCCGGGCGCACCTTCATCCGCGACCTGTTCATCAACCAGAAAACCCCGGCGGCTGCGGCGGCCTGAGCCAGCGGTGAGGCCTGACGAATTCGGTGTCTTGAACGGGGCGCCGGATTCCTGCCTGCTGCCTTTATCCGAAATGCGGAACGCAAAGCGGTTTTGCTTTCGCGGTTGAACCTTTTAGCTTTCCGGCGCGACTATCCCTCTGAAAGATGAGGCGCGCCGATGGCTCTCAGTGAAACGGACCGGGTTTATGACGCGCTGCTGGTGACGCTGGTGCGGGCGGGGGATGCGCGGGCGGCGGAGCGGCTCGCGGCCCGGTGGCAGCCGCGCCTCCTGCGCGCGGCGCGGCGGATGCTGGGGGAAGGCGAGGAGGCGCGCGAGGCGGTGCAGGAGGCCTGGGGCGGTATCTGCCGGGGCTGGGTGCGCCTGTCTGAACCCGAAATGTTTCCGGCCTGGGCGTACGGGATACTGAGCCGCAAATGCGCCGACCGCATCCGGGGGCTGAGCGCGCGGCGGGCCCGGTTTGCGCCGGCAGAGGCTGCGCCGGAGCCGTCCGAGGCCGCACGGGCGCCGCTGCGCCACGAGCTACTGGCCGCGCTCGGCCAGCTGAGCGCCGAGCACCGGATCGCCGCCATTCTGTATTTCAGCGAGGGGCTGACCCTTGCCGAAACCGCCGCTGCCACGGGCGTTCCCGTGGGCACGGCAAAATCGCGCCTCTTTCATGCGCGCCAACACCTGAAGGACCTTCTGGAAGGAGACCTGACATGACCAATTTTGAAACCCGGCTGAAAGAAAGCTTGTCGGCGGAAGACGAAGCTTTCCTGCGCAATCTCGAAGAGGGCGAAAGCCTTTTCGGCCAGCTCGGCTCGACCTTTTCTGGGCCAATGAAATTCTGGACCGGCTTTGCCTTCGTGCTGAGCTTTGCATTCTTCGCAATCGCCGTCTGGGCAGGCTTCCAGATGTATGGCGCGACCGAGCCGCGGATGATGCTGTTCTGGCTGGCGATTTTCCTGTTTGCGATGATCGCCGTCGGCCTGCTGAAAATCTGGTTCTGGATGCGCATGAACCATCTCGCCTTGCTGCGGGAACTGAAGCGGATCGAACTGCGGCTCGTGCGCTGAACTGGGGGAGTATCAAGTCACATCACGAACCGCAGGCCGAAATCCGGGCGCACGGACACCGTTTTTCGGGATGGCGGATTTCCCCCGGAACAGGTCCGAGGTCTATCCGCCTAAGGAGTCGCGCAGCGACTCTGCCTGGAAAATCGTGGATCGGGTCATGTGGCCCTGACGCCAATGTTGTATCCTGTGGATCTGATACAGCTGGGTACAGCCGCTCGAGCAGCTTGCGGAATTTACCTAGAGAGAGCGCTCGCCCGGCGGGTTCGCGGGCGCTACGGGCGGAGCGGCACCGGCCTTGGGTTCGCGCACCAAGCGAAGAGTCCTATTGGATCGGAGAATGAGTGCTAAAGCTCGCGTGCAGCGCCGCCGCGCTGGGCGCAGCGTTCGCTGCGCCGAACTTTCCTGCCGGGGCCATGTCCAAATGCGCCAGCGTTCTGCAAGTCGCCTCCCATGACGGACGAAGCGGGCTCCGAAAAGCCGGTCGTGCTGCCAGCGCCCGGCCCTCCTGAACCGGCGAGCGATGCGCCCGCGGTGAAGACGCGGCGGCAACGCCTGCTCGCGGGCGCGATCATTGTCGCGGCGGTTGCCGGTCTGGCGGCCTGGTGGTTCACGCGACCGCCGGACGTGTCCGTCCTGCAGGTGGAGCCCCGCTTGCTCGAGAAGACACTTTCCGTTGTGGGCCGTGTCCGCCCGGAGAATCTCGTTGATGTAAGGTCACCAAACCCCGGGCAGGTTGTCGATGTATTCCGCGACGATGGAGACCGCGTGGAGGCAGGCGACGCGCTTGCGACCATCCGCTCCTCGTCCGAGCGGGCCGAGGCAGAGGCCTTCATCGCGCGCGAACGAGCAGCGAAGGCGGAAGTGAACCGGGCGAAGCTGGTCTTCAACCGGACCCGCACGCTCACGGAACGGGGGGTAGCTTCGCAAGCGGCGCTCGATGAGGCGCGCGCCGTCCTTCAGGTGGCCGAGGCGGACCTCGAAGCCGCGACGGCCGAAAGGGCGTCCATCGCCGCCCGCAACAATGAGTTCACAATCCGGGCACCGATGGCGGGGATCGTCCTTGTACGGCCGATTGACAATGGACAGGTCATTTCGGCGGAGGCGACCCTCTTCCAGCTGGGCTCGGTAGGACGCATCGAACTTCAGGCGGATGTCGATGAAGCTTATGCCGATGTCCTGCAGCCCGGCATGTCCGCACGCGCCGCCCTGTCGGGATCGGACCGAATCTTCGGAGCGCGGCTCCTCGAAATTTCGCCGCGCGTGGACGCGGCCACCGGCGGACGTCTCGTCAAGTTTGTCCCCAACGAAGCGCTGGACATCCCCCTGGGCCGGTCCGTGGATATCACGATCGTCGTCGAGGTCCTGGAGGCCGCAATCTCTGTGCCGCGTGAGGCCGTCCTCGATGCGGCGACGCAGCCGAAAGTCTACGTGGTAGACCGGGAGGGACGCGTCCAGGTCCGCGCTGTCCAGATTGCGGATTGGCCGTCGCTGGATGCAATCGTCGAAAGCGGCCTGACCGGCGAGGACCGGGTAGTCCTCACGCCGGCCGAAACCAGCCCGTCTGCGCGGGTGCGTGAGCGCGTATTGCCGCCGGCGCCGACGCAGGGACCTTGAGCCCATGTTCGCCTTCACGGTCGCCCGCCGCTACCTGTTTTCCAATCCCGCCCAGACGGCACTGCTGATATCGGGCGTCTCGCTTGGGGTCATGGCGTTTGTTTTCATCACGGCGCTGATCGGGGGGCTGGCCACCCGTCTGACCGATGACGTAACGGCCAACAGCGCCCACATATCCCTCGAGCCGGAAACCCGGATTGCACGCGTCCTGCCGAGTCCGGATGCCGCGTCGGCGCCGGTGGCGATCATCTCGACGTTTCAGCGCCGGCAAATTCGTGACTGGACATCGACGGTCTCCCTGTTGCGCAGTCATCCGGCTGTGTCGGCCATCAGTCCGCAGATTTCCGGAAGTGCATTCCTTGTGAAAGGCGAGGCGGTATCGCCGGTTGCCGTCACCGCGCTCGACCCAGCCAATATCGATACGATCTCATCGATCAGTACAGAGATCATCAGCGGTGATGCCAGCCTCGGTGCGGATGGCATCCTGATCGGTTCGAGGCTGGCAGAGAACCTTGGCCTTGCTGCGGGCCAGCCGGTGCTCCTGAGGACCGATCGCGGCATCGACAGGCTGTTGATCGTCCGCGGTGTTTTCCAGACGGGCCTGCAAAGCCTTGATGAGCGGGTTGCCTATCTCTCCCTCCAGACCGCACGCCCTCTCTTCCTGCTGCCGGAGGGGATCACGAACATCGAGGTCAAGCTCTACGAGCCTGGCGGCGCCCGGGAAGTTGCGGCCTTCCTGCATGAGGCAACAGGCCTTCGCGCAACATCCTGGCAGCAGAAAAACGCAAGTCTCGAAGGCGCGCTCGATGCGCAGTCGCAGACCGGCACGCTGATCCAGGCCTTCTCGTTGATATCGGTCCTGATCGGTATTGCCAGCGCCCTCAGCCTGTCTGCCAATCGCCGGCGCGGGGAGGTCGGGATCATGCGCGCGTTCGGCGTATCCGGCTCGTTCATCGCTGCCGTGTTCGTGCTGCAGGGTTTGCTGATCGGCATGGTGGGCGCCGGCATCGGCTGTGCCAGCGGGTTTGCCCTCTGCTCCTGGCTGGAGACGCTGACCAAGCCGGATGGAACCATGGCGCTTCCGATTGCGCCGCGCGAAGGCGGATACGTCGCGGTCTTCCTGCTCACGACGATTGGCGCCGTCCTGGCTTCGGTCATCCCGGCCGGGTCGGCCGCACGGCTGGACCCGCTGGAGGCCATCCAGCAATGAGCACGCTTCTCGAGGCGCGCGGGATCGGGATGACGTTTCGCAATGGCGACGAACTCACCGAAGTGCTGAAGGGCGTCGACCTCACCCTGGAGCACGGCGAACTGGCCGCCCTGCTGGGCGCTTCCGGATCGGGAAAGTCGACGTTGCTGTCCATCGTTGGGCTTCTGCTCAAGCCGACCGCGGGGACACTTTCTATCGCGGGCCAACGCGTGGAAGGACTGCCCGATCTGGAGCGGGCGCAGTTTCGCAACCGGCGGCTCGGTTTCATTTTCCAGTTCCACCACCTGCTGCCCGATTTCACAGCCACCGAGAATGTGGCCTTCCCGGCCGCCGCGCCCGCAGGCGCCATCAGCCCCGCCATGCGCCGAAGAGCGCGCGACCTTCTCGCGCGGGTTGGCCTGGCTGACCGGATGGATTTTCCGGCAACCCGGCTTTCGGGCGGGCAGAAGCAGCGCGTCGCGATTGCGCGTGCACTGATGAACAAACCCGAACTGATACTTGCCGACGAACCGACGGGAAGCCTTGACCGGGTTGCGGCCGGGCAAGTCCTCGACCTGATGCGCGAAGTGAACCGGGAGGATAAGGCGACATTCCTCATCTGCACACACGACGAGCAGGTCGCCGCGCGCTGTACAAGACGTGTCACGCTGAAAGATGGTTCCGTCGAGAGCGCTTAGCTGGCGCCGCGCCCCGAACCTCGTGTGCCGGGAGCAAGTGGGCCAGGTCGCTTGGGCAGGTCCTGGGTTCATTCAACACGCCCGGCCGGTTTCGATCCAATGCAGGGCGCCAGTTCGCCTGTTGCCTCGGCGCCGCCATGTTCCCACCTGAGGAGGGGTGGACGACCCACACTTAAAGGAGATGTGCCATGGCCAAGGCGATTGCGGAGCCGGCTGCGCCGGTGAAGGACACGGCGCAGTGGGAGCTCGCCGCGCAATGGGCGCAGGGTTGGCGGGTGGTGAAGTGGTCGGTGTCGGCGCTGATCGTGGTCGCGTTCCTCGTGGTGATCGGGCAGGGCTTCCTGTTCTACCGGCTGTTTGACGATGTGCATCCGGTGCTGGGCTACGTCTATGTCGCCGTGCTGGCTGGGTTGCTGGCGGTGCTGGTGGGGCGCCCGCTCGCGGCGTTCCTGTCGATGCCGGTGGCGGCAAAGCCCCCCACCATCCTCATTGATGCGAAGGCGCCGCAGCCGGAAGCGCTGGCGGCGCGCATCCGGTATGACATCCGCTACCTGCAGATGCTGCAGGCCAATCCGCTGACGCAAGGCGAGCGCCCGGCCATCGAGCAGGGCATCGCCAAGGCCCGCGGCCTGCTGGCGCGGGCGGGCAAGGCGTCGGCAGCAGAGGCGCTGGCCCTGTCGCTGGAGCTCGAAGTGTTCGAGCGCGCCACCATCGAGTCGCTTCTGGCCCCGCTCGACAAGCGGGCCGAGGCGATCATTCATGCCGAGGCGGTCGGCGTGGGCGTCGCGACGGCGGTGTCGATGAATGGCACGCTGGATGCGTTCATCGTGCTGTGGCGCAACGCGAACCTCGTGGCGCGCGTATCGCGCACCTATTTCGGCCGGCCGCACCTGATGGGCAGCCTGCGCATCCTGCGGGACGTGGCTGCCATCGTGGTGGCCTCACGGGCGCTGGAGGATGTCAGCGAGATTACCGGGGATGTGATCGGCGGGCTGCTGGGCCGGATGGGCGGGCTGATCGCCGGGCCGGTGATGGACGGCGGCATCAATGCGATGATGACGCTAAAGCTCGGCTATCTCGCCAAGCGCCGCTGTCGCAGCTTCAAGGGCTGGTCGGCCGGGCAGGCGAGGGCGATATCGGCAGAGGCTCTGCGGGAAGTGAAGCAGGAATCAGGCTCGGTGATCGGCGATCTGCTGAAGCGCGTCGGCGGGCTGACGACGCACGCCACCCGCGCGACGGAGAAGGCGCTGGCGGGGTCGCGCAGCGCCTGGGGCGTGGTGCAGAGCTGGTTTGGAGGGACGAAGCCGGCGGGGATGTGATGCGCAAGATTCGGGTCGCGGGGCCGCTCGCGATATAGGATGCAGGCACCGCAACGAAGGCGCGCACCATGGCCACACAGGCAGACAAACTGAAACGGTTCAGCCAGCTGCACGCGGGCGGGACGCCGTTGGTGCTGGTGAACATCTGGGATCCGGGCTCGGCGCGCACGGTGGCGGCGGCAGGCGCGGCGGCGCTGGCGACCGGGAGCGCCTCGGTCGGCGGAGCGCTGGGGTTCGGGGATGGCGAGACGGTGCCCCAGGATGTGGTGCTGGCGCATGCGGCGCGGATTGCGGCATCGGTCGACCTGCCGGTGTCGGTCGATTTCGAGGCAGGGTATGCGGCAACGCCGGAAGGCGTGGCGGAGACCGTTCGGCGGCTGGTGGCCACGGGCGCGGTGGGCATGAACCTGGAAGATGGCTATCCGGCCGGCGATGGCGAAGGGCTGCGGCCGCTGGCAGACGCGGCGGCGCGCCTGAGGGCGGCGCGGGTGGCAGCGGACAGCGTGTTGCCGGGGTTCTGGATCAATGCCCGCACGGACGTCTGCCTGCTTGCAAAACCGGCGGACCATGCGGCGTGTCTCGATGACGTGATCGCCCGCGGCCAGGCCTATGCTGCGGCCGGGGCGAACAGCTTCTTCTTGCCAGGACTGCGAGATCTCGCCTCGATCCGGCAGGTCTGCGCGGCGAGCCCGTTGCCCGTCAACGTGATGGCTGGGCCGGAGGCGGGCGGGTTCGGCGCGCTGGCGGCGGCTGGCGTGCGCCGGGTTAGCTATGGCCCGTTCCCGTGGCGCGCTGCGATGGCAACGCTCACGTCTTATGCAGCCGAGGCGTTCAAAGAAGTTTGACCCGCCGCGCCCTTGCGGCCCCCGAGAATCCGGGATAGCTGGCAGTCATGAATTCTCTTCCGGGAGAGAGCGGCATTCGGTAGCCGCCGCCGAAGGCGCAACCGCCCCGGAATCGCTCAGGCAAAAGGGCCGGAAGAGAATCAACACGCTGGAAAGAGGCCTCTAGAGGGCCTCGCCGAAGGAGCAAGCCCGGTCGATGACCGGCGGAATCTCTCAGGCGCCAAGGACAGCGGGGGCGACGAACGTGCAGCTTGGCTGCAGTCGTTTGCTTATCGGGATGGCGCCATGGCGGATACGAACACGGAAACCCTGCGGCGCACCGCGCTTCATCCTCTGCATGTGCTGTATGGCGCGAAGCTCGTGCCGTTTGCCGGCTATGAAATGCCCGTGCAGTTTCCTGAGGGCGTAAAGGAGGAACACATCTGGACGCGTAGCGATGCTGGGCTGTTCGATGTGAGCCATATGGGGCCGAGTTTCCTGACGCTCGCCTCCGGCATGCGGCGCGACCCGGCGGCGCATGAGGAGATCGCGGCGCTGATCGAGACGCTGGTGCCGTCCGACATCAAGGGGCTGAAGCCTGGGCAGGCGCGGCTCACCGTGCTGCTGAACGCCGAGGGCGGGATCCTCGACGACCTGATCATCACCCGTCCGTATGAGGAAGATCGCCAGGGCGAGCTCTATATCGTCGTCAATGGCGCGATGAAGGATCAGGACTGGGGCATCTTCGAGACGGCGCTTACGGGTAAGGCCGTGCTGACGCGCGCCGATGACGGCGTGCTGGTCGCGCTGCAGGGGCCGAAGGCGGAGAAGGTGCTGTCGGCCTATTTTCCGGAATGTGCGGGCCTCAAGTTCATGGAATGCCGGCGGCTGGAGCTGAACGGCGAGACGTTCGTGGTATCGCGCTGCGGCTATACGGGCGAGGACGGGTTTGAAGTCTGGGGCCGCGCGGCAGCCGGAACGGAACTCGCCGGCCTCCTGCTGGATGATCCCTGCGTGCGGCCGATTGGTCTTGGCGCGCGGGATTCGCTGCGCCTTGAGGCCGGGCTCTGCCTCTATGGGCACGATCTTGCGCCGGAGATCTCGCCGGTCGAGGCGGATCTTGCCTGGGTGATCCAGAAGCGCCGCCGCGAGGCGGGTGATTTCCCCGGCGCGGCGCGTATCCTCCGTGAGCTGAAGGACGGCCCGGCGCGCAAACGTGTCGGCATCCGGCCGCTGGAGCGTGCCCCGGCGCGCGAGGGCACAGAGATTTTCGTGGGCGGCGAAGCGGTGGGGGTGGTCACGTCCGGCGGCTTCGGGCCCAGCATCGATGCGCCGGTAACGATGGGCTATGTGGCCGCCGCCCATGCCGCGCCCGGCACGAAGATTGACCTGATGGTGCGCGGCAAGGCCCGCCCAGCCGAGATCGCCAGCCTGCCTTTCATTCCCGCACGTTACAAACGTTAATCCGTTCAAGGAGAACCCTGATGACCACTTACTATACCAAGGACCATGAATGGATCCGCGTTGACGGCGACACCGGCACCGTCGGCATCACGAATTACGCGGCCGGACAGCTCGGCGATGTCGTCTATGTCGAGCTCCCCGAAACGGGCGCGAAGTTTGCGCGCGGCGATGATTTTGCGGTGGTCGAGAGTGTCAAGGCGGCCTCCGATGTCTATGCGCCGGTGTCGGGCTCGGTGCTGGAGGTCAACACCGCGCTGACGGAGGCGCCCGAGAAGGTGAACGAAGCGGCCCAGGGCGATGCCTGGTTCGTGCGCGTGAGGCTGACCGATGCAGGCGAGTTGTCGGGCCTGATGGACGAAGCGGCCTATGCCGCCTTCTGCGAAGGGCTCTGAGATCCGATGCGTTACCTCCCGCTGACCCCCGAAGACCGCGCGAGCATGCTCGCCACGATCGGCGCCAAATCCGCCGATGATTTCTATACGGATGTTCCCAAGGCCGCGCGCCTGAAAGCCAAGATTGCCGGCCTGCCGGACCATCAGGGCGAGCTCGCCGTGGAGCGGCACATGACGAAGCTGGCGGCGAAGAACCGCTCGGCCTCTTCGGGCCCGTTTTTTGTCGGCGCGGGCGCCTACAAGCACCACGTGCCGGCGACAGTGGACATGATCATCCAGCGCTCGGAATTCCTGACGACCTACACGCCGTACCAGCCTGAAATTGCGCAAGGCACGCTGCAGACGCTCTTTGAGTTCCAGACGCAGGTGGCGGCGCTGACCGCGATGGATGTCGCCAACGCCTCGATGTATGACGGCTCGACCGCCTGCGCCGAGGCCGCCGTGATGGCGGCGCGCGTGACCAAGCGGAAGAAGGTCATCCTCTCGGGCGGCCTGCATCCGCACTATGCGGCGGCGACGCGCCTGCTGTGCGAGGCGCAGGGCCTGACGGTCGTGCAGCTGCCGGTCGCCATCGACGGCGAAGGAGAGCTGGCAAAATCCGTGGACGGAGAAACCGCCTGCGTGATCGGCCAGAGCCCGAACGTGTTCGGCACGGTGACCGACCTTACGAGCGTTGCGAAAAGCGCGCACGACAAGGGCGCGCTGCTGGTTTCGGTGTTTACGGAAGCCGTGAGCCTGGGTCTGGTGACGCCGCCCGGCGAGATGGGGGCCGACATTGCGGCGGGCGAAGGCCAGTCGATCGGCAATGGGCTGAACTTTGGCGGACCGTATGTGGGCCTTTTTGCATGCAAGGAAAAACTCGTGCGCCAGATGCCGGGTCGCTTGTGCGGTGAAACGGTGGACGCCGATGGCAAGCGCGGATTTGTGCTGACGCTGTCGACGCGCGAGCAGCATATCCGCCGCGACAAGGCGACCTCGAACATCTGCACCAATTCCGGCCTCTGCGCGCTGGCCTTCACCTCGCACATGACTTTGCTGGGCGGTAAAGGCCTGAAGCAACTCGCCGAGTTGAACCATGAGGCTGCGTGCGAACTGGCCGATACGCTCGGCGCGCTCAAGGGAGTCGAGGTGCTGACGCCGCGCTTCTTCAACGAGTTCGCGATCCGCACACCGGTCGATGCCGAAGCCGTGCTGGCGATGCTGGACGAAGCGGGCGTTGTCGGCGGCGTGCGGGCCTCGCGCCTGTTCCCCAAGGATCATCTCGGGGATGTCATTCTCGTCGCCGCGACGGAATGCACGACGACGGAAGATATTGCTGCCTACGCGGCGGCGCTGAAGGAGATCATCTGATGGGCATGAATACTCAGGGGCGCCCCACCGCACCGGCCTCTGCCTCGGGCGCCACCTTCGAAACCGTGTCCGGCTCGCGCGGACTTCTTCAGCGTGAGGATCTCCTGTTCGAGATAGGCACGCCCGAGACAACCGGTGTGGACCTGCCGAAGCCGAAGGGCACGAAGAACCGGCTCGGCGGCGTGAAGCGGAAAGTGGACACCGGTCTTGCCGGTCTTTCCGAGCCGCAGGCCGTGCGCCACTACATGCGCCTGTCGCAGAAGAACTACGCGATCGATCTCGGCCTCTTCCCGCTGGGCTCGTGCACGATGAAGCACAATCCGCGCCTCAACGAGAAGATGGCGCGCCTGCCGGGCTTTGCGGATATCCATCCGCTGCAGCCGCAGGCCACCGTTCAGGGCGCGCTGGAGCTGATCGATGAGCTGGCGACCTGGCTGAAGACGCTGACGGGCATGCCGTCGGTGGCGATGAGCCCGAAGGCAGGTGCGCATGGCGAGCTGTGCGGCATGCTGGCGATCCGCCAGGCGCTGATCGCGCGCGGCGAGGGCGACACGCGCAAGCGCGTGCTGGTGCCGGAATCCGCCCACGGAACAAACCCGGCGACGGCGGTGCAGTGCGGGTTCATCGTGGACGAGATCAAGGCTGACAAGCGCGGCCGGGTCGACATGGAAGACCTGAAGTCCAAGCTGGCCCGCACCGATGATATCGCCGGAATCATGCTGACCAACCCGAACACCTGCGGCCTGTTCGAGACCGACATCAAGAATATCGCCGACCTGATCCACACGGCGGGCGGCTATTTCTATTGCGACGGCGCGAACTTCAATGCCATCGTCGGCCGGGTGCGTCCGGGCGATCTCGGCGTCGATGCGATGCACATCAACCTGCACAAGACCTTCTCCACGCCGCACGGCGGCGGCGGTCCCGGCTCCGGCCCGACCGTATTTTCGCAGGCCCTCGCGCCCTATGCGCCGGTGCCTTTCGTGACCAAGGATGAGGACGGCCTCTTCCGGCTTGTGGAGCATGTGGACGGCGAGGCCAGCGAGAGCTTTGGCCGGATGGTGGCGTTCCACGGCCAGATGGGCATGTTCGTCCGGGCGCTGACATACATGCTGAGCCATGGCGCGGACGGCCTCAAGCAGGTCGCCGAGGACGCCGTGCTCAACGCGAACTATGTCCAGGCGCGCCTCAAGCATGTGATGACACCGGCCTTTGACGGCTTCTGCATGCACGAGGCGCTGTTCTCGGATGCGTTCACGGCCGACGGGATCGAGACCATCGACATCGCCAAGGCGCTGATCGACGAGGGCTATCATCCGATGACGATGTATTTCCCGCTCGTCGTCCACGGCGCGATGCTGATCGAGCCGACGGAGACAGAGTCCAAGGCCGAGCTTGACCGGTTCTGCGATGCGCTGGAGTCCATCGCACGCCGCGCGGCGCAAGGGGACGAGACGCTGAAAGGCGCGCCTTACCTTGCGCCGGCCAGGCGGCTCGACGAGACGCGGGCCGCGCGCAAGCCTGTGCTGAAGTGGACCGCACCGTTGCCGGAACAGATCGCTGCAGAATAACCGCGTTCAAACGCTCCGGCGGAACAGTTTCCGCCGGAGCGTATTGAACACAAATACAGACGGCCGCTCGATCGTGACGTAGCCGAGCCAGCCCGCCAGAAGCGCCGCCACCATGCCGCCGATCAGGAAGACGAGGTTATCGACGATTCCGGTCGTGCCGAGACGCAGGTAGGAGGCCAGGTTGCCCTCCTCTTCAATCCGCAGCATCAGCCGCTGGATGATGCCGAGGGCGAAGAGATGAAACAGGTAAATGGAATAGGACCAGTCGCCGGCCCGTGTAGTTGCGCCGAGAAGCCACCGCCATAGGGGCGCTGCCTGGAGGAGCCACACTGGGCGCGCCTGACCGAGCAGCCAGCCGATCCAGAGCGTGACCAGAATGCCGATCGCACCCACCAGGGTCGAAAGGATCACAGCGCCCTGACGCAAGTCCAGCGGCGAGGCGGGGACAAGTTCAAACAGCTGGAACACGAATATCGAGAGAACGGCCCCGACCAAAGCCGGGACCAGCCATGCCAGGCGGCCCTGCACATCGAGGGCGGCCACGGCGTAGATCAGGAGCGCGCAGGGCAGGCCGATCTCCAGAACCCGGCCCCACTGCAAGGTGTAGGGCGTTGGTTCTCCCTGCAGTCCGAGCGCGGCAATGAGCCAGAGCGTCGCAACCATCAGGACGATGCCCGGGCGCCAGAACAACCTGCTGGTCACGACCAGCCCGACGATCGCGCCGAAGATGAACTCCATCGTCATGGGGTGCACCGCGAGCGTGAGCAGATCCTTCGCGATCGGCGCGGGTAGTCCCGCCAGCGAGGCGCCGACAATAGCGATACCCCAAATCAGCAGCGCGTAGGGCAGAGCACCGCGCGGCAGGAACAGTAGGAGCGCAAAGACGAGGTAGAAGTAGACTTCATGGATCAGGGTCCAGCCGATCAAGAGTACCGGAAACTCCGCCTGAGGAATAAGAAGGTAGGACTTCCACAGGTACTGGTATTCAGGCGTGTCCGGGGTGAATGCTGCGCCGCTGGAATCGAACAGTACGACGCCCCCGCTGAGGACCATGTAAATCAGGCCCAGCGTAGCCGCTGCCCACCAGACCGGGTAGATGCGCGTGACCCGCGCGAAGAGGAAGTCGGCGCTCGTTGTCCGGCCCGGCAGCACGTCCCGCGTAACCCAAACCATCACGAAGCCGGAGACGACGAAAAACAAGTCGACCCCTGCAAACCCGCTGGCGAACAGTCCGCCGATCAAAGCAGGTTCAGAGCTTCCGCCACGCGCGATGCCGGCAATCTCCAGCGCCCGCGCGTGGTAAATGACCACCAGCAGTGCCGCGATGCCGCGCAGGGCCTGGATGGACTGGAGCTTCATTCCGTCAATTCCAGCCTCTGCAGCCACGCAACCCAAAATCCTATTCGGTGTAGCAATCGGGCAACGGTGTTGCCAGACTTTCGACACAGGTGGGCAGTAAACGTTGTTGCATGAATCCTGCAGCCCAGATCCAGACCATGTCCACCGAATCCCATCCTGCGGCTCTGCCGCCCCAACCCACCTACGCCCCGCCGATGACGATCAACGTCCCGCGGCAGGGTGTGAACGTGGCTGCGCGCCAAGCCATGGCGCTCGCGGGACTGGGCCTGATCGTGCTGTCGGTGCCGGTGGGCTTTGCCACGCCTAACCTGCCGGTCGGCCTGCCAATGGCGGTGGTGGGCGCGGTTCTCCTCGGCCGCAACGCCGTCTGGGGCCGCCGCTGGGTGGAGGGCGTGCTGAGGCGCTATCCCAGGTTCGAAAAGATGGCGCCGAACTGGCTGATGACGCGCGTCTTCGGCCGGGAAAAGCGCGTCTTCACTGACTAGAAAGCGCCCCGGCCGCGACCTTTCGGCAACATTCGTTTCGGGACTCACAGCTGATCCTCGCAGAGGGCGCTTGCCGTCTTGCCATTCCCGCAAAACGCCGCACACATGAACCGTTGGAACGACATGCGGGGCTGTGATGCAATTCGGAAAACTGTGTCTGGTGGCGGCTGCGGCGCTTGCGCTGGCCGCCTGTGAAGCGCCGGGCAGCCGGGACAACGAGGATGCGGGCACGTCCACGCTCGCCAATCCCTTTCCGTCGACCTACAAGCCCTATCCCTCGCAGACGCTGCTGATCGCCAATGCGACCGTGCTCGACGGTGCGGGGGCGCGAATCGAGAACGGTTCGGTCCTCATAGAAGGCGGCAAGATCAAGGCGGTCGGCGCGGACCTTACGGCGCCGGAAGGCGCGGTCACCCTCGATGCGCGCGGCAAGTGGGTCACGCCCGGGATTATCGACAATCACAGCCACCTTGGCGCCTACCCGTCGCCGGGTGTGGATGCGCATGGCGATGGCAACGAGATTTCCGGGCCGGTGACGGCGGAAGTCTGGGTAGAGCATTCCGTCTGGCCGCAGGATCCCGGGTTCACCCGCGCGCTCGCCGGCGGCATCACCTCGCTGCAGATCCTTCCAGGCAGCGCCAACCTGTTTGGTGGGCGCGGGGTCACGCTCAAGAACGTGCCGGCGCGCACCGTGCAGGCGATGAAGTTTCCCGGCGCGCCCTACACGCTGAAGATGGCGTGCGGCGAAAACCCCAAGCGCGTCTACGGCTATGGCCGGGGCTCGACGCCGGGCGGCGCGCCGTATTCGCGGATGGGCAATGTCGCCGGCTACCGCGACGCGTGGATCCAGGCGGCCGCCTACAAGAAACAGCTGGACAAGTCAGGGTCCGGCGGCGAGCCGCCAAAGCGCGACCTGGAACTCGAAACGCTGGCCGGGGTGCTCAGCGGCGACATTCTCGTACACATGCACTGCTACCGCGCTGACGAGATGGCGCAGATCCTCGATATCTCGAACGAGTTTGGCTACAAGGTCGCCGCCTTCCACCACGCCGTCGAAAGCTACAAGATTGCCGACAAGCTTGCCGAGTATGGCGCGTGCTCTTCGATGTGGGCCGATTGGTGGGGCTTCAAGATGGAGGCCTATGACGGCATCCCGGAAAACATCCCCCTCGTCCACAATGCCGGCGCCTGCGCCATCGTGCATTCTGACAGCGATATCGGCATCCAGCGTCTCAACCAGGAAGCCGCCAAAGCCTGGGCGGACGGCAAGCGGATCGGGATCGATGTGCCGATCGAGGTCGCTTGGCAATGGCTTTCGCTGAACCCGGCGAAGTCGCTCGGTATCGAGGACCAGACCGGCACCCTCGAGCCCGGCAAGATGGCCGATGTGGTCATCTGGTCCGGCAACCCGTTCAGCAGTTACGCCAGGGCGGAGAAAGTCTTCATCGACGGCGCCCAGATGTTTGACCGGAATGATCCGGCGCTCCAGCCCGTCATGGACTTCGAACTTGGCCAACCCGGCGAAGGAGACCGCAAATGATCCGCCACCTGCTTATCAGTCTCGCGGCGGTCGCGGCCTCCCCGTTCGCCTTTGCGCAGCCCGTCGCGATCTACGGCGAAACCGTCTGGACCGGCACCAGCCAGGGCACGATCTCGGACGGCGTGGTGGTGATCGAGAATGGCCGCATCGTCTCGGTCGGCCCCGCCTCCGCGCGTGTACCTGCGGGCGCCACCGAAGTGCGCGCGCAATGGGTGACGCCCGGCCTGATCTCTGCCTTTTCGCGCACCGGTCTGACGGAAGTCAGCGGTGTCGATGACGCCAATGACACGGGTGCTGCAAGCTCTGCCTTTTCGGCCGCGCTGAATGCAGCGGACGGGTTCAATCCCGACACCACGTCCATTCCCGTTACCCGCCTCGACGGGTTTACCCGTATCGCCGTTGCGCCGCAGGCAGAGAGCAAGCTGTTTGGCGGGCAGGGCTTTCTGGCAGACACGAGCGGGCTGCCCGGAAGCATTTTCCGGGAACGTGTCTTTGCGTTCGTGGTTCTGGGCGAGCGGGGCGCTTCGATTTCCGGCGGCTCGCGTCCGGCGGCCTGGGCCGCCTTGCGCGGCGCCTTCGACGACGTGCGTTTCTTCGGGGCGCGCTACATGACCCACAATGAGGGCAATGTGCTGACGCGCATGGACGCGCAGGCTCTGATGCCGGCCGTGAAGGGAGACCAGCTGATCCTGTTCCAGGCCAGCCGGGCCAGCGATCTCGATGCCATCATGGATTTCAAGGAGCAGAACCCCTCGCTTCGGATGGCCATCGTGGGCGCGGACGAAGGCTGGATGGTTGCAGGCCGGCTCGCCGATCTGGATATCCCGGTGATCGTCGATGCCTTCTCCAACCTGCCTGCGAGTTTCTCGCAGCTGGCCTCGACCAGCGAGAACGCGAAGCGGCTGGCCGAGGCCGGTGTGACGGTGGCGATCGTGAACCTCGACAATGACAGCCATCTGGCCCGGCTCGCGACCCAGGTTGCCGGAAACGCGGTCGCCAACGGCATGGACTATGACGACGCGATGCGCGCCCTGACGACCGCGCCAGCCGAGATCTTCGGCATGACCGGGCTCGGCGTGCTGGCGCCCGGCGCGCGGGCCGATGTCGTGGCCTGGGACGGCGATCCGCTCGAAGTCACTTCGGCGCCCTCGGCCGTCTATATCGACGGAGATTCCCAGCCGATGGAATCGCGCCAGACCAAGCTGCGCGACCGTTACCGGACCATCGACGAAAGCCAGAAACCGACGGCGTTCAAGCGGTAACGGAGTTCATGGAGGCAACGATCGCCGCTGACGAGGATCAACGCAGGCGCCTTGCTCTGATGGTCCTTTCATCGGCCGTCTGGAGTCTCCTGGGCTATGAGATCCTGATCGCCATCGGCAGCCAGATCGCTGGCTTTCATGGGTCGGCAAACGCCGCCTCGGAGGCTTTCTGGTTGCCATGGTGGGACATGGATCACCCGCGCTCAGGTCTCTATATGGCGATGATGCTGGCTGGTGGGACCGCGGCGCTGGTCGCTTACCTGAGAATAGCGGGCGTCACACGGGCGGCGTTGCCGATCGGCAGCCTGGGTCTCCCGATCCTGGGCGCCGTCCTGGCAGCCGTGTTGATTGACATGTTTGCCTGGCAGGTGATCGTCAACCTCACAACTTCGCTGGATGCTGAAGGGGCGCTTCTGAACGAGCGCGAAGGCTATACTTATACCCTGACACCGGCACATTTGCCGGGTGAGTTCATGTGGTCCGTGGTGATGGCTCCCATTTTCGAGGAGCTGGTCTTTCGGGGCTTGCTTCTGGGCTGCTTGCTGGCGCGGGGATGGAATCCGTGGCTTGCGATCGCCGTCACGTCCGCAGCGTTCGCCGGCATCCATAGCCAGTACTATTTGCCGGGTCTGACGAGCGTATTCATTGGCGGTCTGCTGTTTGGTTGGCTGCGTATCCTGAGCAACGGCCTCGCGGCACCGATCCTGGCGCATAGCGCAATGAACGGGTGGGTCTTTTTCCAGGATTGGAGCGGCATCGCTCAGACTTGATGGTGCCGGTGTGCGAACAGGCCGGCATTACGAAAATTTCAGTGTTCCGGCGGGTTCTTGCCCGGGGTCTGTTCAACTGCCGTAAATGTTTCGGCCAGCACGCTGAATTCTTTGCCGTATAGCCGCCGCAATCAACGGCGAAATAACTGCGCCAGTCGAGGTGGGTAGAGTCATGCTGTTTGCGTTTCTGATTTCGCTTGCCGTGGCCACGGGCTCCGGCCCGATGCATGCCGCCCTCGAGGCCACCGAAGCGCCGGATACGCTGCGCGCGGCCTTTACGGTCGAACTCGTCTCGAACAGCGCGAACCACACCTACCTGTTTGACCCGCGCCTGCCGCCGGGCGCGCGCTGGGTCGTGCTGGAGCATCGGGGCAATGATCCGGAGCTTGACCAGGTGGCCGCCAGCTGGGCCGCCGAGCCCGCACCAGACGGGCGCCTGTTTCCGGACGACCTGCGCGAGAGCCTCGGGCCGTCGGTCGATGTGAACTCGGACGGGGATGCCTGGCGCATCAATTTCCGCCACCAGCCGAACTACAACGACACCGAATTCGATGTCTGGGCAGCCGAACGCCTCAAGGCGACGGCCTGGCTCGATCCGGTCGGCGAACGGTTCCAGCGGATCGATTACACCCTGCCGAAGCCCGTGAACGGGCCCTCGGGCGGCAAGCTCACCCGCTACGAGCAAAGCTACCTGCTGAAAACCGAGCCGCGCTGGGGCTTTTCCTATGTCTCCGGCTTCACGATCGATCTGGAGGCCCGCGCCGCCTTCAAGCGCATCGAGCGGCGGTTCGAAGCCAAAGTGACGGACGTGTACTTCTTCTTCGCCAGCACGGACGCCGAGGCGGCGTATGACGCCCGGCGGGACGAAGCGCTACAGATGGCCTCTGGACCCACGTCACCGGGGCGCTAGACTCAAGTCCATGACGATTCACATGGTCAAGCTCTGCGTCGGCGCAGACGATGTCGATGATTTGGCCGACTGGCAGAAACGCTTGATGAAAAAGCTGCCCAATCCCGTGCACCATACGCGGATGGCGCCGAAACGCGCCGAAGAGATGCTGGATGGCGGCTCGATCTATTGGGTGATCAAACGCGCGATCCGCGTGCGCCAGCGCATCATCGACATCCGCTCGGTGCCGGACGAGGACGGCAAGACAATGTGCGAACTGGTGTTCGATCCCGAGCTGGTGCGCACCTATGCCCAGCCCAAACGCCCGTTCCAGGGCTGGCGCTACCTGAAACCGGGCGAGGCGCCGCGGGACCTGAAGTCCGGCGAGGCAGCAATTGACCTGCCGCCCAGCCTCGACGCCGCCCTCAAGAATGCCGGCGTCTGGTAGCTTCCCGTCTCCCAAACCCGAAGCAGCATTGAAAAACGGCGCGGGGTGGTGGAAACACGGCGCTGCTGATCAACCCGTTTTCCCGAAAGGCCGCGCCCATGCCCCAGTTCGACATGATCCTCCTCACGCCTCAGGAGGCCGAAGGCGCCAACGTGATCGAGCACAAGGCCGGCGCGCCCGTGCATGAAGGTGGCGGAGACGAAACCTATCGGTGCGGCGGCTGCAAGACGAAGCTGCTCATCAACGTGTCCCACCGCGACGCCCACGGCGTCATCATCAAGTGCGGCAAGTGCGGCAAGATCAATACCGAGCCGCACCACCACCATCACTGAGCGCCTAACCGGCAGCCGGAATCGACAGCGCCTCTGCGGGCCGCTAAGGCGGGCTCATGAGTGAATTCCTGTCCCAATACGGTGTGTTGATCCTGTCACTTGCGGCAGCCGGCTTGTTCGCAGGGCTGGTCGCCGGCTTGTTCGGGATCGGGGGCGGATCGGTGATTGTGCCGGTACTCTTTTTCCTGCTCGACGGTATGGGCTTTGGAGACACCGCCATGCACGTGGCAGTGTCGACCTCTCTCGCCACCATCATCCTCACGTCCATCCGGAGCGTCATGGCCCACCAGGGCCACGGAGCGGTGGATTGGTCCGTGATCCGGGCATGGGCGCCGTGGATCATGCTGGGCGCGGCGATTGGCATCGGTCTCTCTGGACTGATGTCGAAGCAGATGCTGCTTGGCCTGTTTGGAACGCTGCTCGTCCTCCTGTCCCTGCAACTGATTTTTGGGCGGCCGAGTTGGCGTCTGGCCGAAGAAATGCCCAAGGGCGCAGCGCGCGCAGGCCTCGGCACCGGCGTCGGCACGTTATCGGCCCTGATGGGAATTGGCGGTGGCACGTTCGGCGTGAGCTTGATGACGCTCTGCGGCATGCCGATCCACCGCGCGGTCGCCACAGCGGCGGGCTGGGGTGTTGCGATCGGCCTGCCGGGCGCGATCGCCGCAATCTTCGTAGGCTGGGGCCGGGAGGGTTTGCCGCCGCTGTCGCTTGGCTTCGTGAACCTGCCCGCCTTCGCGCTGATTTCGGTCTTCACCGTGCTGATGGCGCCGGTTGGCGCGGCGCTGGCGCATCGTCTGCCTGCGGACAATCTGCGCAAGCTGTTCGGGGCGCTTCTGGTGCTTGTTGCAGGCCGGATGGTCTGGCAGGCGACCGGGTTGTAGCGGCTCAGCCGCGCCAGAAGCGGGGCGTCAGCACCGCGAAGACGACCATGAACTCTAACCGGCCGAGCAGCATCGTCACGGTGCAGACCCAGGTCGCGAAGTCATTCAGGACGCCGTAGTTCGTTGAAGGGCCGACGACCGGACCGAGGCCCGGGCCGACGTTCGAAATACATGCCGCTGCCGCCGAGATCGCCGACATCGTGTCGAGCCCGCTGAAGGAGAGCAGCGCCGCAGACACCATGAAGGTGACGAGATACAGGAACAGGAAGACCATCACCGACTGCAGCGTGTCTTCATCGACGATCCGTCCGGCATAGCGGATCGGCGCCTTGCGGTGCGGCTGCACCATGCGCTGTGACCAGGCGCGGATCGCCTTGGCGGTGATCTCCAGACGGAACATCTTGATGCCGCCGGCGGCCGATCCCGCGCAGCCGCCGAGAAAGGTGGCGAACAGGATGAGCGCAATGACGGGATCGCCCCAGGTGTCATACGGCTTGGTCGCAAAGCCGGTGCCCGTCATCACGGAGACGACACTGAACACGGCGTGCGTTGCTTCTTCCCAACGGTCAGGGAGGGTCTCCAGTCCCAGGTGTGTTTCGCGGTAGACGACGATGATCAGTGAAATGATCAAAGCCAGCGCCAGGAAAAGGCGGGGCTGCGGATCGCGCAGCAGAGGGCCAGCATTGCCTTTAAGAAGCAGGATGGCGAACAGGCTGAACGGCATGGCGGCAATCGCCATGAAGACGATCGCGACATAGATTGCCGGCGTACCGTTGAACTGCGCGAACGAGGCGTCATAGGTCGAGAATCCGCCGGCGGCGAGTGTCGACATCGAATGGTTGATCGCATCGAACCAGTCCATGCCCATCATGCCGTAGAGAAGGGCGCAGAGCATCGACAGGGCGACATAGGCAAAGCCGATGTACGCCGCAATATCGCTGACCTTCGGCAGGAACTTGCCGGTCCGGTCCGAGCTTTCGAGGTTGAACAGCTGCATGCCGCCGACGCGCAGCTGCGGCAGGATGGCGACTGCCGTCACGATGATTCCGACGCCGCCGATCCAGTGCAGGATGGACCGCCAGAGCAGGAGGCCGCGCGGCATGTTTTCGAGCCCGGTGAAAACGGTCGCGCCGGTCGTCGTCATGCCGGAGACGCTTTCAAAGAAGGAGTCCGTGACGGAGTAGCCCGACACCAGGAACGGCAACGCACCGACCGCGTTGATGACGACCCAGATGCTGACGGTCAGAAGGAAAGCTTCGCGCTGCCCGATGTTCATGTCGCCGCTACGCGCCATGACCCAGAAGAGGCTGCCGATCAGGGCCGAGATCGCGCCTGCAACCGGAAACACGTGCGCCATGCCGTTCCCGTCCGCGATGTCGATCAGCGCACACGGGATCATCGCCGCTGTGACCAGCAGGATCATTATTCCCAGCGCGTAGATGACCGACCGGAGCTGCATGCGCGGGCACCTTACGCCGCAAACCCTGCAAAGGTGTCAATACGGCGCCCGGGCAGCGGCCCTGCGCAGGTTGACCCAGCGCCAGCCCGGCGGGTAGAGCGGCGCAAACTGTTTCATTTGAAACCCTTTTCGAGTCGCGCCGATGTTCGATCACCCCTCTTTCGACGCCCATGAGGGCGTGCATGCCTTCCACGACGCGGCGACCGGCCTGAAATGCGTGATTGCGGTGCATTCCACGGCGCTCGGCCCCGCCGCCGGCGGCTGCCGCATGTGGAACTATCCGACAGGCGAGGCGATGCTGACCGATGTCCTGCGCCTCTCGCAGGGCATGAGCTACAAGAACGCGATGGCGGGTATTCCGCTGGGCGGCGGCAAGGCCGTGATCTGGGGCGATCCCAAGTCAGGCAAATCGCCGGAGCTTTTCCGCGCCTTCGGCCGCGCCGTGGAAAGCCTGCAGGGCAGGTATTACACCGCCGAAGATGTTGGCGTGGATGTCTCCGACATGGCGACGGTGCGCGAGGAAACGCGGTTTGTGGCCGGTCTCGATGAGGGCGCCGCGGCGAGCGGGGACCCCTCCCCGGTCACCGCGAAGGGCGTCTATCTCGGGATCCGCGAAGTGGCCAGGCGCCTGTTCGGAACGGACGATCTGAACGGCCGCACGATTGCCGTGCAAGGCGTCGGCTCGGTCGGCGGCTATACCTGCGAGCACCTCGCGAAGGCGGGCGCCCATCTCGTCATCACGGACATCGACCTGGATGCGCTGAACGCGGTGGCGAAGAAAACCGGCGCCAAGATCGTCTCGCCGAACGACATCTATGATGTGGACGCGGACATCTTTTCGCCGAACGCGCTCGGCGCGATCATCAACGAGAAAACATTGGCGCGGCTGAAGGTCAAAGGTGTGGCGGGCGGCGCGAACAACCAGCTGGTCGTGCCCGAAATGGGCGAGTTCCTGCGCCGCAAGGGCATTCTCTATGCGCCGGACTACGTGATCAACGGCGGAGGTATCATCAATGTGGCCGCCGAGATATCCGGCAGCTATTCGCGCGACTGGGTGGAGGCCACGCTGGCCCGCCTGATCGTCACGCTAGGCGAGGTGCTGGACGAAGCGCTTGAAACCCGTCAGCCCACGAACTATGTGGCCGACCGCATTGCCCGGGCGCGCATTGCTTCGGCCCGGACGTCTACGTAGTTTCCACAGGTACGGCTCAGGCCGCTGAATGGTATGGCCTTGCAACCGGCCTGAAACGGGCCGCAAGGAGGCCTGCCGTGTCGATCGTCGCCGTGCTCCAGGGATCGTCCAAGACCGATGCCCTGACCACCCAGTCCGCCCTGGCCATCGCGCGCCAGCTCAATCGTCCGCTCATCGGCCTCTGTGCGCTGCCGGATCCCCAATCTGCTCTGATGCTCGTCTCGACGCCTGAGGCCGCCGGACTGTCGGCTGCGGCGACCACAAGTCTCATACAGATGCAGAAAGACATGTTGGCTGCAGCGGAAGCCGCGTTCCGGGAGGCCGTGACCGGGGACGCCCATGGTCTGGAAACCACATTCGCGCATCAGGTGGCGACCGCCGAAGCGGCCGCCGCCCGCGCGGCAACCCTGGCCGACGCCATCATTTTTCCGCGCAGCGCCGCGAAGAGCGGCGAGGCGCTGTCGGTTGCTTTCGATCATGTCATGATGGATGCGCGCCTGCCGGTCGTCCTCGCCAGCGAAAAGCCTTTCAAACCCGGCCCGGTGATCATCGGTTGGGATGGGTCGAACGGCGCCGCGCGCGCCGTGCGGTTCCACGCCTCTCTGATTGCGGCGTTCGGAGACGTCATCATCGCGCAGAATCACAAGGACGCCGAACGTGACGGTGCCCGCCCGGACATCGCTCCAGGCTCGCTGGCTGACTGGCTCCAGCGCAAGGGCGTCTCGCCCCGCCTGGAAAGTCTCAATGGCGAAGTGGCCGGCGCACTGCTTTCGCTCGCCGAAAGGTCCGGCGCGTCGTTGATCGTGGCCGGGGCCTACGGACATTCACGCCTCGGCGAGCGGCTGTTTGGCGGCACCAGCCGGCGGCTGCTCGAAGCGGGTAGCGGACCTGCCCTGGCGCTTGCCCGTTAATTCATCCGGAGACAGACCATGCCCCTTCGCCGTATCACACTTCAACTGGCACGCAATCCGGGTCTGCCCGCCGGAGATCCCGAACAGGGCTATATGATCATCGCCCCGCTTGACGATGCGGGACAGCTCGACATCGAGGCCTGGCGCAAGCACCGGAAAGCCTGCCGGGTGTTCCGGTTTCATCCGGACCCGGCCGAGAAGGCCGATGGCTGGCTGACGCATCGCGGCCAGAACTGGTTTTTCCATTATGATGAAGACGCAGAGGGAGATGATGAGGGCATCTTCCGCTTCGGCGCGCACAACTTCAGCGAAGGCGAGTATGTGACGATCAATCATGCGGACCGCGAAGCGCAGACCTACAAGGTGACGGACATCTCGCCGGTCTGAAGTGTTGCCCGCCGGTTAAGCGGGTGTGTCGATTTTCATCGATGAGCGAGAGCGATTGTTTTCCATGATGGTGTAAGAGAGCCGGTATGGAAAAATTCGCTGCCCCCATCATCGCGATTGTCAGTGTGTTTCTGTATTTCACACACGATGCCGGCTTCAATTTTGAGGAAGCCGAGCCGGAGAAGCGCGTCGAATTTGTCGAGCGCCAGTCGTCCAGGGCGGCCGCGATTGCGGGCTTTAACATTCGCTCCAGCCCCGACGCTATTTTCATTTCCGGCGACCAGCGCCTTGTGCGCCTGAAACTGCGCTCGGAGGAAGTGGCCAGCTTCAACGCGCGCCGCGCACAGATTCTGGCGCATGCCTGTGACGGGTATTCCGCGTCATATCTCGGAAAGCACAGCATCGCGCTGCGCTTGGAGTTTTACCGCGATACCGGCGTCATGACCGGCACCTTGTCCCTCTCCAACGGCGTCTGTGCGTCGGCTGCCTCAAAGGTCAGCTGATCTCAGAAATCCCAGCGCAGCTGGATGCCATAGGTGCGCGGTTCATTCACGAAGCCGGTCAGGTTGTTGAAATCGATGCCGCCTTCCAGCGCTTCCTCGTCGAGGATGTTCCGCACAAAGACGGACGCGTCATAGCCGCGATCTGATTTGAAGCCCGCCTTCAGGCCGCCTTCCCAGTATCCCTCCTGGCCGAACTCGATGCTGTCATACAGGAAGAAGTTCGTTTCGCCCTTGAAGGCCCAATCGGTATACCCGTAAATCTCGCCGCCCGGCACCGGCACGCCGTAGCGCGCCGTGACGTTGGCAATCCACTCCGGCGCATTCGGGAACGGGTTGCCGGAAATGTTGTAGCCGAGCAGCGTGATGCCATCGGCGGCAAACACCGCCGGATCGAGGATCGTGCACGGCGCGCCGCAGCCCGGCGCGATGATCACGTCATCCTTGAACTCGGTCTTGTTGTAGGAAAGTCCGGCGGTCATCAGGATGTTCTTTGTGGGCGCCGCTTCGATGTCGGCTTCGAAGCCATAGCCTTCGCTCTTGTCGGCATTGAACAGCGACACATCGTTGGTGAGGCCGCCCACGATGGTCAGCTGCTGGCCTTCGAGTTCGAAGGCGTAGACGCTGATGTTGGCGCGCACACGGTCATCGAACAGTTCGGTCTTGGCGCCGGCTTCGTAAGACAGGACGGTTTCGCTGTCGGCCTGCGACGGCGCGCCGAACCGCTGCTGGACCGTGGGGCCGCGAAAGCCCTTGGCGATCCGGCCATAGAGGTTGATGTCGTCGGTCGCGGTGTACGCAGCGGACACATCCCAGCTGACCTGCTCGTCGCCGAGTTCGCGCTGGTCGCCCGCAGCGCGGAATTGTTTTTCGTCTTCCGTCCAGCGCGCGCCGCCGGACACCACGAGGCGTTCGGTGAGGTCATAGCTGAGCGACGCGAACACGGCCTTGCTGTCAGTGTCGAGCTCGCGCTGGGCCACGGTCGTCTGGGGCTGGCCGGGCGTGAGCGAGGCGAAGGCGCGGGAGGTGATCGCCACTTCTTCCTGGAACAGGAACACGCCGGCCTGCGCGCGCAGCGCCCCGCCATTGTCGAAGGTGAAGCGCACTTCGTGCGTCGTCTGGTCGAGCGAGTCGACGGCGCCGCTCGTCTCCACAGGGAACCGGATAAGCCCGGGGCCGAAATTGCCGGCGCCGAGGAAGGCGGCCCCGAAGCCGCCATCAATATCGCCGCGGCTTTCGATCTCGGCATTCTCGTAGCCGAACACGTACGTTGCGGTGATCGCTTCCGTCAGCGGCTTGTCGAGACGCAGCGTCACGCCGGACGTGTCCTGCGTCAGGAAGTTCTGGCCATCGTAGAAGACCGTGTCGCGGTCGAAGCCGGAGCCCAGACCCTTGTTGCCCACATCGATGATGTTGGCCCGGAACAGGCGCGCATTGCCGTCATTGGAGCGGGTATGGAGGTTCAGCAGGGCCGAGAAGTCGGTCCCTTTCGGCGTCAGCAGGAACTGCGCGCGTCCGGCAATTTCCTGGAAGCCTTCGTAGAGATCCTCTTGGCCGGTGAAGCCATTGTCGACATAGCCATCGCGCTCCTGATAGAGGCCGGAGACCCGCACCGCGAGCACGTCCTCAACCACGGGCAGGTTCACTGCGCCTTCCAGGTCGCGCGTGTTGTAGTTGCCGTATGCGGCGCGGACATAGGCTTCGAATTCGTCCTGCGGTTTGCGCGAGTCGAACTTGATGATGCCGCCTGGCGTATTGCGGCCGAACAGCGTGCCCTGCGGCCCGCGCAGCACCTCGATCTGCTCAAGGTCGAACACCGGAAAGCCTTTCAGGATGGGGCTTTCATACGGCACGTCATCATAGACCAGGCTGACGGGCTGCGAGGCGTTTAGATCGAAATCGGTGTTGCCGATGCCGCGAATGTAGAAACGCGGAAAAGCGCGCCCGAACGAGCTTTCGGCGATCACGCTCGGCACCCGGGCCGACAGGAATCGCACATCGGCGCCGGAGGATTTCAGCGTATCCAGTTTCTCGTCCGACAGGGTCGAGATCGAGATCGGCACTTCCTGAAGGTTCTCCTCGACGCGCTGGGCGGTCACCGTGACCGTGCCGAGCCGGGCGGTGGCCTCTTCTTCCGCGGTCTGGGCGAAAGCGGGCACGCCGCCGGCCGCGATGGCGATCAGGCTGACGCTGGCAACAAGGCGGCGAAGATCAATCTGGGAGGGCATGGGGTCACCTTTGCGCGGCAGGCTGGAAGCGCGCTTCGGTGCGGCCTCGTCTGGCGGGGGGTGTCTCATACCGCAAAGCGAAGGGAAACGCCGGTCGCCTGCCGCGCGAGTGGTTGGGCTGCGACAGAAACGCAAGCATGCTTCCAGGGCCACAGGTGCCTGAAGTTCAGGCTAGTTCCAGGGATTGAACCGGCGCGTACTTCCGGGCTCGGGCACCGGCGGCGTGTTTTCGCCGGGAAGCTCCAGCGGATCGCTCTGGGGCGCTGGCGGCGGATAAACGTCTGCTGCGGCGAGTTCATCAAGCTCTCCTGGTGACATGTCCGGAAGGTCGAGCGTCCCATCGATCACGAGGCGTTTCGGTGCATCCGCCGAGACTTGCGGTTCCGGCGCTGGAGGCGTGGTCGAGGGGTGGGACGGCGCGCCCGTACGCTGGGCGGCGCCGAGACCAAACCCGAACGGGATGGACGACAGCGAGATGGGCTGGGTGAGGGTCGGAACGGCTGGCGCAGGCTCCGGGGCCGGCGGCGCAGAAGGCTCTGGTTCCGGTGCGAGTTCCGCGACCATCGGCTCAGGCGCGACTTCGACCATCGGCACAACTTGGGCGGCCATCGGTTCAGGTTCCGGTTCGAAAGCGGGCAAGGCTTCGGGTGCGGGCTCTGCCATTGGTTCAACAGCGGTTTGCTCGAACGCGCCGAAGGTGCCGAACGATCCTGGCTCTTCAGCAAGCGGGGCGACTTCGACGGACGGCGCAGACGCCTCAACCGCCGCTTCGGCCATCGGCGCAGAAACCGGCTCCGGGGGTGGAGCCGGTTCCGGTTCTGGTTCCGGCACAGGTTCAGGCACAGGTTCGGGCGCCCAGGCAGCGATAAAGGGTTCGGGGGCCGGCTCCGGTTCAGGCTCGGGCGCTGCGACGATTTCCGCTTCGGCGGCTGGCGGCGTACCGTTGATCTGGTCTGCCAGGGTGGCGACTGCCGCCGTGATCTCGGTTTCGCTTTCGATCGGCGCCGTCTCGTCTGTGGTGGCGTCCGGTGCATCCACGAGCTGCAGGACCGGCGCTGCAGCGACGGCGGCGGCCGGCGCCTCGGCTTCAGCCGAATCGAGGCCCGCAAGCAGGGTGCGGATGGCCTTCTCGGTGCCCCGCGCATGCCGGGCTGCCTCTCGGTAAAGTTCCGCGATGAACTTGGCATAGGGCCGGCCATGCGAATCGACATCGTCGGCAAATTCTTCCGGCGTGCAGGTCTCGATCTCGCGGCCCAGCGCATCAGTGAGGAGGACGGTGTGAGGGTCAGGCGTGATGACGACCCGGTAGCCTTCGGTGTCGTGGACGACCGTGGCATGCTCGCCTTCGGTCCACGTGACCCGCTGCTTGCGCGTCATCTCGCTCAACTTGTCGATGAGACGCTTGGTAGAGGGATGCAGCATTGCGGCGTGCCTTCCTGATGGGGCCGAATATGACTTCGGCGTCAGGTTAGCCCGGCCTGCGCCAAGATTCAAACCATTGAAGCGGAATTCCGGGGGCACGGGACCGCTGACCGCCCAGTCGCCTTACAGGGGTGGAGTATAGGCGATCTGGTCGAGCACCGGGTCGCCTTTGCCCGCGCGAAACGAAAAACGGAGGACTCCGGCGGCGCGGGACGCCTCGCAGACCAGGGCGCCGTCCCGGGCGCCAGACGGTACGGTGCAGGCCAGTTCCGGTATTGCTTGCGTGTCGCGGGCGTTCGAGACGCCGACCTGAAACTCGGTGCTTTCGCTGGCGCCGGGCACGACGGCGGCGATGCTGCCGATATGTCCCCGCGTCCAGTCCGGACGCACGACGAACAATGCCGTTGCCTCTCCCGGTGGGCGGACCAGGAAAGCGGGCACGTCTGCGTTCGGCGCGGCAACCACCTCCATCCCGCCAAAGGCCCGCTCGATTGCCGGCAGGGTGAAGGGCACATCCCCCTCGAAGCCGGCAATCCCGCCTGCGGTGATGACGACGCTTGGTGTTCTGGCCGCCGGCTCTGCGCCTACCGGCGGGGCCTGCGTGCAGCAGGCCGCCAGCAATGCAGCGCCGAGGACGACACCCATCCGCATGTGCTTACTCGATGTCGCCCGGTTCCGAGGCGAGCAGGTCGCGCACGGCTTTTCGGGTCTCCGCCACGTTCTTGATGTAGGTCTTCACGGGCTGGTCCTTGTCGACAGACAGGTCCGTCCGGAAACTGCGTACAATGCCGTCCGGCGACACGAGCAGATAGGAAGGCGTCCAGTTGATCTTCAGCGCCTCCCGCACGCTGCCATCCGTGTCGAGCACGACGGGTAGTGTGTAGCCGGCAGATTCGAAATAGGCCTCGAGCGAGCCGAATTTTCCGAAGGGCGTGTCACGGCTCTCGCTGCCGGGTGACGAGGGCACGTGGACCGAGATGAAGTCGAGATCCGGATCCTGCGCGATGGCCCGGTCGAGCGCGGCAGTGTAGGGGCCATCGGTGCGGGAGTCGCCGCACCAGACGCCCCACACGGCGATCACCGTCCAGCGGTTCAAGGCAGCGGAATCAAACGTACCGCCGTCCGCCACCGGCGCCGTGAAGGCGGGTAGCTTCTGCCCGGTCAGGGCATATTCGGTGGGGCGGCTTTCGGCTTCCGGTTCAGCTTCGGGCGCGGATGCCGGTTCATTTTCCGCGGCGAACGCCGATGCGGCCTCCGGCGTATCTGCGGCGTTGCTGCAGGCAGCTGTCAGGGCGAGGGCAGTCAGGGCAGCAAACAGATGTTTCATCGCAGGGAGGGCTCCGGAGACCATACCACCATGTTGCACGCGCCTGCGGCGTGATGAAGGCACGCCCTTGCCGCACAAAAGAAAAGGGCGGCCCCGCAGGCCGCCCTCTCCCTCAATCGCACAAGCGATGATCGATCAGTTGTAGAATTCGAACAGGCCGGCTGCGCCCATGCCGCCGCCGATGCACATGGTGACGACGCCCCACTTGGCTTTCCTGCGCTGGCCTTCGAGCAGGATGGAGCCGGTGCAGCGTGCGCCGGTCATGCCGAACGGGTGGCCGATCGAGATGGCGCCGCCGTTGACGTTGTATTTCGCCGGGTCAATGCCGAGGCGGTCACGCGAGTAGAGGCACTGCGAAGCGAAGGCTTCGTTCAGTTCCCAGAGGTCGATGTCGCTGACCTTCAGGCCATGGCGCTCAAGCAGGCGCGGCACGGCGAAGACGGGGCCGATGCCCATTTCGTCGGGGTCGCAGCCGGCGACGTTGAAACCGGCGAAACGGCCGAGCGGCTTCAGTCCGCGCTTGGCAGCTTCCTTGGCTTCCATGACAACCACGGCGGCGGCGCCATCCGACAGCTGCGAGGCGTTGCCGGCGGTGACGTACTTGCCTTCCTTGACGACCATGCCGCCCGAGAAGACCGGCTTGAGACCGGAGACCATTTCATAGGTCGTGCCGGGGCGGTTGCAGTCGTCCTTGTCGGCAACAACGTCCTGGAAGGTTTCTTCCTTGGTGTCCTTGTTGATCAGCTTCATGCGGGTTTTCAGCGGCACGATTTCCTGCGCCATGTAGCCCTTCTGCTGGAACTCGGCGGTGCGGCGCTGGCTCTCTACAGAATACTCGTCCTGGTACTCGCGGCTGACCTTGTAGCGGTCAGCAACGATCTCGGCGGTCTCGATCATCGTCATCCAGATGGCCGGCCAGGTCTTGGCAAGCTCCGGCTCGAAATACTTGTGGCGGTTGGACTGGCCGGAGCCCTGGACGAGGCTGATGCTCTCCACGCCGCCGCCGACGGTGACGGCTGCGCCTTCGTTGATCACGGTGTGCGCCGCGTTGGCGATGGCCTGCAGACCCGAGGAGCAGAAGCGGTTGATGGTGGCGCCCGACGTGGTCGACGGGCAACCGGCGGCGAGGGCCGCATTGCGGGCCACGTTGTGGCCAGTGGCGCCTTCCGGCGCGGCGCATCCGAGGAACACGTCTTCCACCGCAGCAGCTTCGACGCCGGCGCGCTCGAGGGCGCCCTTGATGGCGTGGCCGGCCATGGTGATCCCGTGGGTATCATTGAGGGCGCCGCGGCCCGCTTTGGTCAGGGCGGTACGGGCAGTAGAGACGATAACGGCTTCGCGCATGGCTTCCTCCGGAGTTGTTTGGCGTCGAGTTGCGGCGCACCGTAACGAGTGCAACCCGCCCGCGCCAGACTTCCCTTAACGTCAAGGGAGGCTTTCCCATGAAAAAACCCGCCCGGCAGAACCGGGCGGGTTTCTGTTGTGGCGTTTCTTCCGCGGTATCAGGCGGTGATCTTGGCCTTCGGTGCAGCGGCCTTCACCGCGTCATCGACATAGGCTTCGAACTTTTTGAAGTTCTCGACGAACATCTCGGCGAGCTTCGCAGCTTGCGCGTCATAAGCGGCCGGGTCGGCCCAGGTCGAGCGCGGGTCGAGGATCTTGGAATCGACGCCCGGAACGGCGGACGGAACCATGAAGCCGAAGGTCTCGTCCTTGCGGAACTGGACCGTGTTCAGCGAGCCATCGAGCGCCGCGTTCAGCAGCGCGCGGGTGGCCTTGATCGGCATCCGGTTGCCCTGGCCATACGGGCCGCCCGTCCAGCCGGTGGAGACCAGCCAGCAGTCGACATCATACTTGGCGATCAGGCGGCGCAGCAGATTTCCGTACTCGGACGGATGGCGCGGCATGAAGGGGCCGCCGAAGCAGGTGGAGAAGGTGGCCGAAGGCTCGGTCACGCCCTTCTCGGTGCCGGCGACGCGCGCCGTGTAGCCCGAGAGGAAGTGGTACATCGCCTGAGCCGGGGTCAGCTTGGCGATCGGCGGCATGATGCCGTAGGCGTCCGCCGTCAGCATGATGAGGTTTTTCGGCTGGCCGCAGCGGCCGGTGAGCGACGCATTCGGGATCGCCTCGATCGGATAGGCGCCGCGCGAGTTCTCGGCGAGCACTGCGGAGTCGAGGTCCAGTTCGCGCGTGAGGGGATCCATCACGACGTTCTCGAGCACGGTGCCCCACTGTTTCGTGGTCGCGTAGATTTCAGGCTCGGCTTCGGCCGACAGCTTGATCATCTTGGCATAGCAGCCGCCTTCGAAGTTGAAGAGGCCGTTCTCGGACCAGCCATGCTCGTCATCGCCAATCAGCGTGCGCGAGGCATCCGCCGAAAGCGTCGTCTTGCCGGTGCCGGAGAGGCCGAAGAAGATCGCCGCATCGTCCTTGTCGGACGTGTTCACCGAGCAGTGCATCGGCATCACGCCCTGGTCGGGCAGCAGGTAGTTGAGAATCGTGAAGACTGACTTCTTCGTTTCGCCGGCATATGAGGTGCCGCCGATGAGGATGACGCGTTTGGAGAAGTTGACGGCAATCACCGTCTCGGAACGCGTGCCGTGCTTGGCCGGATCGGCGCGGAAGCTCGGGCAGTTGATGATGGTGAAATCGGTGCGGAAGGATTTCAATTCGTCCGCGGTCGGAAGACGCAGCAGGTGACGAATGAACAGTGAGTGCCAGGCGTATTCGGTGACAACGGTCACCGGCACGCGGTAGTCAAGGTCGGCGCCGCCGAACAGGTCCTGGGAATACATGTCCTGATTGGCGATGTGCGCTTTGAAGTCCGCCCACAGAGCATCGAAATGCGCGGGCGTCATCGGGGCGTTGTTGTCCCACCAGACGGTGTTCTCGGTCAGCTCGTCGCGCACCGTGAACTTGTCCTTGGCGGAGCGGCCGGTGTGCTGCCCGGTCTCGACGACCAGCGCGCCACCCTTTGCGACGCGCGCTTCGCCAGCGGCGACGGCAGTCTCGTAAAGACGGGCTTCATTCCAGTTCTTGCGCACCGATTTCGGACGCACGCCGAGCTCGGAAAGGATTGCTACTGTGTCGCTCATTATCACCCTCGTTGTCGCGATTCTGTCGGGCCGCCCCCGGCCTCAAGACCATGTGCCATTAGCGCCTGACGGGCGAATTTTGCAACATCCGTGCCGCTGAGGAGAGAGTATATCGCCGCGTTACTTGTGCAGCGGAAATGCAGACAAGCGTATGTCCGACGTTGTCAAATACAGGGATGCGTCATTGTGCACTGCACTCTGTGCCGATCGCGGACAGATAGCTTAACGCGGCCGTCGTCAGCGGCGATGGCAAGGCGCCGGGGTCGAACCAGCCCCAGCCTCCGTGCTTCTCTGGCTCCAGGATTTTAGGCTCGCCGGAGGTGATGCGGGCTTCATAGACGGGCGCAATCCAGTGCCGGCCGTCCCCCTGGTCAATCGTTTCTGCGATGCAGGCCAGCCCCAGGATCTCAATCTCGATTCCCAGCTCTTCGGCAATCTCGCGGCGGGCGGTAACCATCGCCGGTTCGCCGAAATCGATCTTGCCACCGGGCAGGCCCCAGGCGCCCGCTTCCGGTTCGCGCAAACGCTGAATCAGCAGCAGGCGACCGGTGTCATCGCGGATCGCCGCGCCGCATCCGGCTTCGGGTTTCTGCGCACTCATATGTCGCCGAACGCCTTCAACGCGGCCGGCGCGATGATGTCGCCCCATTCCTGTACGAAGTGGCCGCCGTCCGGAATGACCAAGGCTTCGGGACAACCCCTGATCTGTTGCCGGAGGAGTTCCATCACGGGCGGTCCGAGCACCGGATCGGCCGCGCCCACGGCCATGAAGGATTTTCCCTGCCAGTCAGTGCGCCACCAGGCGGCTGCCCGGCGCGAGATGTCCGCGCCTTCCATGTCGGGCTTGACCATGACGAGCTGCGGAAAACGCCGGACACCGGCCTTGTAGTAAATGTCCGGGTACGGCGCACTGTAGGCGGCGGCTTCGGCGTCTGACAGATTCGGGCTCGCCCGCTTCATCAGGGCGGCAACGTCCATGTCCGGCTGGCTGGCCGCAAAGGCCTTCCACGCATCGAAACCGGGACCCGGAGAGGCGCCCACGGCCAGCGTGGTGTTCATCACGATCAGCCTGGAAAACCGCTCCGGCATGTCCACCGGCAGGGTCAGCCCGAGCAGGCCGCCCCAGTCCTGAACCACCAGCGTGATGTTGGTCAGATCCAGGTGGCGGATCAGGGCCAGCATCATGTTGCGATGGAAATTGAAAGTGTAGACGGCGTCGTCCACCGGCTTGTCGGAGCGCCCGAAGCCGAGCCAGTCCGGGGCGACGACCCGTGCCCCGCTGGCCGCAAAAACCGGGATCATCTTGCGGTAAAGATAGCTCCAGCTGGGCTGCCCATGCAGGCACAGGAACGTCCGGGCGGCGTCTTTCGCGCCTTCGTCGATGTAGTGGACCCGCAGGCCTTCATAGCCGGCCAGGGTGTCAACATAGTGCGGCGCGAAAGCGTAGCCGGGCAGGTTGGCGAACCGCTCATCCGGCGTTCGTTTGACGTCTGCAATCATGGCTGAAGCCCCCGTTGCCGTTCGTCCGGCAATGCTCTTTCCCGCGCACCGTAACCAATGCGGCGACAACAAAAAAGGCCGCCAAGGCGATACCTTGGCGGCCCGAGGAGAGGCTTGGAGAGAGCTGGAAGTTTACTTCTTGGCCGAAGCGTTGCACTCGGCGAGTTGTTCTGCCGTCAGCTCGGATTTCGTGTTGCGAAGGGCGGCGAGTTCGCCGACTTCTTTGGCGATCTTCTTGCAGATGCGCACGGTCGGCGCCTTGCGGTCCAGTTCGGCGGTGCAGGTCGTGCCTGCGCAGGACCAGACGACGCTTTCAGCGACGATGCGTTTTTCCGAAACCGGGTTCACGGTCTCGAAGGTGTAGGAGTTGCTGGCGAAAGCCGGGGCGGCGATGGCTGCGAAAGCGGCGGCAGCGAGGATAGAACGGAGCATGGGAGGGTGCCTTGTCGTTCGGGGTTGAAGATGCATTCGGTGGTCAGGCACTCGGCCTGATCAGATGAGTAAAGAACGCTGAATAATACGTCAAGCGTTCAGAGCGCTCAATTCAGAATTATTGGAGAACGGTTCGTTCCATATGTTGCAGCGCAGCATACCGCTTGCCGTGGCACCCAAAGCCGCGACGCATGGGAGAGAAACATGGACTTCAATATTCCAAAGGACATCGCCGACTATCTGGTCGTGCTCGACAAATTCATCGACGACGAGATCAAGCCGCTGCAGGCGCAGGACGACAACGAGCGCTTCTTCGACCATCGCCGCGAATGGGCGCGTACCGACTTCGACAATGAAGGCCTGCCGCGCCCGGAATGGGAAGCGCTGCTGCGCGAAGCCAAGAAGCGCGCCGACAAGGCCGGCCACCTGCGCTACGCCCTGCCGAAGGAGTTCGGCGGCCAGGACGGCTCCAACCTCGGGATGGCGATCATCCGCGAGCATTTCGCCAAGCAGGGCCTCGGCCTCCACAATGACCTCCAGAACGAACACTCGGTCGTCGGCAACTTCCCGCAGATCCTGATGCTGCGGGACTTCGCCCGCCCCGACCAGAAACATCTCGCCGAGGCGGCGCTAGCCGGCAAGTTCATTGCCTGCTTCGGCCTGACCGAGCCGAACCACGGCTCCGACGCCACCCACATGGAAACCCGCGCCGTGCGCACCAGGAAGGACGGCAAGGACGGCTGGCTGATCAATGGCGAGAAGATGTGGATCACCGGCATGCATGTCGCGACCCACATCATGCTGTTCTGCCGCACGAGCGGCAAGGACGGCGACGCCAAGGGCATCACCTGCCTTATCATCCCGGCGCGCGATCCCGGCGTGATCATTGAAGAGTACATGTGGACCTTCAACATGCCGACGGACCACCCGCGCCTCACCATCAAGGATGTGTGGGTGCCGGAAGATGCCGTGTTCGGCCCGCCCGAAGGCGGCCTCGCGCTCGCCCAGCACTTCGTGCATGAGAACCGCATCCGCCAGGCAGCCTCTTCCTGCGGCGCGGCGATCTACTGCATCAACGAGAGCGTGAAGTACGCCAACGAGCGCAAGCCTTTCGGCAAGCCGCTCTCCACCAACCAGGCGATCCAGTTCCCGCTGGTGGAGCTCGCGACGCAGGCCGAAATGCTCCGCCTGCTGATCTTCAAGACGGCCTGGGAAATGGACCAGATGTCGAAACCGGAAGTCGCCATCCGCCTCTCCGACAAGGTCTCGATGTGTAACTATTACGCAAACCGGCTCGTCTGCGAAGCGGCCGACCGCGCGATGCAGGTGCACGGCGGCATCGGCTATTCCCGCCACAAGCCGTTCGAGCACATCTACCGCCACCACCGCCGCTACCGCATCACCGAAGGCTCCGAGGAGATCCAGATCCGGAAAGTGGCCGGCCACCTCTTCGGCTTCATGGGCCCGAACAAGCACGGCCAGCCCAAAGGCGAAACCGGCAAGGACGGCAAGAGTACCGAGCCGACGGACTTTGCGGTGCGCTAGTCCGACTCAAATGAAATGCAGAAGATACCGGGCCCTCGCGCCCGGCATTTTTTACCTAAAGCTTCGCAAACTCGGCCGTGAAGTGGCGCATCATCGGCGGCTCCTTCACGATGCGCATGCCGCGCAGCGCGTCTTTCGACGCGGCCACTTCTTCCAGCACTTCGACCACATAGTCCGCATGGCTCTGCGTGTAGACGCGGCGGGGCATGGCGAGGCGGACGAGGTCCATGGCGCCGGGCGCTTCGGTGCCATCCGGCTTGCGGCCGAACATCACGGTGCCGATCTCGCAGGCGCGGATGCCGCCCGCTTCATACATCGCGCAGGTCAGCGCCTGACCTGGGTATTGCAGCGGCGGAATGTGCGGCAGGAAGGCGCGCGCGTCGATGAACACGGCATGCCCGCCCGCAGGCTTGACCACCGGGATCCCCATCGCGTCGAGGCGCTCGGCAATGTAGGAATTGCTCCGTACACGGTAGCGCAGGTAATCCTCGTCGATGATTTCCTTCAGGCCCTGCGCAATCGCGTCAAGGTCGCGGCCCGCCAGGCCGCCATAGGTCGGGAAGCCCTCGGTCTGGATCAGCAGCGTCCGGGCCCGCTCGGCCAGGGCGTTGTCGTTCAGCGCCAGCCAGCCGCCAATGTTGGCGAACGCATCCTTCTTGGCGCTCATCGTCATGCCGTCGGCCACCGCAAAGCAGTCGCGCACAATGTCCTTGATCGGACGGTCCGTCTGGCCTTCCTCGCGCAGCTTGATGAACCAGGCATTCTCCGCAAAGCGGCAACCGTCGATATAGAAGGGCTTGCCATGCGCCTTGGCCAGCGCCGCCGCGCCGCGGATGTTGGCAAGGCTCACCGGCTGGCCGCCGCCGGCATTGTTGGTGATGGTCATCATCACCGCCGGGATCTGCCCGCCATTCTCGCGCAGCACGCGCTCCAGCGCAGCGAGGTCCATGTTGCCCTTGAAGGGATGGTCGAGCGAGGGCACGCGGCCTTCCGCAATCGGAATATCCAGCGCCTCGGCGCCCATCGCCTCGATATTGCCGCGCGTCGTGTCGAAATGGGTGTTCGAAGGGATCAGGTCGCCCTTCTTGGCGATCAGCGAGAAGAGAAGATGCTCCGCCGCCCGGCCCTGGTGGGCGGGAATGATGTGCCGGAAGTCCATCAGGTCCTTCACCGCCGCCTCGAAGCGGTAGAAGCTCGGCGCGCCGGCATAGCTCTCGTCCCCGGTCATCACCGCGCCCCACTGCGCCGCGCTCATCGCCGAGGTGCCGCTATCGGTCAAAAGGTCGATGATCACATCGTCCGAATACAGCTTGAACAAATTGTAACCCGCCGCCTTCAGCAGGCGTTCGCGCTCCTCGCGCGTGGTCATCCGGATCGGCTCGACGGACTTGATGCGGAACGGTTCAATGATGGTCTTCATGGGTCACTCCCGGGCTGAGATGTCCCTGAGAGAAGAGCGGTTTTTGCCGCCCCGCGCACAGGAACTCCTGCGCTGCGGTTGCCTCTCCGGGGTCTGCCGGAAGACGGCCGCGCTCAGCGCCTGTTGCGATGGCGGGGCCATATCATGCAGGGGCGCGCGCGCCAAGCGGCCCCACCGGGGTTAACAGCGCATTCACCATCTTCGCCGAGTCTCGTCCGACTGAACTGCCCGCTTTCCGAAGGACCCGGCCATGACCCTGCTCGAACGCGTGATCCGCAATCACCGCTGCCGCTCCACGCACCATTACATTGCGTTCGACGCGCTCTCGCTGATCGGCGGCGAGGAGGGTGAGGCCTGGAAGTCGCTGTTCCTGGTCCACCACGAGCACCTTCTTAAAGGCGCCAAGGCGCCGGACGCCGAGTTCAAGGACTTCAAGAATCACGTCCTCCACGTCGCCGAAGGCGAATGGGGCGGCGCGCGCGGCAAGGCCCAGGAATGGTACGCGCGCGGTGTCGAACTCCTCGCCAAGAAACGCTGGAGCGAGGCCGCCTATGCCTTCGGCGTGCTCAGCCACTATTACGCCGACCCGATCCAGCCCTTCCACACCGGCCAGACCGAAGCCGAAGGCGTCATCCACCGCGCCGTGGAATGGAGCATCGCCAAGTCGCGGGACGAAATCGACGCCCGCATCGAGGCGAACGGCTATCCCGAGATCGAGGTTCCGGACGGCATGGGCTTTGTCTCCGACATGGTCCGCGCCGGCGCCGAGCTCAGCCACCAGCACTACCAGACCTTCATCGACCATTATGACATCGACGCCGGCGTCGCCGATCCGCCATCCGGTCTTGACGAGACGATGCGCGCCGCGATTGCCGATCTCGTCGGCTATGCCACTGCCGGTTTCGCCGCGATCCTGACGCGGGCCATCGAAGAAGCCGCCGCCGCGCCGCCAAAGGTGAACCTGACGCTGCAGGGCTATATCGAGACGCTCGACATCCCGCTGCGCTGGGTCACTGCAAAGCTCGAGGACGCCGCTGACAAGCGCATCGTCGAGCGCATGTATGCCGAGTTCCAGAAGACCGGGAAGGTCATCAAGACGCTCCCCGCCGACGACAAGGCGATCCGCGCGCTGCATGCCAAGCAGGTGCGCCGCATTCCGCTGAAACAGCTGAACGCCGAAGAGATCGCGCCGATCGGCACGCTCAACGAGAACCGCCTCGCCTCGGCCGCCGAACCCGCCGAAGCCGCCGACCCCGTCGTGGACGACGTGCCCCCGGCCGAACTGACAGAGATCGCCCGCCGCGATACCGCCCGCACGCCGCTGCGCGGACTTCTGGGCTCGCGCAAGCGCGTCGCCGCGCCGGAGCTGGAACCGGAAATCGAAGCCGACATCGAACCGGGGGCCGAAGAGGAAATCGAAGCCATCTCGGGCGAGCTGATCCTCGATCAGCCGGTCGATGCGCCGGTCCGCCGGGAGCCGGAGGTGACCGCAGAAGCTGAGTCAGACGAAGAGCCGCGCCGCATGGCCTCGATCACGCGGGACGATCCTGTCGTCGACGCGCCCTCCATCGGCCGCAAGACCGCCAAGCAACTGGCCAAGGCTGGTATCACGACCATCGGTGACCTGCTGGACTGTGATCCGGACATGGTCGAACTCGAACTCAATGTCCGCCACATCACGTCCGAAGCCATCCGCATCTGGCAGGACCAGACGCAGCTGATGATGGATGTGCCAGGCCTGCGCGTCCACGATGCCCAGCTGCTGGTCGGCGCCGGCATCACCACGCGCGAAGACCTTGCGAACGCCTCAGCGCGGACCATCTTCGAGCTGGCCATGGAATTCCTCGCCACGCCGGAAGGCGAGCGCGTGTTGCGCGATGACCAGGTGCTCCACGAAGACGAAGTCGAAGAGTGGATCGAGATGGCGCAGGACGCCGCCTAGGGTCTCGCCACGCCGGCTGCGGCATACACCGCATCGACCAGCGCCATGTTGGCCATCGCATCCGCCCCGCCCGTCAACGGCGGGGCGTTTGTTTTCAGCACGTCGATCATGTGCGCCAGCTGGTGATCATAGGTCGTCTCGCCGGGCACGGTGTAGCGCCGGATGGAAAGTCCCTTGCGGATCGTGATCGAGTGCCCCCGGTGAGGATGAAGCGGGTTGCGCGCGACCAGGATGCCCTCGGTGCCCTGGATTGCCAGCAGCGCCTTGAAGCGCTGGCCGGGCGCCATGGATGTACGCACATGCGCCGTCACGCCGCCCGAGAATTCCAGCTGCGCCGTGGTGACAAGGTCGACGCCGTGTTCGCTCAGTTTGGACGTCGCCTGCGTCACGCGGGGCTCCGATCCCGCCACCGTCCGGGCCCAGTGCAGCGCGTAGCAGCCGAGATCCATCAGCGCCCCGCCGCCAAGCGCCTTATCGTGCCGCAGCTCGCCGGGGCGGTACTTGATGGCCACCGAGAACTCGGCCTTGATCGCGCACAGCTTGCCGATGGCGCCGTTGCCTATCTGGGTGAGGATGTCGTCGAACATCGGATGGAAGCGGTAGTGGAAGGCCTCGAGCAGCGGCCTTCCGGTGCGCGCAGCGGCGTCCGTCATGGCGCGGGCTTCGTCGGCGTTCATGGCGAACGGTTTCTCGCAAAGCACTGCCTTTCCCGCTTCGAGGGCGGCGATGGTGAGGTCTGCATGCCGGTGCGGGGGCAGAGCATTGTAGATGAGATCGATGCCCGGATGGGCGATCAGGGCTTCATAGCTGCCGAGGCTTTCCGGAATGCCGTGCTGCCGGGCGTAGGCGCTGGCGCGGTGACCATCGCGCGCGGCGACACAGACAACCTCGCAATCATCGCGCCTCCGCGCGGGCTCGATCAGGGCCTGAGGAGCTATCTTTGCGGCCCCAAGTATTCCCATCCTTATCATTAGGTTTCCCGATTTCTTCCATCTGATATCGCTTCATTACAGAGAGCGTAAACAAATCTCCCCGCTCTGTTTACCCCGGACTAACGCGGCTTAATCGCTTTCTTCATTCGGGGTCAAAAAAACTTCACGCGGGTAAGACTCTGGAAACCACGGGAGACGAAGTTGGTTCCTGTCCCGAGGCCATTGATCCTAGGAGTGCCTTTGCCAATGATGATTGATCTGATAGCGCACATCGCTACACGCAATGGCCTCGCGGACTCCGTTTCCAAGCGTGCGCTTGGCATTGTCCTGAACGGCGCCGAGCGCCAGGGCAGCCCGCTCGCAGCCGCAATGTTCAAGAAGGTTCCGGGCGCGCGCGTTCTCGCGGCGCGCACCGGTGACGAGATCGGCGCCCCGACGGGCGAGATCGCGCGCCTGATCGAACAGACCCCGGGCGGACGCCGCCGCGTCGCCCTTTCGATGATTTCAGCACTCCAGGAAGCCGGCCTTGATCACAAGCAGATCGGCACGCTTCTGCCGTCCATCGGCAGCTGGATGCAATCCGTACACGGCATGAATGACTTTGGCCATTTGGGTGACCTGATTGGCCATGCGGGCGAGCCGTCCCGCAGAGAGGGGGTGCGCGCCGCATAACGCACTGGCCCTGCGAAGCGAAGCTGACGCTGCCTAAATCCAGACCCTTTGTGGTCATTCGCGTCGCCTCAGATTGCCGGGCCGCCCTTCGGGGCGGCCCTTTTCTTTTGTCCCGCCGCCCGCTAGAGGCCGGAAACGACAAGGAGACTGCCATGAGCGATACCGCGCTGACCCGTCCGGACGAAGCCATCGCGCTGCGCCTGATCCAGACCATCCGCGCCGACGCCGAGGCCGTCTGCGCGCCGGACCGGGTGGACCTTGTCTCGGTCACCTTCGATGTCGCTGCGGCGGGCGCCGAGCCCGCCAATCTCACCTACAAGCCCCGCATCGACCGCAAGACCCGCACGATCCTGTTCACAGGCGGCGCGGCCGAAGGCGCCAAGGGCATCGTGATGACGGCCACCGCCGTTTACCGGATCACCCCGAAGGCCTAGGCTGGCCGGGAGCAACCCCCGGAGCCCCCCATGCCGACAACCCTGATCACCGGTGCCAATCGCGGCATCGGCCTCGCCCTCGTCCGGGAATTCCAGTCGAAGGGCCACACCGTCATCGCCACCGCGCGCGACCTCGCGGCCGCAAAGGACCTCAAGGCCACCGGCGCGGAACTTCACACGCTGGACGTGTCGGACGCCGCCTCGATCAAGGCGCTCGCTGAGGCACTCAAGGGCCGGCCCATCGATTTCCTGATCAACAATGCGGGCCTCGGTGACCGGGCGGATATCTCCCGGCTCGACTATGACCGGTTCGAGGAAATCCTGCGCGTCAACACGATTGCCCCGATCCGCGTGCTCGACGCGCTGACGCCGAACCTGGCCGCCGGCAATGAGAAGATCGCTGCCGCGCTCTCCAGCCAGCTCGGCTCCATCGAGAATACCGACATGGGCTTCGGCCTCGCTTACCGCGTCTCGAAAGCCGGACTGAACATGGGACTGCGCACGACCGCGCACACGCTATCCGCCAAAGGCATCACGCTGCTCGCGCTGCATCCGGGCTGGGTGAAGACCGACATGGGCGGCGACGGCGCGCCGGTCGAGCCCGCCGACAGTGCGGCGGGCCTCTACAAGGTGATCATCGGCGCGGGCCCCTCGAAAGAGCTTCGCTTCTATGACTTCGAAGGCAAGACGCTGCCCTGGTAGCGGAGGTTACTCCGCGGCCGGAAGGACTTGCTTCTTGTCCGGGGCATCGTTGGCCGCATAGGACGGGTCCGACTGGGCGGCCGCTTCGGTGCGCAGTCCGCGCAACCGGTTCCATTGGCGTTTCGACCAGCTGGTGATCCGTTCCGGCGCCAGCAGCCAGGCCGGCGTCACCAGAAGGATCATCGTCGTCGAGAAGCCGAGGCCGAACACCACCGCCGTGGCCAGCTGCACCCACCATTCGGAGCTTGCGCCGCCGAAGTTGACGGCGCCGTCGGCAAAGCTGACGCTCATCTGGATGATCATCGGGAACAGGCCGAACATCGTCGTGCCGGTGGTCAACAGGATCGGACGGATACGCTGGGCAGCCGTCGCGATGGCGGCGTCCTCCGGCGAGCGGCCGTCTTCCCGCAGGCGGTTGAAGGTGTCGATCAGGATGATGTTGTTGTTCACCACCACCCCGGCGAGCGCCACGATGCCCGTGCCGATCATCAGGATACTGACATAGGGCAGCAGGAGGTTCACACCGACCAGCACGCCCGCTGTCGACAGGATCACCGCCGACAGCGTCAGGGCGACTTGCCAGAAGTTGTTGAACTGCCAGAGCAGGATCACGGCCATCATGAACAGGGCGGCGAGCGCCGCGCCCATGAAGAACGCGCCGGCATCGGCGGTGTCCTCATCGGCGCCTTCGAAGCGCACTTCGAGGCCGGCCGGGAGGTCCTGGCTCGCAATGAACTCTTTCAGCTCGGCGACGATGGCGCCGCCGGTGCCTTGCTCCTTCGCATTGCCGCGCACATCGACGACGCGCTTGCCTTCGCGCCGCTCGATCTGGCTGACCCGGGGGGCCGCTTCGCGCGTCACGAACAGGGACAGCGGGACGTTGCCTTGCGGGGTCGAGATCTTCAGGGCGTCGAGGGCAGAGGCCGAGCGGTCGCCTTCCGGGAACCGGACGCGGATGTCGACTTCTTCATTGGCGTCATCGGGGCGGTAGCGACCGACCAGAACGCCGTTAGTGATGAGCTGCACCGCGGCGCCGATCTGGGCGACGTCGACGCCGAACTTGCCGGCTTCGGCGCGGTCCACGGTCAGCTGATACTCGACGCCGGGCAGGGCGCGGGAATCGTCAACCTCGATCACGTCGTTGCGGGCTTCCAGCCAGTCGCGGATCAGCGTCGCCGTCTTGTCGAGCGCGGCGGAGTCGTTGCTGAGCAGGGCAACCTGGATATCCTTGCCGCCGGGCGGGCCTTGCTCGCGCGCCTTGATCTCGAAGCGCAACGCCGGCACGGCCGCGAGGCGCGTGCGCACTTCGTCGAGCGTTTCGCGGGCATTGAAATCGCCGTCAGAGGTCGTGTTCAGGTCGAGCAGGATCTGGCCGATCGTGTCGAGCGGCACGCCGCTGACGCCGTCAAAGCTGAAGCCCGAGGAAGAAACACCCGTGCGTGTCGAGATCGCGGTGATGCCGTCGATGTCGTCAATGGCGGCTTCGGCCCGGCCGACGAAGGCGGCTTTCTCGTCTGCCGAGAGCGCGCCCTGCGCCTGCACGAAGACGAAGGCCTGCTCCGGCTCGATATCGAGGAAGAACTCGGTCTTGTGCTGTTCGGAGCCGAACCACATGAAGATCGCGACCACCGTGCTGAGCACAACAGCGGTTGTCAGCAGCGGGCGGCGGATCGTCTCCGACACAACCTTCACATAGCCGCCGATGAATCCCTTTGCGCGGCGCGGATCGCCGTTCGCCGCGAGGGCCGCCAGGTTCTCGTCCACGCCGCCGGCGCGGCCGCCCATGACGCTGCCGAGCACCGGAAGGAAGATCAGCGCGGCGATCAGCGAGGACGTCAGCACAAAGATCAGGGTGATCGGCAGGTAGGCCATGAACTTGCCGGGCATCGAGTTCCAGAACAGGAACGGCACGAACGCGGCCAGCGTGGTCAGGGTCGAGGAGACGATCGGCCAGAACATGCGCTTGCCGGCCATGGTATAGGCTTCCTTGCGCTCCATACCTTCGGCCATTTTCCGGTCGGCATATTCGGTCACCACGATACCGCCATCCACGAGGATGCCGACCGCGATGACCATGCCGAACATCACCATCATGTTGATGGTGTAGCCAAAGGCGCCGAGGAACAGGAACGCGATCATGAAGGTCGCGGGGATCGTGATGCCGACGAGCAGCGCCGAGCGCAGGCCGAGCGAGGCCACCACGATGATCATCACCAGCAGGATTGCGGTCATGATCGAGCTCTGCAGCTGGCCGAGCTGGTCGCCGATCATTTCCGAGGCATCGGATGTGATCTCGGCGCGCACGGTCGGCGGCCATTTCTGGCTCTCGTCGGCTATGATCGCGCGCACATTGTTGGCGGTGTCGAGGATGTTGGCGCCGGTGCGCTTCACCACTTCGACGAGCAGGGCCTGTTCACCGTTGAAGGTGGCATGACCGGTTGCGTCCTTGAACGTGCGGCGCACTTCGGCGACATCGCCGAGCGTCACGACGGCGTCGGCCGTGCGTTTGATCGGCAGGCTGAGGGCGTCGGCGCCGGTGCGGATGATGCCCGGCACCTTGACGGCAAAGCTGCCCTGTCCGGTATCGATCAGGCCGGCCGGGATCAGCTGGTTGTTCGAATTCACAACCGAGAAGATTTCCTGGTAGGAGATGTTGTAGGCTTCGAGCTTGACCGGATCGATGACGATCTCGAGCAGGTCTTCGCGCTTGCCCTGGACGCGGGCTTCGAGGATGCCGGGATCGGCTTCGAGGCGCTCGCGCAGGTCTTCCGCGATGCGGCCGAGGCCGCGCTCGGGCGCGTCGCCATAGATGTTGATCACCAGCACGGGGAATTGCGCGGCGTTGAATTCGGAGACGATGGGTTCGCGCGCGTCGGCGGGGAAATAGCGTTTCGCCATGTCCACCTTGTCCTTGACGTCCAGCACGGCCTGGTCGACGTCCACGTCGATCTCGAACTCCAGCACGAGCTGGGCGGCGCCTTCGCCGGCATAGGAGCTGAAGGTTTTCAGGCCTTCGAGGGACTGGATCTCTTCTTCCACCGGACGCACCAGCAGGCGCTCGGAATCTTCCGGCGTCACGCCGGCGAGCGGGATGGTGATTGCGACGAACGGGATCGGTATGTCCGGGTCGGCTTCCTTGGGCAGGCCGATATAGGTCGCTGTTCCGGCCAGCATGGCGCAGATCAGGATGGCAATCACCATCCTGGCCCGGCCAATGGCACCATCAATCAGGCCGTTCATGGACGGGCTCCGCCTTGGGCGACGGGACGCACCTTCACGCCGTCATTGAGATAGTCCTGGCCGATTGCGACGAGCGTCGTCTTGGCCGGCAGGCCGGTGACCCAGGCGCCGTCCGGCGTCTCGTCGATCACGCGGATCGGTGCGAAGGAAACGGTATCGTCGGCGAGCACCTGGCGCACGCCAAGTTGTCCGGAGTCGGACAATGTCAGCAGCGAGCGGGCGATCAGCGTGGCTTGCACATCGCCGGCGGGGACCGTCAGCGTGGCGGTCACACCGGCAGCAACCTGCGCGTCACCGGTGACCAGTTCGGCCTCGACCGGGAAGGTCCGGGTCTGGTCGCTGGCGGTGCGGGCCACATAGCGCAGCTTGGCGGGGAAGGTGCGGCCGTCGGCGAGCAGGACGCTGGCGGTCATGCCGGGCTGCAGGAGGCCGGCTTCGGCTTCGGTCACTTCGGCGGCGACGATCACGGGGCTCAGGTCCACCAGCAGGCCGCAGGGCGAGCCCGGGCCGAGGTAGTCGCCGGCTTCGGCGAGGCGTTGTTCGAACACACCATCAAACGGCGCGCGGATCTGGGTGCGGCCGAGTTCGACCTTGGCAGAGTTCACGGCGGCTTCGGCAGCATCAAGGCTGGCGCGGGCGGCGGCTTCGCGGTTGGCCGGCGAGAGCCCCTTGGCGGCCAGAGAGGCGGCGGCGTCATAATCGACTTTCGCCGCGTTGCGGTTGGCTTCGGCCTCCTTGACGCGGGCGCTACGGGCTTCGACGTCCACGCCGCAGAGCAGGGTGCCCTGTTTCACGAACGTGCCTTCGCGCACCGGCGTCGAAATGACGGTGCCGGCGGTGCCGGACTTCACGATGACCGACTTGTCAGGCGCCGTGCGCCCTTTTGCCGCCACCCGAAGCTGGTGCAGCTGGCTTTCGGCGGTCACGACAATCGCGTCGGCGATCGGGGCGGGGCCGGTCGCCGCCGGCGGCGCCACCTCGGAGCCCAGGCTGCCGCGCATGACGCTGCGCGCGCCAAAATACACAACGATTACAGCCAGTATGGCAGCTGCGATCATGACGGAACGGTTCACGGGCGGGATCTTTCCTGGGAGGAGTACGCGACAAGATAGTGTTTAGTGACGCGAGAGTCATCTTTCGCGCCCGCAATATTTAGCGCAGCACCTCTTTCCGCCCGGCAAAGAACGGAGAGATCTTGGTTAATCTAGCACGTCCAGGCCTTCAGGTTCAGGCCGTTTCGTAGCGTCAGGTGGCTGAAACCGGCGGTTTCCGGTCGGCCCAGGGGCGGGTCTCCCGATTTATCGTGCATGATCGGATATAATCGGATGTAGTCGGACATTAAGTCGGAGAAGGGCTTTCGGACCATGAAGCCGCCACACGTCCTTGCTTGCCTGGACCTGATCAAGCCTGTCGGTGAAAACGGAGAGTCCAAAGGCTGCGGGAAGCTCTGAAAATCCACTTTTCATATCGCTGGCCGGGCCCGGTGCAGCTTGAGGCGGCCAATCGCAGTGCCGCCATCAGGCGCTTTGAAGGCTGGAGCTGCGCACAAATGCATCCGGCGCGGGCATGGCCTTGATCGCCGTCGGATCCTGTCAGGCGCGCATGCAAACGCAACTTGGCCAGTTCGAATGCACTTGGTGAGAGAGGCCTAGGTCTCCTTCCTGTCTGGAAACAACCCAGGCATCCAGCGTGATGCCAGCGTTGCGGGGAAGGCGAGGCGAAGCGGGGCGCGCGATGATTCCGATGTCACAACGCCGCGCTCGATGAGTGATGATGTCATGCGGCGCGCCGTCCGCTCGCTTGATCCGAGCAGTGTTTCCACATCGCGTCTGGGCAGTTCGCCTCGGAACAAGATCGCTTCCACCACGCTCCCTGCTTTTGCAGGAAGACGATCAGCTTTGATCTCTTCCTGCGTCCAGACCAGCATGCGTGCCCTCAGTTCATCCGGCTGGACAAGTGTTCTCATGAAGTCGATCTGATCGAGGCAGGATGTCAGGAAGTAGGAGGTGAACCTCGCCAGCGCTTCTTCACTGAGATTGCCGCGCCCATCGAGATCGTTGCGCCGCGTCTGATCACAATTGGCAAGATGGGTTTTGTAATCATCAACGCTTCTGGCAAGGCCCCGCGCGATCGACCAGATACCGCCAGTGTTCAGAGCCTCTCTCAGCAAGGCATAAGACATCAGACGCACGACGCGGCCATTGCCATCGGCAAAGGGGTGAATCCAAACAATACGATGATGGGCGGTTGCGGCCGAGATGATGGAATCTACCTTGCCGGGACTCCGGTACGCTTCTTCAAAACGCGCCATAAAGCGCGGCACGGCTCCAGGGCTGATCGCGATGTGCCTACCAACCGCAACGTCGCGGCTTCGAAACTCTCCTGGAATGACTTTGATACGCTCGCCCGTATCAGGGTTTGTAACCCAGAGCAGATCATCGGGTAGCTCACCGCAAAATCGCAAATGAACTTCGCGAAGGCCTTCGGACGTTGTCGCGCGGCCATCAAGCCCGCCTTCATCAATCCATTTTTGAACGTCGATATGGGCGCGGGCTTCCAGTTGCAGATCGCGCTTTTTGGGATCGGCGCTGTAATCTGCTTTTAGCGCCCGCTCGATATCGATCGGGTGCGTATCATGGCCTTCGATCAAGTTGCTGTAGTAACAGTTCATCGATCGCACGAGATCAGACAGCGCGCTCACCACGCCGTCCGGCAGGCTGGCTCGGAAACCCGAGGATTTTTCGGCAACTTCGAGCGCCAGGTCGGCCAAGGGGCTGCGCCGCCCGCCGCTCTCTGAAATAAGCATGGGCTCCATCAACCCGATGCTTTCACCGCGATCAGGGCTGGCTCCGGTGGCCGCTTTTTTGGCCGGTTCTTTGTCGGCTTTATCTTTCATCATAACACTCAGCATAACAGAGTATTAGAATAAATACGAGTACATTGAATGCCGTCATTTTGGCCGGTTATATGGCCGGTTTGAAAGGAAGGGTTCAATGACCTGTCCGCAGAGATCCGGTGAGAGGCGAACCGGACTTTTCCGCAACTTGAGCGCACTAAAGGGCTGACATATGCCGCAGGGCGCTTCCGGGCGCTTCAGGCGGCTGAAACCGGCGGCCTCCGGTCGGCCCAGGGGCGGGCGGCTTCCAGTTCGAGGGCGAGTTCGAACAGTAACCCGTCATCGCCCTTGCGGCCCGAGAACATCGCCCCGATCGGCAGGCCCGAGGGCGACCAGCCGAGTGGTACGCTCATCGAGGCGGCCCCGGCGACGTTCATGGGGGCGGTGTAGGATGCAAAGCTCAAGACCCGTTCCATCAGCGTGTCGTAATCTGCATCCGGGGCCTGTTCGCCGATCGGCACGGCCGGGCTGCCCGTCACCGGCGACAGGATCACGTCCAGCGACTCGAACATCGCATGATAAGCGCTCTCGAACGCCAGCAGGTAGCTGATGGCGTCCGGAACTTCGGCGATCCGGCGCGCCGCCATACCGGCAAGGCCCAGCGTCCAGGGCTCGACGATCTCTGTCCCGATGGGCTTGCCCGAAAAGGCCGCCACCTGCTGCGCAAACATTCCGGCGCCGGCGGCCCAATAGAGAAGGAACGCGTCGGTCAGCTTCGGCCCGTCGATCGGCATCGTGAAATCGATCACCGTGTGGCCGAGTTCCCGGCAAAGCTGCGCGGCGGCCTCAGTCGCGGCGCGTGTGTCCGGATGCAGCGGCGTCCCGGTTGTCGGCTCCGGGGCAAAGCCGATGCGCAACCGCCGCGTCAGCGGCTTGATCTCGCCGAGCAGCGGATAGGTCCCGTCATTCGCCTCGGCGGCGCGGAACAGGGCGATGGAATCGCGCACGCTCAGCGTCACGGCATGGTTCACGGAAATCTGCAGAGGCGGGGCCTCGCCCGCCTCGCTGTAGGGCAGGCGGTCGCGCGAGGGCTTGAGACCAAACACGCCGCACGTCGAAGCCGGAATCCGGATCGAGCCGCCGCCATCACTCGCATGCGCAAACGGCACCACCCGCGCCGCGACCAGCGCCGCCGCCCCGCCGGACGATCCACCCGGAAAGCGCGACGCATCCCAGGGATTGCGCGTTGGTCCGTTCGACAAGGGCTCGGTCGACGAGATCAGCCCCGCTTCCGGCGTCGCCGATTTGCCGAGCGCGACGATGCCGGCGCCGCGCCACTTTTGGGCAAACGGATTGTCGGTGGTCGCCATGTGTCCCGCGAGGCCGCGGCTGCCGGCCAGCGTCGGCGCGCCGCGCCAGTCGATCAGGTCCTTGATGAAACTCGGCACGCCCGCGAACGCGCCGGACAGAAGTCCCGCCGCATCGGAGCGCGCGATCTCGAACGTCTCCGTCACGATACCGTTGATCTGCGGCTCGACAGCCTTCGCCCGGGTGATCGCCGCTTCGACCTGTTCGAGGCCTGTCGTCTCGCCTGCCGCAATGCCCGCCGCCATCGCGGTCCCGTCGGCATAGGCCGGTACGGTCCGCGCGGGGGCCACGTCTTCTTTCGTCCCGCGCGAACAGGCGGCAATGGCAACGGTAGCGGCACTGCCGGCCAGCATGGCACGGCGCGATAGTTTCAACATGGTGATCCTCCCCGGATTCTGTTGGCACGCATGGTGGCGCCGTGCCTTGGGGAGTGCAAGGGCGTCTAGCCGTCCGTGCGGGTCACCACACCGCAGGCTACCCGCGCACCCGCGCCACCAATCGGCTGCGAGCGATGATCGTCCTCGGCGGCATGGATGAGGATCGATAGTCCATCCCCGCCCAGCGCAGGGACCAGTTCCGTGAGAACCGTGAACGCCTCGTAGCCCGCCGAACCATCAGCCGCTGCCCAGGCGTTCGGCAGGTCGCCGGCCTCCGGACCAAGGTCCGGGTTCATCAGGCCGTGAGCCCCGGCTTCCTTGCCATGGTGGCCGCCGGACAGCTGGTAGGCGCCGACATCCGAGCAGTCGCCTGTCTCGTGCAGGTGCAGGCCGTGCCAGCCGGGCGTCAGGCCGCCGGGCGCAATTTCCATCCGGATCAGCAGGCCGGTCCGGCCCTGCTCGAGGCGCGCCTGGCCGATTTCCCTGCCGTCCGCGCCAAGGATCGAGGCGCTCGCCTTGGCCAGTTCCTTGACCATCGGGGACGCGCCCGCTTCGGGCATGTGCATCACGTGCTCGCCATGGTGCTCGCCGTGCATGTCGTGGCCATGATGCCCGCCATGTCCGCAAGCGGCGAGGGCCAGCGCGGGTGCGGCGATGAGAAACTGCTTCAGCATGTCGATACTCCTGTCGATTCTGGTTCAAGTATAGGGCAGAGAACCGGAATGTCAGACCCTCAACCGCCTCAAACCGAACGCGCCGACAAGATGTTGGTTGCGCTCGGCCATTTCGGCAGCCGCGCCGCGGCGCAGGCCGCCATCGCCGCCGGCCTCGTCATCGCGGACGGCAAGACTATCGGCAAACCCTCCGAAAGCCTGTCGCGGGGCGCTGTCATCCAGTCCGAAGCCGCCCACCCTTATGTCTCGCGCGGCGGCCTGAAACTGGCGCGCGCGCTCGAGGTGTTCGGCGTCGATCCGGCCGGCTTGCAATGCCTCGATCTCGGCGCCTCGACCGGCGGGTTCACGGATGTGCTGGTGCGGGCGGGCGCGGCGCATGTCACCTGCGTCGATGTCGGCCACGGCCAGCTGCACGCGAAGATCGCGGGCGACAGCCGCGTCACCTCGCACGAGCGCCTGAATGCGCGCGGCCTGACGCCCGCGCACCTTGCCGCGCCGCCGCAGCTGATCGTCTGTGATCTGAGCTTTGTCTCGCTTGCCAAGGTGCTGGACGTGCCGATGGCGCTCGCCGCAAAACCGGCCACGCTGATCGCGCTGTTCAAGCCGCAATTCGAAGTGGGCCCGGCGAATGTCGGAAAGGGCGGCCTCGTGACCGATGACGCTGCGACAGAAACCGCGCTCGGCGAGTTCCTCACCTACCTGATGTCAGCGGACTGGCGCGTCGAGGCGCCCCAGCCCAGCCCCATTCCCGGCGGCGATGGCAACCGGGAATGGCTGGTCTGTGCCAGACGTCTCTGAAGCGGCGTTCCGAAAAGTGGGAACCGGTTTTCGGGAAAACGCCGCGAAAAACTAGTAACCGTACGGATCGTCCGTATACCCATCCTGGATGCGCCACTCGCGGGTGCGCTCGTCATAGCAGGCGGTCACAGGATCACGCTGCACGTCGCCGTCGGGCAGGCGTGTCTCGCGCTGGATGACGCGGCAATCGCGCGCCGGCGCTTCATAGCGCGGCTCGTCGCGGTAATCCGGGTAGGACGGTGCAGAGGGATAGGCTGCCGGATAGCTGTCGCTGTAGCCGCCGCGCCCCATCACTTCCGGCCCGCCATACAGGCCCTGCGTCGTGCGGGGGATCGAGCCCGTGGGTGCTGACGAATAGTTGTAAGGCGCATAGGCCACCTGGCAGTCCGGCCCGGTGTCCTTGGCAATCGAGTTGCCCGCCGCGCCGCCGACCAGCGCGCCCAGCACCGCGCCGACGGCGACGTTTCCGGATTCGCTGCGGCCTTCGGTATAGCGTCCGATCGGGCGGCCGCGCCGGTTGTACTCGGTGTAGGTGCGGTCATTCTCGATATTGTTGCCAATGGCGCCGCCGATCAGCGCGCCGGCGAGGGCGCCGACAATCGTTCCGGCGGCCGAGTCGTCCGAGCGCTCGCGTTCGCACTGCACATTGCGCACGCCGGGGTCGCTGTAGGGATAGCCGTACTGCGCGTGGGCCTGCATCGGCAGGGCGAGGGCCATCAGGCCAAGGCCGCCAGCAGCGATCGAGAGCTTCAACATCACCAGTCTCCTTCGGCGTCACGGGGCAGGGTGCGCCAGTTTCTGGGCTAAAACTGCCCCCGCCAACCTGAACAGAGCCTGAAGGCTGGACTAGGGCGGATCCGCTCTACATATTCCCCTCATGGGACTTCTGGACCGCGCCGCCAAGACTGCCAGCCGGGCACGCTACGCCGCCGGGCAGGGCATTCGCACCGCCTGGTACGCCGCGCAGATGCAGGCGGCCCGAAGCCAGTCCGGCGGGTTTGACCGGCCAGGCGAGCCCGAATTCCGCCCGACGCGCGGCCGGCCGGACTTGTCGGAACTGCGCAAGGCCTACCTGCGCCTCTTCGTCCAGGACCGCGCGAATGTCGAAGCGGGCCTTTATCCGCCGCCGCAGGACCTGCGCGCCGCGGACCTGCCCAAGGCCCTGAAATCCGCGCAGGCCTTCCTGCGCGATGCCTCCGAAGTGAACCGCCGCCGTCTCGCCCGCGACGGCACCGAAATCCGCGCTCAGGTGCCGGAAGGCACCAACCGCTACCCGGCCTATTACCTGCAGAATTTCCACTACCAGTCCGGCGGCTGGTTCACCGAGGAAAGCGCCGGGCTTTACGATACGCAGGTCGAGGCACTGTTCTCCGGCACCGCGGACGCTATGCGCCGCGCCGCGCTCGCCGAGATCAGCCGCGAACTGAAGGGCCGCGACCAGCGCACGCAGCGCCTGCTGGATGTAGCCTGCGGCAATGGCCGCTTCCTCGAGAAGGTGCTGGAGGTCTATCCGAAACTGCGCGCCGCCGGGCTTGACCTGTCACCGTCCTACACCGACGCGGCCCGCGCGCGCCTCGCGCCCTGGCGGCAGGTAGACGTGATCCAGGACGCCGCCGAAGCGATGCCGATGGAGCCTGCCTCGCAGGATATCGTGGTCTCGATTTTTCTGTTCCACGAACTGCCGCCGAAAATCCGGCCAAAGGTCCTTGCAGAGATATTCCGTGTACTGAAGCCGGGCGGCCTGTTGGTCCTCGCCGACAGTGTCCAGTTCGGGGACTATCCAGAGATGGACGGCTTGCTGGAGTATTTCCCCCATGGTTTCCACGAGCCGTATTACAAGGGTTATCTCGGCTGGAATCTTGTGGAAACCCTTGAAACGCATGGATTTGTACAGGAGCGCGAGACACTCGCCTTCCTCACGAAAGTTACCACCTGGCGCCGCCCGCCGCATGGCAATCCGGGCGCCGTCTGACAAGATTACAGTGGCTTCACAATCTGTGCTCTGCCGGCCACAGGCCTTTGCCCAAAGAGCCACATTACTGCATCGCAAGCTGGCGGCGGCAATTTCCGTTGCTACTTCAGCGGCGCGCAGTTGCGCACAAGTACAGAGTACGGAGAATAAAAAATGAAACTTGCACTCGTATCCCTTGCCGCCATCCTCGCTGCACCGATCGCTGTTGCCCAGGGCAACCTCGAGCTCAGCGGCGGCTATTCCCAGTTCGACGAAGACGGCGCCGAACTCGGCGCTCTGACCGGCCGTGGCACCTACTTCTTCAACCGCTATCTCGGCGCTGAAGGTGAAGTGTCGATCGGCATCGACGACGCAGACGTCGGCCCGGCCACTGTTGAACTCGAGCAGTCTTTCGGCGCCTTCGGCGTCCTGCGCGCGCCGGTCACGGAGCGTTTTGAACTGTTCGGCCGCGCCGGTTACGCCACGTCCGAGTTCTCGGCTGAAGTGCCGGGTCTCGCCAGCGCGTCGGCCGACGTGGACGGCCTCGCCTACGGCGTTGGCGGCAAACTCTTCCTGACCGAGCGCCTCGGCGTCCGTCTGGATGCCTCGCGTTACGAAGGTGACGACGCCGAAGCCGACGTGTTCACCATCGGCGGTGTCGTGAAGTTCTAAACATCCGTTCGCGGATGGTCAACGAGGGCCCCTGTGCAGAACGCACGGGGGCCTTTTCGTTTCAGCGCCCGGTCTGGCCCCGGTGGCGCAGCTTTGCGTCCGCCAGCACGCAGGCCATCATCGCCTCCGCCACCGGCACCGCCCGGATGCCGACGCACGGGTCATGCCGGCCAATGGTGCGAACGTCCACTTCTTCGCCGTCGCGGGTCACCGACCGCACCTCGTTCAGGATCGACGAGGTCGGCTTGATCGCGATCCGCACGACCAGGTCCTGGCCCGTCGAAATGCCGCCCGCCACGCCGCCATTGTTGTTGGCGAGGAAAGAGGGGCCGTCATTGCCGGCGCGCATCTCGTCGGCATTCTCCTCGCCGCTCATCCAGGCCGCCGCAAAGCCCGCGCCGATTTCGACGCCCTTGGCCGCATTGATGCCCATCATCGCGCCCGCAAGTTCCGCGTCGAGCTTGCCGTAAACCGGCGCGCCCCAGCCGGCCGGCACGCCGCTCGCCTCGACCTGCACGATGGCGCCCGCAGAGGAGCCCGCCTTGCGTGTCTCATCGAGGAAGGCTTCCCACACCGGGACCATCTCCTTTTCGGGACACCAGAACGGATTGTTCAGCGTCTCGGCCCAGTCCCAGGCCTCGGGATTGATCATGTGCGGCCCGATCTGCACCACCGCGCCCCGGATCACGATTCCGTCGCCCAGCACCCGGCGCGCCACCGCGCCCGCCGCCACCCTTGCGGCCGTCTCGCGCGCGGAGCTGCGCCCGCCGCCGCGATAATCCCGCACGCCATACTTTGCGTCATACGCATAGTCGGCATGGCCGGGGCGATACCGGTCGCGGATCTCGCGGTAATCCTTGCTGCGCTGGTCGGTATTCTCGATCATCAGCGAAATCGGCGTACCCGTCGTCACTGGCCCGCCCGTCCGGTCGTCTTCAAACACGCCGGACAATATCTTCACCAGATCAGCTTCCTGCCGCTGCGTCACGAAGCGCGAAGTGCCGGGCCGGCGCTTGTCGAGGAAGCCCTGGATGAACGCCTCGTCCAGCGCGAGGCCTGGCGGGCACCCGTCCACCACGCAGCCCAGCGCCGGCCCATGGCTCTCGCCCCAGGTCGTCACGCGAAACAGATGGCCAAACGTGTTGTGCGACATGTGACAGCCTGAACCCTCGCCGTTATCCCCCGCGTCCTATATGAAATCGCCAGCCTGACAAACCGCGAAAATGGTGCCCCCCATGTCGTCCTCCCTGATCCCGCCGACGCCCAGCGCCGCCGACTATGCCGATAGCGGCGACCGCGCGCTGATCCCGGAGACCGCCGATCCCATCGCCCTGTTCCAGCAATGGATGGCGGATGCCCGCACACATGAGCCCAACGATTCCAACGCCATGTCGCTCGCAACCGTCGATGCAGGCGGCAATCCGGATGTCCGCATCGTGCTCCTTAAGGGCGTCGACGCGGCCGGCTTCACCTTCTTCACCAACCTCGAAAGCGCCAAGGGCGTGCAGCTGGCGGCGCAGCCAACCGCCGCGCTTGGCTTCCACTGGAAAAGCCTGCGCCGTCAGGTCCGCATCCGGGGCAGCGTTACCCGCGTCTCCGACGGCGAGGCCGATACCTACTTCGCCTCCCGCGCCGCCCAGAGCCGCATCAGCGCCATCGCCTCCGACCAGTCCCGCCCGATGGCCGACCGCGCCGTGTTCGAGCAGCGCATCGCCGAAGTCTCCACCATCTATGGCGACGGCCCGGATATTCCGCGTCCGGAGTTCTGGGGCGGCTTCCGGCTTGCGCCCACCGAGATCGAGTTCTGGCAGGACCAGTCTTTCCGCATGCACGACCGCCTGAAGCTCTACCGCAAGGGCGAGGGCTGGGTGAGCCTCAGGCTTTATCCGTAGGCGGACGAGCCCGGATCACACGGTCCAGGCACTCGTGCGCTCCAACACCATATGCGGCGCGCCGTCGCTCGTGCGGAAGGCCGAAACCCCCGCCGCCGAAACGGTGATCTGCACCTGCGTGCGCAGGTTCGAGAAGCTCTCGAACTCCACAACGTCCACCGCCTCATCAAAGCGGATGGTCACGTCAAACGCAGCGCCGCCCGCCACCTCGCGTACGCCCAGAACCCGGCCGGTGAACGGCTGCTTGAGGTAGCGCCCGGCCACCAGGTCGCCGACCTGCAGCGGCACCTCGGGCTCGTTCGACAGGCGCGCAGCAGCGGTGTTCCAGTCGCGGTAGCCGAGTTCGGCGGCGACACGTTCCAGCGCTTCGGCATGGGAAATCGGCGTGCCGCCCGCGCCAAGTTCGGCGCGCAGTTCGCGGGCCCGGGCTTTCGCCTGGTCCCGGTTCGTAACAGGGGTCTTCATCGGATCTATCCTTTAGTCCGGGCAGTCACTTCGCAGCGGGGCTCGCCTTGCCGCGGAACTGCCGGTGAGGACATGTTTCCGTGAGAGGTCGCAGCGCTCGCGCGCCGGGGGATCTTCACCTTCAGGCCAAAGCCTTGCGAGCGGCGGGCGTCCCATAGCCCGCGCGCCTCATACGCCGCACACGGATCGCGGTCAATTGCCTTGCGCTAGAGCTCGTCCACCCGGCACCCGCGCGCCTCGAGGATCTCCCGCATCTGCCAGTAGGCCCTCGGTGTCCGGTAAAGCGGAATGCGCGGGTGCAGGTGGTGCACGATATGATACTGCATCCCCATCGAGCCGATATTACCGAAGATCGCGCGAAAACTGCGCGTGTCCCTGTAGCGGCCTTTGTCCGTGGCCGGATGATGCGGCGCCCAGCTCAGGTAATACTGGATATAGGTCAGCCCGATATGCCGCGGCAGCCACCAGAGCAGCGCCGCCTCGATCGCATGGCCGCTCCAGGCCAGCGCAAACAGGATGCCGTAGAAGGCGAGATTATAGAGTGCGGCGTCCAGCAACACGTCCGGCCGGCCGATCCGCTTCAGCGTCTCGCCGTAGCTGTTGAGGCCGCCTTTTGCGCCCGGCTGCCGGTTCTGGATGCTGGTCCAGATCGCATGCAGGGGCCCGCTGGCCTGCGTCGAGTGATCCGGGTCCAGCGCCGGATCATTCGCATGCGTGTGGTGTTCCAGATGCGTCAGCCGCGCTACCCGGTAAGGCAGCACAAGGGGGATGGTCGAGAGATGCCCCACCATCTGGTTCAGCCAGCGCAGCTTCGTCCCCGGCCTCGCAATGATGTCATGTTGCGCCTCATGGCTCGGCAGGTAACAGGCGGCCACGTTGAACGACGCGATCAGGAACCCCGCCCACAGCGGCAATATCCCGGTGAACACCAGCGGCCAGAGCGACAGCCACACCGCCAGGTTCGTGAACGCCCAGGCCACCGCGAAATACGGAAACTTGTCGAGATGCTCGCGCGCAATCTCGCGCTCCAGCCGGATCAGTTCCGCCTCGGATGTCCCCGCCAGCGCGCTCATATCCAGCGCCCCCGGAACTGCGCGTGCGCCCCCCACAGCCCGCCGATCACGAGGCCCGCCGCCAGCGGCGCGATGCCGAAGGGCAGGGCCCAGCCCGCCCGCTCGATTCCCTGCGCGATCAGGGGCGCCAGAAACCCGATGCCGAAAACCAACGGCATGTAGTGCAGCACAAGTCCGACGAGCTTCAGCATCCGGGACCCTCCAAGAAAAAAGATGACGCAGGCGTCATTTTTTGGCAAGGGCTAATCTGGAATCATTTCAATAGGGGGTTTCCACCATGAAAATCGGTCTGCAGGTCGTGCTCGGCCTCTTCTCTGTCATCCCGCTCGCTTTCGCGGCGCTGGGGCTGATCTCCGGCATGTCCGGGGCCGATCCAGCCACACCGGTTTCCGCCGCCGTCGACAACCAGTACCGCTACATGTCCGGCGTCTATGTCCTTGTCTCGTTCCTCATCTGGTACGCCATCCCGAAAATCGAGACGCACTTCCGCCTGATGAGCTTCATCTGCGCCGCGCTTGTCATCGGCGGCCTCGGGCGGCTGGTCTCCCACCTCACGGTCGGCCCCGGCACGCCCCAGCAATGGGCCGGCATGTTCATCGAACTCGGCTCGCCCGTCCTGCTCGTCTGGCTCTGGTTCGTGGTGCGCAGCGCGCGCGCCTAGCGCCGGGCGCAGGCCTCCCAGCCTTCATCGTCCGCCAGCAAATAGTCGGCCACGCGGTAAGGCTCATCCGTCCCGATCAGGACCACGCCATCATCCACCAGCCGCTGATACTCGCTGCCGTCGCCATCTGCCCAGTACTGGTCGTCCAGCCGCTCGCCCTTGCGGCCCAGCGTGCCGAAGGCCGGCTCGACGCCTTCCTGCAGCAGCCGCTCGAAGGCCGGCGGGTCTGGCTCGCGCGTCCCGGTCCAGGCGATCACCCGCGTGAGGTCAACGCCCAGCGCTTCCAGCTTGGCCAGGTCGCGGTCGCCGCGCGCCGACGCGGTCATCATCAGCGCCGGGTCCAGCTTCGCAATCGCGCCCGCTTCCTCGTCGGAATAGGAGATCATGATCACATTGTGCTCCGCCTCGGCCGCATGCACTGCCTCGACGATATTGCGAAACCCGGTCGTCTGCTTGCGGTCGAGCTCCAGCACCGCGCCATGTTGTTTCGCCCAGAGCAGCACATCGGTCAGCTTCGGAGGATGCAGCCCGGTCACCTCGCCCTCGGAATCCTTCAGCCTTAGCCGCGCGATATCCGCCCAGTCGGTATCGGCGACATAGCCGTCGCCGTCGGCCGTGCGTCCGAACCGGTCATCATGGTGCAGGAACAGGACACCGTCCCGGCTGGAGGCGACGTCCACCTCGAACACGCGGATGCCCTGGCTCAGGCCATGTTCCATCGTCTCGAGGGCGTTTTCCGGAAAGCCGGGCGCAAAGCCGCCCCGATGCGCCGCCACCACAACGCCGCCCGTCTCCCGCAGGCAATCGAACAGCTCGGGCAAGGGCGCAATCCGGGTCACGGTCTCGAACCCGTCCGGTGCTGCCTCGGCCACCGCCGCTTCGGCCACCGGCGATCCGGCCGCCGGGGCCGCCGCGTCCGGCTCGCTACACGCCGCCAGCAGCGCCACAGCCGCTACTGCTACCCGAAGTCGCGTCATGCCTCTTGTCCTTTCCTTGCGTCAGTGCATTTGCCCGCATAGACAGGGCATCGAAAAATCACAAGCGCCGCCGGACCTCCGAGCCGCGCTGAACCGGAGGAAGAACAAATGAAAGGCATTATGCAGGACTGGCCGCTGACCGTGGACAAGATCCTCGAGCACGCGCGCCTGCAGCACGGCGACCGCGAGATCATCACGCGCCGCGTCGAAGGCAACATCACGCGCACGACCTACGCGCAGCTCTACACCATGGCCAAGCAGGTCTCCTCGGCCCTGAAGGACACCGGCATCGTCCTCGGCGACCGGGTCGCGACCCTCGGCTGGAACTCCGAACGCCACATGGCCACCTGGTACGGCGCCATGGGCATCGGCGCGGTCCTGCACACGATCAACCCGCGCCTCCACCCCGAGCAGATCGCCTGGATCGCCAACCACGCCGAAGACAAGGTCCTCGTCTTCGACAAGACCTTCCTGCCGATCGTCGAGGCCATCAAGGGCCAGCTCGAAACCGTCAAAACCTTCGTCATCTATGCCGGCGCCGACACGATGCCCGAGAACAAGCTCGGCGCGATCCCGTTCGACATCTGGATCGACGGGCGCTCCCAGAATGTGCGCTGGGGCGACTTCCCGGAAGATACCGCGTGCGGCCTTTGCTACACCTCCGGAACCACGGGCAACCCGAAGGGCGTGCTCTATTCCCACCGCTCCAACGTGCTCCACACCCTCGTCACCATGGGCAAGGACGCGATGGGCATGGGCGCCGCCGACTCGGTCCTCCCGGTCGTGCCGATGTTCCACGCCAATGCCTGGGGCCTCGCGATGTCGTGCCCTGCCACCGGCGCCAACATGGTGATGCCCGGCGCCCAGATGGACGGCGCCTCGATCTACGAACTGCTCACCAACGAGAAGGTCTCGATCACCGCCGCCGTGCCCACCGTCTGGCTGATGCTGCTGACGCACCTGCAGGCCAACAACCTGAAACTGCCCTACCTGAAGAAAGTCCTGATCGGCGGCTCCGCCATCCCGGAACGCATCCTGCGCGCCTTCGAGCAGGACTATGAAGTCGACGTCATCCACGCCTGGGGCATGACCGAAACCTCGCCGCTCGGCACGCTCGGCGCGCTGCCGCCCAGCATGGTGGGCGCCGATGTCGACACCCGCATGAAGCAGAAGATGAAGCAGGGCCGCCCGCCCTTCGGCGTCGAGCTCGCCATCGTGGACGATGACGGCAAACCGCTGCCGCGCGACGGCAAGACCTCCGGCCGCCTGCTCGTGCGCGGCGCCGCTGTGGCCGGTGGCTACTTCAAGGGCGCCGGCGGCCATGTGCTGGACGCCGAAGGCTACTTCGACACCGGCGACGTCGCCACCATCGACGAGATCGGCACCATGGTCATCACCGACCGCGCGAAGGACGTGATCAAGTCCGGCGGCGAGTGGATTTCCTCCATCGACATCGAGAACATCGCGGTCGGCCATCCCAAGGTCGCCAACGCCGCCGCCATCGGCATCTATCATCCGAAATGGGATGAGCGCCCGCTGCTGATCGTGCAGGCCAAGCCCGGCGAAAATCCGACCAAGGAAGAAATCCTCGCCAGCCTCGAAGGCAAGATCGCCAAGTGGTGGACACCGGATGATGTCCAGTTCGTCGAGGCGATCCCCCTCGGCGCCACCGGCAAGATCAACAAGCTCGCCCTGCGCGAGACCTTCAAGGACTACAAGCTGCCGACCGCCTGAGACACTCCGTGCAAAGAGATATCCTGTTCCTGCTGAAACCGGGCTTCACAGATCCCGCCCTGCCGGGACAGGATCTCTACTGCTGGCACTGCGCGCTGATGGAAGGCGTGCTCGCGTCCTTTCCGCGCCTCGGGGAGAACCTGGACGTCCGCCGCATCGCCTTTCCCCGGCCTCGCGCGGATGTGATCGCCCTGATCGGCGAGGCCAACCAGTCGCTCCCCGTACTGGTCCTCGCCGAGGACGCCCCCGCCGGGCTGGCCACGGCGACCCACGCGGGCAGGGGGTTCGTCAACGACCCGATGGCTATCCTGGATGTGCTCCACCAGCGCCACGGCTTCCCCCTGCGGCATCCCTGACGCACCGCGCGTTCGGGCCATTGCAGGCGGCGCAGAAAGGGTTAGGTTCCGCCGCAACCCGGGAGGCACCAGAATGACCGCAGACTCAGAGACCACCACAGCGCCTGCGCAATCGGCAGGCTGGCGCGGCAAGTTCGCGGGCTTCGCCCTCGCGCTCTCGATCTTCGCCATCCTCTGGTTCGCCGCCGCCGCCGTCGGCACCAAGCTCGGCCTCTGGGAATGGCAGTTCGGCCTCGGCGTCATGACCATCACCTGGGGCCCGCTGCTGCTGATGGTGGCCGCCGGCGTCTCCGTCCTCGCGGTCATCCTCTCCCTCATCAAGTCGCCGCGCAAACAGGCCTTCATGCTCGCCTTTGCCGCGCTGCTGATCTCCGGCCTCGCCTTCGGCCGTGTTGCCGCCTTTGGCGCCGGCGCCGCGCGCCTGCCGCCGCTGCACGACATCCAGACCGACTGGTCAAACCCCATCCAGCCAAGCGATGCCCTGTTCACCGAGCGGGAAGCGACCGGCGCGCTGAACCCGGTCGAGGACGCGCCCGTGATCGACCCCGCCGCCGATGGCCGCTGGCCCGGCATGGGCGGCCGCCTCGTCTCGGAAGTCCAGGAAGAGGCCGAGTTCGACACCGCGACCCACAAGTCGCCGAAGGAAACGCCCTATCCGCTGATCGCCCCGCTGGTCACCGCCGCCGCGCCGGACGTCGCCTATACCGCCGCCCTCGCCACCGTAGAAGCGCGCGGCTGGAGCGTGGTGCTGGCCGAGCCGGAAAGCGGCCTGATCGACGCCACCGAAGAAAGCTTCTGGTTCGGCTTCAAGGACGACATCATGATCCGCGTCCGCAGCGAAGGCGAAGGCTCCCGGATCGACATCCGCTCGACCAGCCGCGTCGGCCTCTCGGACCTCGGCGCCAATGCCAAACGCGTCCGCGACCTCCTCGACGAAATCGAAACCCGCCTCGGCAAGGGCGCCTGACCCCCTGCGCCGGAGCGATAAAAACGCGCCATTGCGCGATAAAAAATGAGAATGAATGAGAAAGTTTGGACATCCCTGATGCACGCCGTGCATCAGGGTGAGACGCCTTGAAGCCGGGTAGGCGCGCGCCGGGCAGGTCCTTGCGCCTACAAAAACCACGCCCCCCGAAACATTAAATCCAGCTTCCTCAAGCCCTTGCAAAATACTTCGGGCTTGCGTCCGCCACACCTCCGCCCACGGAGTTATACTCCGGGCATGGTTCCGGATTTTTATCCAACCGCAAAACTGTCAGCTCCCTTCGCCAAGCGATGGGAGATGAAGGCCGTCGTCAAAAAAATGCGCGCCCCCTGCATCCATCCGGGCCTGCCGCTGCATCTTACCAGCAAAGACCGGGACATTCCGGTCGCCGAGACCCCGAAAGGCCCCCGCCATGACCACGCAGACCCTCGCCCGCCCGATCAACCAGCCCGCTTCCTCGCCGGTGCTGGACCGCATCTTCGCTGCAGCGACCCTCCCGGCCGCCGCCAACGACGCCGCCAGCGCCAACACCTCTCTGCTAGTGCGCCGCCGCGAACGCGCCCGCCGCCGCGATGCGCGCTGAACCCCGCTTCGCTCTCTCGCGAACACTCCAGGGGGCAGCTTAGGGAGCTGCCCCTCTTTTTGTCAGCTGACCCCGGCGTCCCGCCAGGCCTCTTTCGGCCAGCGACGGTGCTGCCAGAACCACTGGCCCGGATGGGCGCGCACCTGCGCCTCGATGAAGGCGGTTATCTGCTCGACAGCGCGGCGAATGTCCGCCGCCGGATGACCGGTATCCTCCGGCACGAAGGGGGTATGGAACTCCACCCGGAACCGCGCCGGCCCCGTCCGCACGGTCGAGACCGGCACGATCGGCACCTTGTATTTCAGGGCCATCCGCGTCGGCCCGGGCGCCGTCATCGCCGCATGACCAAAGAAGGAAACGGGGATGCCCTCGTTGAATTTCTGGTCGTTCATCAGCGCCACCGGCGCGCCGCGCGACAGGGCGCGCATCAACTCGCGCGTGCCGATGCCCTTCGGCGCATTGACCTGCGTACCATAGGCCGCGCGCAGGTCCGCGATCCGCTTGTCGATATGCGGATTGTTCAGCGCCCGGTAGGTCATCACGGCGCCCGGGATGCGCTTGGTGATCGCGGCCGGCATGATTTCCCAGTTGGCGAAATGGCCGGAAATGAAGACCGCGCCCTTGCCGCTCTCGCGGATGGCGTCCAGCACGTCGAGGCCGACGACCTCAACCCGTCCGCTCGTGTACGGATCAATCGCCGGAAGATGCGGCATCTCGCCGGCCGTGCGGCCAGCGCTTTCCCAGGCCGCCAGGGCCGTCTCTTCGATCCGCCCAGCGTCCCAATCGGGAAAGGCGAGGCGCAGGTTGCGCCGCATTGTCTTGTGCTGCGATAGCGCCGGGCCGATCTTCCTCATCAGCCAGCCGCCAAAGTCCGAGGCCTTCTCCGGCCCCAGCGCTTTCATAGGGCCCCAGTAGACCAGGTCCCAGGCCACGGTCTCCAGCCGCCATTGAACCCGCTGCCAGAAGGTGGCGCGGTTATCGATGTCCTTAGGGCGGACATAGTCGGCAGGCGTCGGCTCGGTCATGGCTCCGCCCGTTTGAAGAGCGGCGCGAGCAGCGCGTCAAGCGCCGCCGCATCTTCGAACACCGCTTTCACCGGAAACACGAGGACGTCCGGCTGGATGTCCGGGGGGAGGCGGACATGATCTTTCGAAGTTGTAATCAGCCGCGCGCCATCACGCTTGGCGAGGTTGCGGAGGAAGTTCAGGTCTCCGGCCGTGTAGGGGTGATGATCCGCATACGGCACAGCGTCCCGGATATCGCCGCCGGCGGCTTTCAGGCTGTCCAGGAATTTCTCCGGCCGCCCGATGCCCGCGAAGGCCACCAGCGGGCCGGCGGGTGCAGGCCCGGTCGCCTCGAGCCGGGCGCGCAGCACCGGCTTGCCGCTTTGCAAGGCAGCGGCCGGTACCGGGCCGTCCCCCATCAGGATCACGGCGTCCGCCCGCGCGAGGCCGGAGGCCGCCGGTTCGCGCAAGGGGCCCTTGGGCAGGACATGGCCATTGCCGAACGGCGCGGCGGCATCGATGACCACGAAGGTGAAATCCTTCGCCAGCGACGGATTCTGGTGGCCATCATCCATGAGCACCGCGCCCACGCCCGCCGCCTCCATCGCGCGCGCGCCTTGGGCGCGGTCGCGGCCAATCCAGGCCTCGCCGGTGGCAGCGAGCAGCAGGGGCTCGTCGCCGACATCGTGGAAGGTGTGCCGGGCCGTGTCGACCTTCAGCGGGCCGGGCTCGCGCCCACCATGGCCGCGCGACAAGGTGGCGGCGCGGACGCCGCGCGCGGTGATCCGCGCACGGATGGCCTCGGCCACCGGGGTCTTGCCTGTCCCGCCCGCCGTCACGTTGCCGATACAGATGACCGGTACGGACACGCGCTCCGGCACGGCGCGGGCGAGCTTGCGCCGGAAGCCCCAGAGGTAGAGCCAGCTTACCGGTGTCAGAAGGGCCCGCAGCATCGGGGCAGAGTCGCGCGCCGAGGGATCGAGACCCGCCGACCAGAAGTACGGCGCCTTCACCGGCCCGGCCCGGACGTGTCGAGCAGTGGCTTCGGGATCAGCGGCAGCAGCGCCTCCAGCGTCGCGTTCATCGGTGCGTCGGCAGCGGCTTCCAATGCCGCGACGGCGGCTTCCGAAACGGTCGGCGGATCGGCGAGACCCGCCGCGAGATGTCCGGAATCGATCACGGTGCGGACGAGTCCGCGCGCTTCCAGGTCCGCCATCATGCTGGCAAAGTTGAAAACCGACGGGCCGGTCAGCACGGGTTTGCGAAGACGCACCGGCTCCAGCGGATTGTGTCCGCCGACATCCGCCGCATGGCCGCCGCCAAGATACACGACATTGGCGAGGCGCAGCCACAGGCCCATTTCGCCCATCGTATCGGCCAGCAGCACGCGGTCGCGCGGCGAGGGCACATCGCCTTTCGAGCGGCGCGCGAAAGGCAGGCGGCGGGCCTTCAGGAGGTCGGCAATCTCGTCGCCGCGTTCCGGATGGCGGGGCACGATGATGAGGGCAGACTCGGTGAACCGGTCAGTCGCATCTAGGAAGAATTCCTCCTCGCCCGGATGGGTCGAGGCGGCGACGAAGCAGCGCCGTCCGTTGACGAAGTTCGCCGACAGGCGCGCAAGGTCAACCGGATTGGCGTCCGGCGGCGTTTGCGCCGATTTCAGGTTGCCCGGCACGCGCACGGCGCGGCCCAGAAGCCGCTCCAGCCGCGCGCCGGTTTCCGGGTCGGCTGCGAGGATCACATCGAACCGTCCGATCAGTGTACGGAAGAGGCCCTTGACGCGGGCCCAACCTTCGGCGGAGCGATCGGTCATGCGCGCATTGACGAGTGCACGGCGGGCGCCGCCCCGCTCGGCCTCGAGGATCAGGTTCGGCCAGATCTCGCCTTCGGCAAAGATGCAGAGGTCCGGCCGCCAGTGCTGGATGAAACGTCGCGCCGCCATCGGTGTGTCGACCGGCGCCATGGCGTGTACGGCGCTTTCCGGAATCTCCTTGCCCATCAGGCGGGCGGAGGTCAGCGTCTGGCTTGTGAACAGCAGCATCACGCCGGGCCGCGCGATGATCAGCCTGCGGCCAAGTTCCAGCAGCACGCGGCTTTCGCCGACGCTGGCGCCATGCAGCCAGACCAGCGGGCCGGGCCGGCGCGGCGGCAGCCGCCGGGCAAAGCGTTCATTCAGGCGGAGGATGTCTTCCTTGCCATTCGCGGCGCGCGCGTTCATCGCAAAGCCGAGCAGCGGCGCGGCAAGGCGCGTGGCCAGTCTGTAGGCGAACAACGCAGGCGTCATTCAGAGGGCCGCTCCGGCGAGGTCTGGCGCAGCGGGATACCCGGCCAGTTCTTCGGCCCGGCGCGTAGCCGCATCCATGCCGGTTTGCAACGCCTGCTGAAGGTCTTCAAGGCGGGCCTCGCGCGGGCAGTCGATCGGCGGGCCGAACACGATGGCGCCGCGCGCGAAGGGCAGCGGAATGATGAACCGGTCCCAGGAATCAAGCCGGCGCGCCGGTTTCGACGAGACGGCATATGGCACGACCGTCGCGCCGGCACGCTGGGCCAGCGTCACGGCGCCTGCGGTCGCGATGCGGCGAGGCCCGCGCGGGCCATCGGGTGTCATGCAAATCGTGCCGCCGTCTTTCAGGCGCTTGCTGGCCTCGGCAATGGCGCGCAGGCCGCCCTTGTCCTTGGCCGCTTTCTTCTTGTTGGAGGCCGAGCCGCGCACGATGTCGAGGTCGAGATGCTCGACCGCCCGGGCCACCGCTTCGCCGTCCGGAGACAGGGAGATCATCATCGCGGTCGGCGCCCGCCGCTCCGGCCAATGCCGGATCGACTGGTTCCAGCCTGACGGCATCAGCAGGATGGTCTCGTGCCAGCTCGCCAGGATCAGCCCGGGACCGGCGGGCGTGAGCACATGGCGCGCACCTTCTGCGCCCTCGATGCGCCAGCGCGTGGTGCGCCCGATCAGCGCCATCCAGAACCAGATGATGTAGCCGAGCAGGGCAACCATGAACGGCGAGCGAAACAGGGATTTCATCGGGCGGGTTATACTTTGCTTCGGAGCAGGCGCCATAGGAGGCGGCAGCGGCGAAGGATGGTGGGCGATGCAGGGTTCGAACCTGCGACCCCTGCCGTGTGAAGGCAGTGCTCTACCACTGAGCTAATCGCCCGCCGCGAAGGGCGTGGCGTAGTCGGCCCGGCGGGGGAGGTCAAGACGGTATGTAAGGCGCAAATGCGCGAGGGATTCGGCCACTGTTTGACACGGCGGAAGGCCTGGAGGGCGTCCAGCCAGGTAATAGCTCTGCCTATGAGCCATGCATTCCTGCATTCGAGGATGCTGCTGTCCCGGAAATGAGGGACCCTATATCGCAAAGTTGTGACAGAGCGTCGCAAGCGCTCAAACCGCGTTGGGTCCTGACTTCTGGAGACTTTCTGCGGAAATTACCCACACGTCAGGTGAATATGAACAAGCGTTCATGCTGAATAAGTGTTCATGCTACAAACTTACCAAACCGTCACCCGATTTTGCCCTTGAGAAAACCTGCAAACGTTGTCATCTACGCGACATACAAGACGGGCCAATCAAGGTTCGCAGTATGAACTTAAGAAGGACAGGCACGGCAGCGTAAGTTGCCAGAGTGATAACAAGCCTGGAGAGAGCAGAGTGAAAGACTGGTGTGACGAAGATGGCGCTCGGCGCCTTCGCGAAAAGATTAATGCGTACTGGGCAGAACGTGGCTACGAAGTCGATGTCGACCTCATAGACGCAGGTTTTGTTCCCGCAATGCGGAGTGCACGTACGGACGTGCGTTCCAACATGGTCAATGGCATGCCGCGCCGGCGTGCCCTTGGTGAAGGCGGGTCCTCCCGCCCGACCTACCGGCCACGGGGCGAAGCCACGGCCTGATCCTTCAGGCCTGACAAAGCTGGAACAAGCTGGACATAGTGGCTGATGGTAACATCAGCGGCAATAGCCTCAGGTGTTTCCGCCTCATAACCGAAGGTTACGAACACGAAGGGCAGTCCGGCATTCCGGGCTGCCCTTTCGTCTGTCCGGCTGTCGCCCACGAACAAGGCGCGCGCCGGATCGCCGCTCGCAGCGGCAATCGTCTCAAACACATGGTCGGCGTGGGGCTTGCGGTTCGTCGCCCGGTCGGCGCCGAACACCACGTCGAACTGGTCGGTCAGGCCGAGCGCCTCGAGCAGGCGCACGCTCAGGTCCTGGCGCTTGTTGGTGCACACCGCGAGCGTGGCGCCGGCCTCGCGCAAGGCGTCCAGCGCGTCCATGGCGCCGTCAAACGGCCGCGAGCCGACCGCGATATGGTCGACATAATAGGCAATGAATCGCTCGAACGCCGCGTCCATCTCTGTTGCGGACAGGGCAGCGCCCTGGGTCCGGATGCCGGTTTCGATCATCGCGCGGGCGCCGTGCCCGATCATCTCGGCAACGTCCGCCAGCGGCACAGGGGAGAGGTTCATGCCGGTCAGCACATGGTTCAGCGCGCCGAGCAGGTCCGGGGCGGTATCGACCAGCGTGCCGTCCAGATCGAACAGGATCGTCCAGCCGTTGAAGTCAGGTGTTTCGCCCGTATCCATGCCGCGTTCGCCCTCGCCAAGCTGCGGGGTTTCGTCTAGGCGATGGGGCGAATTAAAGCGAGAGGGAGCCTGCCTTTGACCCAAGCGCCGAAACAGCGCGCCGCTGTCATCCTCGCGGCCGGAAAGGGCACGCGGATGAAGTCCGCCCTGCCGAAAGTGATGCACGAAGTGGGCGGCCGGCCGATGATGGACTGGTCGCTGGCGCTGGCGCGAGAGGTCGGCTGCGCGCGGATCGTGGCGGTGGTGCACCCCTCGCAGGAGGGGCTGATTGCGCATCTGAAGGCGCATCATAAGGATGTGGAAATCGCGTTCCAGGACCCGCCGCAGGGCACCGGCCACGCCGTGCGCTGCGCGGAAGGCGCGCTGGCGGGATTCGAGGGCGAGCTGGCGGTGCTCTATGGCGACAGCCCGTTGGTGCCCGCATCGGTGATCGGGGAGCTGTTCGGCAAGGTGGCCGGCGGGGCAAGTCTCGGCGTGCTGGGATTCGAGGCGGCCGACCCCGGCCTCTATGGCCGGCTGATCACCAACGCCGCGGGGGATCTGGAAGCTATTGTCGAGGCGCGTGAGGCGACGCCGGATCAGCTCAGGGTGCGAATCTGCAACTCAGGGGTGATGGCCGGGCGCGCCAAGGATATGTTCCGGCTTTTGCAAAAAATTACAAACGCCAATGCCAAGGGCGAATACTACCTCACCGACCTGGTGGGCCTCGCCCGGGCCGAAGGCGGCCGCTGCGCCCTGGTCACCGCCAGCGAGGACGATCTCATCGGCTGCGATTCCAAGTCTGACCTAGCCGAGGCAGAAGGCATTTTTCAGGCAAGGCGGCGCATAGCGCTGATGGAGGCGGGTGTCACCCTCGTTGCGCCCGAAACCGTTTTCTTCGCGCATGACACGGCCATCGCGGCCGATGTGGTCATCGAACCGCATGTGGTGTTCGCGCCGGGGGTGACCGTCGCAGCGGGGGCGCGCATCCGGGCGTTCAGCCATCTGGAGGGCGCGGTGGTCGGCGAAGGGTGCGAGATCGGCCCCTATGCGCGGTTGCGTCCGGGCACCGTGCTGGGGCGGGGTGTCAAGGTTGGCAATTTCGTCGAGACGAAGAACACCGCGATGGGCGACGGCGCCAAGGCGAACCACCTTGCCTATCTGGGCGACGGATCGATCGGCGCCGGCGCCAACATCGGCGCGGGTACGATCTTCTGTAACTATGACGGCTTCCTGAAACACCAGACGAACATCGGCGCGGGCGCCTTTGTCGGCTCGAACTCGGCGCTGGTGGCGCCGGTCAGCATTGGCGACGGGGCCTATGTCGGCTCGGGCAGCGTGATCACCAAGGATGTGCCGGGCGACGCGCTGGCGGTGGCGCGCGCGCCGCAGATGACGCGCGAAGGCTGGGCAAAGACATTCCGTACAAAGAAGGCGGCCGAAAAGGCCGCCAAGGGCAAGAAGAGTTAAGGGCAGGCAGATGGCCTACGAAACCGAAAAGCAGAACGCGGCGGCCGCCGCGATGGAGTTTGTCGAGGACGGCATGACCATCGGCCTCGGCACCGGCTCGACCGCAAAGTATTTCGTGGAACTGCTGGCCGATGAGATTGCCGACGGGCTGATCGTGCGCTGCATAGAGACGAGCGTGCAGACACGCGACCTCGCGCGCAGCCTCGGCGTGCCGCTGATCCCGTTCGAGCAGGTGGACCGCATCCACCTGACCGTGGACGGCGCCGACGAGGCGGGCCCGGGCGGCGTGCTGATCAAGGGCGGCGGCGCGGCGTTGCTGCGCGAGAAGATTATCGCCAACGCCTCTGATCACATGGTCGTGATTGCCGACCCGACGAAGGATGTTCAGGCGATCGGCGCGTTTCCGCTCCCCGTCGAGGTAACCCCGTTCGGTTATACGATCACCGCGAAGAAGGTGCATGATGCGCTGGTCGCGGCAGGCGTCGAGCGCCCGCGCGTGGAGCTGCGCAAGGCGCCGCGCAGCGCGGAATTGCTGGTCACCGATGGCGGAAACTACATCCTCGATTGCCATTGCGGCCTGATCCCGGACCCGCCGAAAGCGGCGGCTTTCCTCTCCGATGTGCCGGGCGTGGTCGAGCATGGCCTGTTCATTGGCATAGCCCGCACCGTGATTTTCGGAACCGAAACCGGCGCCCGCATCATTGAATACTAGGCCCGCGCGCCTCACATTCACGATCTGATTTTCAAGGACATTTCCCATGACCGAGGCCGCTTACGATTTTGACCTGTTCGTGATTGGTGGCGGATCGGGCGGGGTGCGCGCCGGGCGGATTGCGGCGCAGGCCGGCGCGAAGGTGGGCGTGGCGGAAGAATACCGGATGGGCGGCACCTGCGTCATCCGCGGCTGCGTGCCGAAGAAGTTCATGGTCTATGCCAGCCAGTACGGCAAGAGCATCGCCAAATCCGCCGGGTACGGATGGTCGGTGAGCGAGGTCTCCTACGATCATTCTAAATTCGTCACAGGCATGCATGCCGAAGTCGACCGCCTCTCGGCCATCTATGACCGCAACCTCAAATCCGCCGGCGCCGAGATTTTCAACGACCGCGCCGAATTCGTGGACGCGCATACGCTGCGCCTGAAGACGAGCGGCAAGACCGTCACCGCGAAGAAGATCCTGATCGCCACTGGCGGGCGGCCCTGGCGGCCGTCGCCGGAGGAGCTGCCGGGCGTGGAGCATACAATCAGCTCGAATGACGTGTTCGAGATGGAGGCGCTGCCGAAGCGGATGCTGATCGCGGGCGGCGGCTATATCGCGGTCGAGTTCGCGCATGTGTTTGCCGGGCTCGGCGTCGAAGTCTGCCTCGTTTACCGGGGCGAGACTGTGCTGCGCGGCTTCGATGAGGATGTGCGCCTGGCCGTGCATGAGGGCCTGAAAGAAGCGGGCGTGCGTGTCATCACGAAAACCGTCTTCAAACGGATCGACAAGACGGACGATGGTCTTTGCGTGAAGTTGGAGAATGGCCATGAGGTGAAGACCGATCTGGTGCTGATGGCGGTTGGCCGGCAGGCGAATACCGACGGGCTCGGCTGCGAAGCTGCGGGCGTGAAACTGGGCGAGAACGGTAAGGTGATCGTGGACGAGTGGTCGCGCACCAGCGCGCCGAACATCTGGGCGGTGGGCGATGTGACCGACCGGGTGAACCTGACGCCGGTGGCCATCCGCGAAGGCCATGCCTTTGCCGACACCGAGTTTGGCGGCAAGCCCTGGCATTTCGACCATGCGGATATCGCGACGGCGGTGTTCTCGCAGCCGGAAGTCGGCACGGTGGGCATCAGCGAAAGCGAGGCGCGTAAGCTTCACGGCGAGATCGACATCTACAAGACGCGGTTTCGCCCGATGAAGAACATGCTGAACGGTGACCAGACGCGTACCTTCATGAAGCTCGTCGTGCGCGCCTCCGACCAGCGCGTGCTCGGCGTGCACATCGTCGGCGAGGACGCCGCCGAGATGATCCAGATGGCGGGCATCGCGGTGAAGATGGGCGCGACGAAAGACGATTTCGACCGCACCTGCGCCGTGCATCCCTCGGCTGCGGAGGAAATGGTCACGATGCGGACGAAATGGGTGCCGGAGGTGGTGTGAGCCTTCAAGCCACTCTTTAAGAAGAGAAGGCTCAGTGCCCGGAGCTTCCGCCCTCACTCAATGCCTTCAACTCCAGCGCCACCTGTTTCAGGCTGTCGCGGATGGCTTTCAGGCCGCCGCCGCGGCCGGCATGGGCGAGGAGCTGGCGCCAGGCGGGCTGGCCGTCTTGAGGCGCCTTGACCGCGAAGTGGGCAGAGCGGGGCAGGGCGGCGGTCATCAGGGATTTTGACAGCGCGAAGCCGGCGATTCCGTCATAGACGCCGTTGCGCGCGTCGCCTTCGAAGGTCGACTGCTCGTTGCGGTTCACGGCGTTGAAGAGGACAGAGAGGGCCGGGCGCTTTTCTTCCTCGATCTGGTCGCGGATCACGAGGTTCAAGAGGCGCACGCCGCGCAGCGAGTAGATGTCCGCATGCATCGGCGCAATGACGCGGTCGGCGGCTTCCAGCGCGCAGCGGGTCAGGAAGGTCGCGTTGGGGTTTGTGTCGAAGACGATGAGATCGTATTCGCTCCGGTAGTGATCGATCGAGCGCAGGAAGTGCTGCTTGATGGCGGCGAGGGCGTCGCGGTCGTTGGCGAAGGCGTACTTCGAAATCTCGAACTGGCCCGAGATCAGGTCGAGGCGTCCGGGCGGACCGTCCGTACCCAGAATGGCGTGCACGTAGCTGTCGCGCGCGGCGGGCGTGAAGGGCGCGATGGTGAGGCTGAGCCAGTTCTCGGCCGGCGACGGCGCGTCCTTCGCATGCAGGCGCGAGCGCTCGAACAGCGAGATGACGGAGCGGTCGACGCCGGAGGAGGCATCCGCCTCGTCCATGCCGAAGAACGTCTGGGTGAGGTTGTATTGCGGGTCGAGGTCGATCAGCAGCACGCGGCCGCCGAACGCCTCCTGCCAGGCGCCGGAGAGCTGCGCCGTGACGGTGGTCTTTCCGACACCGCCCTTCAGGTTCATCACCGCGACGACCGGGCATTTCTTGCGGTAGGCCGCCTGCACTTCGGTGACCAGCTGGCCCATCCCGTCCGGCATCGCGGAGGAGAGGCGCAGGTGCGGCTGGACTTCCTGCTTGAAGAAGCCATTCAGGCGGGCCTTGTCGATCTGGTAGGGGATGATCGGGATGCCGACGGCCTTGGCCGTTTCGACATCCTGGCGCACGGTGCGCGAGCGCACGGACGCGGCGGAAACCAGCACGATGAGGGCGAGGGCCGAGTTGATCTCAGCGTCGGCGGCGGCCCGGTCCGGCTCGCCCACGCCATAGCGATCAGCGATCGCGGCGACGCGCAGCGCTTCGTGCAACTGCAGCAGCGCATCGGGGTCGGCCCCGGAATGGCTGATATAGACATGCGGCATGCGCAGCGGACCCCCGTCTTGAACCCTTGATTCCCCAAGGCCTTTTAACCTCAGGCAGCCCATATCGGCCACCTTACTGCTGTGAAATTATGGTGAAACTTGAGCATCCTGCCGCCATGTGATTTATGCCCCGCAGAACTGGAGCACCCCTGCAATGACCTGGCACCCCTCTGACTGGCGCAAACTGCCCGCGCTGCACATCCCGCAGGACTATCCTGACGCGGGCGCGCTGGCGGCTGTCGAAAACCGCCTGAGGAGCTATCCGCCGCTGGTTTTTGCAGGCGAAGCGCGGCGTTTGAAGCAGCGCCTGGCCGAGGTTGCGGCCGGCAATGCCTTCCTGCTGCAGGGTGGGGACTGCGCCGAAAGCTTCAAGGAATTCCACCCCGACAATATCCGCGACACGTTCCGCGTGATCCTGCAGATGGCCGTCGTGCTCACTTTTGCGGCAGCCAAGCCTGTTGTGAAAGTCGGCCGCATCGCCGGCCAGTTCGGCAAGCCGCGCTCGGAAGAGACCGAAACGCAGAACGGCGTGACGCTGTCCTCCTACAAGGGCGACAATATCAACGGCATGGAATTCACGCCGGAAAGCCGCACGCCGGATCCGGAGCGCCTGGTGCAGGCCTACTCGCAATCGGCGGCCACGCTGAACCTGCTGCGCGCCTTCAGCCAGGGCGGCTATGCCAGCCTTGCCAACGTGCAGCGCTGGATGCTCGGCTTCGTCGACCGCAGCCCGCAAGGCGAGCGCTACCAGAAACTGGCCGACCAGATTTCGGCCTCGCTGCGCTTCATGCAGGCGGTCGGCCTCAACGCCGAAACCGTGCCGCAGATGTCGCAGGTGGAGTTCTACACGAGCCACGAAGCGCTGCTGCTCGGCTATGAGGAAGCGATGACGCGCATCGATTCCACCAGCGGCGACTGGTATGACACCTCGGCCCACATGCTGTGGATCGGCCACCGCACGCGCCAGATCGACCATGCGCACGTCAACTTCTGCAAGGGCATCAAGAATCCTATCGGCATCAAGTGCGGCCCTGGTATGGGTACGGACGAACTGATCCGCCTGATCGAGACGCTGAACCCGGCGGACGAGCCCGGCCGCATCACGCTGATCTCGCGCTTCGGCTCCGACGGCGTCGCCAAAGGACTGCCGCCATTGGCGCGCGCGGTGAAGAAATCCGGCCGCACAGTCGTCTGGTCATGCGATCCGATGCACGGCAACACGCTGAAAACCGGCACCGGCTTCAAGACGCGTCCAGTGGACCGCGTGCTCTCCGAGGTGCGCCAGTTCATCGACATCCTGCCGGCGGAAGGCTGCTATCCGGGCGGCGTCCACTTCGAGATGACCGGCCAGAACGTCACCGAATGCATCGGCGGCGCGCAGGCGATCTCGGAAGAAGACCTCTCAAGCCGCTACCACACCCACTGCGACCCGCGCCTCAACGGCGAACAGGCATTGGAACTCGCCTTCCTCGTTGCCGAGAAGCTGCAGGCGGTGGAAGCCGGCGGCACGGACGCCCGCAAGGCGGGGTAGGGACGGAACGCAGCCGCGTTCAGCTTAGCCGCCTTTGATGAGCGAGGACGGCCATCCGATCCGGACCAGGAGGTTGTCCGGCCCGGCAATGCCGACCTCGTACATGCCCCATTCGCGATGGCGCAGCACGCCCCCCGGCCGGATCACGAGGTCACCGACACGGGCCGCGATCGCTTCGACCTGCGGGGTGCGAATGAAAACGCCGAACGGATTGTTCTCCGCCGGAACGCGCCAGGCGCCGCCGCCCGCCTGCGTCAGGTGAACTTCGCAGCCCCAGCCTTCCATGATGACGTATTGGTCTTCGCCGCCCGTGCGCGAGAATCCCAGCCGTTCCCAAAATGGAATGGCAGAAGCGAGATCGTTGCTGGGCACGATCGCGAAGGCCCCAATCGTTTCAGTATCCGGCATCAAAGCCTCCCGCTGAGCTGCCTTGGAATACCTTGGGTGTCGCTCGCTGAACAGGGGCAGCAATTGCCCTCCCGCCCGACCAAACGTCGACCAATTTCGCCCGCGTGAAAGCACTGACTGTTTGAGCTGGGATGCGGCCGCCCCCGCGTCCAGACTTGCCCGAAACGGCGCGTTGAGGCATTAGGCCCGGCTGCTCGGAAGCTGGCCGATGAAGACGCCGGATAATCAAAAGGGAGGGCAGGCATGACGACGTCGCGGTTGCCCGTCTGGGCCCGGCCTTCGGATGTTGCTGATCTGATGCGCCTTTCGGTGCCGATCGCCATCAGCCGGATGGCAGTGATGCTGATGGGCGTGACGGACGCCATCGTGCTCGGCCAGTTTGCGCCGGCTGAACTCGCCTATGTGCTGAACGCCTGGCTGCCGATGGGCATTTCGCTGGGGCTCGGCCTTGGCATCCTGCTCGGCGTGCAGGTGCTGACCTCGGAACTGCTCGGCACCGGCCGCGAGGCGGACTCGGGCCGCATCTTCCGGCGCGGCTTGCTCTGGGGCGCGCTGCTCGGCGGCGCGCTGACCTTGCTGCTCGTCCCAACCGCGTCTTCCTTCTTCCACTGGGTGTTCGTGACCATTGCGCCGCCCAGCGAGGCCGCCGGGATCGATGCGCCGCCGGAAGTCGTCGCGGCGGAGACCGCCTCGGTCACGCGCATCCTCGCCTTCGGCCTGATGGGCCACATGCTCAGCCAGGCCTGCAGCTATTACCTTGAGGCGCTGCGCCGGCCGCTGCTCGTCACCATCGTCATGTATGGCGGGGTTGTCCTGAACCTGTTCCTCAACCTCGCCTTTGTCGGCGGCTGGTGGGGCATGCCGCAGATGGGCGCCGAAGGCGTCGCCTGGGCCACGTCGATCACGCGCTGGCTGATTGTCATCGTGATGCTGATCCTCGTCGCGCGCCTCACGCCCGGCTTCCGGCGCTCGCCGGCCGCGCCTGCGGGCGAAGCGCGCCGCCAGCTGGAAGTCGGCACCGGCACGGCGATCAGCAATGTCGCCGAATGGGGCGGTTTCAACATCACCTATGTGATCGCGACCTGGATCTCGATCGCGGCGAATTCGGTCTACGGCTACACCGTGCAGGTGATGGGCCTCTGCTTTATGTTCTATCTCGGCATTGCCTCCGCCACGTCGGTGCGCGTGGCCGAAGCCATCGGACGTGGCGAGGCGCAGGAAGTCAGGAATGCCGGGCGCCTCGGCGTGGTCGCCACGATTGCCATGGGCCTCATACTGGCCATCATCCTCACACTGTTTGCCGGGCCAATCTCGACGCTGCTGGTGCGTGAGGGCGCCGTCATTGGCGGCGTGGCGCTGGCGCCGGCGATTGCGGCGCTGCTCTGGCTCGCGGCGCTGGCGACCATCTTTGACGGGCTGCAGGCCACGGCCTCCTTCGCCTTGCGGGCGCAAGGCATGGTCTGGCTGCCGACCGCCATCCATATCGGCTCGTTCTTCGTGGTGATGATCCCGGTTTGCTACTGGCTGGGCATTACGCAGGGCGGCGGCGCATTGGGCGTGCTGCAAGGCGCGATGGTGGGCGTGTTCGTGGCCGGCGCGCTGCAGGTGACCCTGCTGGAATGGAAAGCGGCGCGCCCCATCAAGGAACGCGCCGCCGGATCCGTCTTCATACCCCACTGAAGGGGCAGGACGTCTAGATGTCTTTGAGAACCGAGGCAGGCTTGAACGCCACCGAGGTTTTCTCCGGAATCTTGATCACTTCCTTGGTTGCCGGGTTACGGCCTTCACGGGCGTTACGCGTCTTGGCGACGAACGTGCCGAAACCAGCGATTGCAACCTGTTCGCGACCTTTGACCGAGCCTGCGATGGTGTCGAAAACAGCGTCAACGGCCTTGCCGGCGTCGCTCTGCGACATGCCGCAAGCGGTGGCCACTGCTTTGGTCAGTTCACCCTTGTTCATAGGGGTTCTCCTCTAGATTAAAATGACGAGTAATCGCCATTGGGGCGACTTACCCACGATTCGAAACCGATGGATACGCCGGAAGCCTAGTAGACACGGGCTAAACGCCCAGAATCCAGCCCTCTTCGCCGGTAATCAGGGCGATCTGTTCCCCAGAAAGCGATTTGCCTGTGGAAAAAGTCGCTCCCAGGGCGTTTTTCTCGTCCAGATCCGCGTAGTGGCGGGCAATCTGGCGCACTTGCGCCTCGTCGGCGACCTCGCCCTTCTCCGGCTTCGGCTTGACGAGGGACGGGTAGATCTCGGCGATCACGACCTCGATTCCGTCCAGCATTTCCTCGGTAACCGGGCCGCATTCGCCCAGTTCGAACGGCCATACGCGGGCATTCGGCCAGGCCTGCCGGAGGGCATGCACATGCGGGATGCCGGTCAGGCTCTGGCTGCCGACCGATCCTGCGCCGTAAAGTTGCCAGGACGACTTTGGCGACGCGCCCGGAACCGACCGCAGATGCTGCTCGGCGAGACGATATTCGGCGAGCGGCTTGTCAGGTGTGAACTCGGGTCTTGTTGTCGACAGGGTCGTCGCCTTGTCGGCCGGCGGCGCCCCCCAGAACGGGTACGGACCTTTCGAGATCGTGTAGTTGAGACCCGCCGCAATCGCGAAGCGCGGCCGGGAATTGTTGTCCGGCTTGTCCTTGTATCGGGTCGCAAGGTGCGCGTGCATCGCGGCCCAGGGGGCCTGCTTCGCGGTGTCGAGGCCGAGCGCCTTCGCGGTGCCCGCCGGATAGCCCAGCGAGAAGTCGAACCCCAGCAGCACCTTGTCGCCGCGCTTGGTGAGCTTCGCCACCATGTCCTCGATGAACGCGCGCGCCTTCAGGCGCGTGTCGATGTTCACCGCCTTGAACTGCAGCTTCAGCCGGGCGTCCTTCATCAGGACCCCGATCCAGATGGAATTGGGGCCGAGCGCGGGCTTCGCGGCCGCGCTCCAGTCCACCATGATGTAGGCGTCGAACAGGGCAGCCATGGCGTTACGCTATTTTGACCAGCATCTTGCCGGTATTGGCGCCGGTGAAGAGGCCGAGGAATGCCTCGGGCGCTTTCTCGATTCCGGCCATTACGGTCTCCTCGTACTTCATCTGGCCGCCCGCGATCCACTTCGCCATGTCGGCCAGGAAAGCCGGCTGCATGTCGGCATGGGTCGAGACGATGAAGCCCTGCAGCTTCAACTGCTTGCCGACTGCCTGGATGATGTTGTGCGGGCCGGTGGGGGTGCCGGTCTCGTTATACTGGGCGATCATTCCGCACAGTGCGAAGCGCGCCATCGGGCGGGCCATCTCGATGGCGGCCGTCAGGTGGTCGCCGCCGACATTGTCGAAGTACACGTCGATGCCCTTGGGCGCCGCGGCGCGCAGGGCGGCCACGAGGCCGTCAAAACCCTTGGCCTGCTTGTAGTCGATCACGTGATCGGCGCCGAGCGACTTGACCAGCGCGCACTTGTCCGCCCCGCCGGCCGAGCCGATGACGGTGGCGCCCTTGATCTTGGCGATCTGAACGACGGTCGAGCCGACTGCGCCCGCAGCGCCCGAGACGAACACGACGTCCGCGGGCTTCAGTTCCGCCACGCGCAGCAGGCCCGCATAGGCCGTCAGGCCCGGCATGCCCGCGATGCCCAGGAAGGCGCTCTCGGGCAGTCCGGTCGCGGGCAGTTTCTGGACGGCTGCTGCTGCAGGCTTCGCGGTCCAGGCCGTGCGCCAGCCGAGGAAGGAAGAGACGAGATCGCCGACCTTGTAGTCCGGATGCGCGGACGCCGACACGCGGCCGACCGCGCCGCCCTGCAGCGTCTCGCCGATCTGGAAGGGCGGCACATAGCTCTCGCGGTCATACATCCGGCCGCGCATGTACGGGTCCACCGACATCCAGGTGTTCATGACCTGGATTTCACCTTCGCCGGGCGCCGGCACGTCGATCGTCTTGGTCTGGAAGTCCGAAAGTTTCGGCATGCCCACAGGGCGGGCCGCGAGGGACCATTCGGTCGAAGTCAGCTTGGCCATGTCCATCACCTTTGCATTGTTTTGTCTGGGGTCCACATGAACTGGCTGGCGCGGCCTGTGAAGGGGGCTGGGCGAAGAATCCGGCCCGCCTGCGACACTTGCAGCCCGGCGCGCGCGGTGTCATGGCGGAAGGCAAAAGGGACGGGAAGCGGCATGACGAAGCTGAAAGTGGGCGTTGCAGGCGCCGGCGTGTTCGGAAACTACCACGCCCAGAAGGCCGCCGCCTCGGCGCGCGCGGACCTGATGGGCATCTTCGATGTCGATCTCGCCCGCGCCGAAAAGCTCGCCGAAACCTTCGGCACCAAGGGCTACAGCGACTATGCAGAATTCCTGAAAGTCTGCGATGCGGTTGTCATCGCGGTCCCGGCCACCTGGCACGAGAGCCTCGCGCGCCAGGCCATCGAGGCGCACTGCCATGTGCTGGTCGAAAAGCCGCTCGCCCTGTCCGGCAATGCGGCGCGCGACCTTGCCGATGAAGCTGCCGCCCGCGGCCGCATCCTGCAGGTCGGCCACCAGGAACGCTTCGTCGCCAACGCGATGGGCGTGCTTGCCATTCCGGAAGTGCCGCTGCTGGTCGAATCCGTGCGCTCCGGCCCCGCCGCGCCGGGCGGCCGCGCCGGCGACGTCTCCGTCATCTGGGACCTGATGATCCACGATCTCGATCTTGCCGCGATGATGCTGGGGCGTGAATTCACCGGCGTCGAGGCGACCGGGCGGCGCGTCCACTCATCCCATATCGACGAGGCCGAAGCGGTGTTCACCTATGCCGGCGGCGGCAAGGCGAAGCTGCGCGCCAGCCGCGCCGCAGAGTTCCGTGAACGGACGATGCGCGTGGTCTATCCCTCCGGCGAGATCGACATAGACTTCCTCACCCGCAAGCTGAAGAACACGACGCCCTACGAAGTGCGTGTGGACATAGCGGCAGACCTTCCCGATCCCCTCGGCGCCGCCGACGAAGGCTTCTACGCCGCCTGCCTCGGCCTCGCGCGCAGCCCCGTGCCCGCGCACGGCACGGTCGCTGCGGTGGCCATGGCGGAGGCGGCAGAGGCCGCCGTGCTCGCGGGCGTGGATCTGGCTAACTAAAAATCCGCTCATCCCCGCGCAGGCGGGGATCGAGTCAGGCAGGCTGATTCACGTGATCCCCGCCTGCGCGGGGATGAGTGGAACTGGGGTGTTCAGCCTGTGACCACGTCCCGGAATACGACGCGCGCCCCGGTACGCGTCTCCGCGGCCGACACGAGCTTCACCAGCTCCTGCGCCACCGCGCCCGGCGTGGGCAGCGTCATCGGATCCTCGCCCGGCATCGCTTCGGCGCGCATGCCGGTGCGCACGGCGCCGGGGTCGAACAGGTTGACGCGCAAGGCCATCTTCTCGGTCTCATCGGCCCAGGCTTTGACCAGCGCTTCGAGGCCTGCCTTGGAGGCCTGATACGGCCCCCAGAACGCGCGCGGGCGCGGCACGACGCCGGAGGTCACGAACACCGCGCGCGGCGCGTCCGACTGGTGCAGCAGCGGCCCGAGCGCACGGATCAGGTGCGCATTGGCGGTGAGGTTCACCTGGATGGTTTCCTCGAAGCTGCGCGGTCCGGTGGTCTCCAGCGGGCCGAGCGTGCCCAGCAGGCCGGCATTGGCCACGAAGCCGTCGAGATGCCCGAACTTCTCCATCAGCGCCTTGCCCAGCGTCTCGATGCCCTTGGTATCCTTCAGGTCCATCGGTACCAGAAGCGCCTCGGAGCCGAGCGCGCGGATTTCGTCGTCGAGCTTCTGCAAGGCGGCCTTGGAGCGCGCAACGGCGATCACGAGATCACCCTGCCGGGCAAGCTCAAGGGCAACAGCGCGGCCAATGCCGCGCGAGGCGCCGGTGACGAGAATGAGGCGGGGTGTCTTTGTCATCGCGCGGCGTGTAGCGCGCGGCCTACACGTCGTCCAGAAGCGATAGCTGGCGTTCCTTGTCCGCCTGGTCCTGCTGGTAGTCGACCAGCGGGGTCGGATACTCGCCGGTGAAATAGTGATCCGCGAATTGCGGGATCATGTTGTTGCGCAGCGGTTCGCCGATCGCTTTGTAGAGGCCGGGCACCGAGAGGAAGCCGAGGCTTTCGACCTTCAGCTCCTTCACCATCTCTTCGTGCGTGTGGGTCGCCGCGAACAGCTCTGACTTGCCGGCCATGTCGATGCCGTAGAAATCCGGGTTGAGGATCGGCGGGCTGGCGGAGCGGAAGTGGATTTCGCGCGCGCCGGCCTCGCGCACCATCTGCACGATCTTCTTGGACGTGTTGCCGCGCACGATGGAGTCGTCGACGAGGATCACGCGCTTGCCTTCGAGGGCGGCGCGGTTCGGGCTGTGCTTCTTGGAGATCGCCGTCTGCCGGCCGAGCTGCGTCGGCTGGATGAAGGTCCGCCCCACATAGTGGTTGCGGATGATGCCCATCTGGAACGGGATGCCGGAGGCCTCCGAGAAGCCCAGCGCGGCCGGCACGCCGGAGTCCGGCACCGGCACGATCACGTCGGCGTCGGCGGGCGTCTCGGCGGCGAGCTGATGGCCCATCCGGCGGCGCACTTCGTAGACCGAGCGGCCCTGGATGAAACTGTCGGGACGCGCGAAATAGACATACTCGAACGCGCACGGGCTCGGCGGGCGCGGCGCGAAGGCGCGGAAGCTCTCGAGGCCCTGTTCGGAAATCACGACGACTTCGCCGTTCTCGATCTCGCGCACGAACTCGGCGCCGATGATGTCGAGTGCGCAGGTCTCCGAGGCCAGCACATAGCCGGTGCCAAGACGGCCGAGCACCAGCGGGCGCAGGCCGATGGGGTCACGCGCGCCGATCAGTTTCTTGCCGGTGAGGCCAACGAGCGCGTAGCCGCCTTCGATCTGGTGCATCGCATCAATCAGGCGGTCGACGAAACGTTTCTTGGGGCTGCGCGCGACGAGGTGGAGAATCACCTCGGTGTCCATCGTGGACTGGAAGATCGCGCCGTCCTTGACGAGCTGCTGGCGCACCTGGCGCGCGTTCGTCAGGTTGCCGTTATGCGCGACCGCGAAGCCGCCGAGGGCAAGGTCGGCAAAGATGGGCTGGATGTTGCGCAGCATCGGCCGGCCTTGGGTCGAGTACCGGTTGTGGCCGATGGCGGAATGGCCGGGCAGGCGCTGGCGCAGGTCGCCGCCGAAATGCTCGCCGACGAGACCCATGTGGCGTTCGGAGTTGAAGCGCTTGCCGTCAAAGCTGACGATCCCGCAGGCTTCTTGTCCCCGGTGCTGCAGCGCGTGCAGGCCGAGGGCCGTCAGCAGGCTCGCTTCCTTGTTCCCGAACACGCCGAATACGCCGCACTCTTCGCGTGGCTTGTCGTTATCATTGTCGAAATAGGCCATCGGAAGGTCCGACTCGCTTTGGGGGGCCAGTGTCGGAGCGGGATATAGTTCGCTTTGGCCACGGGCGAAAGGGCGGACCTGTCATCTGGATGTCATGACGCCGGGTCGCGCCTCAGAGCATCCGCGCAGGCGTCAGTTTCGGATGGATAACCATAAGGTCAAACAGCGACTCCGGCGGAATTTGCACGATGTCGGAAGCCTCAGGCGCCTCGCTCGCTGTGGCGCCGTACCAGTCGAGCCCTATGGGTGTCCGCCGCCATTCGCGCGACAGGTCCGTTTCCGGCAGGTTGGCGAGGTCGAACCATGCGGTTTTTGCGCTCGCATCTGCCAGCAGGCCGTTCAGCGTACCCGGCTGGGCCTTGCGCGAGATCCGCACCTGCGGCGCGTCTGGCGCATTGCCGGCACTCGTGGGGATCGCCAGGAAGGTCGCCTCAGCAAACTCCTGGATCAGCACGGTGTAATTCTTGCCGAGCTTCCGGCGCAGCACGGAGCCGCTCGGCACGTACCCCGCGAAATCGCCCGAAGGGCTGCCGCCGGCGACATGCGTGTTGTGCCCCCAGAACACCGCCGCCTGGTCCTTGGCGAGGGCGACCGCGTTGTCCGCCATGAACACATCACGCCGGCTCCAGTATTCCGGCGTCGCGAGGTTCAGGTCGCCGTCGGCGGTCTCGTGCTCGAACGCGCTGAGGCCCTGCCAGGCGCGGCGCGCCGTGAAGGCGGCGTCCTCCAGACCGGCCGCGTTCAGTTCGGCTTCCAGCATGCGGCACGCCGCCTCCGCCTCGGCGCGCTGGGCCGACGTGATCTGCTTCAGCATCAGGTCGTGCCGGGCGGCGCGGGCATCGGTCGTCAGGATCGGCGCGAGCGCGGCGCCGATCGCGTCTGCCGCGCCGGAATCGATGGTGGCGAGGGCCGCGAGCGCGTCGCCCGCGTCCTGGCTGCTGGCCTGGCAGTCCACACCGATCACGCGCACGCGCCGGTCCGCATTGACCGCGTTCCAGCCGCGCAGCCAGGCGAGCAGGTCGGCCATAACTTCGGTTTTCAGGATGCGGAACACCGGCGCCTGTTTCACCGCCTCGGCGGCCAGCAGCCCGGTCGGCGCGCCGGAAGCATACTTGTCGAGCTGGGCGCAGCCGGTGCGGTTGGCTTCCAGCAGCACGGAGCGCAGGCCGTGGTTCTCCACCATCGCCTGGATCAGCACGGACTTCAGCAGCACATCTTCATGCGAGCCGTGCGTGGCTTCCCCCAGCCCCGCCATGCGCGCGGAGGCGAGGCGTTTGGCGAGGGCTTTGACGCCCGGATCGTCGGGCGCGAGGTTGCGGATCGGCACTGCCTGCGCAGCCAGCAGGCTGGTCATCGTCGGCGCCAGCGAGGTGGGCGGCAGTGTATCCGTGCCGGTCTGCGTGGCGCAGGCTGACACCAGCGCCACCGAGGCAGAGGCCAGCAGGAAATTGCGCCGGGAGAGCGGGGCAGGGCGGTGCGTCATGAACTTCCTCCCCTCACGGATGGGTGCGGGGCGCAGACTAGCGAACCCTGCCAAGGCATCAAGTTCAGTCGCCTGAGGCGGGTGCAACCGGCGCAGCGCTGCGGCTGACTTCGCGCGCCTCGCCGGTGGCTGCGTCGGCGGCGCGGGCGAGGATCGGGTAGCTCAGGCTGTCCTGAATGAACGGCGGAACGCGCTCTTCCTCAAGCCCGACCGAGAGCAGCACGGCAAAGAACACGAGCGCGACGCCGCCCCGGATCACCCCGAACACAAGCCCGGCAATATGGTCGAACAGGCCGATGTCACCGTTTGTCATGATGGATTTTGACAAGGATTGTCCCAGCCACGCGACAATAACGTAGACAATCAGGAACGCCGTCACGACGAGAATGATGTCAGGCGCGAGCGGATGACTGCCGGCGGGCAGCAAGTCCGCAACCGTACCGTGAAGGAACTTCCGCGCGTAGTAGGCGGCGGCCAGGGCGCCGATGAAGGCGCCCAGTGTGGCAAGCTCGCGCAGGAACCCGCGCGCAAATGCCATGATCGCGGAAATGACCATGACACCTAGCGCGATGCCGTCAAAAGCAGAAATGTTTTCAAGCATTTGCAGCGTCCGGCGCGAGGAGTTCCACAAGCGCGATAAGCCGCGCAATCGGGGTCACCGTCAAGCCGCCGTCTGCCGCAGGGCTGCTGTCCGGACCATACGCCCGCTGGAAGCCCAACCGTGCCGCCTCCTTGAGCCGCTGATCCATCCGCGGCGCCGCCCGAACCGCTCCGGAGAGGGCAATTTCTCCAAAGAAAACACTGCGCGCCGGAACCGGATTGCCCGAGAGCGACGACAGCAGCGCCGCCGCGGCGGCGAGGTCTCCCGCCGGCTCATTGATCCGGTAGCCGCCGGCGACGGAGAGGTAGACATCCATGCCGGCAAAGTTCAGCCCGCAGCGGGTCTCCAGCACCGCCATGATCATCGCGAGGCGCCCGGAATCGAAACCGATCACGGAGCGCCTTGGCGTGCCGAACGGGCTCTTGGCGACGAGGGCCTGAACCTCTGCCAGCACGGGCCGTGAGCCTTCCATCGCCGCAAACACGGCAGTTCCGCCGCCCGGCTCGGCATCGGCCGACAGGAACAGCGCGGAGGGCTCCTTGGCGGGCGTGAGGCCGAGGGCGTGCATCTCGAAGATGCCGATCTCGTCGGTCGGCCCGAAGCGGTTCTTCACCGCTCGCAGGATACGGAATTGGTGGCCGCGCTCGCCCTCGAAATAGAACACGGCATCGACCATGTGCTCGACCACGCGCGGCCCCGCGATGGTGCCTTCCTTGGTGACGTGGCCGACGAGGACCAGCGCCGCGCCGGACTTCTTCGCCCAGCGCACCAGCTCCTGCGCGCAGGCCCGCACCTGCGCGACCGAGCCGGGCGCTGCTTCCAGCGCGTCGGACCAGACCGTCTGGATCGAGTCGATCACGACAAAGCCGGGATTGGCTTCCTTCAGCGCCGAGAGGATCTTGCGCAGGTCCGTCTCGGTCGCGAGCTGGACCGGCGAGTTCGCAACCTTCAGCCGCCGGGCGCGCTCCTGGATCTGCGCTGCGGCTTCCTCGCCGGAGACGTAGACGGTCTTCACGCCGTTGCGGGCGAGGCGGGCTGCGGCCTGCAACAGCAGCGTGGATTTGCCGATGCCGGGATCGCCGCCGATCAGCGTGGCGGAGGACGGCACGATGCCGCCGCCGAACACGCGGTCGAGTTCTTCCACGCCGATGAGCACGCGCGGCGGTGTCTCGACATCGGAATTGAGCGCGATGAACTCGGTCTTGGGCCCGCGCTTGGTGGGTGTCTTCTCGGCTTTCAATGCGCCGGGCGGGGCGCTGCTCGCCTCCTCGACCAGCGTATTCCACTCCCCGCACGCCTCGCAGCGGCCAGCCCATTTGGCGTGCACGGCGCCGCAGGCCTGGCAGACGAAGGCAGAGGTTGAGGCTTTGGCCATGGCGGAGGGTTAGGCGGCTTTGGACCGGAAGAAAAGAGGAGCAGGCCGCAGGGTTAAACCTGCGCTTCGGCCGGGCGCGCTTTCAGCGGCGACTTCAGGAAAGAGGAAGAGACAATCTCCAATCCGGGGCATCGCTTCTCGATTTCAAACAGGATCTCGCCCACCTCCCGGTCGGCGGTCGACAGTTTCAGGTAGATCTGGTCGGCGGCCCGCCGCTTGTCGCCCTTGCCGCGAAGCCCCTGGAAGAGGCCGATCACCGGGTTGGCCGTGCGCCGAACGAACTGGAGGTGGTTGAGGCCAACCACGACATGTTCGACATCCTCCCAATAATACTTGCGCCGCAGCCAGCCATACAGGCCCTCGACCCCGTGTTCGGTCAGGCGCAATGCCGGTTGGCGCGAAAACAGGTTGAGGAAGAGGCCGATCAGGTCGATCGCCATAGCCGCGTTGACGGTGGCCATCAGGAAGATGAATCCTTGCAGCGTGCCGCGCGGCTCGGCTTCGATGAAGGCCTGGAACGGCGGGTGGTATAGCGCCAGCAGGAGCGGCGCCGCGATCAAGGCCGCCAGGAAAAGATGCGGACCAATGTTGCCCGCCCGGGCGGTGTCACGCACGTCAAAGGGCTGGTCGAACAGGTTCATGGGCCTCATCCCGTCTCTTGCCGATGACCCTACACGCCCAAGCTGAATCGACGCTTAAGCGGGCGACGGTCCCGATTGGCTGGCCGGGCGCGTGATAGGCCGCTACAGGGACCAGCATGAAACATGTCGCGATCATCGGCGCGGGGCCTGCGGGTCTCATGGCAGCAGAAGCTGCGCTGGCGCAGGGCGCGCGGGTAGACATCTACGACGCGATGCCGAGCGCGGGACGCAAGTTCCTGATGGCGGGCAAGAGCGGGCTGAACATCACGCATTCGGAGGACGAGGCGCAGTTCCGCCAGCGCTATGATGCGCCGGATGCGCGGCTTGCGGCGATGGTGGAGGCGTTCGGGCCGTCCGAGATCGTCAAGTGGATGGCGGCGCTCGGTATCGAAGCGCATGTCGGCTCGTCGGGGCGAGTGTTTCCGATCGGGATGAAGGCCTCTCCGCTGCTGCGCCGCTGGCTGGCGCGGCTGGGGGAGGCGGGGGCGAAGTTGCACACGCGCCATCGCTGGGCGGGGTGGGATGAGGCTGGCGCGCTCACCTTCGAGACGATGACCGGGCGCGTGGCCGTCAAGGCGGACGCGGTGGTGCTTGGGCTGGGCGGCGCGAGCTGGAAGCGGCTTGGCTCGGACGGGGCGTGGGCGGATATTCTCGCCCAAAAGGGCGTGGCGCTGGAGGCTTTCGCGCCGTCGAATTGCGGGTTCATTGCGGACTGGTCGGCGAAGATGGCGGCGTATGAAGGCGCGCCGGTCAAGGGCGTTTCATTGTCCGCCAACGGACAAAGTGTGCGGGGCGATTTTGTCATCACGAAATCTGGCATCGAGAGCGGCGCGGTCTATCCGCTCGCCGCCGCGCTGCGCCGGGACCTCGCCAAGAAACGCCGGGCCATCCTGACTATCGACCTTCTTCCGGAGACGGACGAAGCCGCACTGACGGCGCGTCTCGCCGCGCAGCATCCGAAGGACTCCTTCTCCAACCGCCTGCGCAAGGCCGCCCGCATCGACGGCGCGAAGGCCGCGCTGCTGTTCGAAGTCACCAAGGGCGCGCCGCCGCGCGCCGCCGAAGGCCTCGCCCGCCTCATCAAGGCCCTGCCGCTGACGCTCACCGGCACCGCCCCGATGGACACCGCCATCTCCACATCCGGCGGCGTGCCGTGGGAGGCGTTGGGCGACGGCCTGATGCTAAAGGCTTTGCCAGGAGTTTTCTGCGCGGGCGAGATGATTGCGTGGGATGCGCCGACGGGCGGCTACCTGCTGACGGCATGTCTCGCGACGGGGCGCGTGGCGGGGCAGGCGGCGGCAATCATTTAAATCGCCGGCTGGATCGGTCCTTCGGCTCGTCCGTGTACGAACTGGTCCACGTAGGCGTTGCCGCTGTTCATCACGTCTGCCGCAGGCCCGCGCCAGATGATCTTGCCTTCGAAGAGCATGGCGATTTCGTCGGCGATCTTGCGGGCGCTGGCCATGTCGTGGGTGATCGAGACGGCGGCGGCGCCGAGGCCGCGGACCATTTCGACGATAAGGTCGTTGATGGCGTCGGCCGTGATCGGGTCGAGGCCGGTGGTGGGTTCGTCGAAGAAGATCAGGTCCGGCTCGGAGATGATCGAGCGGGCGAGGGAGACGCGCTTCTGCATGCCGCCGGAAATCTCGGCCGGGTAAAGCGATGCCACGTCCGAGCCCAGACGGACTTTCTTCAGGGTCTCGATGGCGCGTTCCCTGGCGTCCTTGCGTTTCGCGCCCGGCGTATTGATCAGGCGGAAGGCGACGTTTTCCCAGACGGTCAGCGAATCGAACAGCGCGCCGGACTGGAACAGCATGCCGACCCGTGCGCGCATCTTCTCGCGCGCCTTGCCGTTCGCTTTCGTCACGTCCTCGCCGTCGAAGAAGATCCGGCCCTTGTCGGGCGTCATCAGGCCGAGCGCGTTCTTCAGCATAACCGACTTGCCCGAGCCCGAGCCGCCGATCACCACGAGGCTCTGCCCGCGCGCCACTTCCAGGTCGACGCCGCGCAGCACCTGTTTCGTCCCGAAGGATTTCTCGACGCCTTCCAGTTTCAGCAGCGGCCCGCTCATAGCCCGATCTCCACGAAGAGGGTCGACAGGACATAGTTGAAGGCCAGCACGAGCACCGCCGCGCCGACCATCGAAAGCGTTGCCGCGCGGCCGACACCGGTGGCGCCCGCCTGGCTGCGGTCGCCCTGGTAGCAGCCCATGATGGCGATGATGCCGCCGAACAGCACGGCCTTGATCAGGCCGACGAGGATGTCGTCACGGGTGACGAAATCGACCGTGTTGCGCAGGTAGACGGTGGAGTCGAAGCCGAGGCCGTAGACGCTGACCAGCCAGCCGCCCATCACGCCGATGATGTTCGCCGCCATCACCAGCAGCGGCAGGGTGGCGAGGGCCGCGATTAAGCGCGGCGCATAGAGATAGCGGTAGCGCGAGGCAGAGAGCGTCTCGAGCGCATCGATCTGTTCGGTCACGCGCATCGCGCCGATCTCGGCGGCGATGCCGGCGGAAACGCGGCCCGCCAGCATCAGGCCGGTGATCGTCGCCCCCAGCTCGCGCGAGATGCCGAGCACCACGATGTTGGGCACGAACTGCTCGGCGCCGTAACGGCTGCCGCCTTCGTAGATGTTGAGGGCGAGGGCGGCGCCGATGAACACGGCGGCGAGGCCGACGACAGGCAGGGAATAGAACCCGATCCGCACCATCTGGCGCAGGATCTCCCCGCCATACCAGCGCGGGGTGACCGCCGCGATCTTCACGCGGCCGGCGAACACGGCCAGCCGGCCGATCTCGGCGAACAGGCCCAGCGTGATGCGGCCGACAAGTTGCAAAGGGTTCGCCATGATCGGCCTCAGCGATAGTTGCGTTGCACGCGGGGGCCAAGCCCTGTCAGCAGCTCATAGCCGAGGGTGCCGCAGGCGGCTGCCTGCGCTTCAAGTTTGGCGTGCTCGCCGAGGAATTCAACACGTGCGCCGGGCTTTATCGCTTTCGGTCCGTCGGTGATGTCCAGGGTCACCAGATCCATCGAGATCCGCCCGGCAACCGGGCAGGCGACGCCGTCCACCCAGCCTTTCAGCTTGCCGGACCCGCTGCGCATCAGGCCGTCGGCATAGCCGATGGCGCAGGTTGCGAGCAGCCGGTCCTCGGTCAGCGAATGGGTCGCGCCATAGCCGACGGTGGTATCCTTGGCGCCCTTGAAAACATTGATGATCGTGGCTTCCAGGATGACGCCGGTCTTCAGCTGCACGTTGGCGGGCGGGGTGGTGCCGCCGTAGAGGGCGAGGCCGGGCCGGGTCAGGTCGAAGCCGTAATTCTTGCCGAGGAAGCAGCCGGACGAGTTCGCAAGGCTGGCGGGCGTGTCCGGGAACGCGTCGGCGACATCCTCGAAGGCCCGGCGCTGCTGCAGGTTCATCGGGTTTTGCGGCTCGTCGGCGCAGGCGAGGTGGCTCATCACCAGCACGGGGGCGAGGCGGCGGATGGCGGTTGCCTCGGTGTCGATCAGCGCGGGGCTCAGGCCCAGCCGGTTCATGCCGGTGTCGACATGGATGGCGCAGGTGCCGCGCGGGGCGGTGGACCAGAGTTTCAGGTGCAGTTCGCTGGAGAGGACGGCGGTGAGTTCGGCGTCGCGGTAGGCGGCCAGTTCGCCGCGCATCGGGCCGTTCAGCACGAAGATGCGGGGGCCTTTGCCGACCACCTTGCGCAGGGCTGTGCCTTCATCGAGGTAGGCGACGAAAAAGGTCTGGCACCCGGCGGTCTTCAGCGCCTTGGCAATCTTGGCGGCGCCGAGGCCGTAAGCATCCGCCTTCACGACGGCCGCCGTCGTCGCCCCCGGATGCAGGGCATCAAGGGTGCGCCAGTTGTCCACGATATTGGACGTCAGCACGGTTGCGCGGGGGAGGAAGCTCATGGGATCAAGGGCTAGGCGAGATTGCGGGCAATGTCATCCCGGCTATTTCCGGCCCTCGTGATGGGCCACCCAGGCTGTGCCTTTCATGTTCCAGACGGGCGTGAAGAACACCATCCAGACAATCAGCAGGATCATCCCGCCGGCCGGGACGACGGCGATCTTCTGCGGCCCGAACCAGTCCACCAGCGCGCCCATCAGGGCGGCGCCGAACGGCGCGCCGGCCATGAAGCCCAGCTGGTAGATCGACAGCACGCGCGCCAGTTTTTCCTTCGGCGCCGAGTCCTGCACGATCGAGCGGCTCATCGCGATCGAGATGCCGGCGGCGAGGCCCCAGACGAACACGATGCCGAGGAACATCCAGTGCGGCACGGTGCCCATCATCATCAGGATGCTGGCCGAGGCGACGAACTGGGCGACCAGCAGCAGGCGGCCCTGCCGCTTGATCCGCTTGAACACGGCCAGGACGGCGGAGGAGACGAAGGCGCCCATCCAGAAGGTCACGAACATGTCCCGGATGCCGGACGAGCCGAAATGGTAGACATCCCGGTTGATGATCGGCAGCACCACCAGGAAGGAGCCGATGACGAATACGCCGACGCCGAACATCAGCGTCGTCATCGCCCAGAGCTTGGGGTCGGCGCGAACGGCGCGCAGTCCGTCGAGGATGGCGCTCAGGGTCGAGCCGGGGCCCTTGCCGCTGGATTTGATCGGGCGTCCGCGCGCCAGCATCAGGGCAAAGCCTGCGCCGCTCGCCAGCGCCGCGCCCTGCGCGATCAGCAGCGCTTCGGCGGAAATCGGCCCGATGCTGAACCCGCCCAGCCAGGCGGGCATCCGGGTCGCCTTGTCGGCATAGCCCGCCAGGATGAGGCCGGCGATCTGCGCGAGGAACTGGGCCATCGTCGCCAGCGTGACCCCGAGCTGAAGGGTCACGCCCGATCCCACCCGGCTGCGGCGCGAGACGACTTCGTTCACGATGGAATCGCGCGCAGGCATCATGAAGGCGCCAATGGTGCCGATGGCGAGGGCATAGACGATCATCGCCGGGTAGGTGAGCTGGCCGCGGGCGATGGCGAAGGCGAGGAACATGGCGGGCACCGCCGCCAGAAGGTGCAGGAGGATCAGGAGGCGGCGTCCGTCGGCGCGCTCGGCCACGACGCCGCCGATCAGCAGGAAGATCACCGAGGGCAGGGACAGCGCCATGTTGGCGAGGCCCAGGGCCAGGCCGTCGAGGTGGAGGTGGTCGCGTCCGGTGATCAGGTAGGGAAACAGCACCAGCTGCAGGCCGAAGGCCATGAACCAGCTGCACTGGACGGCCAGATAGGCCGGCAACTCGATTTTCACCCCGCGGCGCAGGCGTTTGGCGCGCCAGTGGTTGGCGCTGACGATAAAGCTGGCGCCGGCGCCCAGCGCTTCGCTGAGGCCGCTGACGGGCGAGGTCACGCTTTCGGAGGCCTGTTCGGCCATGTCGTCGACAATCTTGTCGATGTCGCCGCTCATCAAGGTACGCTCCCGCCACTGCGGCGGGACAATAGGTAGGCCGGCCCGCCAAGGAAAGGGGCCACGCCCCCGTTGGGGTAAGAGTGCGTGAACTACCCTTGTGGTTGCGCTGGAACGGGCCTGCCGCTAGGCTTCAGTATCGGCATGGGCGTCCGAGGAGGCTCCTCGCATGAGCGCATTTCGTGTGGCTGCCAGCTGGCTGCTGGCCATCGGCCTTGCCGTTTTCTTCCTGCACGTCACGCTCCATCCCTGGCCGGATCCCGTGCCCGGCTACGTGAAACTGTATGATGCGCCGGGCGAAAACCTCCTGTTTGCGGCCCTCGCCGAAGGATCGGGTGTCTCGATTTTCGAGCCGGCGGGGCGGTTTGTGTCGGCCATCATCGAGCTGCTTGTGGCGCTGATGCTGCTGGTTCCGCTGAGCCGCCGGTTCGGGGCGGCCCTGTCCGTCATCATCCTCGGCGCCGGCGTGGCGCTCCACCTGTCGCCCTGGATGGACCGGGAGATCGCCCTGCCGGAAGGCGGCACCGACGGGGGAACCCATTTTCTCGTTTACGTGATCTTCCTCGCCCTCGCCCTGCTCCTTCTGGTGGTGCATCCCGGAAGCCGGAACCGGTTCTGACCGGCAGAAAAACAAACGGGAATTAAGGCCGGTCCACGTCTCGTTAACTGTTGGCTGCGAGATTCCGTCAGTTACGGCGGGCCTGTCCACATGAGCGAATCGTCTCAGTCCTCTGCGCCCAAGCCGCAAAGCGCGGCCCAGGATGCGCTGGTACGGCGTCTGATCGACGTCGTTGCGATGCCGGGATCACGCATCCCGCCGCAGGACCGTGCGATGGCGGGCGACATCCTCCTCGACATGCTGCTGCACGTCACGGACCGCGAACGCTATCTCTGCGCCTCGCGCCTCGCGGTCTGCCGCGACGCGCCGCGCCGCATCCTGCGCTATCTCGCCCAGTGCTCTTTCACGGTGGCCCGGCCATTGCTGGAAGAAAGCGACGCGTTCGATGCCTGCGACCTCGTCGAGATAGTCCAGAACGGCACTGCCGAGCACCGTTCGGTGATTGCGCGCCGCCGCAACCTCTGTGTCTCGGTCACCGCCAGCCTTGTGCAGGTGGGCGAACCGCATATCGTGCGCGAAGTGCTGGCGAACCGGAACGCCCCGCTGTCGGAAGCGACCTTTGATCGCCTGATCGCCTTGTCGCGGGAAGAGCCTTCCCTCTGCCCCGTGCTCGCCGAACGGATCGAACTGCGCGCTTCACATGCCATGGCGATGTTCTGGTGGGCCGACAGCGCGACCCGCCGAAAAATACTGACACGCCATGCGTCGGAACGCTCCGAAATGATCGCGATCTGCCGGGATGTCTTTGAAATGGCCGCCGCCGAGGGCTGGTCCGACCCGGTCAGCCGCAAGGCCCTGCAACTGATCGAGCGGCGCCAGCGCAATCGCGGCGCCATCGAGCGCAGCCCCTACGACAGTCTCGAAGGCGCCGTCACCGCAGCCGCCGCCAGCGGCATCGACGGGGAACTCGTGCAGGAAATCGGCTACCTCGCCGGCATCAAGCCCGTCACCGCCGCCAAGATCCTCTCCGATCCAGGCGGCGAGGGCCTCGCGGTGCTCTGCAAATCGACCGGGCTGAAGCGCGAATATGTGCGGATGATGTGGACCGCGCTGCGCCGCCCCATCGAAGACGCGCCCGGAGAGCTCAATCCGGTGTTCGCGAATGTCGCCGAAACCTACGAAGTCCTGTCGGTCGCCAAGGCCCAGACGACCCTGCGATACTGGAACTGGTCGCTGTCATCGGCCTACTCGCCGGGCGGCCTGCGCCAGGCCCAGGACATGGGCACCCCGGCGAATGAAGAAATGGAGTACTCCACCTCGCAGCGCACGGCCAGGCTGGTTTTCGGAAATTAGGTCGCGCTTCGGCGAAACAGGCTTTTCAATTCCGGCTCAGGCCTTTAGGTCAGGCGTTCACCAAACGGGACTGATCCAGGAACAGGGGCGCTGTGGCGTACTTACTCGGAATTTTCTTCGCGATCCTCGCGTTCTGGATGGGCAACTCCGGCTATTACAAGCCGCTGATGCTCGGTTTTGCAGCGCTGTCCATCACGGTCACGCTGTTCGCCTGCGCGCGCATGCAGCTGATCGACCGGGAAGGCGCGCCTTATGTCCGTCTCTTCGGCTGGCTTGCCTACTATCCCTGGCTGACCTGGGAAGTGATCAAGTCCAACTGGGTGATCATCAAGGCCTGCCTGCGCGCGGATCTCGATATCCATCCCGCGCTGGTGAAGATCAAGACGGTGTGCAAGTCGGATCTAGCGAAGGTGACGTTCGCAAACTCCATCACGCTGACGCCCGGCACTGTCACGGTCGAGATCGAGGGCGACAAGCTGCTGGTACACGGTCTGTATGAAGCCAGCACCGTGCCTGAAGCCTTCCTCGAGATGGACCGCCGCTGTGCCCGTGCGGCTGACCCGGCAGAGAAACGCGCATGACACTTGCCGCGCTCTTCGCCGTCCTTGTCGGGATGTGTCTCCTGCTCGTGCGCGCCCTTCTCGGGCCGACACTTTATGACCGCGTGCTTGCAGTAAATTCCTTCGGTACAAAGACCGTTTTGCTCCTCGGCCTGCTCGGCTTCGTTATGGGCCGTCCTGACTTTCTGGACATTGCGATCCTCTACACCCTGATCAACTTCGTCTCGACCATCGCGGTCCTCAAATTCTTCCGATACCGCTCCTTCCAGGTGCCGCTCGCGCGCCGCGGGGACGGCATCTCGAACGGAGGCGACAACTGATGGCCGAACTGTTCGCCCTGCTCGCCAATGTCTGGGATACCGTGCGCTTTCCGCTTGGCGGGGCAGCCTGCCTGTCCGGCGCCATACTGTGCATCATCGGCACCATTGGCGTCCTGCGCTTTCCTGATTTCTACACCCGGGTACATGCGGCCAGCATTACCGACACGTCGGGCGCCGGCCTTGTGGTGGTCGGCATGGTCCTGATGGCGCCCAGCTGGATCGTGGTCGTGAAGCTGTTCTGCATCCTGGGCTTCCTGCTGCTGACCAGCGCAACCGCCTCACATGCGCTCGTCAACGCTGCCCACACCGCGGGCCTGCAGCCGAAGATCGGCCCCATGGCGAAACGCGGACATGACGATGAAGAGGAGGGCGCCCATTGACCGATGCCGTGCTTGGCGGAACCGGGACCGCCCTCATCAACATCCTTCTGCTTGCCATCCTGTTCGTCGTGGCGATTGCGATCGCGCGGCTGCGCAGCCTGTTCGCCATCGTCATGCTGTCGGGTGTCTACTCGCTCGTCTCCGCCGCCTGGTACATCCTTGTCGACGCGGTCGATGTGGGCTTTACCGAGGCGGCCGTCGGGGCGGGGATGTCGACTGCCGTCCTGCTTGGTGCGATGCTGCTCACGGCGCGCACGGCCAAGCCTGAAAAACCGTTCTCGCGCCTGGGCCCGTTCATCGTCTGTCTGGCTGTCGGCGTGATGCTGATCTACGCGACGATCGATCTGCCGGCACTCGGCGATCCCACGTCCCCGGCGAATGCGGGGGTGGGGCTGACCTTTCTGCAGGTCAACTGGTACGATACGGGTGTGCCGAACGTCGTTACCTCTGTACTCGCTAGCTATCGCGGCTTCGACACGCTCGGCGAAACCGCCGTGGTGTTCACTGCGGGGCTCGCGGTGGCGCTGCTGCTCGGTTTTGGCGAGCGATCGCTGGCCGAAACCCTTCGCCGCAGCCCGCAACCCGAAACGCGTCCGCCATCTGTGCCCAGGGACGGGGATGCGACATGAAGGGTGATCACCACATGATCCTGCGCGTCATCGCAAAGTGCCTGATACCGCTGATCCTGATCTACGCGTTTTACGTGCAGTTCCACGGCGAGGTCGGGGCCGGCGGCGCTTTCCAGGCGGGGGTCGTGCTTGCGGTGGCGTTGATCCTGCATTCGCTGGTGTTCGGCCTGACGGCCACCATGCGGGCCGTGCCCCCCTGGTTCACGCGCGCGCTGTCGGCTGTCGGGGTGCTGGTCTATGCCGGCGTTGGCGTCTGGGCGATGCTGAACGGCGGGGCCTACCTTGAGTACCAAGCCCTGTTCCTGGAGCCGCCGGGTGGTCATGACGGACAACATGCCGGCATCATCATCATCGAACTCGGCGTCCTGTTCGCGGTCTCCGGCGGGTTGAGCACCATTTTCTACGCGCTCGCCGGACGCGTGGCCGAAATCCGCGACGAGGACTGGTAGCATGTGGGAATTCATTCTCGACCGCGCGGGCTATTGGGCCATCATCGGCCTGATGATGATCGGCCTCTTCATCGCGTTCTCGGCAGAGAACCTGATCAAGCGGCTGGTCGGCCTGTCACTGTTCATGACGACGATCTGCCTCTTCTACGTCACCCTCGGCAAGATCACCGGCGGCACGGCGCCCATTTTGCTGAAGGCAGACATGCCAGACCATTATGGCAGCCACGCAGCAGAGGGGGCTGAGGCGCACCTTGCCGCTGCGGGCAGCGAGCGCTTCGCCGACCTCGTCCACACCTATTCGAACCCCCTTCCGCACGTTCTCATGCTGACGGCCATCGTCGTCGGCGTCGCCACGCTGTCGGTCGGGCTCGCACTCATCGTCCGCATCCGGGAAGCCTACGGCACGATCGAAGCCGATGACATCCGCGCAATGGACATCGAGGCAGCGATTGCCCAGGAAGCGCAAGCCGAAAAAGACCTGAATGAGGCTGCGGCGTGATCCTCGAACTCTTGCTTACCTCTGCGCCGGACTGGGCGATCCGTCATGCGGCCGTGCTTGTCGTGGTCGTGCCGCTTATCATGGCGCCGATCCTGGCGCTGAGCCCCAGCGGACGCCTCGCGTGGTTCCTGGCCCTGCTGGCGACCGCCGCGTCGACCTATTTTGCCATCCTGACGCTTGGCATCGTGCAATCGACACCGGGCGGCATCATCGAATACTGGATCGGCAACTGGTATCTCATCGGGATCGAGTTCCGCGTCGACGCCCTTAACGCGATGATCCTTCTGATCGTCTCCGGCATGGCCTTCCTCGCCACCGTTTTCGCCTGGCCCACGATCCTTGCCGATGTCGAAAAACAGAAGATCTCCCTGTTCCTGTGCGCTTTCCTGCTCTGCTTCGCCGGGCTTTGCGGCGTTGCAGCCACCGGCGATGCATTCAACCTCTTCGTCTTCCTCGAGATCAGTTCACTGTCGACCTATGTCCTCGTCGCCATGGGGGCACGAAACGACCGGCGGGCACTGCCTGCAGCGTTCGACTATCTGATCGTGGGCACGCTCGCGGCCAGTTTCTACATCATCGGTGTGGGCTTCCTGTACGCGGCTACCGGTACGCTCAACATGGCCGAGATGGCCGCGCAGCTTCCGGCCCTGGCAGGCAACCGTTCCGTTCAGGTCGGGTTTGCATTCATCGTCGTCGGGCTGGGTCTCAAGGCGGCCATGTGGCCGCTGCACCAGTGGCTGCCGAACGCCTATTCCTACAGCCCGAGCTTCGTGACGATGTTTCTCGCTGCAACCGCCACGAAGGTTGCCCTCTACGCGCTGATCCGCTGGCTGTTCACGATCTTCAACCCGGACTACTCCTTCGAACAGGCCATCTTCACCTGGGTGCTGGCGCCGCTCGGCATCGCCGCAATGGTCATCTGCTCGTTCCAGGCCGTGTTCCAGACAGATGTGCGCCGCATGCTCGCCTATTCATCCGTGGCGCAGGTCGGCTACATGATCCTCGGCATTTCCATTGCCACCGCGGCGGGTGTGTCGGCGGGGCTGCTGCACCTGTTCAACCACTCCCTGATGAAGGGCGCGCTCTTCATGGCGCTGGCCGGTGTCTGCCTGACCTACAAGGGCACCACGGTCCGGGACTTTGCCGGTCTCGGCCGCAGCGCGCCCTTCACGATGTCAGCCTTCGCCATCGCCGGCCTGTCACTCATCGGCGTGCCGCTGACGGCGGGCTTCATGTCGAAACTTCAGCTCGGCTACGCCCTGTTCGATCATGGCTGGTGGTGGGCGGTTCTGTTCGTCGTCTTCTCGAGTTTCCTCGCCGTGTTCTATGTCGGGCGCCTGCTGCAGGCGATCTTCTTCGAGGCGCCGGCCAATCCCGGCAGGCACCGCAAGGAGGCGCCGCTGATCGTGCTGGTGCCGCTCTGGATACTGGCGCTCGCCAACATCTATTTCGGCATCGATGCCAGTTTCCCGGTTGGCCTTGCCAATGACGGCGCGGCTGCGGCCCTCGGTCTGGAGGCCCTCCAATGACGCCGGACATGCTGATTGCCGCAGCCCTTATCCTGCCGCTCGTCATTGCGGCCGGCATTGCCGCGTTCGGGAAGTTCCCGAACCTGCGTGAAGGCGTCACGATCATTGGCTCGATTGCCCTGTTCGCCGTCGTCGTGCAGCTGACGATGCTTGTCTCGTCCGGCGCCCGTCCGGAACTTTATGTCGGTGAGGCGATCCCCGGCCTCGCCTTTGCCTTCAAGCTCGAGCCGCTCGGCGCCTTGTTCGCCGTGGTCGCCAGCGGTCTCTGGATCGTCAACTCGTTCTACTCCATCGGCTACATGCGCGGGAACCGCGAGCGCAACCAGACGCGCTTCTACATCTGCTTCGCCATCGCGCTCTGCGGCGCGATGGGCGTTGCGATGTCGGGCAACCTGTTCACGCTCTTCGTCTTCTACGAAATCCTGACGCTCTCGACCTACCCGCTGGTGGCGCACAAGGGCGACGCAGCGGCCCAGCGCGGCGCGCGCATCTACCTCCTCACGCTGCTCGGCACTTCCATCGGCTTCCTGCTCACCGCCATCATGTGGACCTGGTTCCTGGCCGGCCAGCGTCTCGATTTTGTCGATGGCGGCCTGCTGGCCACCGCTGAAATCTCGCCCATCGTGGCCAGCGCGCTGCTGCTGCTCTTCGTCTTCGGCGTCGGCAAGGCGGCGCTGATGCCGTTCCACTTCTGGCTCCCCAACGCGATGGTCGCGCCCACGCCGGTATCGGCCCTGCTGCACGCCGTGGCCGTCGTTAAGGCCGGGGTCTTCACCGTGATGAAGATCTCCATCTACATCTTCGGCGACGAACTCCTGCAGGCGACGCCCTCGCGCGAATTCATCATGATTGTGGCCTGCTTCACCATTGTCGTCGCCTCACTGATCGCCCTCACCAAGGACAATCTCAAGGCGCGCCTTGCTTACTCGACCATCTCGCAGCTGGCCTATGTCGTCCTCGGCGCGATGCTGGCCGACCGGGCAGGGGTCCTCGGCGGCTCGTTGCAGATCGCCGGCCACGCGGTCGCCAAGATCACCCTTTTCATGTGCGCCGGCGCCATCTACGTCGCCACCGGCCTCACCAATATTTCCGACATGCGCGGCCTCGGGCGGAAGATGCCGCTGGTGTTCATCGCCTTCTTCATCGCCGCCCTGTCGATCATCGGCATACCGCCGCTCGCGGGCGACTGGCCGAAATACGAACTGATGCAGGGCGCCATCGACCGGGGCAGCGACTGGGTGCCGTTCGTGCTGATCCTCTCCTCGCTGCTCAACATTGCCTACCTCCTGCCGATCCCGATCCTTGCGCTGATGCCGCCGCCGGGATCGAAACCGCCGAAAGAGTTCAAGCGGCCGGGCGGGGCGCCCTGGCTCACCGTAGCGGCGCCCCTGTTCACGGCGGGTCTCTGCTTCGTCCTCTTCTTCATGGTCGACCCCGTCGCCGACTTCCTCGCCCCGGCCTTTGCAACCGTCGACATCGATCCTGAGGTGAACATCCCATGACCGACGAAACGCCAACCGGCCGCGACACCTCCGGCCGCTTCGTGAAGCGCGCCGCCACTGCGGTCAGCGCCATGAGCCGCACCAGCGACGAAGGCATCCACCCGATGTCGAAGGTCCTGTTCGGCTGGACTGAACGCAAGAATATCGGCGCCATCCTGTTCTGGGTGTTCGCGGTCCTCTCGGTCCTCCTCGTGCTCGCCGACCTCGCCGTCGACCGGCATGAGAAGATCGGCTTTGCCAATTCCGTCGGCTTCTATGGTCTCTGGGGCTTTCTCTCCTTCGCCTTCGTCGTGCTGATGGGCTGGCCGCTCGGCCGCCTGCTGCGCCGCGACGAGGACTATTACGGCGACGCTGGCGGCCCGCCCGCCGATGTCGATCCGGATCTCGTGGATACTCGCCCCGGCGCCGCCTCCGGCAAACCCGAGGGAGACGCCTGATGCCCGCCTTCCTCACCGACCTGAACCCCGGCTGGTTGCTGATCCTCGCGGGTCTCGCCGCGATTTTCATCAAGATCCGCAGCGTGCGCCAGGTGATCACCATCATCACGCCGGTGGTGGCCATCCTGCTGCTCGCCACCACCCAGCACGGCGTCGACCATCTCACCTACAACGCCCTCGGCATCGAGCTGTCCTTCTACCGGGTCGACAGCCTCAACTTCATCTTCGGCCTCGCCTTCCTGATCGCCTCGCTGCTCAACGCCATCTACGCTCTGCATACGGACAACCGCCTGCAGGACGGCATGGCGCTCGCCTATGCCGGGGCCGCCGTCTCGGCCACCTTCGCGGGCGACCTGATGACGCTGTTCATCTTCTGGGAAATCACGGCCATCTCCTCCGTCTTCCTCATCCTGCAGGCTGGCACCCGCGCGGCCTACTTCGCCTCGATGCGCTATCTCGCCGTGCAGATCCTCTCCGGCGTCCTGCTGCTCGATGGCATCGCCTATGTCTGGCATTATAACGGCAGCCTCTCGCTCGAGGCCTTCACCAGCCTCGACCAGCCGGGCGCGCTGATCATCTTCATTGCCTTCGGCATCAAGGCCGCGTTCCCGTTCCTGCACAACTGGCTGCAGGATTCCTATCCGAAATCCTCCGTGGTCGGCGCCGTCATCCTGTCGGCCTTCACCACCAAGCTCGCCGTGTACGCCTTCGCGCGCTTCTTCCCCGGCTTCAACGAGCTGATCTGGATCGGCGCGGTGATGACCATCTTCCCGGTCTTCTTCGCCGTCATCGAGAACGACCTGCGCCGCGTGCTCGCCTATTCGCTGAACAACCAGGTCGGCTTCATGATCTGCGCCATCGGCGTCGGCGTGGCCGGTGTCGGCAACCCGCTCGCCCTCAACGGCGCCGCGGCCCACGCGTTCGTGCACATCATCTACAAAGCGCTCTTGTTCATGAGCATCGGCGCTGTCCTCTACCGGACGGGCACCGCCAAGGCCTCCGAACTCGGCGGCCTCTACCGCTCGATGCCGTGGACCGCGGTGTTCTGCATCATCGGCGGCCTGTCGATTTCGGCCTTCCCGTTCTTCTCGGGCTTCATCGCCAAGTCGCTGACCATGAGCGCGGTGGCCGCCGAAGGCGCGGCCAACCCGGCCATGATCGTCGTCTGGCTGATGCTGCTGTTTGCCTCCGCCGGCGTGCTCGAACACTCGGGCATCAAGATCCCGTACTTTGCCTTCTTCGGGCATGACAGCGGCAAGCGGGTCAAAGAGGCGCCCTTCAACATGCTTCTGGCGATGGGCATGGCGGCCTTCCTCTGCATCGCCGTCGGCCTGCCGGCGCTGGTGCCGGGCCTGGGCTACCAGTGGCTCTACGGCCTGCTGCCATACCCGATCGAAGCGGCGGCCTACCAGCCCTTCACGCTGGACCATATCCTGACGCAGATGCAGCTGCTGATCCTCGCCGTCTTCGCCTTCATCCTGCTGAAACGCCTGATGCTCTATCCGGCCGAAAAGCCCGGGGTCATCCTCGATACCGACTGGCTCTACCGGAAGGTCGGCTATGGCGCGTTCCGCTGGGTGGATACCGTCTGGTCGAAGATCGGCCCGGCCACTGCCGCGATTGCCACCCGCCTCGCCAGCCGGGCCTACGACAACATGGTCGCCACGTTCAGCCCCCGGGGCATGCTCTCCCGCAACGTGTTTTCAGGCGGAATGACCCTCTGGACGGCCGTGATTCTCGGGCTTGTCCTGCTGGTAAGCTATCTGACAAGCTGAAAACCCTGCGGCGGCGGGGTGACAAAATTACGCCATATTACGCCGTGAAACCCGGAGGATGGCCTGGTTCGGCTCGTCCCTTGCCTCCGGCGCGGGCGTGCGCAGCTGGCCCTTGCTGGGGAGGCAAGTGTCGATGTTTGAAAGTGAAACAAACGACCTGAGCAGCGCCAACGTCGCGTTTGCGACCGGGATCGTCTCGGCCTATGTCCGCAACAATGCCCTGCAGACCAACGAGTTGCCGGACCTGATCCGCAGCGTCCACGCGGCCCTGATGGAGCTGTCACGGCCCGCCGCGACCGCGCCGGAAGCGCCCCGGCCGGCGGTGCCGGTCAAGAAGTCGATCTACAAGGATTACCTGATCTGCCTGGAAGACGGGTTGAAGTTCAAATCCCTGAAACGGCACCTGCGGTCGAAGTATGGGATGTCGCCGGAAGAGTATCGCGCGAAGTGGGGTCTGCCTGCAGATTACCCGATGGTGGCGCCTGGTTATTCAGAGAAACGATCAAAACTTGCAAAGAAGATGGGTCTTGGGCGCAACACTCGCGAAGAATAATCCAGTAAAAGCAGGTTTGTTCCGTATCCGGAATGAAATATTCCGTACACCAGCGTTAATAAATCCCTACGAAGACTCTTGATCGGCGAGTCCACTCGCGCAATAGGTGAATCTTCCGAATCACCACGGGGGTGGCGACAACATGTTCAACAAGCCGAATTTTTCGGGCGTGACCGAGGCCCAGCGCCTCCTGATCGCGCATTGGTATGCGTGCCGGGCATCTGACGGCCTTGTCCCCCGCGACGCTATCGATCCGGGCATCGTGCGCTCGACGCTTGCCTGCCTGTCGGTCGTCGAAGTCGACGAAGAGGGCGAAGGCCGTTTCCGCATCGCCGGCTCCCGCCTGCGCGACATCTTCGGCATGGACGTGCGCGGCCGCCGCGTCGCCGAAATCGCCGGCGCGCATGGCGAGTGCTACGCCCTCGGCCTGACCTCGGCGGTCGAGCGCGGCCTGCCGGTCGGCGGTGTCATCGAAGCCGGCGGACGCCTGCACGCCTGGCTTCGCCTCCCGGTCGCCGATGATTTCGGCGACCTGACAATGGTCATCTGCCACGACGAACTGATCCCGAGCCGCCGCGCTCTCCTACCGCCCGCAGACGCAGCCGAGACCTCCCCGCGCTTTGCGGCCTGAGTGAAAACTGGAGCCAGGAGCGGCCAGGCGGGGCCGGGTTCGTTTCTAGCGGACGGCAGATCGTTCTAAACCTTCACGGCGGCCTGCGCGTCGGTGCGGATGCGCGCCAGCATCGAGGCGAGGCCGTTGGAGCGTTGCGCGGTGAGGGCGCCGGTCACGCCGATCTCGTCGAGCAGGGCCTTGACGTCGAACTTCAGGATGTCGCCCACCGGTTCGCCAGAATAGAGGCGTATCAGCAGCGCGATCAGGCCGGACACGATGATCGCATCGGACTCGGCGCGCACGCCCAGCTTTCCGTCCGCCACACCGGTCACCATCCAGACCTGCGAGGCGCAGCCGCGCACCCGCGTCTCTTCGCTGCGCTCGTGGGGCGCCAGCGGTGGGTTCGCCTTGCCGAGATCGATCAGGTGCGCGTACCGCGCCTCCCAATCTTCAAGCCAGGAGAATTCTTCCCGTATGTCTGCCGCTTTGATCTCGATGCTCATCTGCATCCATATGAGTTGCAAAACCCCAAAAGAAAACCCCGGCGGGCCAGTGCCTGCCGGGGTTCGAGTTGCAGAGTGAGTCTGGAGCGTGTGGACTATTTGTAGACGGTGCCGAGACAGTCAGCGACTTCCGTCAGCGTGTGCTGGCTGATGCAGTGCGGCAGCTCGAATTCCTGGCCGACGCCCGCGACGCAGCCCTGCAGCTGCAGGTTCTGCATCTTGAGGCAGCTCTGAACCGCCGGTTCCATCATGACCTTGGCGAGGCGGGCCTGGTCGACCGAGCCGGCGCCGATGACGCGCATGGCGGCGAGCGAGGCGATCTGGTTGGCGACGGCTTCCTTGCCGAAGGCGACCTTCTCGCGCTTGCCGGTGAAGCCGCTGGTCAGGAAGGCGGGCAGGCGCACGGCGCCGGCGACGTCTTCGGTCGTGGCGGCGGCGGTGATGATGCCGGCCTTGGTGTCGCCCGAGAGCGGCGTGGCGCTGGTGAGGGCGGTGACGATCAGGTTGTCAGCCGGCTTGCCCTTGCCCTGCAAGACCTTCACGACCTCGGCGCGCTGGCCGCCATTGCGGATACGCGATTTCGCCCAGCCATAGCCTTGCAGCGAATAGCCCTGTTCCTTCACGATTGCCGCGGAGGAGTAGATTTTCGGAAGGTCCGAATCGGTGACCGCAATGGCGCCGCCGACGGCATTGTCGCCGCCTGCGAGTGAGCGGGCGTAATTGTTGCCGGCGGCGAAGCTTTTCATCACCGGCTCACGGCCATAGAAGGCCTCGATGTCGCGCACGGTGGCGCTGAATTCGGGATCCTGCGACGCAACCAGCGCCGAATACGCCATCCAGCCGCGCGTCAGCTGATCAGCATTGTAGGCGCCCAGCGTGTTGAGGGCGGAATCGATATCGCCCGCATCCTTGAACGGCTTGGCCGCCACGTCTTCGGCGTCCGACTGGTACGTCATGTAAACAGCAGCGCTTTCCGAGATCGGATCGGCTTTCTGTGCCGACGCGCCAGCTGAAAGTCCGAAGCCGCAAATCAGTGCAGCGATCACCCCAGAGGTCTTCATTCTAAACTCCCTCACGCGTCACGCGATTAGTGATGCCCGAACTTCCCGGCATGGGGAACCATGCCTTGTGTGATTTGCGCATTACAAATACAGCAGACCGGGCACCTGATCCGGCAAGAATGCCTAGCAAATCTCTATGGGGTGTTAAGACTTGGCCCCCGAAACGGCGCAGAAGCGGTTACAATTCGTTCACCTCGCGTGGATCGCGCTGGGGCTGACGGCGGCCGTGTCCGGCGGCATCGGCGGCGCGCCTCTTGCGAGCCTCATCGCAGCAATGATTTTGACTCTCATTCCGGGCCTCACCGGCTTTGCTGTGGCCGGCGCGGGCGACACGCTGCGGCGCGGTCTTGTCGTGATTGCCTGGCTGGTCTGCGCGCTGATTGCCATCGTGCTGACGGGGGGCGGCGCCTCGCCGCTGATCGTGTTGCTGGTGGCGGCGCCGCTGGCTGCCTTGCTGGCTGGCGCGCCGCGCATGGCGGCGGAGGCGGGCACCTTTGCCGCGCTTGCGCTGTTCGCGGTGTTCATCGCCACGCCCGCCGGCTGGATCCCGCCGCCGCCGCGCGGGGCCCTGGAACTGGCCGCGCCGTTTGCCTTTGCAGGGCTCGTGCTGGCGGCGCTGAAGATCTGGCATCTTGTGTCACGAAGCGACGCTGCGCCCGCTGCCGCGCCGCCCGCCGAGTTGCCGAAGGGCGAGCCGGACCCGCAGCCGATCGCCATGACCGGCATCAGCTGGATCGATGTGACGCCCGAGGGGCGCCTGCGCCGCGTGCAGGGCGACACGTTCGGCCTCGTCACCATGCGGCCGGGCTCGGCGCTCGGCAGTCTGTTCACGGATCATGATTTCCCGCTGCCGCCGCCGGGCCGCACCGGGCGCAAGCTGGTGACGATGGAACTGGTCTCCGGCCAGCGCGTGCGCGTCATCGCCGAGCGCCATGCCAAGGGCTGCCACCTGCTGATGGTGGATGCGCTGGACGAGACACCTGCCTTGCCTTCCAGCGCGGTGGCGGACCTCGAAGCCAAGCTGCAATCGCGCACCGCCTTCTTCGCCTCGCTGGGTCATGACCTGAAGACACCGCTGAATGCCATCCTCGGCTACGCCGAAGTAATGCAGGCCGAGCTGATGGGGCCGATGCCGAAACCGTATGCGGACTATCCCTCGATTATCCATGAGAGCGGCACGGACCTGTTGCTGCTGGTCGACGATATTCTCGACCTCGCGCGCTCCGAAGCCGGCCAGCCGCGCCTGGAGCCGGAACCGGTGGACCTGACCGCGTCGGCCGAGTCCGTCATCCGCCAGCTGACGGGGCAGGCGGACCGCCTGGGCATCACCTTGAAACTGAAATCCGGCGACGAAGTCTGGGCCGAAGCCGACGCGCGCGCGGTGCGCCAGATCTGGCAGAACCTCGTCTCCAACGCGATCAAATACTCCGCCAGCGGAAAAACGGTCACGCTGGAAACGCGTCTCGACAACGGCGCGGCCCTGCTCAGCGTCACCGACCGGGGCGCAGGCATCGCCGCTGCCGATCTCGGCCGCCTGACCGAACCCTTCGCGCAGGGCACCGGAGCGAAGCCCGGCACCGGCCTCGGGCTCTCGGTTGTGCGCCGCTTCGCCGAACTGCACGGCGGCAGCCTGCGCATCACGTCAAAGCCCGGCAAGGGCACCCGCGTCGAGGTCACGCTCCCCCGTGCCTCGGAAGCCGACATCGCCCCGATGGAAGAAGCGGCGGAGTAGGGGCCACCAGAACCGACATTTTCGGTTTCCCGGCCCCCCGAACCGTGCCACCTTTCGCGTTCATACGAGAGGGGGTTCCCAATGAAACATATCATTCTGGCGGCTGTGGCCGCACTGGCACTTACGGGTTGCGGCGCCATCGGCGGCGGCGAGAAGGCTGCCATGGTCAAGGCGTGCACCGACAGCGGCGAGGCCGAGAAGGATTGCACCTGCATCGCCGACAATCTCGAGACCAACCTTGATGCCGACACGTTCAAGGTCGTCGCAACCGCGATGGCAGCCGATGACGCGGCCGGCGAGCAGATGATGGAAGCGCTTCCCGCCGACAAGCAGGGCGCCGTGATGGGCGCGCTGATGTCTGCCGGCATGACCTGCATGATGGGCGGCGCACCCGCCGAGGGCTGATCTTTATCGCGCTTGACGCGGGCGTCCGTCTCGGGGGAGACTCCGGGATGGACCGCTTACCTTCCAGACTATGGATCGAGGCACTGGTCCGGCGGGCGCAGCTCTCCGGCGCCAGTGCCTTTATCGTTCAGCACGGGGACGATGACCGCGGCGATGTGCTGATCAAGGTCGCGCGGCTCGACGGCACGGCGGCCGCCTATCTTCCGTCCACGAACCTCGAAGGCGAACGGGTCTTCCTGAACCTCGAGATACAGGGCGTCGGCCCGGACGAGGCGAGCGTGGACGACTATGTTCGCCGCGCGAAGTCCCGCGACAGTGACCTGTGGATTGTCGAGATCGAGGACAAGGAAGGCCGTGCGTTCCTGACGGAACCTGTCGAGAATTGATCGCCGTTAAGCTCTCCTAAACCAGACAACTGCACTTTGCGATTCGCTGGGCTAAAAGGGGCGGTAGCAGCGATGTTGTTCCTGTTGAACGAGTATGTGACCGAGATCGAGGCGCCCGAATTGCGCCTGCTGAAACGCGGCCCGAGCCTCGGCTTCGAGGACGTGCATTCCATGCGTGCCCGCGAAGCCATCGAGTTTGCCCGCGCCCGGCTTCAGGTCTGCCATGACGAGGGCGCGGTGCCCGGCGAAATCCTGGTGGCCGACCTCGCCGCGCTGATCATCGCCAAGACCGGCGCCAACGCCGCGCTGTTCCCGGTGCATGACGGCCGGGTCAGCGAGCCGCGCCTCACCATCCTGCCCGAGAGCATCCTCGAGGCCGTCCGCGCCCGCCTCGCCGAAGGCGCCGCTCCGGACATCCGCCAGTTCTGGCCGCGCGCGGCCTGAAGGCCGCAAGCAGGCGTTCGCGTCGCCTGAACGGTTGACGCAAACCCCGCCGCCCGGTTTCGTGGCGAAATGACGCCGCAGCCGCCGATCCGTGCACCGCATTTCTTCTGGGACGAGGATGGCCCCGCCACGCTTGCCTCGGCGCAGTTCCTCCTCGGCTTGCTCTGCGATTTCGCCCGCCTCTCGCCGATTTGGAAGGACCGGGCGGGGCGCGATATCGCAGTCTCGGTTGAAAGCGAAACGAACCAGGAGGCCAGTATCACCCTTCGCGGCGCCCTCACGGGACATGTCGAGCTATCGGTGGCGCCGAGCCTCTGGGTGCGTGCGGACGTGTATCTCGGCGATATCTGGTTCGGGCGGGGCTGGATCGAGCGCTGCTACGAGGAATGCGAAATCTGGCCGGATGCGTCGGACGGCATTGTCGGCCCGCGAGTCGAGGATGATCCGCCGGGCCGTATCTCGAAGCGGGGATACTGGGTGCAGTTCGATACGTCCCAGTGGCCGGGATACGTGAGCACCGAGCGCTACACCGGGTTTGAAATCCCGGACACCTGACGGCGCCCTCCTCGAAACCGTCGGCCAGACTCAGCCTGTGACGTCGCCCCGGTTTGGCGCGGCGATCTCGCTCGCCTCAGGAGTAAGCTCGTCGCGGCGCGATTTCAGGCTCGACATGTCGATGACGTGGCGGAACCGCACATCTTCACCCTCCATCCGCTTAAAGGCTTCGTTGATCCCGTCGATGTCGATGAGTTCGATCTGCGGACGGATGCCGTGCTCGGCGCACAGCTCGAGGACTTCGGCTGTGTCCGTGATGCCGCCGATCAGCGAACCGGCGAGCGTCAGGCGGTGAAACACCAGGTCTGCAGGCACGAAGGCCGGCATCTCGATGAAATTGCCGACAAGGGCGATCACACCGCCGGGCTTCATCAGCTTGATGTATGGGGTGACGTCGTGCGCGTAGGGTATCGTGTCGATCAGCATGTCGAGGCTCTGGGCGCCGTCCTTGAGCGCGGTCTCGTCGGACATGACAATGACGGTGTCCGCGCCAAGCTCCCGGGCGAGGTCAGACTTGTCGGCGCTGGTGGTCAGGGCAGTCACGCTCGCGCCGAGGGCCTTGCCGATCTGGACGGCCATGTGCCCCAGCCCGCCGATCCCGGCCACGCCGAGTGACTGGCCTTTCTGGAGGTTCCAGTGCTTCATCGGCGAATAGGTCGTCACGCCCGCGCAGAGGATCGGGGCGGCTTCGGCCGGGGAGATGGCGTCCGGAATGTTCAGGACGAATTCCTCCCGTACGGTGATGCCGGTCGCATAGCCGCCATAGGTGTTGGTGCCGTCCGGTATCTTCGGGCCGTTATAAGTGAGCGTGCAGCTCTTGGGGCCGGAGCAGTATTGCTCTTCGCCGCGCCGGCAGGCCTCGCAGGCCTGGCAGGAGTTCACCATGCAGCCGACGCCGACGGTTTCGCCCTCGGAGAATTTCGAGACGCCATCCCCAACCCGGGTGACCTTGCCGATGATCTCGTGGCCGGGCACGCAGGGGTATACCGTGTTGCTCCAGTCATCGCGGGCCTGGTGCAGGTCCGAATGGCAGACGCCGCAATGGGTGATCTCGATTTCCACCTCGCCGGCCCGAACAGGTTGCCGCGTGAACTGGACGGGCGAGAGGGAGGCGCTTTTTTCCTGGGTGCCATAGGCGAGGGTGTGCATGTCGGGCTCTTTCTGCTGCGTCCTGGGGGTCTCACAGGAAACACGCCAGCAAGCGCATTGGTTCCGCCCGGGCAGCCAGCCCCTTCATTCCATTCGCCAAATCGGTTAGGGCCTGCGCCAGAGAGAGACCCTGACCCATGTCGCACATCACCGAAGCCGCCCGGCGGCGCACCTTTGCCATTATCTCGCATCCGGACGCCGGCAAGACGACGCTGACCGAGAACCTGCTGCTGGCCGGCGGCGCCATCCGGGCGGCCGGCGAGGTTGCGGCGCGCGGGCAGGCGCGGCGCACGCGGTCGGACTGGATGAAGATCGAGCGCGACCGGGGCATTTCGGTCTCGGCCTCGGTGATGACGTTCGAGTTCGACGGCTACATGTTCAACCTGCTCGACACGCCGGGCCACGAGGACTTCTCCGAAGATACCTACCGTACCCTGACGGCCGCCGACTGCGCGGTCATGGTGCTCGACGCCGCCAAGGGTATCGAGCCGCAGACGTTGAAGCTGTTCGAAGTCTGCCGGATGCGCGACATCCCGATCGTCACTTTCATCAACAAGATGGACCGCGAGGCGTTGGAGCCGATCGCGCTGCTGGACGAGGTGCAGGACAAGCTGCAGCTCGACACCTCGCCGCTCTACTGGCCCGCCGCCAGCGGCCAGCGTTTTTCCGGCATGCTGGACCTTGAGCGCGACGTGTTCCTGCAGTTCGAGCGCCGCCCGGGCGAGCCTGCACGGATTGGTCCGGCAACCGAGATTCCGGGCGACGCCGCGAGCCTCAAGGCAAACCTCGACCCCTACGTGTTCGCCGAGATGACCGAGGGTATCGAGATGGCGCGCAGCCTGTTGCCGGCGTTTGACGCCGCTGCGTTCCGCTCGGGCAACATGACGCCCGTCGTGTTTGGCTCGGCGCTGCGCTATTTCGGCGTGGCGGAACTGCTCCGTACGCTGCACACTTATGCGCCGGCGCCGCGCGACCAGAAGGCGGTGAAGAAATCCGAGGCAATCCGCGTCCACGCCGAGGATCCTTCCGTCAGCGGCTTCGTGTTCAAGATCCAGGCGAACATGGACCCCAACCACCGCGACCGCGTGGCCTTTGTGCGCCTTTGCTCCGGCGAGTTCCGGCGCGGCATGCGGCTGAAGACAGCGAGCGGCAAGCAGCTCAACATCCACAACCCGACGATGTTCATGGCGCAGGACCGCGAGATTGCCGAGACGGCCTATGCGGGCGATGTGATCGGCGTGTCGAACCACGGCCAGCTGCGCGTGGGCGACTCATTGTCCGAGAGCGGAGATATCCAGTTCGGCGGCATCCCGAACTTTGCGCCCGAACTGCTGCGCCGGGCCCGCGTGAAAGACCCGATGAAGGCGAAACACCTGCGCAAGGCGCTGGAAAGCCTCGCGGAGGAAGGCGTCACGCAGCTGTTCACGCCGCAGATCGGCTCGGACATGATCGTCGGCGCCGTCGGCCAGCTGCAGTTCGAGGTGATGATCGAGCGGATGACAGCGGAATACAGCCTCGAAGTCTTCTTCGAGCCGGCGCCCTATAACGTCGCGCGCTGGATTTCGTCGGACGATCCGAAAAAGATCGAGGAGTTTATGGAGAAGAACAAGTCCGCCTCCGGAACAGATCTCGATGGCGCGCCGGTCTATCTGGCCAAGAATGCCTGGGATGTCGGTTACGCGCAGGAGAAGAACCCGGGGATCCGGTTCACGGCCACGAAAGAGCGGGCACTTTAGTTTGCGCTAGTTCCCGGCGACTTCGCCGCTGAGAACTTCCGGCTGGGCTTCCACGGTGGCTTCGCCCCAGTAGGTCGCGTCCACGCGGGGGGAGACGCCGGAGGTGGCCAGCAGGTTCTCTTCGGATTTGCCGCCGCCCTGCTTCAATTCGCAGCGCGCGCCCGAGCTGCCATAGGCTTCGACGAACGACCAGGAATGGCAGACGGCCTCCTCGCCGCAGGCGGCTTCGCAGGCGAGCGCTGTGGAGCCGGCATCGATCTTGTAGGTGGAGCCGTGGCGGTAGCGGTAGACTTCATGGCCGGGGGTGGCGGGTCCGCGCGAGGCTTCGGTGGCCGTGAGCGGGTCCATGCCGGGTGAGGAGACGGCCTTGCGGGAGACGCCGTCGGCGCTCGCGGCGAAGCCCAGACAAGCGGTGGCGGCGAGCAGAATGGCGAGACGCATGGGGCAATCCTCCCGGGGAATATAGCAGGCGGGAGGCTATCCGAGGCGCGTTAACGAAGCGTTTGCTTTACAATCAGGGCCGATCAGTTTGGCAAACTCTCTCGTTTTTCCTCGATTTCGAGCCATTCCATCTCGATGTTTTCGAGATCTGTCCGGGCGGCGCCGACGCGGGCGGATTTCTTCGTGAAGGCGGCCGGGTCGCGGGCATAGAGGCCCGCATCGGCGAGGTCTTTCTCGAGCGCGGCGATCTCGGCCTGCAGTTTCGGGATCTGGGCATTGATCTCCTTCTGCCGGTGTTCGTCCTTGTAGGAGAGTTTTGCGGCAGGTTTGGCCTTTGCGGCCGGGGCGGCGGCGCCCTTCGGTTTGTCCGCTTTCGGCGCATTCTTCTGGCGTACGCCTTTCAGCTGCTCCTGCGCGTCGCTCCAGCCGCCGGCGGTCTGGATCCATTCGCCGTCGCCGAGCGGGCAGAGGCAGCTGGTGACGGTGGCGTCGAGAAAGGCGCGGTCATGGCTGACGAGGATCAGCGTGCCTTCATAGGCGAGCAGCATGTCTTCGAGCAGGTCGAGCGTCTGCATGTCGAGATCGTTGGTCGGCTCGTCCATCACCAGCAGGTTCGAGGTCTGGGCAAGTCCGATGGCGAGGGCGAGGCGGTTGCGTTCGCCGCCCGACAGCGCGCCGACCGGCTGGCGCAGCTGTTCCGGGCGGAACAGGAAATCCTTTGCATAGGCCGCGATATGGCGCTGGTTGCCCTGCACGTTGATGGAGTCTCCGCCCATCGGGGCGAGCGCTTCCCACATCGTGTCGGTGGCGTTGAGGCTTTCTCGCGTCTGGTCCTGGTAGGTCACCTGCAGCGTCTTCGAATGCGTGACCGTGCCGGCATCCGGCGTGATCTCGCCGAGCAGCAGGCGCACCAGCGTCGTCTTGCCGGCGCCGTTCGGGCCTATGATGCCGATCCGGTCGCCGCGCAGGATGCGCAGGTCGAGACCGTTTGCGATCACCAGCGGGCCGTCGGCGGTCTGGAAGGTCTTCGACAGGCCCTTCGCCTCGATCACCTTCTTGCTCATAGCCTCGCCGGCATCGGCGCTGAACTCGGCGAGCGACTTGCGGTCGTTCAGGGCGCTGCGCATCTGCGCATGGTCCACCTTCATCTGGCGCAGCCGGGCGAGGCGGCCCTGGTTGCGCTTGCGCCGCGCAGTGACGCCGCGCGCCAGCCAGTGCTGCTCGTCCTTCAGCTGCGTCGTCATCCGGCGCAGCTGGCGCTCGTCTTCTTCCTCTATCTGCTCCGCCCACTGATCGAACTTCAGATAGCCTTCAGGGCTCTTCAGCACCTTGCCCTGGCGCAGCCAGAGCGTGTTGGTGGAGACGGTTTCGAGGAAGCGCCGGTCGTGGCTCACCACCAGCACGACGCCGTTGAAGGCCTTCAGGCGGCCTTCCAGGTATTCGATCATCGGCACGTCGAGATGGTTCGTCGGCTCGTCCAGCAGCAGGATGGTCGGCTGGATCGCAAATGCCTTCGCCAGCGCCGCGCGGCGCTTCTGCCCGCCCGAGAGGGTTTTCGGATCGGCCTCGGGGTCGATGCCGAATTCCATGATCTCGGCCTCGGCCATGTAGGCGCCTTCGAGGCCGTCGGCGACATAGTCGAGAACGGTGGCAAAGCCGGAAAGGTCCGGCTCCTGCGCCACGGTCGCATAGGTGATGCCGGGCTGGCGCCAGACTTCGCCCGAGTCGGGCTCGATCACTTCGGAGATAATCTTCATCAGCGTCGACTTGCCGGCCCCGTTGCGGCCCACCAGCGCGGCGCGCTCGCCCTTGGAGAGGGCCAGCGTCACGCCTTCGAACAGCGGTCCGCTGCCAAAGGTGAGGCGTACATTGGTAAGGGAAATCAGGGGGGGCTGGGCCATGCCGGGGAGATAGCCTCTGGTTCGCGCAGAGGCTAGGGGGCGGGCGCGGCGCCCGCCGGCCCGTCTGCTTCAGTCGAAGGTGTAGCTGATGAAAACCCCGGCGCTGAACTGGTCGGCGTCGCCGCGCAGGGTGACCAGGGGGCTGTCGCCGGTATCGCCGGCCAGCCGGTCATAACCGGCAAAGGTGACGACGGACCATTTGAAGTCGCGGTCCAGCGGGATGATGCCGAGCGCGCCCACGCCGTAGCTGCTGGCGCCGCCGCCCGCTTCGTAGACTGGCAGTCCGGAGCCGGCCGACTGGGCCGGTGCGACCCCGAAATAGGCGGCATTGTAGCTTTCATCGACGATCTTCACCCGCGGGCCGGCCGACCAGATGATGGGCGGGCCAAATCCGGTGATGACGCCGCCGGCGCCGGCGTTCAGGTCCAGCACGAGGCCCTCATGGCCTGAGACGGCCTGGCGCAGTTCGGCGCCTGCCGACCAGGGACCGCTGCGGTAGCGCAGGAAGCCGCCCAGTTCGAAACTCGTGTCGACGTCGCCCAGGCCCACGAGATCGCTTGTCCCGCCGCCCGAGACGGCGAAGGCCTGGTCGCCGTCGTCATTGCGGGAAAACTTCACGCGCCCGATGGGGCCGGCCGAGAGGGACTCCGACTGGATCCAGTTATAGCCGACGCCGTCCTGAACGGAGGCGAAGAACCGGTCTCCATACTTGAACTGGATGTTGGGCAGGATCGAAACGGCGTAGTCGTCATCGCCTTCATAGGTCGGCGCATACAGGCTGCCGGCGCCGAGGGTGACCTGCCAGCCTTCGGCGGGCTCTGGCGCCTGTGCAAAGGCGGGAAGGCAAGCGCACGAAAGCGCTGCGAAAAGCAGGGTGGCGCGCATCGGAGTCTCCTAGGTTTCTACAGGCCCATACGCCGGGGATGTACCCTTGGATCATGGGTGCACTGCTTGTCCCGCGAAGGCAGCCGGATCATCACCCCGCGAAGGACCAGCGTAGCGAGAGATTGCCGCGAGGGGAAGGCTGGACGCGCAGGGGCGCCGGACGGAAAGTCCGTTCCATGCCGGAACTCACTCCTCCCGAAGGCTACGCGCCGCATTTCCGCAAATCGCGGTTCACCGATCCCTGGGAGCCGCTCTATTCGCGCAGCACGCCCAAGGAAGTCTCGATCGGCCTCTGGCTCGCAGAGGCGCACTGCAACTCGCGCGGCCTGGTGCATGGCGGCCTGATTGCGTCGCTGGCCGACAATGCCATGGGCCTCTCCTGCGGCGCCGCGCTGGCCACCGACGGCCGCCCGCCGGCCGGCGGCCTTGTCACCGTCACTCTGTCCACAGACTACCTCGGCAGCGCGCGGCTCGGCCAATGGCTCGCCACCGACACGCACTTCGTCAAGACCGGCGGATCGCTCTGCTTTGCGGCTTGCCTTGTGCACGCCGACGGTCAGCCGATTGCCCGCGCGAACGCCACCTTCAAGGTTCTCGGCGGGCATTAACCCTCGCTTGGCGGATGGCCGCCATATTGCAGGCCCGCACGGCAGTTCGCTGCGCATCGGGGCAGGCGGTCCATAAGGGGCCGCTGCCACCGATGATCTGCCCATGAGGTTTCGACTGATGACCCATCGCAATCTTGTCGTCCTGCGCACCCCTGTGCCGGTTCGGGACGTGGCCGTGGACGAGCCCCGCGCCGATTTCGAACTGATCCGCCAGATGGTTGGCGGCGAGTATGCCTCCTCGGGCACGCTGGAGCTCGACTGGGCCAAGCGCCTCGCCGGAAAAAACCATGCGACCGCTGCCGCGCTCGCCGCCTGGTCGGTGCGCAAGGAGACGGCGAACCTGTTCACCACCGGCGAGGAGATCGCTTTCCGCCTGCTGCCGATGCTGCGCGCCTCCGGCTGGAAAGGGCGCCTGTTCAGCGTCATCCACGCAAGCCACAGCCCGAAATGGCAGATGGCCGCGCGCGTCCTCGGCACGAAGAATGTCGGCGCCTACTACACGGTGGCCAGGCTGCAGCGCGATATCCTCGTGAACAAGGCCGGGCTTGCGCCGGAGAAAGTGCACTTCCTCTACGACTCCGTCGATGCGGATTTCTTCGATCCCGCCAAGGCGGCGCCCTCCACCGGGGAAGGTTACGCCTTCGCTTGCGGGCTGGAGAACCGGGATTATGCGACGCTCGCCGTCGCAGCCTCCGGGGTTCCGCAGGAGACGGCGACGGACCAGGGCGTGCCCGAAAATCTCGAGATCAACCGTACACGGATTTCCTATGACGAGTTGCGTGCCCGCTATGCCGGCGCCCGCTTTATCGTGGTGCCCCTGCATGCGGTGCCCTACGCAGCCGGCGTCAACGGCCTGCTGGAAGGCATGGCGATGGGCAAGGCGGTGATCGTCACGGGCTCGCCGGGCCTCGCCGACTATACCGGCCTCGATTCCCTGATCACCGTTCCGGCAGCCGACCCCGCGCGGCTTGCGGCGGCCATGGACTCACTCTGGCGGGACCCGCAGGCCTGCGCGCAGATGGGCCGCGCCAACCGGGACTGGGTGCTACGCCACGCCGCCGTGGAGCAATATGCCGCCACGATCGCGCGCCACATGCGCGCGTCCTAGGCTCTCGCCGTCATGCTCAAGTCGCAGATCCTGAAAGGCACTTCCTGGCTGCTCGCCGGACGCCTCGTCAGCAATCTGCTCGGCCTTGCCAGCACATTGATTGCGGCGCGCCTGCTGATGCCAGAAGATTTCGGCCTGATGGCGATTGCGATGAGCGTGTTCGGGATCGCCAGCGCCGCCGTGGAGCTGCCCGTCGGCGCCGCGCTCGTGCAGATGAAGACCGCCACCAAGGCGGATTTCGACACCGCCTGGACGATCAACGTGCTGCGCGGCGTGATCGTCTCGGTACTGATGGTGCTCGCCGCTTGGCCGGCGGCGATGATCGTGGGGGATGACCGGCTCATTTTGCTTGTCGCCGCGCTCGCGGCCTATCCGCTGATCACCGGCCTGCGCAATTCCTGGTTCGAACAATACATCCGCGACATGGATTTCCGGCGCGAAGCGCTGCTGGATGTCGTGATGAAGGTCGCCTCGCTTGCGGTCACCGTGTGGATTGCCATGGAGACGCGCAGCTACTGGGCGCTGCCGGCCGGCGTCGTCGGCGCGGCGCTGGCGGGCACGGCCGCCTCGTACGTGCTGCGCCCGCAGCTTCCAGCCTTCAGCCTCGCCTCGTTCCGCAAGTTCTTCGGTTTCTCCATCTGGATCGGCCTCGGCAGCATCGCCGACAGCTTCCGCGATGCCACCACGACCTTTTTCCTCGGCCGCCTGCTCGGCAATGCAAAGCTGGGTGCCTTCGCCCTCGGCTCGCAGTTCGGCGAACGTCTCGAACTTGTCCTCTATACGCCGATGGAGCGTACGCTGTTCGCGGCCTTCAGCTCGATCCAGGAGGACGCGGCCCGCGTGCGCGCAGCCTACCTGCGCAGCATCCATATCGGTTTTGCGATCATTCTTCCGGTCTGCGCCGGGATCGGCCTTCTGGCCCCGGAAATCATCGCCGTCGCGCTGGGGCCGAACTGGTCGCTGGCGGCGCTGGTGCTCGCTTTCATGGCACCCATCACGGCAGTCTACCTGATTGCCGGGCTCAGCAATGCGCTCGCCAACGCGCTTGGCCATCCGCGTGCGCTGTTCAAGTTCAAGCTGATCTCTGCGCTGATGAATGTGCCTGCGGTAGCGCTCGGCATCCTGAGCGTCGGCCTCGTCGGCGCGCTCTGGGCTTGCGCGTTCACCGCCGCCGTCTGGTACCTTTTCAGCATCCACGTGGCGGCCAGGATCACCGGCCTGACGCGCCGGTCGCAGGTCTCGGCGATTGCGCGCTCAGCTGTCTCGGGCTTCATCATGGCGCTGGTGGTCGTGGGGGTCCGCGCGGCCTTCTTCAGCGGGTCGGATGATGGCCTGATCGAAAACCTGCTGCGCGCGGCCAGCCTCGCCGCCATCGGAGCGTTGACCTATGCGGCCGCCCACTTCGCGCTCTGGCAGGTTAGCGGCCGCCCAGATGGAATCGAGCGAGCTCTTCTTGCATTTGCAGGTCGTCGTCTTCGACGCCCTTGAAGACCGGTGCGCGCACGCCCGGATCGCGCAGCGAGCGGTTTATCTCCTCGGCGAAGGCTTTCAGCATCACGCGCAAGCCTTCCCCGAAGCCTTCGGTGCCGCCCTTCGATCCCATGCCGATCGTCTTGTTCGCATCAAAGATGAACGGCTCGCCGTCCACCATCACATAGTCGATCTTGCCATAACCGAGGTTCAGCTGCCGGCGCAGCCGCAGGAGGCGCGGGTGGGGCACGAACGGCTCGCAGGAGATGTGCTCGTCTTCGGTGATGATTTCGTCCGAGGAGCGTTCGATGTTTTCAAAGTGCAGGTTGCCGAGGAACATGTACTCGCGCAGCAGGTTCTTCTCGCCGTCTTTCTCGAGCATCAGCTTCTGAACCACGTTGTCCGGCGTAAAGTACTCCGGCGGCACCTCGCCGAGGGACGGGAAGATCCGGTAGTCGGCCTTCGTCTCGATGGTGCGGGCTTGGGTGCCGATCAGCATCCGGCGGAGGCGCCGCAGGGCGCGGCCGGACAGGCTCAGGGCGTTGAGTTCGGGCACGCCGCCATAGTTGAGGTCGGATTTCACGATCACCGGCCCGGTATGGCTGTCGCCCCGCTTCAGCAGACCGTCGGCGAAGGCCCGCTTGCGGATGTCAGAGGCATTGGCATTGATCTGCTTGGGGTAGCGCTGCGCGAACCGGTGGATCCGGCGCGGCACGACCGACAAGTCGACATGCACGAAAATGCCGTCAGCCTCGACATACCGGTCCGTGCCGTAGAGGTGGACCACATCGACGCCCAGATCGGCGAGAAATTCCGAAATCAGCATCACCATGTGGTGGCGCGCGCCGCGGGCCGTTCCCCGGCTGTGCAGGATCACAAGTCGCTTGGGGCGATCTGGCATTTTGGTAGTTCCCCCGGCGGATCCATCTCAAATGGAACCGTCAGGCTATCCGATAATCCTTAACAGCGTCTCGGTATAGTCCGCAAAGCTGATGAACATCATAGTTTTCTGCTAATATCCCAGGCTCTTAGAGCCGCGATTTCTGTGCCTGTCGGGGGACGACAGGTGCCTTCCATCAGGGCGTCCGGCACCAAGGGGCCGAAGCGGCTGCGGGGCAGGGCCTCGACGTGATTTCCGGCCGCTGCAAACATCCGCCGCACCTGGTGGTAGCGCCCTTCGGTCAGGGGCAGGGCAACCGTACGCGCGCCTTTTGCCTGCATCTGCGCGGGCAGGCAGGGTTTGTCCTCGCGCCGATCCCGCCCGGCTAGCGAAATTGCAGGCCACATGCGCGCGTCCCTGGCTCTCGCCTTGATGCTGAAATCGCAGCTCCTGGAAGGTGCTTCCTGGCTACTTGCCGGACACCTGACCAGCAATCTGCTCGGTCTTGCCAGTTCGCTGATCGCGGAGCGCCTCCTGATGCCGGAAGACTTCGGCCTGATGGCGATCGCTATGAGCGTGTTCGCCAGCGCCGCGGTGGAATGCCTGTCGGGGCCGCCTTGTTCAGCTAGGCGGGAAATTTAGGCTTCGAGGCCGATCGGGAACCCTCCAGCCGGGGACTTTTCTCGATGAATGCAAGCGATGCCTGAAGCTGAAAAGTCAGCCACAGGACAATACCGACCCATTTGGCGCCGTCCTCCAGGATGCTCCGCCAGTCACCCAGATGCAGCAAGGGTGGTTTGTCTTCAGGCATCAGGTCGATGCCTATCGATCCGGCGAACATCGCTAGCGCAGCGAGCAGAAAAAATGGTCCGACAGCAAGCAGCAGGCGCCGATAAGCGCAGAGCCATGTCAGCGTTACCAAGGCGAGCCCGATATACACGAGCTTTTCGTCGATACCCAAATACCATTCGGCCAGGGCTTCATGAAACATGAAGGCGTCATCCAGCAACAGCCCGGTCGTGAGCAGGCCGCCCGAGAAAAAGAAACCTGCTCCTGTCTCGCCGGCGCGATAGAGAAAAATGGCGGCCAGAAAACAGATCGTGGCGGCACCGGACCAGACCATCAATCCAAGCTGGGAGAGTATTCCAGCAAGCGGATGACTCGAATGAAGCCTTGCCCAGAAGTTTGGCAGCGACGCAGAGGGCAAGCACGAGGAGCGCTGTGCCGAATGCCGCCGCTAGCCACGGCCACGACGGAATAAATCTGCTCACGGACTTCCACTTAAACTTAACGGTCGCACAACACGCGATATTGAATAGTCGCGAGCTCTTAAAAAACTCTCGATTTATCGCATTAAAGTGTATGTCGCCGCCTTGATTGTGGAGGCTCCTGGTTTCCCCCCGTCTGGAATCGAGGGCTTTTTCTGGCGATGCGCCGGAACGCAAGGTGGCAGGCGGGGATGGGGACATTCACACCATCCGGTGCAGCCAGAAATGATCTTCCTAACGGGACCTGCGGGCATCCGGGCCTTGCGGGTTCAGGCTTTCAGAGCGGCAACTTCGTCGCCCGTCAGGATGCGCCATGCGCCTTCAGGCAAGCCCTCCAGCCGCAGCGGGCCGAAGCGGCTGCGGTGCAGGGCTTCGACATGATTGCCTGCGGCCGCGAACATGCGGCGCACCTGGTGATAGCGCCCCTCGGTCAGCGTCAGCGCGGCCGTGCACTCGCCTGTCACCTGCAGCTGCGCGGGCAGGCAGGGCTTTTCCTCACCGCGCAGGACCAGAGTGCCGGAAGCAAACAGCGCCGCCTCGTGGCCTTCCAGTGGCCGGGCGAGGCTCGCCTCATAGGTTTTCGGCAGGTTGGACTTCGGCGAGATCAGCTTGTGCAGCAGCGCGCCGTCATCGGTGAAAAGGAGAAGGCCGGTCGTCTCCGCATCGAGGCGGCCGACGGAGGAAACCTTGGGGTCGCGTTTCTGGAAACGGGGGGGCAGCAGTTCATAGACGAGGCGGCCCTGATCGGCATGCGAGCAGGTGAAGCCCGCCGGCTTGTTCAGCATCAGCACCATGCCATGCGGCGGATCGATCGGTTCGCCGTCAAACCGCAGGTCTTCGCCCTCACCGGTCACGCGCCCGTCGCGGATGGCGATGGCCACTTCCTTGCGCGAGCCATAGCCAAGCCCGGCGAGATGTTTCGCAAGCTTGAGCGTGTCCCTCATTTCTGGCGTTTCGGACGCTCTGCGCGGATGATCTTGTAGCCGGCCTCGTCCTCGAGCATCTCGCTCTCCTTGAAGCAGGCCGCCAGTTCCGCCTCGTAGGGCAGGTGCCGGTTGGCGACCAGCCAGAGCGTGCCGCCGGGCTTCAGCGTCTGCGCCGCGGCGCGGATGAAACTCCGTCCGAGGGCGGAGTTGTCGGCGCGGCCCGTGTGAAAAGGCGGGTTCATCACGACGAAGTCATAGGCGGACTTCGGCAGGTCCGTCAGCACATCGGCCCAGTGCGCGGCGTAGCGGCCTTCGAACGGGGCGAGCGTTTCATGGATGCAGGCGATGGCGCGGTATTCGGCCTCGTAAAGGTCCATCCGCTCGACCTTCGGGCAATTGGTCAGGATCTCGCGGCTAAGGAAGCCGTAGCCGCCGCCGAGGTCGGCGCCGATACCCTTGGTCTGCTCGGGCACGCTGTCGGCCAGCAGCTCGCTGCCGGGGTCCACCCTGTCCCAGCTGAACAGGCCGGGGCGGCTGAACAGGCCCGGCTCGATCTCGCGGATCGCATCTTCCTCGATCCACTCCTCCGCCAGCGGATGGTTTACGACGGCGTCGACCTTGTAGGTCCAGAAGGCGCGGCACTTGTGCTTCGACAGGCTGTCGGCCTCGCCGGCGATTTCGGCCAGCTGCTTCTCGCCGGTCTTGCCGCCCAGCGTGTTGGGCAGGCTCGCCAGCACATACCCGCCCTCCGGCGCGGCCAGCAGCGCGCGGGCATACAGCGCCCGGGCCTGGTCACGCTGGCGCGGCGGCACGACGATGGTCAGCATCGCTTGCGGCAACTCTACCGAGTCTACCGGCAGCACATTGAAGCCGGCCGCCTTCAGCGCCTCATGGCTGGGCTTGAAACTCGTCCGGCAGACGAGCTGGTCCTTCGGCAGTTGCATCAGCCACGGCCCCGGCTCGGCATTCAGCACAAGGATCGGTCCGCTCGCGGGCAGGGGCACAGCCCCGTCCTCAAGGGCCAGCAAAAGCGTATCAAATACAACAGCGTCCATCATCGGCGCTGCGATAGCCGCCCACGCTGCAGATGGAAAGCCGTCTTGTGCCTCAACGGCAGCCGGACGCCCAATCGGAGACGGTGTCAATCAGCGCCTTGCGCGTCCAGGAGAAGGAATGGTCGCCCGGCAGGATTACGCCGGTCGTCTTGAGGGCAGGGTCGGCCGTATAGGCCGCGATCAACGGCTTGATCACATTGTCAAGCGAGACCGAGGCATCCTTGTCGGCACCGACGATCAGCACCTGCTTGCCCGCGAGGCCCGGCGTCAGAGTCTGCAGCTCGAACGCCTCCGCATTGGCCCGGATCTCCGCCACGCCGCGCTCGCCATCAAATCCGGCCAGCATCTGCAGGCTGTCGGCATAGGCGCGGAAACCGGCCTCGAACTCGGGGCTCTGGTCAAAGGCGAACACACGCGCGCCCAGATTGGCCGGCGCGATGGCGGCGGTGCAGACAATTGCGGGATCGCGCGCCGCCCCTTGCAGCGCCGCAAACCCGCCCATCGAATGTCCGATGGTGATCAGCTTCGCTGGATCGACGCGGTAGTCCGCCGCGTTTGTCCGCAGGAAACTCGCCGCTGCGCCCACATCCTCGATCAAGTGCGTGAAGGAATAAACGCCCTCGCTGCCCCAGGCGCCGCGATAGTGAAAGAACAGCACGTTGAACCCGTCGCGCCGCAGGGCTTGTGCGAGGTCGAGATTCTTCTCGTTGCCGGGAAAGCCGTGCAGCAGGATGACCGTCGGATGCGGCCCGGCGCCGTTGGCGAGGTAAACATGTCCGTTCAGCCGGTCGCCGCTGCTTTCGAACGAAACTTCGGCAAGACCGGGCGGAAAGGCGGCATCGATCGTCGCCGGATCGGCAAAGCGGCTCGCGGTCGAAGGCGCTTGCGCAGGGGTTTCTGGCGCGCTGGCGCACGCCGCGAGCAGCGCGGCGCCGATCGCGGCGGTGAATGTCTTCATCATGGGCGTCTCCCTCTTTCGCGCAGGCTATCCCCGTTTCCCCGTGCCCGCCAACCGCAAAGAAAAACCCCGCCGGCGTGAACCGGCGGGGTTGTTCAGTCTGTCCCTCGCGGGAAAGGCTTAGGCGTCGAGGCGCTCGATGATGATCGCCGGGGCCATGCCGCCGGCGGCGCACATGGTGACAAGGCCGTAGCGGCCGCCCGAGCGCTCGAGTTCGTCGAGGCAGGTGCCGATCAGGATCGAACCGGTGGCGCCGATCGGGTGGCCGAGGGCCATCGCGCCGCCATTGATGTTCACCTTCTCGCGGTCGAGCTTCAGGTCACGGATGAATTTCTCGGCAACGACCGAGAAGGCCTCGTTGATTTCGTAGACGTCGATATCGGTGGTCTTGAGGCCGGCCTTCTCGAGCACTTTCTTGGCGGCGGCGACCGGGGCGTTCAGCATCAGCGTCGGGCAGTCGCCCATGTTGGCCGTGGCCACGATACGGGCGCGGGCTTTCAGGCCGTGCTTCTTCATGTAGCCTTCCGAAGCGAGCAGCAGGGCGGCGGCGCCGTCCACCACGCCCGAGGAGTTGCCGGCGTGGTGAACGTGGTTCACCTTGCCTTCGATCTGCGGGTACTTGCGGGTGACCATGTTGCCATAGGTGTTGCCCTGGTCGTCGATCGGGATGTCCATGTACATGTTGAACACGGTCTTGAGGCCGGCGAGGCTTTCCATCGTCGTCTGCGGACGCGGGAACTCTTCCTTGTCGAGGGCCAATGTTCCGTCCACGTTGTAAACCGGTACGACCGACTTGTTGAAGCGGCCTTCGGCGATGGCGCGGGCGGCACGCTGCTGGCTGACGACGGCGAGCTGGTCAACGGCCTGGCGGTCGATGCCTTCGAGCGTCGCGATGGCGTCGGCGCAGACGCCCTGCTGCGATTGCGGATGCTTGGCGCGCAGGCGCAGGTTGCCCACGTCCATGGTCGGCGGGGATTTCGGGTCGGCGGTGGCCGAGGTGTAGCTCATCATTTCGCAGCCGCCGGCGATGACGCAGTCTTCCATGCCGGACATGATCTGCGCCGCGGCGAGCGACACGGTGGTGATGCCCGAGCCGCAGAAACGGTCGAGCGTGACGCCCGAGGCCTTGATGTCATAGCCGGCATCGAGCGCCGCCATGCGGCCCATGTCGGCGCCTTGTGCGCCGCGCTGGCTGGAGGTGCCCCAGATGATGTCGTCGACGGTGGCGGTGTCGAGCTTGTTGCGCTCGGCGAGGGCGCTGAGAACCGTCGCGGCGAGGTGCTGCGGGTGCATGTGGGCGAGGGCGCCCTTGCCAACTTTGCCAATACCGCGCGGGGTGCGGACGGCGTCAATGATATAGGCTTCGGCCATGATGAATCTCCCTGTGTGGACGGCCCTTCGGCTGGGGGCGTCGCTGAATTTTGCTTTACGCGAACGTAAGCGTAAGCGAAAGCCGTGACGTTGGGGGAAGCGCTGCGCCGCCGCCCCTGTGCGGCGCTACGATTTTGTGACATGCTCCCCGCACGGGAGAAAACGCACATGGCGCCAAGCCGTGGACTGACAGGACGGAGCGCTGCTCTGGCAGCCCTGCTGGCCTTATGCCCGGCCCCGGCCCTGGCCGCCGAACGTCTCGTCATCCCGTTCGAGATCAACGACCTCGACCACATGGTGGTGCGGATCGAGATCAATGGTACGGGCGGGACAACCGCTGTCATCGATACCGCCGCCACCTTCCCGATGCTGGACAGCCGGACCGCGTCGTCCAGCGGTGTGCCGGCGCCGGGGGCCGACCCGCGCCGCGTCAACGTCCTTGGGCTCAACGGCGCCCGGGAATACCCGGTGGTGCGGGTGGATGAAATCCGGCTCGGGAACCTTAACCTTGCTTCACTCGACGCGGCCTATAGCGAGGATCTCGATGTGCCTGGCGCGGCCGCCAATGTCCTGCCGTCAACCGCCTTTCCGGGTGATATTCTCGAGCTGGATTTCAGCCGGCGCGTGATCTCCGTCTATGATGGCCGCCCCGACCGTCCGGAGACGGATGTTTCGGGGCGGATCAACTATACGGTTCTAGACGGCCTGATGTTCGTCGATGTCCGGATCAACGGAAAGCCTGGCCGGGCGATTGTCGATACCGGCTCCAATATCAGCTATGTGAATTCGGCCTTCGCCGGCCTGGCGCAGATGCGAACCAATGAGGAAAAGTCGCAGCTCTTGCTGGGCGCCACCGGCGGCGACGCGCGCGTACGTGTGGCAACCGCGCGCAAGATGTCTCTTGGGGACTTCTACTTTTCGGGCGCAGACATCATGGTGTCCGATCCCTTCCTGTTCGAAAGCCTCGGCGTCTCCGATGAACCAGCCATGGTGCTCGGGCTCGACTATCTTTCGCTGTTCACCGTGCAGTTCGACCGGCGGCAGAACCGGATGGTGCTCTCGCTGCCTGCAACCAAACGCAAAGGCATGCTGGTGAACTTGAACCCTCGCGGTTCCCGCATCCAGTAATCTGCCCTAGCCAAACGCCCCATAGGCATGCGTCAGCGCGAGGCTGATGCCGTGCAGGCTGCGGTCGATCTCGTCGAGCGGTTCGATGATGTCGCGGTGGATGCGGTCATACCCGTAGCCCGAGGTCTGCCCCGATCCGGGCTCGGTCAGCCCGGCGAGGGGTTCGTCGCTTTCGCCGGAGCGCGGGAAGATGCGGGCGAGCAGTTCTACCGCTTCGGCGAGGCGCAGTTCGGCGACCATGCGGATGATGTCGCGCTGGCTCGTGTCGTGGCGCTCGGAAATGCGCGGCACGCTGCCGGCCAGCGCGACGGCCTTCATGATCAGCGCCTGGCGGATCGCATGCAGCACGTGCATATCGAGGCGGCCTTCATGGCGCGCCCTGGCGGTCGCGGCGCCGTCGACACGGGCGAGCAGCCGGTCGAAACGGGCAAGGTCGATCGACAGGAGGTTCGCGATCCGGTGGATCGACGCCGCCGTCTCGTCCGTACGCAGAACATAATAAGCCGCGCGGTAGGCCGCCGCCTTGTGGGCCGGGGCGAGGCGCGTATGGGCGATCCAGACGCTCGGGTCGAAGAGGTTGGCATAGGCGCGCAGGGCCGGCAGGCTGGTGCGCGTGCGCGCCTCGCTCGCCAGCAGGATGAGGCTGTGCATCCGCGGGCTCTCGTTGATCAGGCCCGCCAATCGCTCGCTCTCGCGCTGCAGGGATGAGCCGATGCCGGCAGCGGTGTTCACCGGGATGCCGAGCTGGTGCAGCGTCGCATTGTGCGAGATCGCGCGCAGCGCGGCCGGGCCCACCGGGCCGCCGCTGCGTTTCTTCTGGCGTGAGCCCGCGCGTACCACGAGGCCGCTGGCGAAGGAGCCGAGCAGGCGGCCATAATCGGCATTTGCGAACAGTCGCTCATGCCAGGCGCGCAGCGACCGGTAGAAGTCCCAGACGAGATCGGTGCGGGTGTAGAACGTGTCGGCCAGCGCCTCCGGCGGCGGCGCAAGGCGGCTGGCGCACCAGGCGGCATAGGTTGTCTCTGCAAGTTCCGCGTTCGCGAAATGCAGGAAGCCGTCGCCGCCCTGGAAGCTGACCTCATGGATCAGCGGCACCCCGCGCGCCTTGGCCCCGGCGCGCGTCCACCGCGTCAGCAGGTGATCGAAGCGCTGCTCGAAACTGCCAGGCCAGGCACCCCGGCCCATCGATTCGCCGTGGGTGTTGAAGATCAGCAGGCTGACATTGGCCTTTTTCGCGGCGAGGGCCCGGATGATCAGGTTGTGGATCCGCTCGATCGCCATCGAGCCGGCGACCTGGCCGATGAAGCGCCCGGAATCGGAAAAGCCAAGCTGGACCGAGAGATACCCGCGCTGCTTCACATAGGCGAGGAATTCGGGCTCTTCCAGCAGCCGCTCGATGAACCGCCCGCCGGTCTCCAGAGCCTCGGGTGTCTCGAAAAGGGGCGAGATATCGAGCTGTCCGTCCACCCCGTATTGCCGGGCAAGGTAAAGCGCGCCCATGACGGTCGCCGGGTTTTCGCTCTCGGCGATCAGGAAGCGGATCACCGAGCCGGAATCGACATGCTTCAAGATCTGGGCGCACATCATGAACTGGCGCCGCGCGGTCGATTGCTCGCGGAACAGATCGGCGAAGTTCAGCGGGAGCGGTTTGGACTTGCGCGCCTTCTGGGCCAGCTGCGACAGCGCCACGCGGCCAAGCTCGCGGTCTTCGGTCTCGAGGCCGAGGTCGCGCGCGAGCACGGTGCGCACCTGCGCGGCGTTGACGCGCAGGTGGATCCGTCCGGTGCCGAGCTGCAACGCTTCCATCTGCGCCCGCAGCGCGATCAGGCGCGCCACTGTCACTTCGGGAAGAGCGCCGAGTGCCGCGTCGATCACCGCCGTCAGCTCACGGACGTTCGTGATCCGGTCGGCACTGTCGGCCGTCAGCGCGTTGGCCGCGGCGACCAGCAGGTCCGGATCCGTCAGGTCTCCGCCAAAACGCTTCGCGTGCGCCTCGGTCTCCTTCGCGGCGCGCTTGAGGCGCTTCGGCAAGGCGGCGAGCGCGACAGGCGCCTTGACGCCCGCCAGGATGTCCTCCAGCGCGGCGCCGTAGCGCGCGAGCTGCACCGCTTTCTCGCTCAGGCGCAGATGGACCGAGCGGAACCAGGGAATGTCCGTACGCCCATCAAGATCATAGCCAACCCAGCTGGCAATCGTCGGCAGGGCCGGGCGCAGGTCCTGCCACGCGTCCGGAAAGGCTTCGCGGGCGATTTCCACCACCTGCGCGGCGTAGGCGGCCTGCGCCTCGGCGGCGTGGCGCAGCGCGTCCTGCGCTTCGCGGTGCTCCGCTTCGAGCGTAATCGACTGGTTCCAGGTCCGCCCGTCGGACTGGATGTGTTTCTTCAGCGCGGCCCTGTGGCCGGCCGTCGGCTTCGTGACATACGCCGCCATCGCGGCGCGCAGGTGCTGCGAGAGGGCGAAGGTCGGGTGCGCTGTGAAGACGATGCCGCCGCCGGGTGTCTCGACGGCCGCGCGGTAGGCGTCGAAGCTTTCCGCCGCGAGCGCCTTCAGGCGCGCGGTCACCGGCGCCCAGGCCGCTTCGGTGTCGGCGCCCGAATGCTGGCGGCGGAACTGGCCCGCGCGCTCTTCAAGCAAGGTGAGGTGGACTTCCTCGGCCAGCGCCGAGAGCTGCTCCAGCTCGAACTCCTCGGATTCCAGTTTCCGGAACAGCGTCTGCGCCAGCGAGAAGACGGAGTTGGTCAGCGGATCGGCATCGATGCGCGCCGCTTCCCGGCGCAGGAAGTCCTGCACCCAGTCGAGGCTCAGGCGGGAAGGCTTGGCGGTGCGCGGTGTCATGGCGTCCAGAAACGCAACAAATGCAACGTTGTCAAAGGCGTTCTGGGGCTCGAACTTGCATGCCTGTCTTGCACGCGAGTCAGCGGCGATCTCCCCGCCCAGATCGTCCACCTCCGGGCGGCCCGCTATTGCGCCGGACGATACAACCGCTAGGCAGGCGCATGTCCTATGCCCTGACCCATCTTCGCGACCTCCTTGCGCCGGGATTCGACGACATTCTGGACGTGCGCTCGCCCGGCGAATTCGCCGACGACCATATTCCGGGCGCCCTCAACCTGCCGGTCCTCGATGATGCCGAGCGGGCCCTCGTGGGGACGATCTATAAGCAGGAGAGCGCATTTCGCGCGCGCAAGGTCGGCGGCGCACTGGTCGCGAAACGGGCCGGTGCCAACATCGAGGCCTACCTGCTCGACAAGCCGGGAAGCTACCGGCCGCTCGTCTATTGCTGGCGTGGCGGCATGCGGTCCGGCGCATTTGCCACGATCCTGCGTCAGGTCGGATGGCGCGCCGAAACCCTTGAAGGCGGATACAAATCCTTCCGACAGGCCGTCATCAGCCTTCTCTACGCTCCGCCGGACGGGGGCGCGCCGCTGCTGGAACGGCTCGTCGTCCTCGACGGCAATACCGGCACGGCGAAAACCGAACTGCTCCGCCGCATGGCGGCGCGCGGCGCGCAGGTGCTCGACCTCGAGGGGCTGGCCCATCATCGCGGCTCGCTGTTTGGCGCGCTGGCATCGGGCCAGCCTTCACAGAAGTCGTTTGATACGGCGATCGCGATGCAGTTGGTGGCGTTCGACCCGCACCGCCCGGTCCTGGTCGAGGCCGAGTCGAGCCGTATCGGCCAGCTTGTCGTCCCCGGCGTCCTCTGGGCACTGATGCGCCAGGCGCCCCGGATCCGCGTTGAGGCAGGTCTCGCACAACGCGGCGCCTACCTCGCGCAGGCCTACGCAGACCTCACCGTTGACCGGGATCGGCTGTCGGAAACGATCGGCCTGCTCAGGCCGTATCACCCTGCGGAGCGCATACTCGGCTGGCACGCGCTGGCCGCGGCCGGGCAGATGGCAGACCTCGCCCGCGAGCTGGTCTCGCATCACTATGATCCGAAATATGCGCGCCAGCGCAGCCGCGATGTGCAGCCTGAACTCGGCAGGGTGGCGCTGCCCGGCTTCGACGATGCCGCGCTGGAGGCGGCGGCGCAGGACATCCTGAACCTCGCCGAACGAAGTCCCGCCCGGCTCAGTCCGCGTTGATCCGCGGCGCGCCTTCCAGGATCTCGCCGATCAGGAAAATGGGCTCGCCCGCCGTATGAAACTCTGCAAGCAGGGCCGGCACATTCGCCGCCGGCACAGCGGCGAGCAGGCCCCCGGCGGTCTGCGGATCATACAGCAGGTCGCCCAGCGCCGAGGCCGGGCGCGAGACCCGGGCACCGAGCCGGGCGTTCGCTTGCCAGATGGAGGACCTGACCCGCTGCGCCGAAAGGCTCTCGGCACCGTGAAGCACGGGCACGTCAGCAAGCGAAAGCCGCGCCACAACCCCGGAGGCCTCCAGGATGTTCATCAGGTGCCCCGCCAGTCCGAACCCGGTGACATCCGTCATCGCGTGCGCTGTTGGCGCGAGCAGGCGCGACGCGGCGGCGAGCGGACGCTGCATGCTGGAGAGGGCGCTCACCACATCGCTGCCGCGCGCCAGCCCGCGCATCTCGGCCGCGAGAATGACGCCGGTGCCGATCGGCTTTGTCAGCACCAGCGCGTCGCCCGGCCGGGCCCCGGCCAGTCCGATGGCCGGCCGGTCCAGCAGGCCGGTTACGGTCAATCCCACCGACAGCTCCTCTCCGACGCTCGTGTGCCCGCCCACAAGGTCCGCACCGGCTTCGCCAAGCACCCGGCTGACCGCCGCTACGATTTCGGAGAGGGTCGCCGCCTGCATCCGTTCGCTCATCCGGGGCAGGGTGATCGAGAGGAGCGCGGCTTGCGGCGCCGCGCCCATGGCCCAGACATCGCCGAGGGCGTGAACCGCCGCGATCTGTGCGAGCAGGTAGGGATCCTGGGTGAAGGCGCGCAGGTGATCGGTACTGATGACCTGGAGGCGGCCGCCCGATTGCAGGACGGCGGCATCATCGCCGACGCCGGCCAGCGTGTCGGCGCGCATAGCGGGCCGCCGGCCTGCCAGGGCCTCGGCAAGGACATCGCGGCCGACTTTTGACCCGCAGCCGCCGCACAGCATCTCCTCGCGCCCCACCGCCTCGTCATCCAGCGCCCGCACCGCCGGGGCAGGCGCCGGTGTCATGGCGGGAAGGTTGCTCAGGCGGGCCATGAAATCGGAATCGATCCGGTCCTTCAGCGACCAGAGCCACCGTCCGGAAAGGGTCACGGAATGCTTCTCGGCCACGGCGGACTTTTCGCCGGCCGAAATCAGCTTGAGGTAATCCGACTGCGGAGCATAGCCTCGAAGGCTCTGGCCGCTGAGCGCCGCCTTCAGGTTGTGGAACAAGGCCGGCGCCTCGCGCACGGCAAACACACCGGCCTTCGGGCGCGGCGCGTGGGTCAGGTGCGCGCAGTCCCCCACGGCGAAGATGTCCGGATCGGTGCTTGTCCGCAGATCCTTGCCGACATCGACAAAGCCCTGAGTGAGTGCAAGGCCGGTCGACGCGAGCCAGGGATAGGCGCGGGCTCCGGCCGTGCTGACGGCGAAGTCCGACGCAAAGGTCTGGCCGTCCGCCAATTCGACAGCGCCCTCTGAAATGCGGGAAACGTTGACGCCCGTCACAACCCGCACGCCATAGCGCGACAGCGCGCTGGCGAGAATTCGGCGGGTCCGTTTGCCGGCGGCGGGGAGGATTTCCGTGCCGGCCTCGAGCAGGGTCACCGTGACCCCGGCGCGTCCGGCCGCCTGCAGGCGGTGCGCCATGGCCAGCGCAATTTCGGCGCCCGCAACACCGCCGCCGATGACGACGCAGGCTGCGCGCGGCGCCGGTCGCTCCAGGAAATCCTGCCAGGCGCCCGCGAAGGGCCCCAGCGGCTTTACCGAGTGGGCATGTTCGGCAAAGCCCGCGAGGCTCGGAAGATCGGCCGTAACGCCGATATCCAGCGAGGCAATGTCGTAGCGGATCGGCGCGCGTCCTTCGAGATGCACCAGCTTGCCTGCCGCGTCGATGCCGGCGGCCTTGTCGAAGACGATCCGTGCACCTGCAAACCGGGCGAGGCGGACGAGATCGATATCCAGCTGCTCGCGCGTGTAGTGCCCGGCCACGTAGCCTGGCAGCATGCCGGTATACGGGCTGGTCGGGCCGGGATTGATCAGCGTGACCCGGGCGCCCGCCAGCGGGTCCATCCCCCACATTCGCAGCACGAGGGCATGCGTGTGCCCGCCGCCGATCAGGACGAGGTCCCGGGTGAGCGGCCGTTCCATGTCCATGCGTGACCAATCCCTGTTCCGGCGAGGAGCGCGACCCCTAGGACAAGGCAGGCCGGAGCGCCAGCAAATTGCCTGAGGATTCCAGCATTATCGCTGGCGGGCAGGATCAGGCGACCGCGATTTCCTGTTTCGTGGGCGCGGCCATCTTGAGGGCTTGCGCCAAGGAGGCAGGCCGCCCGAAATGGTAACCCTGCAGCTCGTTGCAGCCAGCCATCTTGAGCATCTGCGCGAGCGGTTCGTCCTCGACACCTTCGGCGACAACCCGCAGGTCGAGGCCCTTTGCCAGCTGGACGAGGCCGGAGATGAGGTGACCGGCCTTCTGTTCGCTCTGGAGGCGTTTCGTCAGTGAGCGGTCGATCTTGACGCAGGTGAATCCATAGGATTGCAGATAGGCAAGGCTCGTGAAGCCGGTACCGAAATCATCAAGGGCAAAGCCGACACCGATCGCGCGCAGGCTGTCGATCGCCCGTCTCGCGCGTTCCGGGTAATCGATCAGGTGGCGTTCGGTGATTTCGAGCTGCAGCCGTTCCGGGGCCAGTCCCGTGGCGTCGAGCACGAGCATAACCTGTCGCTCGAAGTCCGGATGGCTGAACTGGACCGGTGAGACATTGACGCTGACGCGCAGGCCTTCGATGTCTCGTGTCTCGCGGCATGCCCGTTCGAGCACATACATGCCGAGCGCTTGTATGAGCCCGCTGCCTTCGGCAATGCCGATGAACTCGTCCGGGTTGAGGGGGCCAGCGGGACGGCCGGGCCAGCGCACCAGCGCTTCCACGCCTATGGTGGAGAAGTCCCGCGCGTCGACGAGGGGCTGGTAGACCACATCGAATTCATTCCGGCCGAGGCCGCTGGCAATCTCGCGCTCGATCTGGTGGCGCAGGATGCGCCCTTCGTCGAGCGAAGAATCATAGGCGCGGATGCCGCCTTTGCCATTCGCCTTGACCGCATACATGGCCGTATCGGCGCGGCGCAGCAGTTCAAACGGGCCGTTCGTATCGACCTCGGCAACCGCGATGCCGATGCTCGCGCCGACCTGCAGGGCACGGCCTCTGATCTTGAGCGGAAGGGTGAGCCGCGTCAGCGCCTGCTCGGCAAATTCGCGCGCAGTCGCCGCCGCATCAGAGCCTTCGATGAGCAGCGCAAACTCGTCTCCGCCCATCCGGACTAGCATGCCTTGCAGCGGCCGGACGGATTCGAGGATGTGGCCGACGCGCGTGATCAGGTCATCGCCAAACTGGTGGCCGTGCACGTCGTTGATGACCTTGAAGCCATCAAGGTCGATGAAGACGATGGCCAGCGAGTCCGGGCCGAGGCCGGACTGTTCAGAGACGGATTCCAACCGGGCGAGCAGCGCACGGCGATTGGGCAGGCCGCTGAGGGGATCGGTGAATGCGATCTGCCGGTTCTCGTCGCTGAGTTTCTGCGTCTCGGCCTGTCTCTGGCGCAAGATACTCTGTGAGCGGATGAGTTTCGAGAAGGTGCGGTTGTATCGGTAGAGAATGATGACCATGCCGCCAGCCACAAGCGCCAGCATGATCGCCTCGGGCATCTTGCCGCCCCCATCGGCCAACATGAAAAAAACAAAGAACGGCGCGGTCCCGACCGTGGCAACCGAAAGCGCCGCCGAGCGCAGCGGCATCAGGCAGAACACGGCACTGATCTGTGTCAGGGCAAGGAAGAAGGTCAGGTGACCCTTGGCCTGAACGTCGCCATAGGAATAGAGCAGCAGGCCCCACGCCATGAAGGCCGTTGTCATGACAACGGCCAGTGTGCCGGTCGTCCGGATATGGCGCTGGATCTCTGCGTCGGAAAAGACCGACTGCTTGCGCCGGCTCCACCAGGTGCCCCGCACAGCGGCGATCGAACACAATACGATCGGGAACACGCTGCTGAGCATGGGATCTGCAAACTGGCTGTAGGTCAGCGAGACGGCCGCCGCGTTGCAGGACAGGATGAAATAGAGGAGCGGGACCTGGTGGACGAACTCGCGGAACTGGGCCCGCGCCAGGTCCATATCGCTCACCTCCAGCCGGTACTGGCTGGCGAGCGTGAACAATGCGCGCTTCAGGTTGAACACGGGTGGGAGCTCTCTGACCAGTTTCTTGTCAGGGCTGGCTACACGAATGCGGATAATTCCGGGTGTGACCGTTCGATCAAATTTGACAGGTCTGTACAAAGGCGGGGCAAAAACCCGCGCTTTTCCGGCCAGTTACAACCACGGGCGAACCGGCGCGATGACCCGGGGAGTTGCGATTTCCGGCAAAAGCGGCCGGCCTAGCTCGGGTGTTTCTCGTCGCCGTCGTGGCCGCCCCAGAACCGTTTGATGCGGCCGAGGAAGCCTTCACTTTCCGGATGGCAGTCGGAGCCGGTGCAGTCGCAGAACTGGCGCAGCAGTTCCTTCTGCCGGGCCGTCAGGTTCTGCGGGGTCTCGACGAACATCTCGACATACAGGTCGCCCTGCGGGTTGCCCTGGCGCACGCTGGGCATGCCCTTGCCGCGCAGGCGCAGCTTGCGGCCGGTCTGGGCGCCTTCGGGAATCGCGACGCGGGCGCGTCCGCCATCGATGGTCGGGATCTCGATTTCGCCGCCAAGCGCAGCGGTCGCCATCGGCACCGGCGCGCGGCAATAGAGGTTCGGTCCGTCGCGCTCGAAGATGTCATGCTCAACGACTTCGACGAAGATATAGAGGTCACCCTTCGGGCCACCGGCGGTGCCGGCCTCGCCCTCACTGGTCAGGCGGATGCGCATGCCGCTCTCGACCCCGGCCGGAATCTTGACCGAGATCTTGCGCTCTTCCTTCACCTGGCCGTGGCCGCCGCAGGTCTTGCACGGCTTGCGGATGACCGTGCCGCGGCCCTGGCAGATGTGGCAGGTGCGCTCCATCGTGAAGAAGCCCTGCTGGGCCCGCACGCGGCCATGGCCGGCGCAGGTCTCGCAGGTTTCCGGCTTGGTGCCGGGGGCGGCGCCGGTCGCGTCGCATGGTTTGCATGGCACGGCCTGGGGCACGTGAATGGTTTCGTCCTTGCCGAAATAGGCTTCGGCGAGAGTGATCTCGAGGTCGTAGCGCAGGTCGGCGCCGCGCTGCGGGCCGCCGCGCTTGCGGCCATTGGCAAAGCCGCCGGCGCCGCCGAACACCTGGCTGAACAGGTCCTGGAAAATGTCTTCGGGATTGACGCCCTGGCCGAACGGGCTGCCGCCGGGGGCGCCGCCGCCATTCTCGAAGGCGGCATGGCCGAACCGGTCATAGGCGGCGCGTTTCTGCGCGTCCGACAGGACGGAATAGGCTTCGCCGACTTCCTTGAACTTCTCTTCGGCGGCCTTGTCGCCCGGGTTCTGGTCCGGGTGGAATTTCATGGCCAGCTTGCGATAGGCCGATTTAAGGGCCTTCTCGTCGGCCCCGCGTTCCACGCCGAGAACGTCGTAATAGTCGCGCTTACTCATAAAGTCGCCGCCAAACCGGAATCGTTTGCCCTGAAACCGGTGATTTGGGGCGTGTCGGTATTGACCGCAAGGGCCTTCCTTCAGGCCCGCCGCGCCGATCAGCTATCGCCGGGGGGGAATCTGGTAACCCCTTCTTCGACCACCGAGGCGCCGGAGCCGCTGATCTGCTTGACCGCAAGGCCGCGCTCGGAGGTGCCATCGAGGCGGAAACGGAACAGGCCGTTCACCCCCATGAACCCGTCCGGATCGGTGACGCCGCCGTGTTTCATGTTGTTTTCAGCGGCCAGGGTAATTGCCAGCGAGGCGGCGTCATAGGCGGCAGCAGCCAGGTCGGTCGGGGTACGGCCATAGATGCGCTTATAGGTGTCGCGGAAGTTGCCCATGTTGTCCGGGTCGATCGCCGAGAACTGGGCGCCGGCAAGGGCCGGTTCGCGCCAGATCGACGAGTCGTCCCAGATGCTGGTGCCGAGGAAGCGCGTGCGGCCGGGGTCGATGCCGTTGACGACGAGCAGCGGCGCAATCGAGAGCAGCTTGGTGCCGCGCTCCGGGATCAGCAGGCCCACCTGGCTGCGCTCGGCCTTGATCAGGCCGGCGATGCGGGAGACTTCGGAACTGGCGCTCTTGCTCGGATCGTAGAAGGCTGCGCCGAGGACGGTCCAGCCATTCTCGGCCGCTTCGGCGCGCATCGCGGTCTCGACCTGGCGGCCATAGGCGGTGTCCGGTCCGAGGAAGGCGAAGGTGCGCGTGCCGCGGCTGGCGGCGTAGCCCATGATGCGGACGACTTCTTCCTCCGGCATCACCGAGGCGAGATAGCTGCCGCCGCCGGCGACCGTGCGGTCATTCGAGAAGGCGACAACGGGAATGGACTTGCGCAGGGCGACATCCTTCACCACGGGCACTTCAGTGCCGAACAGCGGCCCGAGGATGATGTCGGCGCCCTCGTCGAGCGCCTCATCAGCGCGCGCTTCGGCGGTGGAGGAGCGCCCGGCCGTGTCCTTTGGCAGGAGCAGGAAATCGGTGCCGCCATTTTCGAACAGGGCCAGTTCGATGCCGGCCAGCATCGCTTCGGCTTCGGCGCGCACCTGCGCGTTGGGGTGCGAGAAGGGCAGCAGCACGGCGGCGCGCTTGATGTCCTTGCCGGCCATGAAGTTCGGCGTCAGGCCGCCATCCCCCCGCACGAACCCGTTCAGGGCCTCGTCGGTGGTTTCGGTTACGGCCGGCCCGATCACTTCGCCGGTGACCGGATCGACACGCGGCTGGCCGGAGCCAATCGACACCGGCGGCCGGGTCGGCGCGGTGGCGCAGGCGGTAGCCATCAGCAGCGAGGCGAGCACGAGGCCGAGTCGCGGGCTTGGCGCCTTGAGGTTCCTGAGCGATGGTGAGCGCGATGTCATCTTCTGATCCTTCTGGCGCCGGCGCGATTCCCGACTTGAGCGAGTCTATTGAGGTGCGGCGAGGCGGGCAACCGCCCGTGGCTGTAGCGCCGGGACTTTATGTTGTCTCCACACCGATCGGTAATCTGAGGGACATCACCTTGCGGGCGCTGGATATTCTCGGCGGGGTCGAGGAAGTGCTGGCGGAAGACACGCGGGTGGCCTCAAAACTTTTGTCCGCTTACGGCGTTAAGGCCCGCCTCAGCCCTTACCATGACCATAATGGGGCGGAACGGAGACCGGTGCTCCTGAAGCGGCTCGAAGAGGGCGGGCGGATTGCGCTGATCTCGGATGCTGGCACGCCGCTGGTGTCCGATCCCGGCTGGAAGCTGGTGCATGAGGCGCTGGAGCAGGGCATCAAGGTGTATCCTGTTCCCGGGGCGTCGGCCTTGCTGGCAGGGCTGGTGGCGAGCGGCTTGCCGAGCGACCGGTTCCTGTTCGCGGGCTTCCTGCCGCCGAAATCCGGCGCGCGCCGCACCGAGATCGAAAGCCTGAAACAGGTGCCCGCCACGCTGGTCTTCTACGAGAGCGGGCCGCGGCTGGCGGAGTCGCTGGCGGACCTTGCCGCCGTGCTGGGCGAGCGGGACTGCGCCGTGGCGCGGGAGCTGACCAAGCTGTTCGAGGAAACGCGGCGCGGCACGCTGGCAGAGCTTGCCGCGCACTATGAACAGGCCGGCCCGCCGCGCGGCGAGATCGTGCTGCTGGTCGGCCCGCCCAAGCAAGTCGCGGCGACGGCGGCGGATATCGATTCGGCGCTTCGCGTGGCGCTCGGCGAGATGCCGACCAAGGCGGCGGCCTCGGCCGTGGCCGAGGCGCTCGGCCTTGCGAAGCGGGATGTCTACCAGCGCGCGCTGCAACTGAAGGCGGTTGATGGGCAAACGTGAGGCCGCCGAAGCGCGCGGCCGCAGGGCCGAGGCGCTGGCGGCCTGGTGGCTGCGGGCGAAGGGCTACACGATCCTGTCGCGGCGCGTGCGTCTGCCGGTCGGCGAGATCGATCTCGTCGCGCGCAAGGGCGACGTGATCGTGTTCATCGAGGTGAAGGAACGCGCGACGCTGGACGATGCGCAGGGCTGCGTGACCCCGACAGCCTGGCGGCGGATCGCACGGGCCGCCGAAAGCTGGATGGCGCAGCGGCCGAGGTTCAACGACTGCGGCTGGCGCTACGACATCATCGCCATCGCCCCGGGCTACCTGCCATCCCACCTGAAGGATGCCTGGCGGCCTGGGATGGCGTGAGGGTCAGGAGCCGGGCTCGAACTTGGCTTTGAGGCGTTCGTACTCTTCGCGCTCGAACTGCAGATACTCTTCATCGGTGAGCGCTTCTTCCTGAATGATCGCGTCCGAGCGGTACCTCTTTAGCGGCGGATCAACCAAGTCGGTATCAACTATCCTCAGATTGATTTCTTCGCCGCGTGACATGCTCCGCCGGAAACACAGGACATGGTAAGACGCGTCATCGCGGAGGATTTCCTCCACTCCGCGAATGCTGAATTCAATCCGTTCGTCGTCATCTCGCCGCGTTCGACTGGTGGCGGTCAGAAAAGCGGCAAGAACCGCCCAGTCCCTGAATCCGAAAGTCCCAGCCACTACGCCCTTGATGGAAACTTGGAAGGCGAGCATGCGCTGGTCTCCTGCGGTCGCCTTTGAGGGTTTGTCCGGGTATCCTTGAATTGCAAGCGCTGTTCCGGCCTCAACTGCCGGAGGCCAAGGATGGCCTGAGCGACAGGTGGCCATCCGCGCGCGGTGCTTGAGCAACATTTGAAAGGGATGCAGGTGTGTCCCCAAACCTGCATCCCCGGGGCTGCAAGGCGCGAGGGCGCGCGCCCGAAGCCCTCGGTTGGGACATTCATCCCTGCCTTTAGTTTTCAAGGCAGCTGCGACAAACGGACCTGAGTGTGCTGCGCGCAGAGATTCAAGGCGCCGGCGGGGCTTCCTGGATCGAGACGATGTAGCTGAGCAGCACGTCCATGCCGAGGTCACCGAAAACGAAGTCGGGCATGTCTTCGTGGCCGACATGGATGCCGGAGCGGAAGTCCTCGGCGAGGGATTCGGGCGGGTAGTAAGAGAGCACGTAGCGCAGCGGCGGGGCGTCAGCGCGCAGGCTTTCGCCGGTATCGAGGCCGTGGCAGTTGGAGCAATGGGTGACGGCGATCTCGCGCCCGTCGGCGATCGAGTCTGCGTCCGTCGGAATGCCAAGGGCGGCGGCGTCGATCAGCGGCCCGGTAGGGACCGCGACAGAAGCGGGGGCGTCCGGCTCGGCGGTCACTTCGGCAGCAACGGCGGCGGGGGTGTCGTCCGCCCGGTCGCAGCCGGCCATCAGGGTGAAGCCAGCAGCGGCGATCGCGTAAACCAGATGTCGCATGTGTTCGTCTCCCGGCGGCCCGGAATCGGGCCTGTGCATTCCCTTCACCCTAGCACCGAAACGGTGGCCCGGCGCTAGGGAACTGTCCCTATCCGGCCAACGTTCCGGCGCCTTCACCCTGCCGTAATCTTCTTACTATTAGGCTCGCGCTTCACGGCTGGTTCAGCCAGACAGCCCGAGACCGCCCGGCAGACATGAGCAACCAGTTTCCCACCCCTCCGCAGATGCCCCGCATCGTGCGCATCCCGGCCCCGGCCTTCCTGCGCCGGCAGAGCGCGCCGGTGCGCTTCTTGCTGATGGCGGTCGCGGCGATCCTGCTTATGGGCGGGCTTTGGGCGGCGTGGAAATGGCACAGCCTGCACAACGGCATGCCGAAGCTGCCCTCCGACATTTCCGAGCTCTGGCACGCCAACCGCGAGCCGGCGATCGAGTTTGTCGACGCAAACGGCAAGACGCTGGCGGTGAACGGCCCGCGTTATGGGCGTGCCATCGACGTCAAGGACTTGCCGCGTCATGTGCCGCAGGCCTTTCTCGCAGCCGAGGACAAGCGCTTCTACCAGCATGACGGCGCCGACGAGACAGCGATTGCGCGGGCGGCGTTCTCCAATGCCGCGGCCGGCGAGACGGTCTCCGGCGCCTCGACGATCACCCAGCAGCTGGTGAAGAACCTGGTGCTGCATTCGGGCCAGACGATGCAGCGCAAGGCGCAGGAAATCACGCTCGCCCGCCAGCTCGAAAAACGGCTGACCAAGGATGAGATCCTGAGCCTGTATCTCAACCGGGTGTATTTCGGCGCGGGCCTCTACGGCATCGATGCGGCCTCGCGGTTTTATTTCGGCAAGCCGCCGGAGCAGATGACGATTCCGGAAGCCGCGCTGCTGGCGGCGCTGCCCAAGGCGCCGTCTAAGTTGAACCTGCGCGACAACCTTGCCGGGGCGAAAGAACGGCAGGTCTATGTGCTGCGCGAGATGCGCGCCGAGCGGTTCATCTCGCGCGAGGAAGAGAAGGCGGCGCTGGAGGCGGAGATCACGATCATCAAGCCGCCGGTGTATGACCCCGAGCTAGGCTATGTGCTGGATGTCGCAACCGAGCGGCTGTCCGCTGTGCTGCCGCGCGTGCCGGGTGACGCCGTGGTGACGCTGACGATTGATCCGGAATTGCAGGCCCGCGTGCAGGCACGCGTGAACGAGCGGCTGGCGAAGGAAGGCCCGGCGCTGAAGGCGACGCAGGCCGCCGCGCTGATCCTCGGCACGGATGGCCGCGTCGTCGCGATGGTGGGCGGGACGGACTACAAGGCCTCGCCCTTCAACCGCGTGACGCAGGCCAAGCGCCAGCCGGGCTCGAGCTTCAAACCGTTCGTGTACGCCCTGGCGCTCGAAGACGGTTATTCGCCGTATGACGTTTTCAATGACCGCCCGATCAGCATCGGCAAATGGAAGCCGGTGAACTATAACGGCGAGTATATCGGACCGATGACGCTGAGCGAGGCGCTTACGCGCTCGACCAACACCATTGCGGCCGAACTTGGCAACGAGTCGAATCCCGAGCGGGTGGCGGAACTCGCCAAGCGGTTCGGCATCAAGAGCACGATGCAGCCCTATCCTTCGCTCGCCCTCGGCAGCCAGGAAGTGAGCCTCTGGGAGATCACCGGCGCTTACGGCGTGTTCCAGTCCGGCGGGCGGCGGATGGAGCCTTACATCATTGCCAAGGTGGCGGATACGCGCGGTAACGTGTTGTTCGAACAGCCGGCGGCGGAGGCCGAACGTGTGTATGCGGAGGATTACACCGCCGACATGAACGCCATGCTGACCCGCGTGGTCAGCGCCTCGATCGGAACAGGGCACAATGCGCGCCTCAAGGACTGGACGGTGGCGGGCAAGACCGGCACCAGCCAGGACTGGCGCGATGCCTGGTTTGTCGGCTTCACGTCGGCCTATGTCGGCGGCGTCTGGGTCGGCAATGACGATGACACCGCGATGAAGAAGGTGACCGGCGGCGGGCTGCCGGCGGACATCTGGTCGGACCTCATGGAGATGGCGCACGAAGGCAAGAGGCCCGCGCCGCTGTTCGGTTCGGATACGGCGCTGGTGCTGGATCCGGCTTCGGAAGACCGCATCGCCTTCTACCGCGGCATGGCGCAGGCCTTTGCCAGCGCGGCGCCAGCACGGGCGGTGAGTGGCGGCGGCGAGATGGTGCAGCAGGCGGAGTAGCGGCTTTTCCTCCGAAAAGCCCTCTCTTTCCCTCTCGTTGCTTGTCGTTTTCCCTTCGTTTCTGTCTCATTCCATGTCGTTCTGTTCTCACTCTTTCTCATTCATAGTCACTTTTTATCGCTTTTGAGCCGCGGGGCCGTCCGGGGGCGGATTTGTTCCAGGTGCGGTCAATTGCGCAGTATACCCCCGGCCGGGAGGGTGGGGCGCAAGTTTCCGGAAGTAGTCTGCAGGCGCCTGATTTTATTGGGGCGCTGCTGGGGCACAAGGATGTTGCGTCCACACAGCGCTTTGCGCACCTTGACCTGAGCCCCAATCTGTCCTGCATTACAGTCGAGAAATTCACGCTAATCAGCCGTTCCACGGTAAGCAGCCTATGACCGTTGACGGCGAAGTCCGGCCTGGTGCTGGCGATGCATTTGAACGACAGGACTGAGGTGACCCTGCCGGACGCCGAAATCGATCATCGGAACTGACCTGGCCCTAAACAGCCGGTCAGTGTCGTGCACGGCGCCGCCTGTAGGCGCGCCTCGTGGCTACCAACCTGACGACCAGGCCGCTCTATTTACTGATCGACGAGGGCCTGTAAGCTTGGGAGACTGGGGCATACGAACCCAGTTGGCCAACACTTCCAGTCGGAGGATCACGTGAAAGAGTTCGGACCCTCGACCTTCGGTGAGTTGAACGCTGAGGACTATGATGAACTTCATGAT
>LNFC01000021.1 GCA_001464545.1 Acidobacteria bacterium Ga0077551
GCCGTCGTGCCGCCCGGTCTAGAGCTCGCCCTTAGCCCCGCTACATGACAGTTAAGTGACAGACAATTGAAGGTTCTGCTGCGCCCCCATTTCGGGGCGTTGTTTTTTCGTTGCGATGCAAAAATGACACGCCTGTAAGCCGCCTGCACCGTTTTTGCCTGCAATCTGAGTTGTATTTGTGCGCGCCCTCCCGTCATAAGGGGCCCCTTCAGCCCGAATCGATGATGTCAGCCGCTTCCCTCTTCCCGAAAAGCCCAGAAGCCCGGCTGACGCTGGGGATTCTTGCCCTGCTGCTGGCCGTGCGGGTGGCGGGTGTGCTTGCCTCGCCGCTTAATCTGTATGCGGATGAAGCGCAGTACTGGCGCTGGTCGCAGGAACTGGCCTGGGGCTATTACTCGAAGCCGCCGATGATCGCCTGGGTCATCTACGTGTCGACCGCAGTGTTCGGGGATATGGAGTGGGCCGTGCGGATCGCTGCGCCGTTCCTGCACACGGCGGCGGCCGGCTTCATCTTCCTGGCCGGGCGCGCGATGTTCTCAGCGAAAACAGGGCTTTATGCGGCGCTCCTCTACGCACTCATGCCGGCGGTGACACTGTCGTCGAGTGTCCTGTCGACGGACGGCGTGCTGATGCCGCTCTGGTGCGCGGGGCTTTATCTCGCCTGGCGGCTGCGCAGCGGCGGCGGGCTGGTGACGGCGGCGGCGCTGGGCGCTGCGCTCGGGCTCGGCATCCTGTCCAAGTATGCCATGCTGTATTTCCTGATTGGTCTGGCGCTGGCGTGCCTTGTGGATGCGCCGATGCGGCGGGCCCTGATCTCGAGAGGCGGCGCGTTGGCCTTGCTGGTGATGGGGCTGCTGGTGGCGCCGCATTTTGCCTGGAATGCCGCCAATGATTTCCAGACCGTGGGCCACACGGTCGACAATGCCAACCTGGGCGGTGACCTCTTCAACCCTGAAAACGCGGGGACTTTCTTCGCCGACCAGCTGGGCGTGTTCGGCCCGGTGAGTTTCCTCGCCCTGCTGGCGGGACTGGCCGGCTGGCGCTTCAAGGCCGAAGGAACAGAGGCACCGACCCGCTGGCTGCTGTGTTTCGTCTTGCCTGTGCTCGTGTTTATCCTCGGCCAGGCCGTACTCAGCCGTGCCCATGCCAACTGGGCCGCAACGGCCTATCCGGGCGCCAGCCTGCTGGTGGCGGGATGGTTTGCGGGCCGTCGGGCGGTGGTCTGGTCAAGCCTGGCGGTGAACACGCTTATTGCGGCAGTATTCCTGATCGTGCCTCAGCTGACCATGGCGCAGACCCGCGCGCTGGGCATCGACAATGCCCTGAAGCGCACGCGCGGCTGGGATGTGGCGGCCGAGCAGCTGTTCGCCGAAGCCGAGCGCCTGGGCGCGACGGCGGTGCTGGTGGATGAGCGGGAGGCCTGGCACGGGCTGGACTTCTATGGCCGGGCGCGAACGGTGCCGCTGATCTCGTGGCGGCGCTATGCGGGGCCAAAGAGTTTTTCGGAGCGCGAGGCGCTGGAGGGGCCGCTGGCAGAACGGGTGCTGGTCGCCTCGGTGCATGCCGGGATGCGGCCGCGCCTGCGGAGCGATTTTGCCGAGTTCGAGCCGGCGGGCCAGATCCGCATCGATTTGGGCGTGCGCGGCAATGGCTGCCCGATCACGCGGGTGTTCAAACTGTATGTGGCGAGCGGCTACGCGCCTGCAGAGCGCACATCGGAATGGGAGGCGAAGCTGGAAGGGCAAAAGGAGTTTGCCGAGCCGCCCTGCCCTGCCAAGGACTGAGGCGAAGCCTCAAGCGCCTTTTTCGGCTTTGCCCCAGAGCTGCTCGAGGCGCGCGTCCCGGCCGCAGGCCTTACGGTAGTAACCGTATTTGACGGCGCTGCGGATGTAATAGTCCTGATGGTACTCTTCGGCCGGCCAGAACGTCGCGGCGGGCAGAACCTTGGTTGCAATGGTTTCGCCGAGCACTTCGCCCGCGTCGGTGAGCGCGCCTTCGGCGGCCGCGCGTTCGCCCTGGCCGGAGACGAAGATGGCCGAGCGGTAGCTGTCGCCCTTGTCGCAGAACTGACCCTTCGCATCCGTCGGATCGATGTGGCGGACGAAATAGTCGGCCAGCTCGTCATACGAAACCTTGGCGGGGTCGTAGGTGACCTTCACGGCTTCGTAGTGGCCGGTCTCGCCATAGGTGACCTGTTTGTAGGTCGGCTTGTCCACCGTGCCGCCCGTATAGCCGGAGATTGTCTCGAGGACGCCGTCCACCTTGTCGAAGTCGGCTTCGACGCACCAGAAGCAGCCCCCGGCAAATACAGCGGTGGCAACACGCGCTGGCGGATCTTCCAGGCGGCGGTCTTCAGCGCCGGCGCTAGAGAAGAAGGCAAGACCGGTCGACATCAAGCCGGCGGTCAGGGCAATTACCAGGGCGGGACGCTGCATGGGCACTCAAAACTCTCACACTCGGAACCGGGCAGGATAACCCTTCCGAGTGGCGAAATAGTTGCTGAGTCTGTCCGAAAGAAGACAACAGACGCATGCAATCGCTCAATCTCACGCCGTTGTGACCAATTTGCACACCCTGCGGCGGGGCCTATGCCGGATTTTCAGTCAGTACGCGGACTCTGACGCGGGTGGCGCGGCCTTCGGCGTCCACGGCGGTGACCTGGTAGAAGCCGGGCTGGCGGGGCTGCCAGATCGGTGAGCCCGCATCATCAAGGGCGGTGGGCGTGCCATCGACGAACCAGCTGAGCTCGCCCGTGCCTCGGCCTGCGAGCACGAAGGGGCGGCCCGGCTGGCCGTTGACGGGCCCTGCCCAGAGCTCTGCGCCTTCCGGCGGGAACAGGATTTCGGGTGGCCGGTTTTCAGACAGGTTGCGCTGGGCGCCGCGTGACTTGCGGCGCGGCTCTGTCGTCAGCCGGGCGCGGGCTTCGCCGTCATCGCGCAGATGATGGGAGACACGGTCCGCCATCTCGAACAGCACCGGCAGCGCAATGTCGCGGCCGGTGACGCCGGTGCGGGGGGCGCCGTCGGCGCGGCCGATCCAGACGACGAGAACGTGGTCTCCCGATACCGCCGCCGCCCAGGCATCGCGGAAGCCGTAGGACGTGCCGGTCTTGAAGGCGATCTGCGGCGCGTCGCGCGTCAGGCTGCCCGGCATGCGCCCTGCCGGAGCGGGCGATCCTTGCAGGATACGGAGGATTTCGGCCGCGCTGGCACTGCTCATCAGGCGGCGGCCGGGGTCCTCGTAGCTGAGGCGCTCTTCTTCCGCGCGCCAGACCAGCGGCTTGGCGATGCCGCCATCGCCGAGCGCAGCATAGAGGATGGCGAGTTCGCGCCCCGTGAGGCCCGCGCCGCCGAGCGCGAGAGCTAGGCCTGCGCCGTGCCCTGCTGCGCCGGTGAAGCGCGGCCGCGCGCCGGCCATGGCGAGCTGCGCGGAGAAACGTTCTGCTCCTATCCGGTCCAGCATCAACACGGCGGGGATGTTGAGCGAGTGCTGCAGCGCGTCCGAGATGCGCACATCGCCGCGAAACATCCGGTCGAAGTTTTCGGGACGATAGCCAGCGAACTGGCGCGGCAGGTCTTCGACGCGCGTGTCGGCGGAGGCAATGCCGTCATCGAAGGCGAGGCCGTAGATGAAGGGCTTGAGCGTTGAGCCGGGTGAGCGGGCGCGGTTGGTGAGGTCGATCCATCCGCCGGCGCGGTCGCGCGAGGCGGAGCCGACGAGCGCCCGTACCGCGCGGGTGGGCACGTGGACGACGATGGCGGAGACCTGGACATCGACACCTTCGGACTCGGCCCGGGTAAGCGCGATGCGTTCCAGTTCGGCCTGCAGGGCAGCGTCGAGCGTGGAGCGGACATCCTGGCGCGGGCCATTCGCGAGCGCGGCATCGGCGCCGTGCCAGGCGCGGTCCGGGAAATCGAGCCGGCGGGGCGGCACGGGCAGCGCGGCGACTTCTGCGGCTTCACCTTCCGGGAAAACGCCGTAGCCGGTGAGCTTGGCGGCGACCCAGTCGCGCGCCTTCTTCGCCTGTTCGGGACGCCGGTCGGGGCGGCGCACTTCCGGCGACTGCGGCAGCGCGATCAGCAGCGCGATTTCGTCCGAGGACAGACGGTCGGCCTCATGGCCGAAATAGCTCCAGCTGGCGGCTCGCACGCCTTCGAGGTTGCCGCCGTAGGGCGTGAGCGTGAGGTAGAGTTCGAGGATCTCTGCCTTGGTGAAGCGGCGCTCCAGCTGGTTGGCACGCCAGATCTCGACCAGCTTGGAGCCGATATTGCGTGGGCGCGGCTCCAGCATGCGGGCGGTCTGCATCGTGATGGTCGAGCCGCCGGAGACCACGCGGCCCGCTGCGGCGCTGTCCACCGCGGCACGGGCCATGCCGAACCAGTCCGTGCCGTGATGGTTCCAGAATCGCTTGTCCTCGACGCGCACCAGCGCCTCAATGAATGCGGGGTCGATCTCCTCAAGTGAGACGGCGAACCGCCAGCGGCCATCCGGCGCAGAGAAAGCGCGCAGCGGCTTTCCGTGCCGGTCGGTGACCAGCACGGAATTGATGTGCGCCCGGGTCAGCGGCGGCGGGAAGGCGAGGTCAAGGACCAGCACCGCCGCGAGGAAGGCGCCGAGCCCGGCGATGAGCCGTTTTGGCCAGGGCAGGCCCTTCAGCCTGGCCCAGAACGCGGCCCCGCTCACTCGCATGCCTCCCTTACTTGCCGCCGGCAGCGCCCTGCGCGGCAAGGATGGTCACCCGGCCCGGCGCAGAGCGGCCGAAGACTTCCGGCCGGTACATGTCCTCGGCGACGACGCCCGGCATCGCGAACGATCCCGGCGTCACCGCGCGCACGACATAGGCGAGTGTGACAGGCGTGTCGTAGACGTTGATCGCCGCGACATACCGGTCATCCTGCGCCTGCGACGACTGGGCCTGCGCGATCTCCCCGAGGAAATCGAACGCCCCTGCCCGCACGCGGTCCTCGCCGGTCGACCAGTCATACTCGACGACGCGGGCATCGGCTGGACGCAGGACGGTCTCGATCTCGAATCCGGCGGGCAGAAGATCTGCCACGATCACCGGATTGAGGCGGCGTTCCTCGGTCGAGATCGTCAGGCCGACAACGAACTTGTCGCCCTGACGCACTTCACCGAGTTTCACCGGGCTGCCGGACAGCGTGTAGAACTGTTTCTGCGCGGTGAGCTTCGAGGAGACGGCCGGCGGCGGGGCCGAAGGCGCGCCGGTGACCAGCACCGTGCGGAAGATCGGCGCCTTGGCATTCAGCTTGAAACTGACGCCGCTGGTCGCCTGCTCTTCGGTCAGCATGTACTGGCGCTGGTTGTCATTGCCGTTGCCGAGACCGGTAACGCCGACCTGCAGCGCCGCTTCGCCCTTGGTGAGGGCGTTGACGGCGAGCAGCATGTAGGACTTCTCCTGCGTCGTCAGATCTGCGGCGTCCGGCACATCCTTGCCGAGGCGCGTGGCAAGACGCTCGACCACGGAGGGCAGTTCCGCTTCACCGGCGAGGGCGAGAATGCCGGCCAGGTCGCGTAGCGGCGTCTGGTAATAGTCGCCGCCATTGGTGTAGCCGAGTTTGGACTCCGCCGACTTGAAGGCCGAGGCGGCGCGCGCCCGGTCGCCGAGATATGCAAGGCCGGCCCCGATATGCGCGCGGGCAAGCGGGCTGGCGATATTCTCCAGCTCGCGGTCATGGAGGTAGCGCAGGCGGGAGATGTCCGCTTGCCCCGCCTTGGCCAGCACATAGAGCGCGAAGGCCGAGGAGCGGTACATCATCTGCTGCTGGGTGTCGGTCGAATACTGGCCTTCGTACACGTCGGTGTCGTAGCCATAGACCCGCCAGGCATCGCCCGTGGCGACACTGCGCAGCGCGCCGTAAGCCCGCGTCAACGCCTCATCCGGCACCGAATAACCGGCCTGCTTGGCGCGGTAGACGAAGTCGGTCGCATAGGCACCGAGCCAGGGGGTGGCGTAGCCGTCACCCTCGCGCCAGAGGCCGAAGGCACCATCCGCACCCTGACGGTTGAGGATCGTGTTGACGGCGACCTGCACCTTGTCTCGCGCATTGTCACGCGAGCCCTTGGCGCCCATCGCGACGAGCTGTTCGGAGTAGAGCAGCGGCAGCGCGCGGCTGGAGATCTGCTCCGTGCAGCCATAGGGGTAGCGGTCGAGCGAGGCGTAGAGGGTCGCCGGATCGACCGGGATCGGCGAGAAGCCGACCGCGACATCCGCCGAGCCCGGCACATAGCCTTTCAGGAGGTCCCTGGTGACGCTAAAGGAATCGCCCGGCCGCATCAGCTGCGAGGTCGAGCGCGATTCCGGCAGGTAGGGCGACCGGGTCTGGATCTCGTAGTTGCGGGTGACGGAATATTTCTCCGGACCCGACACTTCGAGACGCAGCGGCGAGATGCCTTCAGCCTTCGCCGAGACGCGCACCGGCAAGTCCACGCGCTGGCTCTTGCCGAGCGTGCGGGTGAGCGCGGTGGCAGGCACGCTGACCTGCTGGCCGCCCGAGACTTTCGCGGTGAACTGGCCGGCGGCGAGTTCGACGTTGTCGATGGAGGCGGTGATCACCGCTTCATCACCGGGGGCGAGGAAGCGCGGCATCACGAGGTCAGATGGCGCGCGGTCACGCACCTTCATTTTCTTTTCGGCGGAGCCGAGACCGGTCTTCGACCAGGCGACCGCCATCAGGCGAAGTTCGCCGTTGAACTCCGGCAGGGCGAGCGGAACTTTCGCGCGGCCGTTCTTGACTTCAACGAGGCCCGAGAAAATGACGACCGACTTGGTCGGCACGACCGTCAGCCCTTCCCCGCCGAGCTGGTCACCGCCGACGCGCACTTCGGCCGGCAGGCCCATGTTCGGGTCGAGCAGGCGGCCATAATCATCGTGCAGCTCGACGCCGAGCGCCTTGCGGCCGAAATAGTGGGCGACCGGGTCCGGCGACTTGAACTTCGTCAGTTGCAGGATGCCTTCGTCCACGGCGGCCAGGGTCAGGTAGACCTGCTCCTTCGGTCCGCCTTCGATCTTGACATCCACCGTCTGGTCCGTACGCGGACGGGCGACGTCCGGCGCGTCCAGCGTGACCTTGAAGGTGCGCGAGGCCATGTCGACCGGCACATGGGCGATGCCGACCGCGCGGCGCGGCTTGGCATTCAGTACCGGATCGCGGCCGGAATAGACCGTGACCATGACATAGGCGCCCTCGCCCCACTCCGCCGTGACCGGCAGCGTGATCTTGGTGCCCTTGGCGACGACGCCGACGTTCTGGACGCTCAGCACACGGTCGGTGGCCACCACAACCTGGGCCTGCCCGTCATAGGGCGGCACGATGGTGAGTTCGGCGCTCTGGCCGGCCTTGGGCGATTTCTCGGAGGCGACGACCTTCACGCGGTCCGGCGCTTCGGTGCCGTCCTCGCTCGTCCAGCCGCCCCAGCCGACATAGAAGCTGGAACTCGCGCCCGAGGCGGCAAACGCCCCCTGGCCTTCGATCACCAGTTCATGGCTGCCCCATTCGAGGCCAGGCGCCTTGATCTCGCCGACACCGCCGGCGGGCGTGGTCAGCACGCCTTCATTGACCTTGGTGACCGTGCGCGAGCGGCGCCAGGTCCACTGTTCGCCGTCGCGGTACCAGTCATAGTGGTAGTCGATGGCGAGCACTTTCCAGCTGAGACGCTGCGCTACGGCGGCGCCTTCGGCATTGACGGCCACGACCTGGAACTTGGCCTCGCCGCCTTCCTCGACACTCGATTCAAAGGAGGGCTTCACGCCGACATACAGGGCCTCGGGCCGGTAGGGCACGCGGACGCTTTCGGCGACGGCGCGGCCGCCCGGTTCGAGCACGCTGACCACCGTGTTGAGGCGCAGCGGCAGGCCGGAATTCGACCCCGCCGTGCCGGGCGAAAGGCGGACGACCGCCTTGCCGGAACCGTCCGTGGTCGCATCATCGAACTCGAGGATCTGTTCCTCGAAGGTCTGGTCGTGGCGGCCATAGGAGAAGCCTTCGAACGCCTTGAACGGCGACGGGTCGGCTTCGAGCCGGGCTTCGGCTTTCACCGTCAGGCCGGCGCCGGGGGCGCCATAGAGGAAGCGCGAGTCGATCTCGACATCCCGCACGCCGCCCGCCTTGAGGGCGGTCTTCTCGTCGGTCTTCACATCAACGGCTATGCGCTGCGGCACGAAATCCTCGACCGCAAACCGCACTTCACCGGCGGAAGCCGTGAGGCCGTCGATCTCGATGCTGGCACGCCATTCACCGCGCGAGGCGCCGCGCGGCAGCGCGAAGGTCGACAGCACGGCGCCCGGCTTCGGATCGGTGAAGCGGACTTTCGAGGCGATCAGGCCGTTCGGTCGATAAACAATCAGGTGGCCGTTGCGGCCAGTGACCTGGCGGCCGGCGCGGTCGCGCAGCATGGCGGTCAACTCGACGCTTTCGCCAGGGCGGTAGATGCCGCGATCGGTATAGACAAAGGCGTCCACCGGGCCGGGCGTTCGGCGGCCGCCGACTTCCTGTTCGGAAAGGTCCACCGGCGCGCGGGCAAGGTCCAGCGCAGCGAGTTCGCCGTTCGCGGCGGTGGCCAGCACGAGGCGCGGCACCATGTTGCCCTGGCCGTTCATCAGCGGCGCATCAAACGTGACGCGGCCCTGCTCGTTCGGCTTGGCTTCGGCGAGCACCGCGTTGTTGGCGGCGAGCAGCTGGACGGTCGCGTTGCGGACGGTCTTGCCATCCTTCAGCGAGCGCAGTGTGACATCGAGGCCGTTCTCGCCGCGATAGGCGGTGAGCGCGAGATCGGTGAGAAGAATCCAGCGGCCGGACGAGGCGGCGGGGCCTTCGGCATCGTTCAGTTCGGCGGCGTCCGTGACGCTGACGAAATACGCGCCGGGTTTCATCGGCCCGACCACGTCCTGCAGCGGGAAGACGGTGACCACCGGCGCGTTGGCTGCATTTGCGATGTCCATGGTGCCGGTGAAGAGCTCTTCGCCGACATCATCCGGCGAATCCGGTCCCCAGAGCCAGGACCACTGGCCCTGTCCGGTCGTTGTGCCGGCATTGATGTTCTTGAAGACGAGCGCGCGGTCATTGATCCGGCTGACAGTGACGCGGACCTGGTCGACGTTGACGGTTTCGATCGGCAGGCCGTCGGCATTCTCGCGCGGCAGGATCACGCCGGTGCCTTTGAAGCCCACGAAAGGCGGGCGGTCGGCAAAGTCGATCGGCACGGTTTCGGCGCGTTTCAGCGTACGGCCATCGGCTGCGGGAAGACCGGCGAGGATCGTGGCGGTGCGGGTGGTGCCGAAGGTGAGGCCGCCGACGCACAGCTCGCGGCCCTCGACCGTCAACGCGGCCCGGAAGGCCGGGCGGAACTCGACATAGGGAGAATAGTCCGTTTTCGGATCAAGTGCGGCGGAGAAGACAAGGCAAGCGAGCGGCTGTTCGGTCGAGGTGTCGATGCGGTAGCGGAAATAGGAGAACTCGGTCTCGGCCGCTTCGCGGGCGCGCTGGCGCGCTTCATCGCGTTTGCGGGCAGCGGCTTCGTCGGCCGGTGAGCGTTCGACCAGCACCTGGGCATCGCTGTCCTCGCCGGGGCTTTGCGCCGTCTGCGAGCCGCCGCAGGCGGCCAGAAGAAGCATTGCTGCAGAGGCGAGCGCACCTAGGACCGTCCAACGGCCCCGGACCTTGACTGACATCGATGAAACTCCTCCCGAGTATCTGCAGACTCTTACACACGATCCGGGCGGCGCCATAGGGGCGCGAATCTGGCGGAAGCAAGAATATTCAAGAAGTTGCAGCGGTTTCCGCCGCGAGAATGGCGCGCAGGCCTTCGCGGTAAGTCGGATAGGCAGGCCGCCAGCCGAGCGCGGCTTTGGCGCGGGCGTTCGCGACGCGCTTGCATTCGGCGTAGAAGCTCGCCGCCATCTCGCTGAGATGTGCGTCCTCGAAGGAGATGTCCGGCGGCGGGGCCATGCCGAGAAGTTCCGCGGCAAAGGCAGTCACGTCCTGCGGCGGCGCCGAAAGATCGTCGCACAGGTGGAAGACGCCGGATGCATCCGGTCGCTGGACCAGCGCGGCCAGTCCGCTGGCGATGTCATCGACATGCACGCGGGAAAAGACCTGACCGGGCTTGATGATGCGCTGAGCGGTGCCGTCGCGCAGCCGGTCGAAGGACGAGCGGCCCGGTCCGTAGATGCCCGGCAGGCGGACGAGCCGGGCGCGGCCGTCGCTGGCTGCCTGCCACTGGGTTTCCGCGAGCACCCTGGCGGCCGCGCGCGGAGACGAGGGCGCCACGGGGCTCCACTCGAACGCCCAGCCGCCCTGCAGGTCGCCATAGACCCCCGTCGTTGAAAGATATGTTATGGACCGGGCACCGTCGGCCTGGCTTGCCGCCGCCAATGCAGCGGGGCAGCCTTGCCGGCCGGGCGGCAGGGTGATCAGCCAGTGCGCGCCCGCCGGCACATCGACGGGCCCTTCCCCGGTCCAGACGGCCGCCTCGATGCCGCGCGCCCTCAGATCCGCCGCCTTAGCCGCCGTCCTGACCGTTCCGGCCACCTGCCAGCCCGCCGGCCGCAGCTGCCCGGAAAGCTGCAGGGCGCTATAGCCAAGCCCGAAAACAAAAAGCAGAGATTGCGGGGATGTCATTTGCCAATACCAGAGCGCCGTTGCCTACACGGCGCTGAATAGACGGTTCGGAGCCAACTGCCCATGTCCCTGATCGCCTTCGCCGCTGGAACCGTTCTGATGATGCAGTCGGCGGGGGCAGAGCTTGCCAAGGCCGAAGCGGCCCGGCTCGAGGCCTGTGTCGCCAAGATCGAGACTGATCCCGAGAACGCCTACGAGGACGGCCTTGCCTGGAGCTATGAAGGCAACCGGCCGGGCGCGCGCCAGTGTACGGCGCTGGCCCTGATCGCGCTTGGCAATTACGAGACGGGCGCCGAGCGGCTGGAGTCGCTGGCGACCTCCACGGATGGCGGCTCGATGGAGCAACGCGCGATCTACCTGTCGCAGGCCGGTCAGGCCTGGATCATGGCCGGGGCGCCGGAAGTGGCCGTCGTGTCTTTTTCCGACGCCCTGACAATGGCGCCTGGAACGGTCGATTTGCTGCTCGACCGGGCCAGCGCCTACATCCTGACCGAGGAATGGGACACGGCGCTGTCGGATCTCGACCTTGCGCTCGCCAATTCGCCCGGCTTTGGCCCGGCGCACCAGCTGCGCGCGGAGGTCTATCTCAACAAGAAGAGCTATGACCTGGCGATGCGCGACGTGGAATCCGCCATGGCCGCCGATCCGAAGAACATTGACACGCTGCTGGTGCGCGGGCGCGTGCGTGAGGCGATCCGGCTCGCCGAGCAGGACGGCATTCCGCAGTAACGCGCCGCCTCAGGCGCCGTACCGGGCTTCCAGCATCGACCAAACCGCGCGCAGGCTGCACGGCGCGCCGCCGTCCGGCCGGCCGTATTTCGACTTGCGCCAGGCCCAGATGTCGAAGTGCGCCCAGCTCCTGGCACTGACGAATTGCTTGAGGAACACCGCCGCCGTGATCGAGCCGGCGAAGCTGCCGCCCGAGTTCACGAGATCGGCGACCGGGCTCTTGAGCTCAGCCAGGTAGGGATCCCAGAGCGGCATACGCCAGACCGGATCGCCGGTACGGGCGGAGGCGGCAAGGATGTCGGCGGCGAGCTGGTCGTCGTCGGTGTAGAGCGGCGCAAGGTCGGCGCCGAGCGCGACGCGGGCGGCGCCGGTGAGGGTGGCGAAATCGAGCAGCAGGTCGGGGTCGTCTTCACTGGCGCGTGCGAGCGCGTCGCCCAGGACGAGGCGGCCTTCGGCGTCGGTATTGTCGATCTCGACCGTCAGGCCCTTGCGGCTGGAGAGGATATCGCCTGGCCGGAAGGAATTCCCCGCGATCGCGTTCTCTGCGGCAGAGACATAGAGCTTCAAGTGCACCGGCAGCCCTGCGCCCATCACGAGTTCGGCGAGCACGATGGCGTGCGCCGCCCCGCCCATGTCCTTCTTCATAATGCGCATGCCGTCGCCGCCCTTTATGTTGAGGCCGCCGGAATCGAATGTGATGCCCTTGCCGACGAGCGCGACTTTCGGGTCGCCGGGTTTGCCCCATTCCAGTTCGAGGAATCGCGGCGCTTCGGTGGCGGCGCGGCCGACGGCGTGGACCATCGGATAGTTCGCGGCGAGCAGCGCGTCGCCAACGATGGCGGTGAGCTTGGCGCCGAAGCGCTCCGCCAAGGCGGCGATCTCCGCTTCGAGGCCCGCAGGGGTCATATCGGCGGCCGGCGTGTTGACCAGGTCGCGCAGGTGGACGGCGGCCTCGGCCTCACGCGACAGGCGCTCGCCGTCCTTGCCGCCGGGAATCTTCAGCCGGGGCGGATTGGTTTTTTCGGACTTGTAGCGTTCGAAACGGTACGCCCCGTCCGCCCAGGCGGCGGCGATGTGGGCGAAGGGCTGGCCGGCGTCTTCCGCGATCTCGTAGTCGCCTTCCGTCAGCCGGCCGGACAGGGCCGCGACCGCGAGCGCGTCCTTACCGTTTCCCAGACCAAACAACACGGATTGCACCGCGCCCGTTTCGCCGGGTACCAAAACCGCCTGCCCTGCCCCGCCCTTGAAGCCCTGCGCCGCCGCAATCGCGCGCGCGCCGGGGAACGGGTCGTCCGTCAGCGCCGTGAAAGTCTGGGCTGTGTAGAGGTAAATGCGGGCGGCGTGTTTCGGCTTGGCGGTGAAGCTCTTGTGCATGGCGCGTTCCTGAAGGGTTTCAGGGTTAAGGCCGCGCGCGGCGGCGTTAACCGAACTTTGACCCCGGCGGTTCAATATCCGGGCTTATGCTGCCGATACATACACGGAGCCCGATGATGTCCAGTGCCAAAACGTCTCTGGCTTTGCTAGCCTTTGCGCTCGCTGCGTCCACCACCTCGTGCGCGTCTGCGCCGAAAGACGAGGCCGCGCTGGCGATGCAGGCGGCCAATAGGCCGGCGTCCCCCGAGGAGCGCGCGGCGGCCAACCGCGCCGATCCGCTGACGCGCGCCAACTTCTGGGCCAAGGAAAACCTCAAGGACGGCGAAGACCTGACGGTCAGCTTGGAATTTGCCCGCGCGCTGCGCGAAATCGGCAGCCATGAACGCGCCCTCGACGTGCTGTCGCGCGCGTTGATCGTGCACCCTGAAAGCGCCGACGCGCTGATGCTGCTCGGCCGGATCCAGATGGCGCTTGGCGATGTGCCCACCGCCGGCCGGGTATTCCACCGCGCGACCGAAGTTGCCCCGGAGCGGGCTGAAACCTGGGCCGCGCTCGGCACCACATTTGACCGCGAAGGCCAGCACAAGCTGGCGCAGACGGCGTATCAGCGGGCGCTGGAACTCGAGCCTCTCCGGACGACCACGCTGACCAACTACGGCCTGTCGCTGGTGCTGACCGGTGACCTGCCGGGCGCTGAAGCCAAGCTGCGCCAGGCGGCGGCGAACGCCGATGCCGGCGCCCGCGTCACCGAAAACCTCGCGCTGGTGCTGGGCCTACAAGGCAAGTTCGAAGACATGAAGTCCGTGAGCGGCGCTGCGGCGCCCGAAGAGGTGGTCGACCAGAACGTCGCCCTGCTCCAGGGGCTGATCCAGCCCGCACGTAGCTGGGACGCGCTGGCGGAGAAACCCGCACCGGTGCGCGTGGCCGAAGCGGCGACAACGGCTGACGCGCCGATCGCTGCGCCGGTCACCCGCGTAGAAGACACGGCCGGAACCGAGGCCCCCAAGCGGGTGCTGCGCCCGCGCAACTAGGTATCGAAGCGGATACCTTGGGCGAGCGGTAGCGCGCTTGAATAATTGATCGTGTTCGTGGCCCGGCGCATGTAGCCTTTCCAGGCATCAGAGCCAGACTCGCGCCCGCCGCCGGTCTCCTTCTCGCCGCCGAATGCCCCGCCGATCTCCGCGCCGGACGTGCCGATGTTGACGTTGGCAATCCCGCAATCCGAGCCTGATGCGGCGAGGAACCGCTCGGCCTCGCGCAGGTCGGTCGTAAAGATCGATGAGGACAGGCCGGCGGAAACGGCGTTGTTGAAGGCGATCGCCTTGCCGAGGTCCGTGTAGCGCATCACGTAGAGGATCGGCGCGAAGGTTTCGCGCAGGACCGGGCCGGTCTGCGCCGGCATGACGACGAGCGCGGGGCGCCGATAGGTGCCACCGCCGGTTTCAACGGGCTCGCCGCCGAAGACGTCTCCGCCGGCCGCTTTTGCTTCGGCGAGTGCAGACGTCATCGCCTCCCCGGCCGCGGCATCGATCAGAGGGCCGACCAGCACGCCCGGCGTCATCGGATTGCCGACTTTCGCCGACGCCCAGGCGGCTTTCAGGCGCGGGATCAGCGTATCTGCAATCTGTTCGTGCACGAACAGGCGGCGCATCGTGGTGCAGCGCTGACCCGCCGTGCCGAGCGCCGAGAAGGCGATGGCACGCACCGCCAGGTCAAGATCCGCAGACGGACAGACGATGGCGGCATTGTTACCGCCGAGTTCGAGGATCGTCTTGCCGAAGCGCGCCGCAACGACGGGCGCTACCGCGCGGCCCATCCGCGTCGAGCCGGTGGCCGAGACGACGGCGACACGCGGATCGGCGGCAAGCTTTGCGGCGGTTTCTGGTCCGCCGATCAGGCAGGCTGCAAGGCCGTCCGGCGCGTCGCCGAACTGGCGCAGCGCGCGCGCGAAGACCGCCATCACGGCAAGCGCTGTCAGGGGCGTTTTCTCGGACGGTTTCCAGATCACCGGATTGCCGCAGACGAGCGCCAGCGCGGCGTTCCACGCCCAGACCGCGACCGGGAAATTGAAGGCCGTGATGACGGCGGTGACACCCGCCGGATGCCAGGTTTCCATCATCCGGTGGCCCGGGCGTTCGGAGGCAATCGTCAGCCCGTGCAGCTGGCGGGAGAGACCGACGGCGAAATCGCAGATGTCGATCATCTCCTGCACTTCGCCCATCGCTTCCGCCGGGATCTTGCCGGCCTCGAGCGTCACGAGGGTTGCGAGATCATCCTTGGCGCTGCGCAGCTCCTCACCGAGCAGGCGGACGAGTTCGCCGCGTCTCGGCGCCGGCACATCGCGCCATTGGGTGAAGGCCGTTGCGGCGGCGGCGAGCGCGGCCTCCACAGCCGCGGGCGAGTGGACGGGCAAACGGGTGAGGACATCGCCGGTGAGTGGCGTGCGGCAGACGAGGCCCCCCTCTGCGCCGGTCTGGAGACCGAAGCGCGCAAGGGTGGCCGTAATAAGGGGCATGAGACTCATGCGCCGGGTCTAGCGGCAGCAGGCGCGCGGGGAAAGCCCCGCCTGCCCTCCTGAATTGCGGGCGGCCGTATCAGGTCGGCGAGGCGACCTGCGGCGCAACGTCGTTGTCGCCCTGCATCTTTTCGTACTTGATATAGGCCGGGCCGAGCACGACCAGGAAGAGCACCGGCAGGAAGAACAGGATCATCGGAACCGTCAGCTGGGCCGGCAGAGCCGCCGCCTTCTTCTCGGCATCCGACATCCGCATCTCGCGGTTTTCCCGCGCCATCAGACGCAGCGCGTCGCCGAGCGGCGTGCCGTAACGCTCGGCCTGGCCCAGCGCCATACAGACGGCTTTGACGCCTTCGTGGCCGGTGCGGATCGCGAGGTTTTCGTAGGCCTGCCGGCGGTCAGGCAGATAGGAGAGTTCCGCCACCGTGATGCCGAACTCTTCGGCGAGTTCCGGCGAGGCGGTGCCGATTTCCTGACTGACCTTGTTGAAGCCCATCTCGATCGACATGCCGGCCTCGACGCAGATCAGCAGCATGTCGAGCGAGTCCGGGAAGGCCCGCATCAGGGACTTCTGGCGTTTCTGGGCGATGTTGGAGATGTAGATGTTGGGCGCATAGAAACCGGCGGCGGCGCCAAAGGCCAGCGAGCCGTACTTCATGACCGTGTTGAGGCCGTGGTCATTGACGTAGAAAATGTAGACGAACGCGCCGATCGCGCCGATAAACGGCAATGCCATCCGCGCAAAGTAGAAGGCCGAGATCGGCCCGGGGCCGCGCATGCCCGCCTGGTTCATCAGCTTGACGACGTTCGGATCTTCCAGCGCCTTGGCGAGATTCAGCTTCGACGAAATATTGCCGACGACGGAATCATCCTTGCGGCGCAGGCCCTTCTTCTCGAGCGCCGCGCGGCTCTGCTTGCGCAGGCGTTCGCGCTGGCTGGCGACGGCCTTCAGGCGCGTCTCGAGCTTGTTGCCCTGCAGGTAGGGCAAGAGGATGGTCATCAGTGTTCCGAACACCGCGGCCGCGACGAGGTAGGCCGCCAGCGTTTCGGGTCTGGAGAAAGACAGAATGAACTCATACATTGCTGCCTGCCCCTACATGTCGAAGTTGATCATGTTGCGCATCACGGTGATGCCGAGACCCATCATCGCCGCCGCAATGACAAGAATCACGTGTCCGGTTTCGGTCAGGAAGAGTTCCATGATGTAGTCGGGCGTTGTCATGAACACCATCGTCCCCACGGCAAACGGCAGGGAGCCGATGATCATCCCGGACGCCTTGGCCTCCGAAGACAGGGCGCTGACCTTTTCCCGCATCATCTTGCGTGAGCGGATGACCGTGGAGAGGTTCCCGAGGGCTTCAGAGAGGTTACCGCCTGCTTTCGACTGGATCATCAGCACGATCGCGAAGAAGTTCACTTCCTGCAGCGGCATGCGTTTGTAGAGCTGGGCGAGGGCACGGTCGAGACCGGAGCCCATCGAGAGGTTGTCCGCGAAAGTGAGGAATTCCTTGCGCAGCGGCTCCGGGCTTTCCTTGGCGATGATCCGGATACATTCGTTCAGCGGCAGGCCGGTTTTCACGCCGCGCACGATGACATCCAGCGCGTCGGCGAACTGGTTGATCATCTTCTTGTGGCGGCCCTTGATCATCGTGTTCAAAACGAAGTTCGGCAGGCCGAGCGTACCCGCGAAGAAGGCCGCCCCGCAGAGGATCGGCCGGCTCTTGAAGCTGATTCCGCTGATGACGAGACCGTCCGCGCCGGACATCCAGACGGCGCCGGCGCAGACGACGCCGGTGATCAGCGAGATGATCCAGAAAGCCGGCACCGGTATTTCGAGACCCGCCTGGGTAAGCTTTGAACCAATATCCTGGGAAGCCGATTTCTTACGCGCCTTGTCCTGCTTGCGCAGGTTGTCGAGCATCTCCTGGGTCTTGGCACGGCGCTTGGCCGTGTCGTCGGTGGCCTTGCTGGCGGCTTTGGAAATTTGCGGCGCACGCCCTGCCCCGATCTCGCGCGCCCGTTTCTTGGCGGCGTCGTCCTGACCGGACGTGAACGTGAAGCCAATACCGACGATCGCCGTGAAGGCGAGAACGGCCACGAGCGCGATGATCAGTGTGCTGCTCATCAGGCGTTGTTCAGCGAGTCGAGTGCTGCAGCCAATTCCCGCTCCATGTTGTAGTAGGCGGCGCGCTCCCAGAAGCGCGGACGGCCGATCCCCATGCCGCGGTGGCGGCCGATGATCTTGCCATCATCGTCCTCGCCTTCGATCTCGTACTTGAGAATATCCTGCAACACGATGGTATCGCCTTCGAGACCGAGCACTTCCGTGATGCCCATGATGCGGCGAGAGCCATCTCGCAGACGCGAAGCCTGCACGACCACGTCGATCGAGCCGACGATCATTTCACGGATGGTTTTCGCCGGCAGCGCAAACCCTCCCATCGTGATCATGGATTCAACGCGGCTGAGCGCTTCGCGGGCCGAGTTGGCGTGCAGTGTGCCCATCGAGCCATCGTGGCCGGTGTTCATGGCCTGCAGAAGGTCAAACGCTTCCGGTCCGCGCACCTCGCCCACGATGATACGTTCCGGACGCATACGCAGACAGTTCTTGACGAGGTCGCGCATCGTGATCTCGCCGGAACCTTCGATGTTCGGCGGGCGCGTTTCAAGACGCACGACGTGCGGTTGCTGCAGCTGAAGTTCGGCGGAGTCTTCGCAGGTGATGACGCGCTCGCCGGGCTCGATGAAACCGGTGAGACAGTTGAGAAGGGTCGTTTTACCCGAACCGGTACCGCCGGAGATAAGGACGTTGCAGCGGCTGTGGCCGATGATGCGCAGGACTTCGGCGCCGGCTTCGCTGATAGAGCCGAATCGCACAAGATCGTTCAGCTTCAGCTTGTCCTTCTTGAACTTACGAATGGTGAGCGTCGGTCCGTCGATCGCAAGCGGCGGGGCGATGACGTTGACGCGCGAGCCGTCCAAGAGACGGGCGTCACAGATCGGAGAGCTTTCATCGACACGGCGGCCCACCTGGGACACGATGCGCTGACAGATGTTCATCAGCTGCGCGTTGTCGCGGAAGCGGATATTGGTCCGCTCGATCTTGCCATTGACCTCGATATAGGTCGTGTCCGCGCCGTTGACCATGATATCGGCAATGTCGTCGCGGGCCAGCAGCGGCTCGAGCGGGCCGTAGCCGAGCACGTCGTTACAGATGTCGTCGAGCAGGTATTCCTGCTCGGAGATCGACATCACGACGTTCTTGATACTGATGATCTCGACAACGATGTCGCGAATTTCCTCGCGCGCGCTTTCCGTGTCCAGCTGGGCCAGCTGGGACAGGTCGATCGTGTCGATCAGCGCGTTGAAGATCGTGGTCTTGGTCGAATAGTATTGTTCGGAGTGCTGGCTGACCTTGCGGATCGGCTCCGGCTTGATTTCGGGTGTCTTCAGCTTGACGGCCGGTGCAGGCGCCGCGCCGGGGATTGAAGTTGCCTGTTTGGGCTGCGCCGATGCAGCAGGGGACGGCGCGGGTTTCGGCGCCGCAGGCTTGGGCGCCGACGCGGCCGCAGGCGCCGCGCCGGGAAGCGTGGGAGCTGTTGCGCCAGAGCGTTTTCCGAAGGCCATATTCCTACCTGTCCCGTCGAACCCGGCTTACTTGCCCAGAAGTTTCTTGATGAAAGATTTTTCTTCGACCTGGATCGCCCGGCCCGTAAGCAGGCAGGCAAGCTGGTCGATCGCGATCGAGGATTTTGCGGCCGGCGAGGTTTCGGAAATCATCTGGCCATTGTTGGCAGCCATGCCGAAAACTTCCGGCTCGAACGGTACGATGATGTCCGGATCAACACCGATCGCTGCCGCAAAATCCTTCATCGGGATCTCCGGGCGTTTCGGCACGCCGCACATGTTCAGGACAAGGCGCGGCGCGTGGTCGTTGACGCGGTGACCCTTGAGCTGGTCGATCATGTTCTTGCCGTTCCGCAGCGAGGCAAGATCCGGCTGGCACACGATGATCACCTCGTCCGAAGCGATCAGCGTGTTGCGGACCCAGTGACTCCAGGTATGCGGCAGGTCGAGCACCATGTACGGCACATTGCGGCGCACACTCTCGATGACCATCGCATAGGACTCGTCCGGGATGTCGATGATCTGGTTGATATTGGCCGGCGCCGTGAACAGCGAAAGACGCTCGGTGGCCCGCGTCAGCAGGCGCTCGATGACGGCATTGTCAGCGCGCTCCGGCGCCAGCAGCGCGTCCGCGATAGTCTGCGGCGTGTCCTGGTTGAAGTCGAGGGCGGTGGTACCGAACGACAGGTCGAGATCGACGAGCGTCGTGTTGACGTGGGTGTTCTCCGCGAGTGCCCAGGCGAGGTTGTGGGCGATGGTCGAGGCGCCTACCCCGCCCTTGGCACCAACCACGGAAATCTGCTTGCCCAGGAAAGGCGCATCCGGGTCTGCAAACAGGGCCGAGATCGAGCGAATGATGCTCAGGGGCTGGAACGGCGGAACAAGGTATTCGGAAACGCCGCGCGCCACCAGTTGACGGTAAAGCGTGATGTCGTTGACAGCGCCGATGACCAGCACCTTGACGTGGTCGTCACAATGCTCAGCCAACGTATCGATCTCGTGCAGAACCTGGCTGGCCTGGGCCGAGGACTCGACCATTAGCAGGTTGGGCGTCGGATTGGCCCGCAGGTCCGCCACCGCGGCCGGGATGCCGCCGGGAATGCACTGCACGGTCGCGCGCCCCATGCGCCGGTCGGCGGCGCAGAGCTGCATCAGGGCGCGGGTTTCCTCGCGCTCATAGAAGAGTTTGATCGAGATGGCAGGCAGCATTGCATCGCCGCCCGACTGGTCCATCGGCACGAATGAGAACTGCGCAGGCGCAACAGGCTTCGAGGCGAAATCCGTGACCGGTTGAACGGGTTGCGCCTGCGTTTCCGCAAACGGATCTTGCTCATCCAGATCGTTCGCGCCAGTCAGCGCGTCTTCATTGAACACGTCTTCGAACTCGGTGCCGAAGTCGTCTTCAAAAAGTGCAGTTTCCTTACCCATGGTACGCATACTCCTTTTGCCGGGCGAGCCGGCCTTAGTTCACAGCGTCTGAGACAGCGCCCGATTCCTGGTTCGAACGCTCCGCGGCGGTGGATAAGCCGAGGCGGAACTTCTCGAGAATGACCTCGCGCCGCGCCATGTCGCCCGGGTCCAGCGGACGGTTGGCAAGCAAGTCCGCCGGATCGGCGATCATCGCCGCGAGATTGGTGCGGACCGAACAGCCGAGAGTCGGCAGGTTGTTGTTGGAGGACACATCGGCGAAATCGAAGGCCGCCTTTGACTGGCATTCAGGTGCAACCGCATCAAAGGCCTGGAAGGCCAGAATCATGGGTTGGGCATAGGCCGCACCGGCACCGTGCGATGTCCCGGCAATCTCGTCATACTGGATCCCCTTTTCCCAGGCGATCGAACGCGCTTCGGCAATCGCCGTCACAGCAAGCTGCGGATTTGCGCTCGCTTCAGGCAGCGACAGGACGAGGGGTCCGTGGCCCTTTTGCGCATAGGCGCCGACGAAATTGCGGATACGGGTGCGGTCGATCTCGGACAATTCACCCGCTTCCGGATGAAGGGCAACTTCGAGAAACTCGGTGCGCTTAGTGACGCCCACTTCGTTGCGGCTCAGCGCAGTACCACCGAGATACTCGGCCGGAACGGCGGTGGGCGCGTGACTGGCGCAGGCACCGAGTGTCATCAGGCCAGCGCCGAACGCCAGCAGTGTGCGGTGTGATTTCGAGACGATGGTCATGTTCTGTCCCCTACTCTTCCATGAAGCCCACAGGGGCCTTGTAGTCTTCTGCTTTGACCGGCGCGCCGTCGCGGCCGTAGGTTTCGTTCAGCTTGCCGAAGAAGATCGTCTTGGTGTCCGATGCGCTGGAGAACCCATCGGCCGGCGTGACAAGCTCGGACTTCGCGGCGGGGTTGACCAGGTATGGCGTCACGATCACGACCAGTTCGCTCTCTTCCGAAATGAAGTCACGCGACTGGAACAGCGCGCCGAGAACGGGAAGTTTCTTCAGGCCTGGAACCTGGTCGAGGTTCTGACGATCCTTCACCGTGATCAGGCCTGCCATCATCATGGATCCGCCAGACGGCAGCTCGATGGTCGATTCGGCGCGGCGTACGGTAAGGCCCGGCAGTGTGACGCCTTCGACCAGAAAGGTGTTTCCGTCCCCGTCGATGCGGGTCTGTTGCTCGCCCTGGAAGGCACCCTGCGATGTCAGTTCCGAAACTTCGGTCGATACCTTGAGCGAGATGCGGCCCTCTGACAGAACGACCGGCGTGAAGCCAAGACCGACACCGTAAGGCTTGAACTCGACCGTGATACGGCCCTGGTTGTCCTGGCCGACCGGAACCGGAAATTCGCCGCCCGCCAGAAACTTCGCGCTCTCGCCGGAGACAGCGACGAGGTTCGGTTCGGCCAGCGTCTTGACGACGCCGATCCGCTCGAGCGCGTTGATCGTGCCGCCGACGCGCGACTGGAACTGTGTGCCGTTATAGTTGGTATAGCGGAAGTCGGTCGTCAGACCCCCGATCGACCGTCCCTGAAGCGGAAAAGCAAGGCCGCCCGCGAAAGACGCTGCGGTTGAGAAGGATGGGCTGATGACCGAGGACTCGAAATTGCCAAGCGTCGGCAGGCCGGAAAGGTTGATGCCGAGCTGCTTGATGACGTTGCGCTGCATCTCCACGATGCGCACTTCGAGAAGCACCTGGTCCGGCGCAAGCACGTTCAGCATGTTGACGATCTGCGGGGCGCTGTCGCCGCTCGGGAAATAGGCCGCCACGAGCTGGCGCACATGATCCGATTGGGACAGGTCGTCCACCGATCCGGTCATCACGATACTGCCATTCATGCTCTCGAGCTTGACGCGGGCATCGGGCACATGCCGCACAATGGTCTCTTCCAGCGCCGCCATATCGGTTTCGACATGCAGGGAAAGGTCAAGCAATGTGCGGCCTGCGCGATCAAAGATCAGAGCGCTGGTCTGGCCATAGGCGACACCGCGAAAAATGATACGCTGCGAGGTTTGAACGACCGCATCGGCAATTTCGGGGTTAGCGATCACCACATCGGCGGCAGGTGCTTCAAGCTCGATGATCACGGACTTGTTGACGCCAACCGTGATGCTGCGCGACGTCGCGCTGTCGCCGGCAGACGTTATGACAGTGCCCATGCCCGTCGGGCCCGACTGGGCCGGTACCGGCATGGCCGGGCCGAAGACCAGCACTGCAGAGACTGCAAAAATCTTCAGGATACGCATACTCAGTTGCCTCCCACGCCGGCAGGTGAAGGCTGGCCGTTCCGTATGATCGTGATGCCAGATCCGGCCGCCCCATCATCGCCTTCTAAAAGTTCGATGCGGGGGCTGCGGTCCGTGCCGCTGGCCATCTGGTCAAGCGGGCGCAGCGACAGGGACACTTCCCCACGGCGCATCGACATGGCGAGAAGTTCAGCTTCCTGGGGTGAAACTTCCAGCGTGGCAGTGCTGCCGAGGCGGGCCGTTTCCCCTTCTGCGTTGGTCGCGAAGTTCTGGTCGATTGCCAGCACACGGACGTTCTTCACGATCGTGGTGGCAATCGTGCGCTCGGGGATGGCGCGCGCATCGTCGGCGGCCTGGTCATAAGTCAGGATGAGGTCGACGCGGTCATTGGGCAGGATGAAGCCACCGGATGCCGATTCGGCTGAAATCTCGACCGACACGGCCCGCATTTCGGGATCCATCATCGAGGCAAGCAGTCCCTGGTCCCCCTTGATGACCACTTTTTGTGGCAGGAGGGGCTCGCCCTTGTAGAGGGCTGCCTTAACAACGGCGCCGGTCAGCGTCTCGATCGAGGCCGGGACCGTGGTTTGGACGTAGTAGCCTTCGACGAGGTTGGCTTTTGGCCAGGGCGCCCATTGTAGGTCTTCCGCCTTGATCGTCTCGCCGATGGCGAAGTCGCGAAGGACGGTCAGCACCTCGACCTCGGAGACTTCACGCTCCTCGATCCGGAGCTTTTCCTGCAAAACGGTCTCAGTCACGACTTGCGGCTTGCTCAGCTGCAGAACCAGGAAGGCGGCGCCTCCTGCGGCGGCCAGCGCCAGAAGAAGGATGATGATGCGCATCGGCGACATAAGGCGCCACTCCTCTTACTCTAGGTCTTCGGGCCACCGCAGGACGCGGCAAGCCTTCTCAATCAAGACGAAATTCGCACGCTGCGCCTAAAGGAGTGTTAACCGGCAAAGCCAATGGATTCATAAAAGAGGGCGAGCAGCGGAGAGGCTGATCCAGCGATGATCGCCCCGCCGGCAATCGCCACGCCATAGGGTACGCCGGCCTTCGGCTCGAAGGGGGCGCGCATGAAGCCCGGAACCGCGGCAGCCGGGAAGCTCCGCTTACCAATCAAAAGAAACAGTGCGCAGGCGCCGCCCACGATGGCCATCCAGTAGACAAACGGAAAGGCAGCCGCCGGACCCATCCAGAGAACGACGGCGGGAATCATCTTGGCGTCCCCTCCCCCGAAAATGCGGAAGGCAAACAGGCCGACGGCAATGACGAAGGCCAGCCCGCCAGCCAGCAGATGACCGCCAAGTATCTCAAGCGGAATGCCCGACACGAGCGCCGCCGGGACAAAAAGGCCTGCAATCGTGAGGTTCAGCCAATTCGGAATCGTCAGACGATTGACGTCATGCAGGGCAGCAAAAACGCACAGGGCCAGGAAAAGGCCCGAGAGGAATATGAGAATCATGGCGGCAACTCCGGTTCGGCAAGCCCCGGCAAGCTGCCTCAAAAGCCTGAACAAAGCTTTTCGCCATCCGCGATGGTCCGGGTCCGGAATCAAAGGAGCCGCCGGGCATGCCCGGCGGCTCCATAGTCATTTAGACCAATCGGGGGCGATTAGGCGCCTTCGATTGCGTCCGCAACTTCGTTGAAGGCTGCGCCAGACTGCTCACCGAGAGCGGTCACGCCGCCGATGATGGCGACAGCGATCAGAGCGGCGATGAGGCCGTACTCGATAGCGGTTGCGCCCGACTCGTCTTTAAGAAAACGTGCAAACATTGGAAACTCCCATCATTCGTTTTTGACATGTCCCGGCTTGAACTTTTCTTCCCGGAACAAAAACAGGTTTACACGTGCAGAGTTCAGATCTGATTGAAGAAATCAGAAAAGTCGTGAAGCTGTGTCAGGCTTTCATTTACCGCGCCTGTAGCATCCATGAAGACGTTGACTGGACGGCATGCGCGTCCCCGCCCCTGCCTATATATAAGAGAGAGCATGGCACCGCGGTGCACAGGCTGCCGGGCCGGGATTTGCCGTCTATATGCGATGTGCTTACGGAAAGTTCCGGTTAGGATTCAGTAAACTATAATCTGGAATATTCTGGTGACCCTGTATGCTGGAGTGTCCGTATGATGACGATCTGCCTGAAAGCTGCCGCGTTCGGCGCCGTCGCCCTCGCTCTCGCGTCGACGGCTTCGGCCGACCAACTGTTCGTAGAAGCCAGCAAGACGGTCCCGCTGCCGATCAATGGCGCCGCCTCCAGTATCATCATCGGCAACAAGAACATCGCGGATGTCGCGGTTCACAATGAAAACTTGCTGTTTGTGACCGGCAAGAGCTACGGAACGACGAACCTGCTGGTTTTCGACAAGGCCGGCCGCGAGATCTACAGCTCGGATGTCCTGGTCACCACCAATTCCGCCTCGCTGGTCACGATCAACCGGGCCGGCCAGTCCTACACCTACAACTGCTCACCCAATTGCAAGGCGGTGCTCAGCATCGGTGACCAGTCGGATCATTTCGCCACCCTGATCGACCAGCAGCTCCAGTCCCAGGCCCTGACCGAAGGCGAATAGGACAGCGGTTAACGCTGCCATATCCAGGCCGGTAAAATTTGAGCATACGCCGAAACCATCTGCAAACCGGCGTGTGATAAGTCGGTTGTCTGTGACTCAACAGGGGATCGGAAAGATGTCCGGCGCTTACGAATTCAGCCTCGCGGCACGCCTCAGGTCGCGCTGGCAGCGCTACGCTGAAGACCGGCGCGGCGCCGCGGCGGTCGAATTTGCGATGATCGCCGCCCCCTTCTTCTTTCTCATCTTCGGACTTCTTGAAGTGTGTCTGATCTTCATCATGACCACCATCATGGAGAATGCGGTCTCCGAGGCCGCGCGCCCCCTTCGCACCGGCGAGGCCCAGGGCGCCGGAATGACAGAAATCCAGTTTCGCCAGGCGATCTGCGCCGAGTTCTTCGAAATCATTGATTGCGACGCACGCCTTTCGATCGACGTCCGCACGGTCGCCGACTTCGCATCGACGCCGACCGGCTCTGCCCTGGACGCAGACGGCAACCTCGAGAATGACGACTTCATGTTCGAGCCCGGCGGCCCCAACGACATCGTGGCCGTGCGCGTTTTCTACGAATGGGATCTGATCACGCCGATATTGTCGAAGCCGCTCGCCAACATGGCAGGCAACAAGCATCTGCTTCAAACCAGCGCCGTATTCCGCAACGAACCGTTCGGGAGCTGATATCATGACCCTTCGATCCGCTCTCTCACTGCTCACCCGGCGCACCCGCTGGCGCGGCATCCAGGGCATCTGGTACAACGAGAAAGGCATCTCGGCTGTCGAGTTTGCGCTGATCGCACCGCTCATGGTGCTGATCTATTTCGGCTGTATCGAGCTCAGCCTGCTGATGCGCGTTGACCGGCGGGTGACCACGACGGCTTCGAGCCTCGGAGACCTGACGGCGCGCCTAGTGACGGTCAGTGACGCCGACATGCAGGAACTGTTCAATGCCGCCTCGGTCACGATGCAGCCCTATCCTGCCGAAAACGCCCTGATGCGGATCACGTCCGTGGTCGACAATGGCGACGGCCAGACCCGCGTCGACTGGTCGGATGGCCACAATGTCCTTCCGTATACCGAAGGTGCCCTGATCACGGTTCCCGCGGGTCTCGTGCCCACCCCGGGTTCGGTCATCGTTGCGGAGGTCGAGTTCGAATACGAAAGCACGTTGGGCGTGGTTCTGGACGCCTCACAGACCTTGAAGGACGTGTTCTACCTGCGTCCTCGCCGCGTCACGATGATTGCCCGTTCGACAGACGCTGATCCGGCAACCGGCTTCGGCCCCGCGAGCTAGGCTGCTGAAGATTCAACGGCAGCTGGCTCATTCTTGACCGTCAGCAGTACCGCCAGGCCGACGAAAAACAGCACCGCGATGGCCGACATGCCGATCCGCTGATCACCTGACATGCGGGTGAAATACTCGATCATCATGGGACCAAGCCAAACCGTTACCGTCCCTGCAATGGCGAAGAGACCGAAGAACTCCCCGCGCATGTTTGGCGGCGCAACATGTATCAGCATCGAGCGGCTTGAAGAGATGTTTGCGGTAGCAAAAACGGCAATCAACGCCCCTTGCGCCAGATAGATAAGATCCGACGACCCCGAAAAGAATGGCCAATCGTTCAGTTTGACGTTTGGCAACAATCCGAAGAACGCAGATTCGCGCGTGATCGACAGTCCGAGAAACAAAATCAGCACAATTGCGGCGAGTTCAACAATCAATGCGTTCTTTGGCCCAAGGCGTTGATCTAGCCACCCGCCGAAAACGCCGCCGATCACGGCCCAGGCTGACGCCCAAATCGCATAGATTGTCAGCTCGATCAGTCCCCACCCGAGGAACAAGCTGACATAAACGGCCCCCATCGTCAGCAGCGCAAACATGCCGTCGGCATAGATTGTTCGAGCTATCAGAAACTTGAACGCTTCCCGATGGTGCGCCGCGCGCTTGATGGTTCGCAGCACACCCTTCGCGCCTTCTGTAATCGCGGTCACCGGCGAGGTGCCCTTAATCCCCGTGTCGCGCGAATGCAGAAAGAAGTACCACATCGACAGGATCATCCAGACCGCACAGATCGGTCCGGCGATTCGGAACTGTTCATACTTGGTGGTATCGATTCCGAAGAAGGGTTCTTTGGCAGGCCAACCGATCGCATCCGGCAGGGCGAAGAAGAACACGATGCCGATGAACATGATAGTCGCCGCCGCGTTCCCGAGTGCGAGTCCCAATCCGGATACCGCCGGCAAGGCTGATGGCGCCGCCGCATCGGGGAGCATCGAATTGTGGGCCACCTCGCTGTAGCTGTAACAGACATACGCAGTGATCAGCAGCGCCATGATAGCGCCCGTCGACAAGCCTTCAGGACCAGGGATTGCCCACCAGAGTGACATGCTCACCAAAGTGATCAACGACAAGCAGAAGAGCAGCAGTGGCTTGCGGCGCAGCCCCCGGTCAAAGGCAGCGCCCAGAAACGGCGCGGTCAAAGCAGCAATGTAACCAGCCGTCTTGGAAAGGTTGGCGACCATCGCCTGCCCTTCTGCGCCTGCGGCCCGTTGGGCCTCCTCGGGGCTTAGACCTTCCAGCTTCCCGCTTGCAAGAATATCGGCGCCGACAATGTCGCGCGCAAAATAGGGGGCAAAGACATAGATGACGATCAGAATGTAATAGGGATTCCGGGCAGCCTCGAACCAGGCCCAGGCGAAGCCTGTCTTCCCCAGTGCGCCGCCCTCACCCGGCGCTACACCCCGCGCCGAACCTTCAGACGCGCCGAGCACCGCATTCGCCATTCGAAATCCTCCCGGCGCAAGTACCTGCGCTCATCGGGGCAAGAGTATCCGTTCGCAGGGAAAGGGGAAGCGCATTTGCTCATGACCGCGCGTCAGCCCCGGACCGCCGCCGCCCTTGCCTGAAGGGCCGCTACAGCTTGCCCGCCAGTTCGCCCGCATACTTCGTGATGTCGCCTGCCCCGAGGCACACGACCATCGCGCCCGGGCCAGCGAGCGGACGCACAGCATCCGCAAGACCGGCCAGGCCGGACAGGGCCGTTGCGCTCTTGTGCCCGTGGCGGCGGATCGAATTGACCAGCGCCTCACTGGTGATGCCCGGCATCGGCGTCTCGCCTGCTTCATAGACCGGCGCCACCAGCACATGATCGGCTGCGTCGAAACAGGTCGAGAACTCCTCGAACAGGTCGTTAAGCCGTGAGTACCGGTGCGGCTGGCACACAGCGATCAGCGTGCCGTTGCCCTGCATCGCGCGGCCCGCCTTGAGCACGGCGGCGATCTCGACCGGGTGGTGGCCGTAATCGTCGATGATCTTCACCGGGGGCTGGCCCGCGACCGGGACCCAGTCGCCGACCGGCGTGAAGCGCCGCTTCACGCCCCCGAACTTCGCCAGCGCGCTGCGCATCTGCACGTCCGTAGCGCCAAGTTCCAGCGCTACGGCGATGGCCGCGAGTGAGTTCTGCACATTGTGCTCGCCCGCCATCGGCAATGAGAAATCCTTGATCAGGCGCACCTCGGCGCCGGGTGCGCGCCGGATCTCGACATCGAAATGCGCGCCACTCAGGTCGGTGCGCATGTTGATGGCCCGCACATCGGCCTGCAGGTTGAACCCGTACGTGATGCGGCGCCGGTCGGTGACGCGCGCCGCGAGTGCCTGCACCTCCGGATGGTCCGTACACAGAACGGCGAATCCGTAGAAAGGCAGGTTTTCGACAAAGGTGTCGAAGGCTTCGCGCAGCCGGCCCATGGTGCCGTAATGATCCATGTGCTCGGGGTCGATATTGGTGACGATGGCGCAGGTCGGATGCAGCTTGGCAAAGGTGCCGTCGCTTTCGTCACTCTCGACGACCATCCAATCGCTCTCGCCCGCCTTGTAGTTCGAGCCGTAGGCATGGATGATCCCGCCATTGATCACGGTCGGGTCAATCCCCGCCCCGTCCAGCAGGCAGGCGACCAGCGAGGTCGTCGTCGTCTTGCCATGCGTGCCAGCGATGCAGACAGTGTATTTCAGGCGCGTGATCTCGGCCAGCATGTTGGCGCGCCGCACGACGGGAATACCCGCGGCGCGGGCAGCGCGCACTTCGGGATTGTCGCGCTTGATCGCCGACGAGATGATCACGGTCCCAGCGCCCGCCACGTTCTCCGGCTGGTGGCCGATGAACACCTTCACGCCGCGTGCGCGCAGGCGTTCGACATTGGCACTGTCGGCGACATCCGAGCCCTGCACCTGGTAGCCCATCGTCAGCATGACATCCGCAATGCCGGACATGCCGATGCCACCGATGCCGACAATATGCGCGGGGCCTACGGAGAACGGTGTGGGAGACGTCATGGAGGGGATCGAAGCTCCTAGATGGACCGGCGCGACAATGACAGGAGCAATCCCGCAATCGACACAACCAGCATGGCCGCTAGCAACAGCGTCAACGGGCCGCCACCCAGCATTGCGCCGCTGTATGGACTTTCTGTTCCGGTGTTCAAGGCTTCGGTGTGCGCAAAGAACGACATCCAGAACACGCCGACTGCGACGCCCCAGGCGGCAGAAAGCAGGCGCGAGGAGCCTTGGCTAAGTGTCCGGACGGCGCCCCAGCTCAGCACCCCTGCTACAATGAAGCCGACAGTCCAGAATGGCCAAGGCTGCCCGGACGCCATGAACACGGCAAACTCGCAGACGACGAGGACTGCGGCAAAGGCAAGCGCCAGGAAGGCCGAGTTGCGGGTCATAGCTCGGCGATCCGCTCGGCCATGTCAGCGAGATCCCTGGCCGCGTCCGGCTTGGCCGCAGACTTCGCGGCAGCCGCCCGGGCTTTGAGGTCGACCGGATCAGACAGCCGCGCGGCGATCAGCGCGCCGAGCAGTTTCGGATTGACGTTGGCTTCCAGCAGCATGTCCGCCGCGCCGACATCCGTCAGCGCTTCGGCATTCGCGGCCTGGTGATCGTCCATCGCGATCGCCAGCGGGATCAGGATCGATGGCCGGCCGACTGCCGCCAGCTCGCTGACGGTCCCGGCCCCGGAGCGCGCGATCACGAGGTGCGCCTCGGCCAGCCGGTCCGGCATGTTGGAGAAGAATGGCGCCAGCTCACACTCGATCTTGGCCACGCGGTAGAGGGAGCGGACGCTTTCGACCTGCTCTTCCCTCACCTGCTGCACCACCTTGATCCGCGCCATCAGGGGCGGGGGCAGCTGCTGCGCAATCGCCAAGGGCACCAGCTCGCCGATGATGCGCGAGCCCTGGCTGCCGCCGGTGATGAAAATGTTGAGTTCGCCGTCCATCGGCGGGAAGGGCCGGGCAGCGGCCGCAAGAATTGGCGCGCGCACAGGATTGCCGACCGCGAGATGCGCGCAGCCGGGCGGCAGGAAATCCAGCCGCGAGAAGCCGCTGGCCACCAGCTTGGCATGCCGTGCAAACTGCCGGTTCACCCGGCCGAGGACCGCATTCTGTTCATGGATGATGATCGGCACGCCCTGCCGCCGGGCCGCGGCGAGGGCCGGGAAGGCCGGATAGCCGCCGAACCCGGCGACCAGGGCCGGGCGGTGCTGCTTCAGGAGGCGCGAGGCTTTGGCGATCCCGGCATTGATCTTCAGCGCCGCGCCCGGAACCGTCCAGGGCTTGCGGAAGTTCGGGGAGGCGGCCTCGATTTCTTCCTTCCAGTCGGCAGGGAAGTCGGTTGCATAGCGCAGCCCGCGCGAATCCGAGATCAGCGCCGTCTGCCAGCCGCGCGCGCGCAGCTCGTCGGCAAAGGCCCGCGCGGGGAACATGTGGCCACCCGTCCCGCCTGCAGCGATGACGACCAGCTTCTCTCGGGGGGATTTAGCCATACGGCCCGTGGCTCCTCGTGCCTTCTCCGCGCACGAGAGCAAGCGCAAGGCCGAGCGTCAATCCCATGCCGACCATCGCGCTGCCCCCATACGAGATGAAAGGCAGCGTCAGGCCGGTCGGCGGGACGACCGCGAGGTTGACGCCGATGTTGATCGCCGCCTGGATGGCGAACAGTGCAAACAGGCCCGCAGCGGCCGTCCGCGCAAAGCCGTCTTCGATACGCGCCGCCGCCCGGAAGCCCCGGATCGCGATCAGCCCGTAGATGGCCATCACGGCCACAATCGCCACCAGGCCGAATTCCTCGGCGATCACCGCGAAGATGAAATCGGTGTGCGCTTCGGGGATCTGCGTCTTCACCAGCCCCTCGCCCGGTCCGGTCCCGAACAGGCCGCCCCGGCTGATCGCGGCGCCGGCCATGTCGATCTGGAACGTGTCGGCATTGCTGGACGGGTTGAAGATCATGTCCACTCGCCGCTTCACGTTCGGCAGCACGTTGTAGAGGAGCACCGCGAGCGCCGCGCCGCCCGCCGCAAATCCTATGATCCAGCGCTTGGGCAGGCCGCTGACAAAAAACGTCACGAGGAACGCTGCCGAAATCAGCGCGGCGCCGCCGACATCCGGCTGCAGCAGGAACAGGCCGAGGGTGACGGCAAAGAAGACGAAGGAGACGATCGCCCAGGGCACATCCGGATAGCGCTCGCGCTGTGACAGCAGCCAGGCGCACAGCACGATCAGACCCGGCTTGACCTGTTCGCTCGGCTGGACCGAGAACGCGCTGAACCGGAACCAGCTCTGCGCGCCGTTCACTTCATGGCCGACGCCGAGGATGGCCGCCATCAGCAGCAGTGCCCCGGCAAAGATCAGCACGCCGAACCGGCGGGCCCATTTGCGCTCCAGCACGCTGACCGCCAGCATCAGGCCGATGCCGATGCAGGCATGCACCGCCTGCCGGTAGAGATAGTGATAGGGATCTTCGTAGCCGATCTTCGCCGCCGCGGTCGGGCCCACGGCCAGCGACATCAGCAGGCCGATGCCGGCGAGCAGCAGGATCCCGGCGACCAGTCCCCAATCCAGCGTCCGGCGCCACTCGGTGAACCAGGAGCTGTCCGACCGGGGCAGCAGCGGTGCAGCGGCGGTATGGGTCACGCAGACTCCTTAAGCGGTGCGGACATCATGGCCTTCACGAGGCTGCGGAAGACATCCCCGCGATGCTCATAGTCCTTGAACTGATCAAAGCTGGCACACGCAGGTGAAAGAAGAACTACCGGGGACGTATCGCCCGCCGCCTTGGCATCGCGGAACGCCTGGTCGACGGCGCGGTCGAGCGTGCCGCAGGCCTGCACGGGCACCTTGCCCTGCAGGGTGGCGGTGAAGGCTTCCTCGGCCTGTCCGAACAGGTAGGCCTTCGAGACATGCGAAAACAGCGGCGCCAGCGGCATGATGCCCTCGGCTTTCGCCACCCCGCCGGCGATCCAGTAGATGTTCTTGAACGCGCGCAGCGCCTGTTCGGCGGCCTGCGCATTGGTGGCCTTGGAATCATTGACGAACCGCACGCCGTCGATGGCGCCGATATTCTCCATGCGGTGCGCGAGGCCCGGGAACGACTTGAGCCCTGCCATGATGGTTGCCGGGTCGAGCCCCAGCGCGCGGCAGGTCGCATAGGCCGCCGCCGCGTTCTGGAAATTGTGACGACCCTGCAGCGCCGGGCAGTCTTCCAGCTTGCCGATGAATTCGGCCTTGCCGTTCAGGTTGTCATACAGCCGGCCTTCGACCGCGCTGACGCCCTTGCCCAGCGTATAGGTCGAGGAAATCTGCGTGACGCGCTGCGGGCCGCTGGCCGACAGGCCGATGGCCATCGACTGGGTATAGATGTCGTCGAAACCGATCACCGCGAGATCCTGCGGCGTCTGGTTCTGGAAGATGCGCATCTTCGCGGCTTGGTAGCCATCCATGCCGCCATGCCGGTCGAGATGGTCCGGCGACAGGTTCAGCATCACCGCGACATTGCAGTGCAGGCTCTTCACCAGGTCGAGCTGGTAGGAGGACAGTTCCAGCACATAGATTGCGTTGGAATGCAGCGCGGCGAGGTCGAGCACGCCGGTGCCGATATTGCCGCCGACGCGCACATCGCGTCCGGCTTCCTTGAGGATGTGGCCGATCAGCGTGGTGGTGGTCGACTTGCCGTTGGTGCCCGTGATGCCGACGACTTTCGGACGGCCGCGCTCCGGCAGCGCCTGGACGGCGCGGGCAAACAATTCCATGTCGCCGATCACCGGCACGCCGGTCATCTCCGCCATGCGCACGAGGCGGTGCGGCTGCGGGAACTTGTAAGGAATGCCCGGCGAAAGGACGAGCGCGGCAAACGTCTGCCAGTCGCGCTTGTTGATGTCCGAGAGGGCGATGCCCGCCGCTTCGGCCTTGGCGCGGGTCTCCTCGTTATCGTCCCACGCATGGACGCGCGCGCCGCCGGCCTTCAGGGCCAGCGCTGCGCTGAGACCTGTGCGGCCCAGGCCGTACACAGCAACGTCTCGTCCAGCGTATTCGGTAATCCGGATCATCGCGCGCGCTTCACCTCAGCTTCAGGGTGGCGAGGCCCGCGAGGGCGAAGAGGACGGATAGAATCCAGAACCGGACGACGACACGCGTCTCCGGCCAGTTCTTCTTCTGGAAGTGATGGTGCAGCGGCGCCATCAGGAAGATGCGCTTGCCCTCCCCGGTCAGGCGCTTGGTGATCTTGAACCAGCCGATCTGGGTCAGCACCGACACCGCCTCGATCACGAACAGGCCGCCGATCACCACCAGCGCGAACTCGTGCTTGGTCGCAACCGCGACCACACCGAGCATGCCGCCGAGACCGAGCGAGCCGGTGTCGCCCATGAAGACCTTGGCGGGGTAGGCGTTGTACCAGAGGAAGCCCATGCCGGCGCCGATCATCGCGCCGAGCACGACCGCGAGTTCGCCGGCGCCCGGCGCAAACTGGATGCCGAGATATTGCGCGAACACGAAGTTGCCGGTGAGATAGGCGATCATCGCATAGGCGGCGGCCGCAAAGGTCATCGGCACGATCGCAAGGCCGTCGAGCCCGTCCGTGAAGTTCACGGCATTGGCTGCGCCGACGATCACGATCATGCCAAACAGGATGAAGAAGCCTCCGAGCGGGAGGAAGTAGTTGTTGACGAAGGGCACCGCGACACCGCCGGAGAAATCCGGGTCGGCCGGTTCGACCGAGGTCTGCGGCGCCAGCGTCGCGATCCATTCGGCGAGCGGGTTGAGCGGGCCCCATTGGGCATGGCCCGCCGGCGTGTGCGCACCGTGCAGTCCCATGATGATGGCGCAGGCGAGGGCGGCAATGCCGAACCCGGCGATCAGGCGCGCACCGGCAGAGACCCCGTCCGTCGATTGCTTGGTGACCTTGGCATAGTCATCCATGAAACCGAGAAAGGCATACGAGAAGGTGACGAACAGCGTGACCCAGACATACGGGTTCTGCAGGTTGCCCCACAGCGCGACACCGACGATCAGGCCGAGCCAGATCAGCAGGCCGCCCATCGTCGGCGTGCCCTTCTTCGACATCTGAGCTTCCAGCGACAGGTCGCGGATTGGCTGACCCTTGCCCTGGCGCGCGCGCAGCGTGTTGATCATCCAGTCGCCGAGCAGCACGGTGATCAGGAACGCCGTCACCACCGCCGCACCGGTGCGGAAGGTAATGTAGTTCAACAGATTGAAAGCACCGCTTGGCGCGGCGAGCCATTCATACAGCATCAGCTTTTCCCCGCGGGCCTTTCTGGCCCGCCATCCATCTTGCCCAACACGGCCTGAGCGCTCCATTGGCGCAAGCGGTCCGCTAACCGTCCCATCCCGGAGGCATTCGACCCTTTGATCAAGAGCAGATCGCCATCCTTCAGCGCTTTATGCAGCTGATTCCACAAGTCATCCGCTGACGGAGCAGACACCTGGGGCAGGCCCGGCGGAAGCGCCTCGGCGAGACGCTGCATTTCAGGACCAGCGAGGAAAATTCCCTCGACACCCGCCTCGACGACCGGGCCGGCGAGGGCGACGTGTTCCTCGATCGAGGTCGAGCCGATTTCGCGCATGTCGCCGAGCGCGGCGAGACGGCGTCCGCCGGTGCGCTGCGCCAGGGATTGCAGCGCCGCGCGCATGCTGGCGGGGTTGGCGTTGTAGGCGTCGTCGATCAGCGTGAACGATCCACCCCCCGGCAGAGCGAGCGTCTCCGCCGTGCCGCGGCCCGGAGGCGGAGCGTAACCCGACAGCGCCTCGGCGCACTCGGCGACCGAGCGTCCGGTCTGGCTGGCTGCGAGCAGGGCGGTGGCAACGTTCAGCGCCCAGTGCTCGCCCACTGCATTGATCGACACCGTCGCGCTGCGCCCGACCACGTCCACGGTGATCCGGCTGGTCAGGCCATCGGTCTCGTAAGCCGTGATGCGGGCCGTGGCATCCGCCGAACGACCGAAGGTCTCGACATTCCCGGTCGGGCAAAATTCGCGCGCGCGCGCCGCAAGGTAATCAAGGAAGGCGTCTTCCGCCGGCAGGATGATCGTGCCGCCCGCTTCAAGTCCGGCGAAGATGTCCGACTTTTCGCGTGCGATGGCTTCGATCGAGCCGAGGCCTTCAAGGTGTGCTGCCGCAATGCAGGTGATGATCCCGATCTGCGGGCGCACCATCTGGCTGCGCGGGGTAATCTCGCCCGGCGTGTTCATGCCGATCTCGAACACCGCGCGCTGCGTCTCTTCCGGCATCCGCGCCAGCGTCAGCGGCACGCCCCAGTGATTGTTGAAGCTCTTGGCATTCGAATGCGCGGGGCCGAACGCGCCATAGATGCGCGCCAGCATTTCCTTGACCGAGGTCTTGCCGGCCGAACCCGTCACCGCGGTGCGGATCGCGCCGCAGCGGATGCGCGCGGCAATGCCCATCGCCGTCAGCGCGTCCAGCACGTCATCGACCTGCACGGCGGGGCCGCCGCTCACCGGCTTCGAGACCAAAGCGCCCGCCGCGCCGGCCTTGAACGCCGCCTCGACGAAGTCATGCCCGTCGCGCTGATCCGTCAGCGCCACGAAAAGATCGCCCGGCTGCAGCGAGCGCGTGTCGATCGACACACCGCCGGTCACCGTGAACGGCGCGGTTGCGTTGCCGCCGGTGGCGAGTTCGATATCTTCGGAGGTCCAGAGCGGCACACTCATGCGCGCGCCCCCGTCAGCGCGGCCTGCGCTTCATCCTGGTCCGAGAACGGCAGCACGGTCTTGCCGACAATCTGCCCGGTCTCGTGGCCCTTGCCTGCGATCACCAGCGTGTCGCCTTTCCTGAGGTCGCCGATTACCGTGCGGATCGCCTCGCCCCGGTCTCCGATCTCGCGCGCGCCCTTGGCGCCGGCGAGCACGGCGGCCCGGATGGTCGCAGGATCCTCCGAACGCGGATTATCGTCGGTGACGATCACATCGTCGGCCTGACGGCTGGCAATCTCGCCCATCAGCGGACGCTTCTTGGCGTCCCGGTCGCCGCCGCAGCCGAAGATCACCTTCAGGCGGCCGGCTGTATGCGGACGCACCGCGCGCAGGAGAACATCGAGCCCGTCCGGCGTGTGCGCATAGTCAACGAACACAGCAGCGCCCGTCTCGGTCTTGCCGACAAATTCGAGCCGGCCCTTGACCGGCTTGAGGTTGGCGAGGCCGTCGGCCACCGCCGGAAACTCCATGCCAAGCGACAGGCAGATCGCGGCCGCGGCGAGGGCGTTGAGCGCCTGGAACTCGCCGATCAGCGGCAGCTCGACCGGCTTCTGCTCTACATCGCGCCAGTAGAGGAACAGCGACTGGCCCGCCTGCTTCGGCATCAGCTCGTCGATCCAGAGATCTTCGCCGCGCCAGCCGAACGAGACGACCTGCAGGCCGGCGCCATTGGCCGCCGCTTCGAAATCGTCCCGCTGCGGACTATCGGCATTGACGATCGCCGGAATGCCCTTCGGCGCCAGCGACGCGAACAGGCGCAGCTTCGACTTGAGGTATTCCTCCATCGAGCCGTGATAATCGAGATGGTCCTGCGTGAAGTTCAGGAAGCCGACGGCCGAGAGATCGACGCCATCGAGCCGGTGCTGCTCGAGGCCGTGGCTGGAAGCCTCCATCGCGCAATGCGTCACACCCTGCCCGGCCAGCGCCGACAGGGTCTCGTGGATCGTCACAGGATCCGGCGTCGTATGGCCGACATCGATCTTGCCGCTCGGGCCAATCGCGCCGAGCGTCCCCATCGAGGCCGCCTTCAGGCCCGCCCGGCTCCAGATCTGGCGCGCGAAATCGACGGTGGAGGATTTGCCGTTGGTGCCGGTCACGGCCACCACGAACTCAGGCTGCGCAGCATGGAAGCGTTTCGCCGCCAGGGCCAGCGCGCGGCGCGGCTCGTCGGCGACAACATGCGGGAGACCACCTGCGTCGGCGCTGCCGTCGGAGAGGATCGCCGCAGCGCCCTTCTGGATCGCCATCGCCGCAAACTGGCTGCCATCCTGCACGCTGCCCTTCAGGGCGGCGAACAGGAAACCGGGCTCGACCTTGCGGCTGTCGGCCGTCATTCCGAGGATCTCGGTCTCGCCGTTCTCGGCGAGCGGGAAGAGGTCCTTCAATTTCACAAGGCACTCCTTTCTGGGGTCCGCTGCGTGAAGCCTGGCCGGGCGGGGCGGACATCCTCGAAGCGCGGGGTGACCCCCAGAAGCGGCGCCACGCGTTCGATGATCCGGCCCGCCACGGGGGCCGCACTTGCAGACGCCGTTGCACCTCGGCCAGCCTTGGCCTTCGGATTATCCAGCGTCACGATCAGGGCATATTGCGGGCCGTCTTCGGGAAAAACGGCTGCGAAGCTCGAGATATTTGCGTTCTTGTCGTAACCGCCGGCAATCGGCTTCTCGCCGGTGCCGGTCTTGCCCGCGACCCGGTAGCCCGCGACTTCCGCGCTGGCGCCCGATCCACGGATCACCGACTCGCGCATCATGCGCGTCACGATCTCGGCGGTGATCGCCGACATCAGCCGCACCGGCTCGACCTTGCGCTGCGGGTCATAGACGATGGTCGGCGCCACCATCTCGCCGCCATTCCCCAGCGCCGAGAAGGCCGTCAGGAATGCCAGCGGCGAGACGGAAATCCCGTGCCCGTAGGAGATCGTGGCTGCGGTAACTTCATCCAGCTGCGCAGGCACCAGCGGCGCCTCACTGCCCGGCAGCTCGATCGCTGCGCGCTGCATCAGGCCGGCCTCCTTGAGGAAGGCGCCTTGCCGGCGCACACCCAGTTCCCGCGCCACATGCACAGTGCCGATATTGGAGCTCTCGACGATGATCTCGGTCAGGTTGGCAGACGCCGCGAACTTGTGCGTGTCCTTCACCTCGAACCGGCCGACCAGAACCGGCGCGCTGATATCGAACTGGTCATTCGGACGCACCGCGCCCGCCTCCAGCGCCGCGGCCAGCGTCAGCGGCTTGAACACCGAGCCGAGCTCGTAGACCGCGCCGATGGCGCGGTTGAGGCGCGAGGGGTCTGCCGCCGGAATCTCCGCGGCACGGTTGGGATCGAACGCCGGCCAGCTGGCCATCGCCAGCACTTCGCCGGTGCGCGTCTCCGTCAGGATGGCCGCCGCGCCTTCCATGTCAAAGTCCGCTGCCGCCGCCGCCAGCTCGCGCTCAAGCGCCGTCTGCGCCTCGATGTCGAGCGTCAGGCGCACCGGCGCCTTGCCGGCCACGAGCACCTCGTCGAACGTGCGCTCGATACCGGCAATCCCCTTGCCGTCCACATTGACCTGCCCGAGTACATGACCCGCAAGTTCGCCGAGCGGATAGGCGCGCCGCGTTTCGGTCCGGAAGCCGAGGCCTTCGAGGCGCAGGTCCATCACCGCTTCGCGCTGGCGCGGCGTCAGCCCGCGCTTGACCCAGACGAATTGTTTTGACGTGTCCGAAAGCCGTTCCTTGAGATTGCTGCTCGCCAGTTCGGGAAACATCTTCACGAGACCGGCATGTACTTCGTTCGGATCCCAGATCAGGCTCGGATTGACCCAGAGCGACGAGGTCTCGACCGAGGTGGCGAGCAACTCGCCGTTGCGGTCCAGGATCTCGGCGCGCAGCACTTTCGGCGCCGCCTGGGTTGTCACGATCCTGGCGCCCTCATCCGGCCCGCCGGACAGCGCCAGGTATCCGCTCCGCCCGGCCATGACGACGAACAATCCGCAGAGCACGAGCCCTGCGAGCCGCGCCCGGTCGCGCGAAGCCTCGCTCATGGCGCGGCCTCCGCCGCCCCGGGCGCCGCCTCTTCCGCCTGCGGATCAACCGCCGGGGCAAGGCCGTCCGTGGGCGGGCCGACGACATCGTCGAGATCATCCTCGTACGCCATCTGGTCAGCCTTCGGCGGGGCCATGCCCAGCTCCTTGCGGGCGTATTCCTCGATCCAGTCGCGCCGGCTCATGTGCGCCAGCTCGGTTTCGAGCAACGCCTTTTCCTTTTGCGCCTGTTCGATCTGCGCCTCCACCGCCATCAGTTCGGCGGCGGTATCGCGCGCGCCATACTTGGCCCGGTAGAGGCTGAAAACGAGAAGGGCGGCGACAAGCAGCCCGAAGAAAAATGCACGCCGGCTCATGGGGAGGCCTCCAGCTCAGTAATCGGCGGCAGGTCCATTCCATCATCCGCCGGACTGGCAAAGGCGGCGGCCTCGGTCCGCACCGCCGCCCGCAGTCGTGCAGACCGTGCCCGTGGATTGGTTTCCACTTCCTTTTCAGAAGGTTGCAGCGCCTTGTTTGTAATCTGCTCGAAGCTCGGCGGGCGCGGCTTGGCGAGCAGGGGCACATGCCGCGATCCGGCCGGAACCCCGCCCGTCCGCTCGCGCAGCCATTGCTTGACCAGCCGGTCCTCCAGCGAGTGGAAGGTGACGACCACCAGCCGCCCGCCCGGCTTCAGAACCTCTTCGGCGGCGCGCAGGCCGCGCGCCAGCTCGCCCAGCTCGTCGTTGACGTACATCCGGATCGCCTGGAAAGTATGGGTCGCCGGATGGGTCCTCGCGCCGCGCCGCCCACCCACGGCCACTTCCACCAGCGCCGCCAGATCCGCTGTCGTTTCAAAGGGTTGGGAGCCCCGCCGCTCGGCAATCGACCGGGCAATCCGGCGCGCATTGCGCTCTTCGCCCAGCCGGAAGATGATGTTGGCGAGGTCGCGCTCGGCCATCTTGTTGACGACATCCGCCGCCGAAGGGCCCGCCGCGCCCATCCGCATGTCCAGCGGGCCGTCCTTCATGAAGGAAAAGCCGCGCTCCGCCTCGTCGATCTGGAAGCTGGAGACGCCGATATCCAGCACCACGCCGTCGACCTTCGGATGCCCGGCCTGCGCCAGCAGCGTATCCATGTCCCCGAACCGTCCAAGCAGAGGCACCAGCCGCGGAAATTCCGCCGCCAATGCCTCTGCCCGCACGATCGCATCGAGATCACGGTCGATACCGATCACGGAACAGTTTGCGGCCTTGAGGATGGCGCGCGTGTAGCCGCCGCCGCCGAATGTGCCGTCCGCGATCACGTCGCCGTCCGCCGGCGCCAGCGTCTGCAGCACCTCGGCCAGCATGACGGGCAGGTGGCCGGGCGCAGCCGGCGATCGGGTTCCGGTGCGGGCCACCATCATCCGGCCTCTCCGCGCGACGACGCCGCGCGCCGGCGGCGCACTTCGCGGTAGGCTTCATGGAACGCGTCCAGGGTAGCCGGTTGCTGGGCAATGCCGTTCTGTTTGGCGCGATGCGCCTCGAAACGGGCAGGGTCCCAGATCTTGAAGCTCTCGATCGCGCCGGTGAACCGGATGCGCCCGGAGATGCCGGCCGCTTCGCAGAACTCGTCCGGCAGCTTGATGCGCCCGGTCTCATCGATCTTGAGGTCGGCCGATCCCGCAATCACCGACGTCACGAAGGCTTCGCGGACCGGCGATTGCAGCGGCAACTCCGCCAGCGTCTCGGCATACAGTTCCATCAACGCTTCGCCGCCGCCTTCCAGAGCCCCGGATCCATCCGGCGCTATCCAGATGAAAACACGGGAGTTTCCACCCAGCGCGGCGCGATAGGGTGCCGGGATCGAAACCCGCCCTTTTGCGTCAATAGCGCCCTCATAGGTGGAATAAAACACCCGCCCGTCCTGTTCTGGATTTGCCTCAACCCCGCCATGGGTAAACCATGTCTTAACGTGGACTACCATGGGCAGGTATGGGCCTCAATGGGCGCCCGGGCCGAATCGGGATTTCCACACAAGTCCAATAAGGGAACAAATCACGCTCATTGACGCAACCCGGTGAATACGGCGCATGGGATCGTGTGGGAGGCGAGAAATTTCCTGCACGTTTCCCGGGTCTTGGGCTCGTGTGTTGCGATGGCGCATCGGTCACCCCGGAAGCGTTGCATCTACCGGAACGGGCACAGAACCTAACCAGACTGCAATGTCGCCTGCTCAATTTCCGGGACCTGCCGGACGCGCTCACCCACCCTCCGGGAACGGATCGTCCGTGACCGGAAATCGCGCCGCATATGGGTTCCAGGGAATAACCATCCGGCCCCCGAACATATGCGCATTCGAAAGGGGGGAGGATCGAAGCGGCTCCAGAGCCGGATGGCATCTTGTTAGGGCAAAATACCGCCGGCCGACTGATATGGAAAATTGATTGTTCCTCAATTTGGTATAGATATAGACTATGATTCTCCCGACACTCCGCCAGCTCCAGTTCCTCGTTGCCCTGGGCGAAACCGGCTCGTTTTCCCGCGCCGCCGAAGCCTGCCATGTCACCCAGCCCACCCTCTCGGCCGGCATCAAAGAGCTCGAGGACCTGTTCGGCGTCTCGCTCGCCGAGCGCGAGTCGCGCGGCGCCACCCTCACCCATGCCGGCGAAATCGCAGCGGCCCGCGCCTCGGCTCTGCTCGCCGATGCCCACGCCCTCGTCCAGGCCGTCACCACCGCCGGCGAAATCTTTTCCGGCCCGTTCAACCTCGGCGCCATTCCGACGATCGCGCCCTTCGTCCTGCCCCAGACCGTCAGCCTGCTGACCAAAAAATACCCGGACCTGAAGCTCTATCTCAACGAGGACCGCACCAGCCGCCTGATCGACCAGCTCAAGGCCCGTACCCTCGACGCCGCCTTCATCGCCCTTCCCTATGATGCCCCCGGCATCGAGACGATGACGCTGTTCGATGACGAGTTCCTGCTCGCCGCGCCCGCCGGTCATCCCCTCGCCCGCAAGAACGGTCTGTCTCCGGAGGACCTGAAGGATACCGATCTACTCCTCCTAGAAGACGGCCATTGCCTGCGCGAACACGCGCTGTCAGTCTGCCGCCTGAAAGCCGGGGCGGGGCGCGAGCAGGTCGCCGCCACCTCTCTCGGCACACTCGTCAACATGGTTGCCGGCGGCCTCGGCGTCTCGCTGATCCCGCGCCTCGCGGCCGATAACGGCCTCGCCCTCGGCCCCGACGTGGCCGTGCGCGCCTTCGTCACGCCGATCATCGGCCGCCAGATCGGCATCGCCTGGAAAGCCGGCAGCCCCCGCGCGGCCGAAGCCCGCCAGCTCGGCGAACTGGTGCGCGAACACCTCAAGCCCCGCGCCACACACCACGCCTGACGTCTGCGCGCGTCCCGGCAGCCACACCCGGGATTTATCTCCGCCGGGGGCTTCCGGCGCCGCTCGGCTCCGGCATAAGAGCAGGAAGACGGGGAACGCTTCGAAGGCAGGATCACAGATGAAGCTCAGCGCCTCCTGGCGAGCGACCCTGGCGGCCAGCTGCGTGCACCTGGTGATGGGCGCAAACCTTCCCTACCTGCCGGTCTGGATGGAAAAGGTCGCCGGCATGTCCGGCGCCGAGATCGCGGGCGCTGCCACCATCGCCATGATCATCCGCATCGTCGCCGGACCGCTCACTGCCGGCATCGCGCAGGACCGCGGCCTGCGCGCCACCCTCGCCGTCGCCATGGCGGTCAGCTTCGCCGGCTACGCGCTGCTCTTCCCGGCCTCGCCCCGCGCCGCCGATTTCCTGCTCTGCATCCTCATCTACAGCGCCCTCAACGTCGCCGGTCCCCTGTTCGAGGCGATCCTCGTCTACGGCACGCGCGGCGGCAGCCCGGATTACGGGCAGGGCCGCGCCCTCGTCTCACTCGCCTTCGTGATCGCCAATCTTGCGGGCGGCGCCATTCTCGGCGCCTTCGGTCCGGACTGGATCCTCCTCTATCTCGTGATCACCGCCGCGATGGCCACCATCGCCCCGCTCTTCACCCAGCAGGGCGCGCGCCAGGCGATCCCGAAACGCACGATCGCCTCCACATTCCGCGAAGGCTTCGCGCTGTTCCGCATCGAAGGCGTCTTCATCTTCATCCTCGCTGCCGCCCTCATCCAGGCAACGCACGGCGCCTACTACGCCTTCGCCTCGAACATCTGGATCGCGCAGGGCATCGGCGGCGGCCACATCGGCGCCCTCTGGGCCACCGGCGTCGGCGCCGAAATCCTGCTGTTGCTGTTCTCCGCCCGCCTGCTCGGCGGCCTGACACCCCAAACCCTGCTCTGGATCGGCGGCATCGGATCGCTGCTGCGCTGGACGATGGCGGGCTTCGTACTCCCCGTCGAAGCGGTCTACGCCCAGCAGCTGCTGCACGCGTTGACCTTCGCGGTCACCCATATCGCGACCATGCGCTTCCTGCAGGCCGCGCTCCCGGACGACAAGCTGCCGATGTCCTACGCCGTCAACGGCGCGCTGGTTTTCGGCCCGATCATGGCAGTCACCAGCATCGTCGCCGGCTTCGCCTATGACGCCTTCGCCCCCGGCGGCATCGAAGCCCAGTCCCGCCTCTACTGGATCATGCTGCCGGTCGCCGTGGCAGGCCTCGTGCTGACGCACATGGCCAAACCGCTGCCCGCCCACGCTGCCGCGCGCGCCTGACACAAAGGGCCATGCCGGCCCCCCCCCCGCCCGCCTTGACACCTAATGTATATAACATGTTATGTATCATGCCGTCGAAGCAGGTGGATAGCATGGCGCGCGATGTTCTGGCGGAGATGGGCTATCTCGCCCTTGGCAGCCGGCTGAAACGCCTGGCCGAGCGCATGCAGGCGGACGCCACACGGGCGTTTGCCGATCGCGGCATCCCGGTCCAGGCGACGCATTTCCCACTGCTCGCCGCGCTCGCGACCTATGGGCCGATGACCGTCTCGGAGGCGGTCGAAGCCGTCGGCATCAGCCAACCCGCTGTCACCCGCATCCACAACAGCCTGCAGGCCCTCGGCCTCACCCGCGCCGTCCCTGTCAAGGGCGACAACCGCCAGAAACAGATCCGCCTGACCGCGAAAGGCGAAGCGCTGATTGACGACATGAAGCACGGCATGTGGCCCCACGTCCGCCGCGCCGCGCAGGCGCTCTGCGATGGTCCGGATACGGACATCCTGTCTCAGATCACGCGCCTGGAAGACGGCCTGCAGGCCCGCCCGCTGCACCTGCGCATCCAGGACGGTATGGCCGCCGCCAGCGGCCTGCCGCCGCTCCGCCTGGTGGAATATGACGAGCGCCTCGCGCCGGAGTTTGACGCGATCACCCGCGAATGGGTGGAAGACATGTTCACGCTGGAAGCCAACGACCTCAAGATCATCGAGAACCCGAAAGCGATGATCCTCGACCGGGGCGGCGAGATCCTGTTTGTCGAAGCTGGCCACCTCGGCATCGTCGGCACCTGCGCGCTGATGCCGGTCGATGGCGCCAGCTTCGAGCTGACCAAGATGGGTGTGCGTGCCACCGCCCGGGGCCTTAAGGCGGGCGAATTCCTTCTTCACCGCGTGCTCGAGCGCGCTCGCCAGATGCCAATCGGCGAACTCTTCCTGCTGACCAACACGAAGTGCGCCGCCGCCGTGCACCTCTACGAGAAGGCCGGCTTTGTCCACGATGCCGCGATCATGGAACGCTACGGCAAGCGCTACGCCCGCTGCAACGTCGCCATGTCCTACGACCTCGGCAAACCGCCCAGGCTCTAGCCCGCTTCGCGTTCGCCGCGCACGTCGAGATCGTACTCGCGGACCTTGCGGTACAGCGTCGAGCGGCCGATGCCGAGACGGCGCGAGACTTCGCTCATGTGGCCGTCATAGAATTCGATCGCATACTGAAGAAGGTCGCGTTCGATATCCTGCAGGCTGCGCAACTCACCATCCTTGTCCTTGATCGCCACAGGGCCGGACGTATCCACCGGCCCGAGATCATTCGCGGCCACCGGCAGTGCGCTGCGCACGTCCGGCACCGAAGGCAGGCTCGCCGCGTCCGGCATCTGGCCGGAAATCTGCGGGAAATCCTGCGGGCGCAGCAGGTCGCCGTCGCACAACACGACCGCGCGGAACACCGCATTCTCGAGCTGGCGCACGTTGCCCGGCCATTCATAGGCATGCAGCATCTTCATCGTGTCCGGCGCGGCGCCGGCGACTTTCGCGCCCTCGCTCGCGTTGAAGCGGGCGATGAAATGTTCGACCAGCGCCGGAATGTCCTCGCGGCGCTCCTTCAGCGACGGCATGTCGAGCGGGAATACGTTGAGTCGGTAGAACAGGTCCTCGCGGAACGTGCCGGCCTTCACCTGGCCGGCGAGATCGCGGTTGGTGGCCGAGATGATCCGCACATTGACCTTGGTGGGACGGCGCGAGCCGACGGCGTCGACCTCGCCTTCCTGCAGGACACGGAGCAGTTTCACCTGAGCGTCGAGCGGCAGCTCACCCACTTCATCAAGGAACAGCGTGCCGCCATCTGCCTCGACAAACTTGCCGAGCGATTTCGTCACGGCGCCCGTGAAGGCGCCCTTCTCGTGGCCGAACAGAATCGATTCCACCAGGTTTTCCGGGATCGCGCCGCAGTTCACCGTCACGAACGGCTTGCCCGCGCGGGTCGAGGCGCCCTGGATGCAGCGCGCCATCACTTCTTTACCGACGCCGCTCTCCCCGAGGATCAGCACCGGAATGTCCGACGTCGCCGCCCGCTCCGCCATGCGCAGCACGCCGCGCATCGAGGGGGCCGAGGCGATCATGTCGTCGAATTTCATGCCGCCTTCGGCCTTGCGCGACAGGCGTTTCACTTCGCCGGTCAGGCTCTGCATCTTCAGGGCGTTCCGGATACTGACGACCACGCGTTCAGGATTTGCCGGCTTGACGATAAAGTCCACCGCCCCGCGCCGCATCGATTGCACGATCGTGTCTATCCCGCTCGTCGCGGTCAGCATGATCACCGGCAGGTCGGCCCGGCGCTCGGCCAGCTTGTCCAGCGTCTCCATGCCAGAAAGCCCGGGCATCGTCAGGTCCAGCAGCACCACGTCAATCGCCTCGCGCGTGTCGCAGGACATCGCGATCCCGGTCTCGCCGTCCGGCGCGGTGCGGCAGGCAAAGCCTGCCTTCTCCACGGCGGCCTGCAGCAGGCGGCGCTGGGTCGGATCATCGTCGATCACGAGGATTGTCTTGGCCATGGTACTCACCCTTCACGTATTATCCGTGGACGGACGCCGAACGCGCGCCGTGCCACATCGTTACGGCCCGTTCTGACACAGAGGGATGGAGTTACGGTTTGCGCGAACCTTGAAATTTCATCGAATTTCCCGCGCCGCCTGCAGTGGCTGCAACAGGCCCACGAAGACCTTCAGCTAACCAATGGTTAAACTTTAAGGTCCATTTAAGGGTTAACTCCAGATGGACCCCCGAAATGGCCGACGCCGCGCGCCGCCCGCTCCTTCCCCCGCCGGGCCTTGCCCCGGAAACCGCCATCAAGCGTCTTGCCGCCGCGCAGACACGGGCCCGGGACGGCCTGTTTGCCACCCTCGCCGAAGAGTGCATGCCGGCCCTGCGCACCTATGCCCGCAGCCTCACGGGGGACGCAAACCTTGCCGACGACTGCGTGCAGGATGCCTTCGTGCGGGCGCTGGATGCCTTTGCGAGCTACGATTCCTCCCGCCCGTTCCGGCCGTGGATCTTCCGTATCCTGCGCAATGAGTGGCTGCAGCGACTGCGCCGCGACCGCCGCCTGACCGACCTGACGGACGACGCGATCAGCGACCTGCTGGTCGACACCCGCACCCCGGAGGACGCCGCCGAGGCCGCCAGCCTCCTCGCCCACATCGCCCGCCTGCCGCCCGACATGGCCGATGCCATCGGCCTCGTTCTCGGCCAGGGCTTCTCCTATGACGAAGCTGCCGCCCTCTGCGCTTGCGCCCCTGGCACCATGAAAAGCCGCGTCAACCGCGCCCGCGCGATCCTGATGGAACAACTGGAAGAAGACGGCCCGAAAGCCGCGTAGGGCGGGATTTAACCGGTCGCTCCAAAGCCCCCCGCTTCCGAACAAAACAAGAATACTCTGGACACCGCCCCCCGCGCCGCCCATATCCTTGGCCTATGGCCCGCCCCTCCAAACCACCTGCCCGCGGCGTCGCCGACGCCTCCGCTGCCTTCAGCTTTGACGGCTTCGCGAAGGACGCCGCCGGCGCCCTGCCCTCCGACCAGTGGACGCCCCATCGGCCGGACCGCGCCTGGGTCAAGCTCGAGGGCGGGCGCCGCTTCCGCGTGCAGGCGGACTACCAGCCCGCCGGCGACCAGCGCACCGCCATCCCAGAACTCGTGGGCGGCATCGCGAGCGGCGAGCGCGACCAGGTTCTCCTCGGCGCGACCGGCACGGGCAAGACCTTCACCATGGCCAAGATCATCGAGGCGACCCAGCGCCCCGCGCTGATCCTCGCGCCCAACAAGACGCTCGCGGCCCAGCTCTACGGCGAGTTCAAGTCCTTCTTCCCGGACAATGCGGTCGAGTATTTCGTCTCGTATTACGACTATTACCAGCCCGAGGCGTATGTTCCGCGTGCGGATCTTTACATCGAGAAGGAAAGCTCGATCAACGAGGCCATCGACCGGATGCGCCACTCTGCCACGCGCGCCATCCTGGAGCGCGACGACGTGATCATCGTCGCCTCGGTCTCCTGCCTCTATGGTATCGGCTCGGTCGAGTCCTACACCTCGATGACCTTCACCCTCAACGCCGGCGACCGGATCGACCCGCGCGCCGTCGCCGAGCGCCTCGTCGCCAACCAGTATACCCGCAACGATGTTGCCTTCGGCCGCGGCACCTTCCGCCTCAAGGGCGACGTGCTCGACATCTTCCCCGCCCACTATGAGGACCGCGCCTGGAAGCTCTCCTTCTTCGGCGACGAACTGGAATCCATCGTCGAGTTCGATCCGCTGACGGGACGTACACTGCAGAAACTGCCGGCCATCAAGATCTATGCGAACAGCCACTATGTGACGCCGCGGCCGACGCTGACGCAGGCGGTAGAATCGATCAAGCAGGAACTGAAAGCCACGATCGCGCACTTCGAGAAGCACGGCAAGTTGATCGAGGCGCAGCGCATCGCCCAGCGCTGCCAGTATGACATCGAGATGATGGCCGCCACCGGCTCATGCAACGGCATCGAGAACTATTCCCGCTACCTCACCGGCCGCAAGCCCGGCGAGCCGCCGCCGACCCTGTTCGAATACCTGCCGCAGAACGCCCTCGTCTTCACCGACGAGTCGCACCAGACGATCCCGCAGATCGGCGCGATGTTCAAAGGCGACTTCTCGCGCAAGTCCACGCTCGCCGAATACGGCTTCCGCCTGCCCTCCTGCATCGACAACCGCCCCCTCAAGTTCGAGGAATGGGACGCGATGCGCCCGCAGACCGTCCACGTCTCCGCCACGCCCGGCAAATGGGAGCTGGAGCGCACGGGCGGCGTGTTCACGGAGCAGGTCATCCGCCCCACCGGCCTGATCGACCCGCCGGTCGAGGTGCGCCCCGTGTCAACGGACGGCGCCAACCAGGTCGATGACGTGATGGCTGAAGTGAAGGCCGTCGCCGCGCTCGGCTTCCGCTCGCTGATCACGACACTGACGAAGAAGATGGCGGAAAACCTGACGGACTTCCTGCATGAGAACGGCGTGCGCGTGCGCTACATGCACTCCGACATCGACACGATCGAGCGCATCGAGATCATCCGCGACTTGCGGCTCGGTGTGTTCGACGTGCTCGTCGGCATCAACCTCTTGCGCGAGGGGCTCGACATTCCGGAATGCGCCTTCGTCGGCATCCTCGACGCCGACAAGGAGGGGTTCCTGCGCTCGGAAACCTCGCTCGTGCAGACCATCGGCCGCGCCGCGCGCAACTCGGAAGCCCGGGTTGTTCTGTATGCGGACCGTATCACCGGCTCGATGGAACGCGCGATGGAGGAGACCCGCCGCCGACGCGAGAAGCAGCACGCCTACAACCTGGAACACGGCATCACGCCGACCACCATCATCCGCGAGGTCTCCGACATCCTCGGCGAACTCGGCGACAAGCCCTCCGCCTCACGCAGCCGCCGTGCCCGCGAACGCGGTGTCGCCGAAGCAAAGCCCTTGCCACTCTCGGGTGAATCTGGTCACAATCTTAAGGCCGTCATCGCGCAAGTCGAAAAACAGATGCGGGAAGCGGCGGCAAATTTGGAGTTTGAGGACGCGGCAAGGCTCAGGGATGAACTGAAGCGGCTGAGAGAGCAGGATTTGGGGATTTAAAGAAAGCGCAGTTGCTTTGAGCAACCAGTAAGCGCTTCGCACTCGATATCGGCATTTTCTTGACGGGCCGCGTCCGCCTCACCCCTCTTTAACCCCTCCCTGCTATCCCTAGCGCCGAAGCGAGGAGAGCCCCCAGATGTGGATTCACCGCAAGGAACACTTCCGCAATGCGAGTGACCGGCCGGAGCGCTCGAAGGTCGCCGCGACGGTCTACTTCCGCCCCGACACCGCCGAGCCCCCGCCGCCCCAGGGCTGGGACGAGCGCTGCCCCCAGTGCAGCGCCCCGATCCGCGTCTCGAGGCCCAGGCACGGCGGCACCGCCGTCTCGGAAGTCCTCCCCTCCGGCGCCCTCATCCCCCACCCCTGCTTCGACCGCCTGCGCGGGAAGCGGTCGAGTGAAGAGACGATGGATTTGTTTGGCGACTGGGCGGCAAGATAGTCCGCCTACAGATTATTCTCGCCACGCGCCTGCCGGCGCGCGGCCTTGATCGGGAAATCGCAGTGCGATTTCTGATCCTCGCAAGTGCACCAATTCCACAACTGTCTTAAAACTGTGAAATTTATCGCGCGAAACGCGAATCACCCTCTCGACTCACACCAGATTTGGTGAGATCGTTACGTCAAGCCAACGAAATCCCGGCGGGAGACAACCCGCAAAGTGGAGCGAAGGCGAGCCCATCGCCCCCATGAAGAGGGCCGGGCCAGGAGCAGAGCCGGGAGACCGGGCGCGCGAAAGGCCAGGCAGGATGCACGGGATAAAAACAGGCGATGGCCCATGGCAGCGGGAGCTAGACCCGCGAGATGGGAGCCGTACGCCGTAACCGGGGCGCAAACCCGAACTACGGTGGCCAAGAGCCCGAAAGCTCCATCAGGGAGTACGAAGAAGGACTGTGCCCGCAAGGGCGCGGAACGGACGAGTGTGACCAACGGTGAAGCGCCAGAGATGGACGGGAGGAGCGGCCAAAGTCCTTGAAACTGCAAGCGGCCCCCCGGCTGCGCGCGAGACAAGGCACCGCAAAAGGAGCGTGCGCCTGCCAGGGCGAACGTTTAGATGCGGAAGGGTGATGGAAGGGCCGCGAAAGTGGGCCGGAAAAAAACCCGGTGTCTCCGAAGAGCGTCTCCGAGTGCTAGCACTAGTAATCGGTAGCCCGATTCGAAACACCATGGAAGGCGCGGCGCCCCTCAAAAGGCACCGCGCCTTTCTTCGTTGTGGAAAAGAATTCGCAGAGCGAATTTCCGAACTCGCGAGGACAAGCGATTGAACTGCAATCGCCCGAGAGAGGCCGCGGGCCGGGAGGCGCGTGGCGCCAAAGAAACACCCCCGGCGCGGAACGCCGGGGGCTTCGGTCAGGATGGGTCTTCAGGGCGTCAGTAGCTCGCCTTGTCGCCGTCCTTCTTCTTGTCGGCCTTGGCCGCCTTGGCGGCCTTCCAGGCGTCGTGTTCGGCGGCGCTGATGTCGCCGCTCCCGTCGGTGTCATACTTCGCGAACTTCTCGGCCGTCATTTCCGGCTTGGTGGCCTGGATTTCGGCCAGCGTGACGCCGCCGCTGGAATCAGCGTCGAGATCCGCGAACGTCTTCTTGGCGCCGTGATGGTCGGCCAGCGCCGCCGGGGCGGCGAAGGCGGCAGCGAGAGCTGCGATGGCAATAAGTCTCTTCATGGAAATACTCCTCCGTTTTGTTGAACCGGCCAGCCGCTTATCAGCGTGTGCCGGATCTTTCACTTAGGAAGCAGGCGCCGGTTTGCTTCCAACATGACGAAGTTTTTATGCGGGCGGGCATGGCGGGGTCCCGCGCAACAAAAAACCGTCCACACGCTTGTGTGGACGGTTTCTGGACTGCCTTGAGGCAGGGAAGGCTTACGGCGAAACGGGGGCCGGGGTCACTTCAGCCTCAGGGGCCGTGACCGGGGCATAGGTTTCAGCCTCGCCGGCGTCGACCACTGCGTCTTCCGGCTGGGGCACCGAGCTCGCCGTACCGCAGCAGCGCACCTGCATCTCGAGGACGCGGTCGTTGAAGCGGCATTGCTGGTCGTTGATCTCACGCAGGATCGACGGGCCGCCGGCGCGGTAGGTGTAGCGCGTCTGGTTGCAGCTGGTCAGCGTGTAGCCTTCGCGGCAGGAGCCGGTGCTGGACTTCTGGACCGTGGTGGTCTCGCAGACCATCGTGTCTGCCAGGGCCTCTTCGGCTTTCGCCATCGCGGCGGCGGCATCGGCCTTGGCGGAGTCGGCGGTGGCCTGGGCGTTGGCCGTCAGCTTCAGGGCGTCGGCCAGACGCATGTCGGTGGAGGCGAGCGCGGTGGACGTGCCATCGATCTCGACCTTCAGGCGGCAGACATTCTCGTCGGCCTTTTTCGGATTGGCGCAATACTCCGCAACGGTCATGTCGTTCGGAATGTTCATGCACGCGGAAACACTCAACGCGGCAAGCAACAGCCCGCCAGAAAGGATCTTCTTGAAGTTCATGTGGGGTTCTCCATCACCGTGTCCGGGGGTGTATTCACCCTCCGCCCCAGCCGGATGACGCCGAAATGTGGCGAAAAATGAGCAGGTCGCCCGGTAGGGGAGATTCTTCCCGGCCTCAGGCCTTCAGCTTGTAGCCGTTCCGGAACATCGCCCAGACGCCAACCGTCGAGCCGAGGGCGAGCAATCCTGTATAGATTACACCGATTTGCAGCGATCCGTTGGCGACGCCGATATGGCCGTAACGGTAGCCGTCGATCATGTAGAAAATCGGATTGAAATGGGCGATCGATTCAAACGGCTCGACCATCACCTTCACGTCGTAGAACGTGCCGGAGAGGAAGGTCAGCGGCACGATGACGAAGTTGGTGACCGCCGCGAGGTGGTCGAACTTGTCGGCCCAGATGCCGCCGGCGATGCCGAGGGCGCCGAGGATGATGGCGCTGCTGAGAGAGAACCAGAGGATCGGCCAGACGTGCCGGATCGGCAGGTTCGCGAGGCCTGACAGATGGATGACGAGGCCGCAGACCAGCGCGATCAGCAGCGCGCGCGTGACGGCGCCGCCGAGGAAGGCGATGGTCAGCTCGAGCGGCGACAGCGGCGGCATCAGGAAGTCGACATGGGTGGCGTTGAACTTCGCCTGCACGAGGCTGGAGCTGGTATTGGCGAAGGCGTTCTGGAGGATTGCCATCATGATCAGGCCGGGCGCCAGGAAGTCGTTGTAGCGCAGGGCCTCGAAATCCCCCGTCAGCTGCCCCCGGTCCCCGAAGGCGAGCTTGAACACCGTCATGAACAGCAGCGTCGTGACCACCGGCGCAAACACCGTCTGCATCCATACCTTGAGGAACCGGCCAACCTCCCGTTGATAGAGCGTCCAGAGACCGAGGCCGTTGAACGCGCCGTACTGGCGCAGGGTGCGGGATTGATCGGCAGCGGGAATCGTATCCATGGCTACTGCACATAAGCGATGCAGCCTGCACTTGCGAGGGGCATCGCGGGGTCAATACGGCTCCACAAGATATAGAACCCTGTGGAAAGCGGGGCCTGCATGTTGTGTTTCATTACGCCTCTGATACGACATCTAGGTGTCAGAACAGTTGGCGCGTACAGCCACAACAACATATAGGGGTAAGCGCACCCAGCGACGGGACGCGCCCTGAGATGCGGGAGACTTCCAACATGTCGTGGAACGACGAGCGGGTGAACACCCTCAAGAAACTCTGGGCCGAGGGCCATTCGGCCTCCCAGATCGCCAAGCAGCTGGGCGGGGTCACCCGCAATGCGGTGATCGGCAAGGTCCACCGCCTCGGCCTGTCCGGCCGCGCCACCCCGTCCCGCCCCGTCAAGCGCCCGCCGCGCCTGGCCCGGCCGAAGCCCCGTTTCCTGGCGGATGGCACGATCGCCGCTGTCGCTGCCGCGCCGGCCGCCCCCGCGCCGAGCCTGCCGGTGCCCGCCCTCGCCATCGAGCGCGTCTCGGCGATCAAGCCCCTGCCCCCGCTGCTGGTGGACGGCACGCCGGCGACGATCCTCACGCTGCGCGACACGATGTGCAAATGGCCGATCGGCGACCCGGCCGACCCGAAATTCGCCTTCTGCGGCCGCAAGTCCGACTGCGGCCCCTATTGCGCCGAACACGCCCAGGTCGCCTTCCAGCCGGCCCGCAAGCGCGAAGCCCGCAAATCCGAATACGACTACGTCCGGCGGATTGCCGGCTAACGCCGCGCTGACATCGCAGGACGCAGGAGCCCCCGGCAGCAATGCGCCGGGGGTTTTTCGTGGCGCCCGCGGCCGGCTACGCAACAGGGGTTTCGCCCTTTGATAGTAAATTTTGGCGAGGGCCTGCCAGATCACCCCGTCCAGAAACCGTCCACGGGGACGTGTGGAAGTTCATCCGTCGCGGGATCAGCCGAAATGTGTAATTAGTCACTCACTTATCGGTGAGGGATCCAGCCTTGAAGGGATTGGGCGAGCCGCATCATCTGGTCCCGGTTCTCTGCAGAACCGCTTGCCGCGTCCCAGGCGGGATAGTGGTAGAGAGGCCGAAATCCGGCGAGCGCGGGCGCCGGTGTTTCGGGATGGCGGCGGCGTCAGGTTACCAGCGCGCTGGCTTCGCGGATGACGGACAGGGCGGTGGCGCGCATGTGGGCTTCGCGGGCGGGCTCGAGACCCCAGGCGCCCATCGAGTGCTGGCCCGCAGCGGCGACATATATCTGCCAGAGGGCGAGGCGGCGGGGCGCGATGGGGCGCAGGCGATCATACGCGCGCAGAAAGCACTCCGCGCCTTCGCGGCCGGCGACATATCTCAACTCCAGCGCCGTGCAGGCCACGTCCGACAAGGGGTCGCCGAGGGCGGAATCTTCCCAGTCGAGGATTCCGGTAATCTGCTCGTCCTGCCAAAGAATGTTGCCCGGCCAGAAATCACCATGCAGCAGTGTGGCCGGACCATCGCTGCGCGCGGCGGCCATGCCGGCGAGGCGCGCGCGCAGGGCGCCGAATTCTGCGTCCTGGGGCAGGAAGCCAAAAAGCTCCGGGAGCGGATCATCGCGCGCGGGCAGCGCCGGCAGGCCTGCGACCGGCGCAGCGTGAACGCGGGCCAGCGCTTCGGCCATCCGGACAATCCGGGGATCGTCCGGGTTCGTTGGGGCAACGGTTTCGCCGCCGATATGTTCGAGCAGGAGATAGGGATGCGGCAGATGCAGGCGGCTTTCGTCCAGCGCCAGGGCGCGCGGGGCGCAGAGGTCGAGACCGGCCGCCGCGCGCAGGATATCGAACTCGAGCGCGGCGGGGTGGCCATTGTGATGATCGCCATGGATCCGCAGGACGACGCTTTCGGTCGCGCGGGCGGCGGTCTCGATGTCCAGCCGGTAGACATCCGCCGACACGCCGCCGGACAGCCGCTGCGCCCTCAGGAGGCGGGCACCCGGCAGGTGCGCGGCGAGCACGCTGTCCAGCGCGCCCTCAGGCAGGGACGTCTGAACCCGGCCGGTCTTCAGCGGATTGGTCGACACAGCCCCTCAACTCCGTCCCGGTTGCACGGTGATGCCCATAGCGAGGAACTGCCGCGTTCGCCAGACCAGGGCGGTCTCCGGAATGATGCGGACGGGACGGGCTATTCTGCGGAGATGCCGCTTCGCGGGGCGGAGGAGGTTTGCTTGGGGGTGAAGGTGTCGCGGCGCCATTTGCGGAAGCGGTGAGCCGTGTGGCTGAAATATCCGCCGCCGAAGACGTAGGCGGCGACTGAATCGTTGCCATAGGTCTCGGCGAGGCGCCGGGCGTGCGAGGGATCGCGCACCGCCACGGAGGCGGGGTCGAGATGCGGGTCGCGCCGGAACACCGCGGTGGTCGAGTCCAGCGTGCCGCCGGCGGCCGGCACCATCTGGTGGCGGCGAAGCGCGGCGCCGAGCGTCTCCGGCGTGAAGCCGTAGATGTGGGCGAAGTGGAACCGCTCGAAGCTGGGCTTGGAATTGGCGCGCATGTCGGGCACCGAGATGTAGAGCGAGCCCTCGGGCTTCAGCCAGGCCACCATGGCGCCGAGCGCGGCCATCGGATCGCGCAGGTGTTCGACGACCTGCTGACAGGTGACCACGTCAAAGCTGCCCAGCGGAAGGTCGGCCTGCTGCCAGGGCGCGTTGATAACATCTATTCCGTACTCGGAGCGGGCGAACTTCGCGTAGGTCTCACCCGGCTCGATGCCGACGACCTCGCAGCCCTTTTCGCGGGCAACTTTCAGGAACTCCCCGGTGCCGCATCCAAGGTCGAGCACCCGGGCGCCCGGTTTCAGGACACCGGCCAGGCGCGCGGCCCGGCTGCGGGCCTCGCGGTTCGAGCGCACGATGTGGAATTTCGGTGGCCGGTCTCCGGCCAGCTGGTAGTCGAGGCGATAATCGTTGCGGTAGTAAAGTTCGAGCTCTGCGTCGGTCGGCATCGGGTCCGTCCGCATCAGCCCGCAGTCCGTGCAGGCAACAGTTACAAGCTTTTTCCAGCGCCGGTCGGTCGCACAGATCAGCGTCTTCGAATCACTGCCGCAAAGGTTGCAGGCAATCGCCTCGCCTGAATAGGGATAGGCCGTGAACGGGACGTTGTTCCTGAGGAAGCTGTTCATGCGAGGTCTTTCGGCCGGGGCTTCAAGGCAAGTGGCGGAAAGCACTGGTTAAATGCGCAAGCTTGCGGCAACCTGTCATGCCATGAGCCGTATCCTGCTGATCGAAGACCACCCCTCGCTTGGCGGGACGATTGCCGAATATCTCCGGCGGGCGGGCCATGCCGTGGACCTTGCGACGACCCTTGCGAGCGCGCGGTCGTTACTGGCGGATGTCGGGTTCGACCTCGTGCTGCTGGATCTCGGCCTGCCGGACGGCGACGGGCTGGATTTCCTGCGCCAGCGCCCGTCCCCTGCCCCCGTGCTGGTGCTGACCGCGCGCGGGGCGCTGAATGACCGGATCGAAGGGCTGGACCGAGGCGCGGAGGATTATCTCGTCAAGCCGTTTGCCCTTGAGGAACTGGCCGCGCGGTGCCGCACGATCCTTCGGCGGGCGGCGCGCCTGCAGAGGGCCCAGGTCCAGCTGGGGCGGCTGAGCTTTGATGCGGCGACCGAAGCGCTGGAAGCGGGCAATGCGAGGTTCGACCTTGCCCGGCGCGAACGCCAGTTGCTGACGGCGCTGATGCTGCGGCCCGGCAAGGTCTGCACCCGTCAGTATCTCGAAACGCAGCTCTACGACCAGTCCGAACCGGTCGGACCGAATGCACTGGAGACGGCCATGTCCCGTCTGCGCGCGCAGCTGGACCGGCATGATTGCGGCGTCGAAGTGCGCACCATCCGGGGCGTCGGATACCTGCTGGAAGCGAGCCGGGATGCCTCCACGAACTGAATGGTCTCTCGCCAACCGGCTGCGGCGGCGGGCGCTTCTGGCGACGTCCGTGATCACCGTGCTGCTGAGCGGCGTCATGGCGATCCATTATGGCAGCGACATGCCGGAGCTGCGCCACCGCAGCCTGCACGTCCTGGCAGAACGCTTTGCAACGGACGCGGCCGAAGCGGCCCGGCGCGGCGACTGGGACCTGATAAATGAGCGGCACCGGATCTTCAGCCGCCATCCCGAAAACTACTATTGGGCGGTGACCGATGCCGGGGGGCATATCATCGCGGCGTCACCAAAACGCCCGTCCGGCAAGGAAATCGGGATTGCCGCTGATCCGTTCCCGGACGTCTGGACAAGCTCAACGGAGAATGGCGGATGGATCGGCGGGCGGGCCATCGAAGGCGGCGGACCGGGCGCATTCATCGTGATCGAGATCTACAAGGACACAGCCGGCCTGCTGCCCCTGCTGATCGCCGAAGAGATCTTCGTACACATCATTCTGCCGGTTTTGCCGTTCACGCTGGTGTTGCTGCTCGGCCTGGATGCCACACTGCGCCAGACGATCACGCCGATGCGCAGGCTGTCTGATGCGAGCGCAGCGATCCGGCCCGGACGGAAGTTCGAGCCGATCGACATGGCCGATGTACCCATTGAGGTCAGCGGAATAGCGGGAAAGCTGAACGAGTCGCTGACGTCCCTGAACGCAGCGCTGGACCGCGAGCGCTTGTTCATTGCGGAAGCGGCCCATTCACTGCGCACCCCCATTGCGGCAATGAAGGCGCGTTTGGAGCTGGACGGCGAAAAGACACAAGTGTCGCAGTTGAAGACTGACCTTGAAGGTCTTGTCCGGCTGACAAACCGGCTCCTGGCTTCGGCCGACGTCGCGCGTTTTTCCGTAAACGGAGCATCCCTGGTCGATCTCGGCGAACTTGCCCGCGGTGTTGTGATCCAGCTCACCCCCGTTGCGCTGGCGGCATCAGTGGACCTTGGACTCGAGAGCGGAAGCGAGCCTGTGACGGTGACCGGAGACCCGGATGCGATCGGTCAGGCCCTAGTGTGCCTCGTCGAGAATGCCGTCCAGTTCACACCGGCCGGCAAGCAGGTCTCCGTCAGGGTCTCTGCAGATCCGCCGGCATTGACGGTCGAGGATTCCGGCGCTGGCTTTGCTGCGGCCGGCGACACGCTGCAGCGCAGCGCGGCTGGGGGCGGCGGCGTGCATGCGGGGCTCGGGTTGCGCATCGCGCAGCAAGTTGCAACGGCCCACGGAGGCGAACTGGAAATCGTGGCAGCGCCGGGCGGCGGCGCGTCGGTCAGCATCCGCTTTGCTGCGGCGGCGCGCTGAGGCGGCCGCCAGATCAGGCGTCGCGGCCTGTCGGCATCCAGACGCCGAAGGCGGTGCCTTGGCCCATCAGGGTTTCGACGGCGAGGCCGCCGCGGTGGTGGGCCATGATGTGCTTGACGATGGCGAGGCCGAGGCCGGTGCCGGTGATCTTGCCGCCGCGGGACTGGTCGGCGCGGTAGAAGCGTTCGCCGAGACGCGGCAGGTGTTCGCGCTCGATGCCGGGGCCCTGGTCTTCGACGCGCAGCCAGACGGCGGCTTCCGGCGCGCTGGTGCGGGCGAGCGCCTGCAGCAGGGTCATCCGTCCACTGAGGGTCCATTGCTGCGACGCGGTGATGCGCGCCTCGGCGAGCGAGGGCGCCGTGCCGAAGCTGAGCGTGACCGTGCTGCCCGCGTTCGAATACTTGACGGCGTTGGAGACAAGGTTCTCGACCACCTGGACCAGTTCGTCGCGGTGGGCTGTCATTTCCGGCATTTCGGTGGGGGCCGCGTTGATGGTGAGCGTGACCCCCTTCCCAGCCGCGATCGGCTCCAGAGCCGCGAGCGAGGCTGAGACGATCTCGGCGAGGTTCTCCCGTCCGCGCGGCAGGACGTGTTCGGACGATTCAATCCGCGACAGGGAGAGGAGATCGGCGATCAGGCGGCTCATCCGGTCGGACTCGCCGGCCATGATGTCGAGGAAACGGGGCCAGGCGGCGGTGTCGTCCTTCGCCGGGCCGCGCATGGTCTCGATGAAACCGGAGATTGCGGTCAGCGGGGTGCGCAGCTCGTGGCTGGCATTGGCGAGGAAGTCCGCCCGGGCGCGGGCGGCGCGCTTCACGGGGGTGAGATCCTCCATCAGCACCAAGACGTTCTTGCCGGCAGGAATGCGGCTGACATGGGCGCGCCAGGTCTCGTCCGGGCCGGTTTCAAGCTCGGCGGAGATGGGGGCGGCGTTCGTGCGCTCCAGTGCCTGGTCGATGGCGGCGAGCAGGACGGGGGAGCGGATCACCGCGCTGGCGCGGGCAAAGGGAAGGTTAGCGAGCTGGAACAGATCATCGGCGGCGCGGTTGAAGGCCATGATCTTCTGGCCCGGCCCGATCTCGAGCGCCGGCAGCGGCAGGGCGGCGAACAGGCCGGGGCCGGGCTCGGCAGGCTCGGGCGCGGGCTTGTCGGCCCAGGTATCGGCGACGCCCTGCGGCACCCGGGCTGCAGAGCCGACGAAATAGGCGAGCGCAACGGAGGCGATGACGCCAAGGGCGCTGAGCGCCTCGATCAGGCCGAGGGCGCCGGTGAGGGCGAGCAGAAACAGGACGAGGGCCGTGGTGCCGAGCAGCACGGTGAAGTCGCGCGTCCGCCGCGTCATCGACCGCCGGCCTGCATCCTCGCTCAACGTTTCACCTGCAGGATCCATCCTCTGGCGGGGCGTGCGGCAGAGGCCCCGTTCTGGCGCTAACGCGCGCTCCGGCATCTGCCAAGCCCCGGCGTCCGTAACAGACGCAGTAAGGGCGGAACTTGAATATAACAAATTATTGAATTTCGATAATTTCATATTGACGCTCGGCAAGTGCGGGCGTATCGGATCGCAATCCTCAGACGGGTCTGACTTCAGCGCATGAAAAAATCACTTCTCCTGCTTGGTTCTGCGATGTTGTCGGCCTGCGCCGTCATACCGGACGCTTCCGAGCGCTATATCGACGAGCGCAATGCGCTGTTCGAGACGGTGCCCGATGCGCCGTCCGAATGGGCTGCGCGCGGCGTGGCCGGGACGGCGCCGACGGGGGACTGGCTGAGCCAGTTCAATGATCCGGTAATGACGCAGCTGGTGGGCGAGGCGCTGGCCCGCAACCCGACGCTGGAATCGCGGGCGGCGCTGACGCGGGCGACCGAAGCCCTTTCGCGCGCGGCGCGCGGTCAGCGGCTGCCGAGCCTGTCGGCGTCAGCCTCGGCGGGCGGAACCTCGACCGGCGCAGATGTGGCCGGGACAAATGAGCGGTTCAACGATCCGCTGTACGGCTTCGGCATCGATGCGAGCTGGGAAGCGGATCTCTGGGGCCGGGTGTCGAACTCGGTGGCGCAGGCGGATACGGACTATGCCGCGAGCGCGGCGGACCTCGCTGCCACAGAGCTTTCGATCGCGGCGCAGACGGCGTTCGGATGGATCGCGCTGAACGAGGCGCTCGCGCAGGAACGGATCGCCATTCTATCCTTCGAGGCGCGCGACCGCGTGCTGACGATCACCGACCGTCGCGTGCGGTCCGGCGTGTCGGACCCGCTGGAGCTGCGCACGGCGCGCTCCTCGCTGGCCAGCGCCGAAGCGACGATTGCGGCGCGGCGTCAGGCGTCGACCGAAGCGGCGCGGCGGCTGGAAGTGCTGCTGGGACGCTATCCCGGCGCCGAGATTACCGCGACCGCGACGATCCCCGAGCTTGAGGAAATGGCTACCGAGGGCAACCCGGCGCTTCTGCTGTCACGCCGGCCGGACATTGCGGCGCTGGAAGCCCGCGTCGTGGCGGCCGGCCTGCGCGCCGAGGAAGCGCGTCTCGCGATGTTGCCGTCGCTGCGGCTGACGGGGTCGGCCTCGACCAATTCCTCCGAGTTTGAAGAAGCCATCGATCCGCAGCTGATTGCGGCGCGGCTGGTGGCCGGGCTGGTGCAGCCGCTGTTTACCGGCGGGCGCCTCAAGGCGCAGCAGGAAGCGGCCATCGCGCAGGCGCAGTCCTCGGTGGCGAACTATGTCGGCGGCGTGCTGACGGCCTGGCGCGAAGTGGAAGACGCGCTGACGGCCGATGTGCTGCTCGCGCGGCAGGAGACGGCGCAGACGACGGCGTTCGAAGAGGCGCGCTATGCCGAAGAACTGGCCGAGCGCCAGTATATCAGCGGCACGATCACCATCTTCAACCTGATCGACGCCCAGACGCGCCGGCTGACCGCTGAAAGCCAGCTGGTCTCTGCGCGGGCGAGCCGTGCTATAAACCGGGTTTCGTACCACCTCGCGCTCGGAGGCGGTGTGCCCACCGCGGCCGCCCTACCCGCCCCCTCAGAAGTCCAGACCCCGCAGTAAGCGGCAGGAGCCATATCCCCATGGGACGCCTAATTGCCATCATCGCCCCCATCGTCATCATCCTCGTCCTGGGGATCGGCGGGTGCCCCGCGCCGGCCTCAACGTGTTTGCCGAGCCGGTGCAGGAAGTCGCGCTGACGCTGACCGTCGAGGCACAGGGCGAAGTGCGCCCTAAGACCGAGATCATCGTCGCGCCGCAGACCTCCGGCCGGATCGCCTATGTTTCGCCGGACTTCATCGATGGCGGCTTCATCCGCCGCGGCCAGGTGCTCGTGCGCGTCGATGCGCAGGATTATGAGCTCGGCGTGGTGCGTGGGCGCTCGCTGGTCGCTTCGGCCGAGCAGCGCCTCGCCCGCGAGGTGGCCGAGTCCGAACTGGCGCTGCAGGACCTTGAGGACCTCGGCATGACGGACGCCTCGCCGCTCGCCCGGCGCGAGCCGCAGCTGGCCGAGGCGCAAGCTTCGCTGGACGCGGCCAAGTCGCAGCTGAAGGACGCCGAACTCGCGCTCGCCCGCACGGCCGTGATCGCGCCGTTCGATGGCCGCGTGCGCGAGCGCAGCGTGGATATCGGCCAGGTGGTGGCGCCCGGCCAGTCACTGGGTCGCATTTTCGGCAATGATGCAGTGGAAGTCTCGCTGCCGCTGAAGGATGCCGAACTCGGCCGCCTCGGCTTGCCGATCGCCTTCGAGGACAGCGAAAAAACACCGGGTCCGGAAGTGATTTTCACCGGAAACGTCGGCGGCGAACCGCGGACCTGGCGCGGCAAGATCGTGCGCACCGGCGCGGCCGTCAACTCGCAGACGCGCCAGATCAACGTCATCGCCGAACTGAAGGACCCGTTCGGCAAGGGCGCGGACAATGGCGCACCGATGGCGCCCGGATTGTTCGTGAGCGCACAAATCCAAGGCCGCAGCCTTGACCGCGTATTGATTGCGCCGCGCTCCGCGCTGCGCGGCAATGACCAGCTTTACATCGGCGATCCGCAGACCGGAAAACTGTCGATCCGCACGGTGGATATCGAACATTCGGACCGTGACGGCGCTTATTTCCACGAAGGCGCCGAGGCGGGCGAACTGGCCATCACCAGCCCGATCCAGGCACCTTTTGACGGCATGAGCCTGACGGTGATGCAACGGATGGAAGACGGCACGGTGAAGGTTCACAATCCGCCCAAGCCGGCAGCTGATGCTGAAAAGGTCGCCAAAGCCGAGACCGCTAACGGCGCTGAAGGAGCTGCCCAATGAAAGGGATCGTCGCCTGGTTTGCGCGTAACTCGGTTGCCGCAAACCTCCTGATGTTCATTTTCTTTGCCGGCGGCGTGTTCGGCTACTCGTCGATGGAACGGGAGATGTTCCCGGTCGTGAAGGTGTCCGGCGCGTCGGTGTCGGTGGCTTGGACCGGCGCAAGCCCGCGCGACATCGAAGACCAGATCGTGACCCGGATCGAGGAAGCGGTGGCCGACATCAACGGCCTCGACCGCGTCACCTCCGTTTCGAGCGAAGGTTTCGGCGTGGTTAACATTCGCGGCCGCGACGATATCGACATGGACACCTTCCTCGACGAGGTGAAGCTGCGCGTCGACCAGATCAACAACCTGCCGCAGGCGGCGTTCGAGCCGCAAGTCGAGCGCTGGGAGCAGCGCAACTGGTTCATGGGTCTGGCAGTGCACGGCGACCTCGATGCGCGCACCCTCCGCAAGATCGGTGACAAGGTCCGTGACGAGATTGCGGCCCAGCCCGGCGGCGAGCTCGCGGTGCTGCAAGGCACGCTGAGCGAACAGGTCAGCATCGAAGTGTCCGAGGAAGCGCTGCGCCGCTTCGGCCTAAGCCTCTCCGACGTGGCGAATGCCGTGCGGCAGACCTCGCTGAACTCTTCCGGCGGCCGGATTGAATCGCCCGTCGGCGACGTGCAGCTGACGGCGCGCAACCTCGCCGACACGGCCGAGCAGTTCGGCGAAATCATCATCCGCCAGTCGAGCGGAGAAGGCACCGTCCGCGTCGCGGATGTGGCCACCGTGGTCGACGGCTTTGTCAGCGAGAAGCTGCAGGCGAGCTTCAACGGGCGCGCGACGACGTTCGTGATGATCCCTGAACCCGACAACATGGATATCACGCGGTATGCCGAGGGCTTCCGCAACTATATCGAACGCGCCAACGACCCGGCCAACGGCATCCTGCCGGAAGGCGTGAAGATCGACGTCCTGTGGGACGATTCCAAGACCTTCCAGGACCGGATGGACCTGATCAGCACGTCGGCGCTCTCCGGCGCCATCCTGGTGATGATCGTCCTGCTGCTGTTCCTTCGCCCGGTCGTCGCTGTGTGGGTCACTGTAGGCATCTTCACGGCTTTCGCCGGGAGCATCATGTTCTTCCCGACGATGGGTGTGTCCTGGAACATCCTGTCGACCTTTGCCGTGCTGCTGGTGATCGGCGTGATCGTGGACGACGCGATTGTCGTCGGCGAGAACATCCACAAGGAAGTCGAAAGCGGCCGGCGCGACGGCATTGATGCCGCCGTCATCGGCACACAGCTGGTGATGAAGCCGATCATCTTCGGCGTTCTGACCACCATCATCGCCTTCCTGCCCTGGGCCTTCGTGACCGGGCCGACGCGTGTGTTCACGCAGCAGATCACCTTCGTGGTGGTCATCTCGCTGACTATCTCGATCCTGGAATGCCTGCTGATCCTTCCTGCCCACCTTGCGCACATGAAGAAGCAGAAGTTCGAAGGCCCGACCGGCGAACTGATGAAGTTCCAGCGCCGGATCGCCGACAGCCTGCTGTGGTTTGCAAGCAACCTTTACCGGCCGGTTCTCGAACTGGCGATCAAGTTCCGGTACGCGACGCTGGCCTTCTTCTTCTCGATCCTCGCGATTGCGATCTCGCTGCAGTCGAGCGGTATCGTGCCGTTCAAGTTCATGCCGGAGATAGAAGCGGACCTGATCCAGGTCAGCATCGACATGCCGGACGGCACGCCGTTCGAGCGCGTCGTCGAGGTGCGCGACCAGCTGCAGGCGGGCGTCATTGCGGCGACCGAGATCACCGACAAACAGCACCCCGAGATCGACGGCGGCCTGATCCGGGACGCGTCCATCGTGGCCGGCGGCACCAACGTGCAGGCATGGATCGGTCTCGTTCCGCCGGAAGAGCGGCCGGACGGCGTCCGCTCTAAGGATATTGCCGACGAGTTGCGCAAGGCGACCGGCGACATCCAGGACGCGGAAGAGATCAGCTTCGAGTTCACCTTCAACCGTCCCGACACGGGCGTGACTTTTGCGCTGAGCCACCCGGACCTTGACCGGCTGCGCGCGTCGGCCGACCTCGTGAAGGCGCACCTGGCGACCTATTCGGAAGCCTATGACATCACCGATAACCTCTCGTCTGCGGCCGAGGAAATCCAGATCACGATGAAGCCCGGCGCGGAAACGCTTGGCATCACGCTCGCGGATGTATCGAACCAGCTGCGCCAGGCCTATTTCGGCGAACTGGCAGACCGGATGGCGCGTGACGGCGAGGACGTGGAAGTGCGTGTTCGCCTGCCGATGGAAGCGCGCAATGACCTCGACAGCCTCGCGGCCATCCGTATACGGACGCTCGACGGGCGCGAAATCCCTGTGACGGAAGTTGCGAATTTCGAGTATGCGCCGGGCATCAACCGGATCGTGCGGAGAAACCGCGTGCGCTCGGTGTCGGTCGGCGCCGAGGTCCTCGGCGAGGGCGGACGGGCCCGCATCATGGAGGCGATGGAGAAGGATTTCTGGCCGCAGTTCAAACAGGAATTCCCGGACGTCGTGCGCGGCGAAGCGGGCGGGTTTGAGCAGGAACAGGAGTTCTTTTCCGATATTCTCAAGCTGGTCCTGATGGCCATTGGCGCGATGTATATCCTGCTGGCGATCGGCTTCCGGTCCTATACCCAGCCGATCCTGCTGATGATGGCCCTGCCCTTTGCCTATTGCGGCGCGATCCTCGGCCTGGCGATCACCGGCACGCCGATGGCGATGTTTGCCTTCTTCGGGATCGCGGCGGCAGCCGGTGTCGTGATCAACGACAACCTGGTGCTGATCGATTATGTCAACAAGCGCCGGGACGAAGGCGCGGGCGCTGTGCAGGCGCTGGTCGATGCGGGCGTCTCTCGCTTCCGTCCGATCCTGCTGACCTCGTTGACGACCTTTGTCGGCCTTGCGCCAATGCTGTTCGAAAAGTCCGTACAGGCACAATTCCTCCAGCCGATGGTCGTGTCGTTGGCCTACGCGGTGGCGTTTGCCCTTTTCGTGTCCTTGCTGATGGTGCCCGCCATGTATGCGATCGGCTCGGAAGTGGGCCGGGTGTTTGCCTGGACATGGGGCGGAAAGCCCTATCGGAATATTGGTGAGGGCTATTCCGGCCATGCCACCATCGACGAAGACGAACTCATCGGCACGAGCGCAGGCCAAGGCCTTGGCCGGCCAGCGCCCGCCGAGTAAGTAGAGTAATCCAGTTCAGGTTTTGCAATCGCGCCGCCCGTTCAGGCGGGGTACCCAGGGAGTATGTCACATGAAGAAACTTTTGCTTGGCGCCGCATCACTCGCGCTCATCACGGCCTGCGCGCACCACAAGGATGTGGCCGCGCCGGATGCACTCGAAGCTGCGGCGCTTGCGCCCGCGAAACCTGCGCAGGAGCTGAAGCTTTCGGCGCCGGATGTCTGGGGCGACTGGGGCATCAACCTCGATACCAAGGACACGTCCGTCCGGCCGGGCGACGACTTCAATGCCTATGTCAACGGCGCCTGGATTTCATCCTTCGAGATTCCGGCAGACCAGTCCCGCTATGGTTCGTTCGACCTGCTGCGTGAAAAATCCGAGCAGCGTGTTCGCTTCATCATCGACGACCTTGCGGCTGCCTCCCCGGCAATCGACACGCCGGAAGGCAAGATCGGCGCCATCTACAACGCCTACATGAATACCGATGCCATCAACGCCGCGGGCCTGTCGCCAGTGGCGCCATACTTCGCGAAGATCGACGCCGTCTCGAACCTCGAGGATCTGGCCAAGCTTACCGCGAGTGTCGGCTTTGCCTCGCCCATCGGCGGCTTTGTCTTCGTCGATGACAAGGACCCCGAAACCTACATCTTCCAGATGTCGCTCGGCGGCCTCGGGATGCCGGACCGCGACTATTATCTCAAGGATGACGAGAAGTCGGTCGAGCTGCGCGCCAAGTATCTGGAGCTGCTCACCTTCATGCTGGGCCAGGCGGGCTATGCGGACGCAGCGGCGAAAGCCGCTGACGTGATGGCTTTCGAAACCGAGATTGCGAAGCTCGACTGGGACCGGACGGTTTCACGCAACCCGGAAGTGACGTACAACAAGCTCAGCCGCGAAGAGCTCCTCGCCTTGTCCTCGGACTTCCCGGTCCAGACCGCGCTCGATACGCTCGGTGTCGGCGCACAGACACATTTTCTTGTTTCGGAAATTCCTCCGACAGCGGACGAACTGGCTTCCGCCGGCCTGACGGCTGAGGATGCCGCAAAACTTGGCGGCGGGTTCCCGGGCATTTTCGCGCTCAGCGCGCAGACGCCGCTGGACACCTGGAAAGCCTACCTGAAAGCACACTTCCTGATCGACAACGCGGACGTGCTGCCCGAGGACATCGACAACGCCCAGTTCGCTTTCTACGGCAAGGCGCTGCGCGGCCAGCCGGAAAAGCGCGAGCGCTGGAAGCGCGCCGTGACGGCGACCGAGAACATTGTCGGTGAAGCCATCGGCAAGGTGTTTGTGGAGCGCTACTTCCCGGCGGAGAACAAGGCGGAGATGGACAAGCTGGTCGCGAACCTGCGCAAGGCCATGGATGCGAACATCGCCGAACTGGCCTGGATGAGCGACGATACGAAAGTGAAAGCTGTCGAAAAGCTGAACACGTTCAATCCGAAGATCGGCTATCCGGAAAAGTTCGAGACCTACGAGACGCTCGTGGTGGGTTCCAACGCTCTCGACAATGCCATGGCCGCTGCCAAATGGGCGTTTGACGACAACATGTCCCTGCTCGGCACAACAGTCGACAAGACCGAGTGGTTCATGACGCCGCAGACGGTAAACGCCTATTACAATCCGAGCTTCAACGAGATCGTGTTCCCCGCCGCGATCCTGCAACCGCCCTTCTTCAACCTGTCGGCCGACCCTGCCGTTAACTACGGCGCCATCGGCGGCGTGATCGGTCACGAGATGGGTCACGGGTTTGATGACCAGGGCGCGAAATTTGACGCGGTGGGTGCACTCAACAATTGGTGGACCGATACCGATCAGGCCGCGTTCCGGATGCTGACGGACGCGCTGGTGGCCCAGTATGACGGGTTCTGCCCGCTCGACGACGGCACGACCTGCGTCAACGGCCGTCTCGGGCTTGGCGAGAATATCGGCGACGTCGGCGGTCTTTCCATGGCCTACAAGGCCTACCAGCTGAGCCTCGATACCGACGGCGACGGCACGGTCAGCGCGGCTGAGCAGGCCCCGGTGATCGACGGGTTGAGCGGGGACCAGCGCTTCTTCCTCGGCTGGGCCCAGATCTGGCGTTCAAAGTACCGTGAAGAGGCCCTGCGCCAGCAACTGAAAACCGGGCCGCACTCGCCGCCGGAATACCGCATCAACGGCGTCGTCCGGAACTTCGACGAATGGTACGAAGCGTTTGATGTGGGTCCGGACGATGCGCTTTACCTGCCGCCGGAAGAGCGTATCCGCATCTGGTAAGGGTTAATCGCGGACTGAATGCTCGGTCGCTTGCCGAAATCCGGCAGGCGGCCGCAATTTCATTTTAACTGGCGCGGAATATGCATCGGCGGTGGTGGAGTTGTTCCATTCTGCCGCTGGAAGCCTGCCCACGATGTCCCTCCTGCCCCGCCTTTTTGGTTCCAAGAAGCCCGCGCTGATCGAATCCGCGCGGGTGGACCACGTTGCAGCGTCCGTGCCGGACAGTGCACGTCCCGTGCGGGTACAGGTCTACCGCGAAGCCTATGTCACCTATGAATCCGGTTATCGCCGCAAGGGCGTGGTGATGGATTTCACCGACACCGGCCTGCGCATCCGCTTTCCGACCAACGAGCTGTTGCCGCCGGTCGTCTCGGTCAACGCCCGCTCGGTGGGCATCGAAGGCGATGCGGATGTGGTCTGGCAGAAGAATACGGAAGCCGGACTGCGGCTTCGCAAGTAGACATACCGTTCGCCTCAAGCGCGATCCGGCTTGCCAAAATTCAACATCGGCGCACTCTGACCCAGCGTAAAGCGCAGGGAAGGAAACTCCGTATGTCCATCATGAAATCCGAAGAGATCATGGCCGAGTCCCCGAAATCCTTCGAGGATGCCATCCAGGTTGCGATCAGCCGGTTCTCCAAGACCGTCCGCGGCCTCGCCTCGTGTCACATCAATTCGATGTCGACCACGATCAAGGACGGCAAGATCGACCTGTACCGCGTCAACATGCAGATGACCTTCCAGGTCGATGCGGCGCCCGAGAAGAACGGCAACGGCAAGAAGAAGAAATAGCGCCGCCGTCCGATCCGCAACTGGAGGGATGACGTCCCCGAAGTTCCGCCTATATCCACGCGGGAAATCGTCGTGGAGCCTCCGATGCGTCCTCTCGCCGCCCTGCTTACAGCCGCTGCCCTGCTCTCCGGGTGCGGCGCGCCCGCGCGCAGCGAACCGGCTGCCCCGCCCTCAACCCAGGAGACACCGTCCATGTCCGCCACGCAGTTTACCTCGATCAACGGCAAGCCCCTCGATCTCAGCGCACTCGGCGCCAAGGCCATCCTGGTGGTGAACACCGCCTCGAAGTGCGGGTTCACTTCGCAGTACAAAGGGCTGCAGGCGCTTTACGAGGACAAGAAGGACGAGGGCCTGATCATCGTCGGCGTGCCGTCCAATGATTTCGGTGCGCAGGAGCCGGGCACCGAAGAAGAAGTGAAAACCTTCTGCGAGATCAATTACGGCGTCACCTTTCCGCTGACCAAGAAATACGCCGTGAAAGGCGCCTCGCAGCACCCCTTCTATGCTGGCGCGGTTGCCGCGCTGGGCAGCGAGGCGGAGCCCGCCTGGAACTTCCACAAGATCCTCGTCAGGAGCGACGGCACGCCGATCAAGGCCTATAATTCCAAGGTCCGGCCGGACGACAAGGCGCTGCTCGCCGACATCGAGGCGGCCCTCAAGGGCTGACCCGCGCGTCACCTTGACGAACCGGCCTAGGCAGCGCCTAAGTCTGATAACAGCACCTGCGCAAAAACTTCAGGAAGGAATGCCCCATGTCTGAGAGAGATCCGGTTGTCATCGTTGGTATGGCGCGCACCCCGATGGGCGGCCTTCTGGGCGACCTTGCGGGCTTTTCGGCCAACGAACTCGGCGCCATGGCCATCAAGGCGGCGGTTGCGGAAGCCGGTCTTAAGCCGGGCGAAGCCAATGAAGTGATCATGGGCAACTGCCTTCCCGCCGGCCAGGGCCAGGCGCCCGCGCGCCAGGCGGGAATGAAGTCCGGCGAAGACAAGGGCCTTGAAGCCACCACCATCAACAAGATGTGCGGCTCGGGCATGCAGGCGGCCGTGATGGGCCGCAACGCCATCCTCGCGGGCGACGCGAACATCGTGATCGTCGGCGGCATGGAATCGATGACCAACGCCCCGCACCTGCTGAATGTGCGCAAGGGCCACAAGTACGGTACGATGGGCGCCGAGGACCACATGGCCCTTGACGGCCTGACTGATGCCTACGCGAAAGGCCCGATGGGCGTTTTCGCCGACAAGATTGCCGGCGAGTATCAGTTCACCCGCGAGCAGCAGGACGCCTACGCCCTCGAGACGCTGACCCGCGCGCAGAACGCCACCAAGAACGGCAAGTTCAAACGCGAGATCACGCCGGTCACCGTGAAGGGCAAGAAGGGCGACACGGTCATCGACACCGACCAGCTGCCGCGCGAGGCAATGCCGGACAAGATCCCGACGCTGAAGCCCGCCTTCTCGAAAGACGGAACGGTCACCGCCGCCAACGCCTCGGCGATCTCGGACGGCGCCGCGGCACTCGTGCTGATGCGCGAATCCGAAGCCAAGAAGCGCGGCCTGAAACCGCTTGCCCGCATCGTCGCCTCGTCCAGCCACGCCCATGAGCCGGAATACTTCACCACGGCGCCTGTGCCCGCGATGAAGAAGGCGCTGGCGAAAGCCGGCTGGAAAATCGAGGACGTGGACCTCTGGGAGGTCAACGAGGCCTTCGCGGTTGTCCCGATGATCGCCATGAAAGAGCTCGGCATCAGCCATGACCGCGTCAACGTGAATGGCGGCGCCTGCGCCATGGGCCACCCGATCGGTGCCTCGGGCGCCCGCGTGCTGATCACGCTGATTGCGGCGATGGAGGACCGCGGCGCCAAGAAGGGCATGGCCTCGCTGTGCATTGGCGGCGGCGAAGGCATCGCCATGGCGGTCGAGCGCGTCTGAACCTTGCGTCGCCCAAAAGGCTGAAACCCGGCCCGGACGATGCGACACGGCATCGTCCGGGCTTTTTCTTTCAGGGGTGCGAGACCCATGCCGCTTCAGAACCGGGTTGATCCGTTTGGCGCGTTGCAGGCTGTGCCGGACCGCGGCCTGTTCATGGGAAACCGGGGCGGCTGTTTCCACCGCGAGAACCAGACGCTGAAGGGCCGGCACTGGACCAGCAAGCGCTGGATCATCTGTGTGCTGAGCTTCAAGGACAGAAAGCGCAAGCTGATGCAGCCCGGGCTTTATACAGAGCTGTTTTTCCTGGATGAGGCGACCGCGCTGGCGGGCGGGCACCGGCCGTGCTTCGAGTGCCGCCGTGCCGAAGCGAGCGCCTTCCGCGACGGCCTCATCACTCTTGGACACCTGCGGGCTGGCGAGACGATCGACAAGCTGGACGCGCTTGCCGCAGGCGAGATTCAGGCGGTGCTGAGCGGCGCCACGGACCGGGAAGCTGTCTCGCCTGAGTCCCTGCCCGACGGCGCGATGTATGCGACCGGCGGCGCGGCTTACCTCAAGCATGACAGCGCGGCGCGGGCCTGGTCGTTCGAGGGATATGGCGCGCGCCAGCCGCTGCATGCCACCGGCGAGCGCCTGACACCACACATCACCTGCGAAGCGCTCCGCGCCGGCTATAGCCCCATCCTCCATCCCTCGGTGACCGCATGCCCCCTCCGCCTACAGAAGAAGAGATTGTCGACCATTTCCGCGAGCAGGCCGTGTTCTGCGGCGGGCTCGGGTCTCCGTTCATGGAACAGCTCTGCGCGGTGATGGCGAATGACATCGAGGCGGGCGGACCCGTGGCGGCGCTGGTGGCGGGCTGGCCGACAAATCCGAGGCGGGATGCCTTGTCGCTGCGCATTGCGGGCTACCTGCATCACAGCGTGCTGACGGGCGCGGCAAAAGATCTGGCTGCGGCCTATCCGGCGCGGGACAAGACGTGGACGATGGCCGGAATCTGGCCGCTGGCGCAATGCTGGTTGTCAGCTACGCCGTCCGAGGCCCGGGTGTTCCTGAAATCTCCTCCGCAGACGAACGAAGTGCGCCGGTCGGTTGCCCTGCTCCCCGGCTTCCTGAAGCTGGCGGCGCGGTTTCCAATGCCGATGCATCTTCTGGAACTCGGCGCCAGCGCCGGGCTGAACCAGAACTGGGACCGGTTCAGCTATCGCACGGCCAGCTGGTCTCTTCCGGGCACGAGCGGGGTGGAGATCCAGACCGACTGGAAAACTCAGCCGCCGGAGCATCTGGAAGCGCGGCCACAGGTCGCCTCCCGCGCGGCGTGCGACCAGAACCCGATTGACGTGTCGAATCCGGACACCGCGCTGCGCCTCAAGTCCTATGTCTGGCCGGACCAGCCCGAGCGCCTCGCCCGGATCGACGCCGCGATGGCCCTCGCACGCGAGACCGGCGTGAAGGTGGACAAGGCGGACGCCGCCGACTGGCTGAAGGCAAAACTGGCTGCGCGGCCGGCAACCGGACTGACCGTGATCTGCCACTCGGTGTTCCTGCAATATCCGCCTGCGGACGTTCGCCGGGCGCTCCTCGACATGACGGAAGCGGCGGGCGCGGAAGCCACGCCCGCGCGGCCGCTGGCCTGGCTGTGTTTCGAACCCGGCGCCTTCTTCCAGGGGCCGGACCAGACGGGCATCGATCCGAATGATTTCATCACCTACCTCAAGGTCTGGCCCGGCGGCGAAGAGCACCGGCTTCTGCGGTCGGACGGGCATGTGACGCGCGTCTCTGCAACCTGATCCCGTTTCGGGCGTTAGATTTCTGGTCCCTTCCCGCGCGATTCGGGGTATGGTGCGGCCAGGGCAAATCGGGCGCGGCACATGACGGACTATTACCAACTTCCGCCACCGGAGAAGAAGAAGCGCAGCCTGGCGTGGCTCTATCTGCTGCTGTTGCTGCTGTTCCTGCTGGGGCTGTGGGCGACCTGGTGGTCGCTACGCCTCCAGCCCGGCGAAATCGGCGAGGATCCGTTGCTGACCGCCACCGCGATGCCGGCCGCGCCCTTGGTGCAGGCGCCGACGCCCGCGGCTGAGCCGGTACCCGAGCCGGTTGTGACTGCGGAAGCTGAGCCGGAGGCGCCGGTTGCTGAACCCGCCTCCGAAGCGGCGCCCGAACCGGAGCCGCCGCCGCCTTTGTTCTCCGATTTCCGCTGGCGCGAAACGGCCCGGTTCACCGGGACCGACGCCGCCGGGCGAAGCGCGGAGTTTACGGCCTATGTCCTCGTCGGTGACGAGACCTGGACCTATGCCCGCGCCGACTCGATCTTTGCGGCGGGTTTGAGCGAGCCCGTCGAGACGGCGTTCAGCAAACTGGATCTTGGCGCCGGCATCTGCGATCTGACAGGGGTGATCGCGGTGGGCGCGGCTTCGGTCGAGGGCACATCCGTGCAGAACACGTTCCTGTCATTCACGCGCGGGCATGCCTTGCGCGCAGCCATCGGCGCCAACTTGCCCTGCGAGGCCGGCGCCCTGCCCACCGGCGTGCTGGACCTTGGCTATAGCCGCGCCGATGTCACCTGCCCTGCCGGCAAGGCGATCTGCCCGGAGCTCACCGCGCCGCAGCGGCCTATCGCCATGATCCTGGCCGACGCAGAAGATCCGGAGACGGACATCGGGCAGGCCTTGCAGAGCGGTATCGCGGCGCATGAGGCGTCGGGCGCAGATGTGCTGCCGGGCGTGAAGGTGTCGGACTATTCGGCCTTCGACCTGCGCTGAACTGGTCTATTCAGCTGCGCCGCTCGCGTGGCGGAGGAGCAATTCGGTCAGTTCCCGGACGGCCTTTTCAGCCTTTGGAGTGTACTGGTTGGTGTTGACGATGATCACGGCGCCGTGGTCCGGCACCAGCACGACCTGCGACAGCCAGACCGTGTTCGACCCGGCATGCATGTAGATGCGGCCAGCCTCGTCATGCATGGAATTGGCCCAGCCGAAGCCATAGTCGGACGCTTGATCCGGATAGGGCGTCAGGAGCTTCTTGCGGATGGCCGCCGGCAAGGCGCGCGGCCCTTCAAGGAAGGACAAGAGCATTAGCGCGTGGCCGCGCAGGCTGTAATGGGCGGTGCCGGCCGGCCCGAGCGCCGCCGGATTGTCCGCGCCGACGCCGCGGCCCTGAGCCTTCACGCCGAGACCGAAAAGTCCCGGCGCATGGCCTTCGATGCCGCTTCCCGGCGGCCCGAACCCGAAGCCCAGAGCGGCGCCTGCAGGCGCCTTGTCGATCACGAATTCGCGCATCAGCAATTCGTAGCTCCTCGCTATCAGCGAGGGCATCTCGGCGGCGAGGCGTTCGATGGCGGCGCCCGCGAGGATGTATCCGAGGTTTGAATAGGTGAACTCGCCTGGCTTGCCGGCGGGCGGCGCCGTCAGGACGGTGCGGGCGAGATTTGCGCGCTGCACAGGCAAGCTCTGCTTGCTGGCCTTGCTGCCGAGCATCCAGGCCAGCGACGCATTCGGCGCGGCGCCGGAACGATGCGAAAGGAGGTCCTCGATCGTGACCTTGCGCCAGCCTGCGTCCATTTCGCTCGCGAGCGCCGGGAACAGCTCAGGCAGGGTGACGCCCCATTCTGCATGCCCGACCTCGACAAGTCCGGCATAGAGCAGCGCCGTGAGCATCTTGGTGTTCGAGCCGATATGCCACGCGTCGGAGGGTTGCACGGGGTCTACCCGGCCCTTCGCGCGCTCGCCCGATACCGCCAGCGCCACCACCCCGGCTTTCGACGTGGCTACCACCGCGCCCATCGCAACCAGCCCGTATTCCGTCCGCATGCGGTCGACTTGTGTTTGCAGGTCCAACTTGGAAGGCTCCGGAAACGCGGGCGAAACCAGCAAGATCAAGGCCGAAAGCACTGTGGCTATGCGGCGGGCGAACATGCGCTAGTCCGTAACCTTGGTCGTCTGGCGAACCAGGCCGAGCGGCAGGGCGGTCGTGCGCTTGGCGACGCGGATGACGATGCGCGACTGGACATCCGAGACCAGCTTCGAGCCGAGCAGCTTGTCGCGCAGGAAGTTGTCGTAGGCGTGCATGTCAGTCGTCACGATGTGCAGCATGTAATCGACCGCGCCGGTCACCGTCATGCATTCGATCACTTCCGGCCAGGCCTGGACCATCGTCTCGAAGGATTCGAGATTTTCGCGGCTGGGCAGCGCGAGTTTGGCGCTGGCGATGACTTCAAAGTCGAGGCCGAGGGTGTGGTTGTTGATCAGCGTCACCCGGCCCAGAATGAAGCCGGCCTCTTCCATCCGCTTTATGCGCCGCCAGCAAGGCGACGAGGACAGGCCCACGCGCTCGGCAATCTCGGCGACGGACAGGCTCGCGTCACGCTGGATCAGGTCCAGGATACGGGCATCAACGCTATCTAATTCTTGGGACAATTTCCCCGCATCCCCTTAGTTTTGGAAAATTTATTGCTTAAAGTAGCAAAACTCGCGCAAGATAGGCAAGCATTTTCACGCGATTCGGCCAATAATCTGCCGGGGCTGGAATCGAGGATGCGCGCTCATGAAACACCGCGAAGTCACGCTGGACGACAAATACGATCTTGTCGAGGGCAAGGCTTACATGACCGGCATCCAGGCGCTGGTGCGCCTGCCGCTGGACCGGAAGCGGATGGACCGCGCCGCAGGGCACAATACGGGCGGCTTCATCTCCGGCTATCGCGGCTCGCCGCTTGGCGGATATGACCAGCAGCTGCGCGCGGTGCAGAAACGTCTCGACGCGCATGACATCAAGTTCTGGGAAGGCCTGAACGAGGACCTGGGCGCGACCGCCGTCTGGGGCTCGCAGCAGCTCGGCCTGTTTCCCGGCGCGAAGTTCGATGGCCTGTTCGGCATCTGGTATGGCAAGGCGCCCGGCGTCGACAGGACGGGCGACGTGTTCAAGCATGCCAATGCTGCGGGAACGTCCGCCCTCGGAGGGGTTCTCGCTGTGATCGGCGACGACCACAACTGCAAGTCTTCGACCCTGCCCTCGCAGTCCGAATACGCGATGCAGGATGCCGAGATCCCGACGCTCAACCCCGCCTCGATCCAGGACGTGCTCGACTATGGCATCCATGGCTGGGAGATGAGCCGCTTTTCCGGCGCCTGGACGGGCCTCGTCGCGCTCGCCGATACGATGGATTCTGGCGCGGTGGTGAATATCGACCTTACGCGCTTTGCCATCCAGCGGCCGACTTTCGCTCTGCCGGAAGACGGCGTGCACATGCGGCGGGGCGACGTGCCGCTGAACAAGGAAGCGCGCCTGCGCCAGATCAAGCTGCCCGCGGCGCAGGCCTATGTGCGCGCCAACCGGCTGGACCATGTCATCCTGCCCTCGCCGAAACCGCGCCTTGGCCTGATCGTCACCGGCCAGGCTGCGCGCGACGTGTTCGAGGCGCTGGCCGCGCTCGGCCTCAGCCCGCAGGAAGCCGGTGCGCTGGGCCTGACGATCTACAAGGTGGCCATGCCCTGGCCGCTGGAGCCGCAGGGCGTGCGCGAATTCTGCGCCGGCCTCGAGCGCGTCATCGTCATCGAGCACAAGCGTCCGCTGATCGAAGCGCAGCTGAAGGCCGCGCTGTATGATCTGCCGGATAGCCGCCGACCGATTATCGAAGGCAAGACGGATGCGAACGGCGCGCCGCTCCTGTCCGACATTGCCTCGCTGACGATTCCGGAAATCGCGAACGCGCTGATGCACGCCCTGCCGTCAGGCTGGGACACCTCGCGCGCGGCGGCCTATTTCGACCGGGTAGGGCGCGCCTCGGAGGCGGCCCGCACGAATGCCTCGCCGACCGTGCGCTCGCCGCACTTCTGCTCGGGCTGTCCGCACAACACCTCGACCGTGGTGCCGGAAGGCAGCCGCGCGCTGGCCGGTATCGGTTGCCATTACATGGCGAACTTCATGCCGGACCGGAAGACGGACATGACCAGCCAGATGGGCGGCGAAGGTATCGGCTGGGTCGGCCAGCATTGGGCGACGGACGAGAACCATGTGTTCGTAAATCTCGGCGACGGCACCTATTCGCACTCCGGCAGCCTCGCGATCCGCGCAGCGGTGACCTCCGGCGCCAACATGACCTACAAGATCCTCTATAATGACGCGGTCGCGATGACCGGCGGCCAGCATGTGGAATCTGGCCAGACGCCGGCGATGATCGCCCAACAGGTCGAAGCGGAAGGCGTCAAGACGATCCGTATCGTGACGGAAGACCCTACCCGCTATGCCGGAGTGAAGGACCTCCCCCGCAGTGTGACCATCCATCACCGCGACGACCTTGAAGATGTCCAGATGAAACTACGCGAGACGCCCGGCGTCTCGGTCATCATCTATGACCAGATGTGCGCAACCGAGAAGCGCCGCCGCTCCAAGCGCGGCATGATCCAGCCGGACCGTGTACGAACGATCATCAATACCGAAGTCTGCGAAGGCTGCGGCGATTGTTCGGTCAAATCGAACTGCCTCTCGGTGGAGCCGATCGAAACCGAGCTCGGACGCAAGCGCCGGATCAACCAATCGACCTGCAACACGGATCTCTCCTGCCTCAAAGGCTTCTGCCCGAGCTTCGTGACCATCAAGGACGGCGAACCGGCCTGGGAGGCGCAGCCCCGCCAGGAGTTCAACGCCGACGGCCTGCCCTTGCCCGAGACGCCGAGCCTCGCCCAGCCCTGGAACATCCTTTTCACCGGCGTGGGCGGAACCGGCGTCACCACGGTTGCTGCCGTGCTGGCCATGGCCGCGCATGTGGACGGTAATGCCGCGTCCTCACTCGACATGACAGGCCTCGCGCAGAAAGGCGGCCCGGTGCTGAGCCATATCCGCTTTGCGCGTGAGCCCGAGTTGATCTCAACTGGCCGCGTACCGCCCGCCAGCGCCGATTGCGTGATCGCCTGCGACTTGGTCGTGGCCGCCGGCGGCGATGCGCTCAACCTGATGGACGCCAGCCGCACGGCCGCGTTTGCAAACTCCGACGTTACACCGACATCGGAATTCATCCGCAACCGGTCGAAACGTTATGAGAGCGAGCTGCTCTCGGCGCGCGTGAAGCGCCAGGCTGCGGAGTTCGGCGCGTTTGATGCCGAGGCCCTCGCCGTCGGCTATCTGCACGAGGCCATCTACACCAACATGATCATGGCCGGTTATGCCTGGCAGAAGGGCAAGGTGCCGGTATCGCTGCGCGGCCTTTACCGCGCCATCCGCCTCAATGGCACGAAGGTCGAAGACAACATGGCGGCCTTCAATATCGGCCGCCTCGCCGCCGCCGCGCCGGAGCGCCTCGCGGCGCAGCATGATCCGCGCGGACATGTGGAACAGAAATCGCTGGGTGACCTGATCGAGGACCGTGCGGCGCGTCTAGTCGCCTATCAGGACGCCGCCTATGCCGCGCGCTACCGCGCCATCGTGGGCGAAGTGCGCAGCGCCGAAACAAAAGCCGGCCTGGGCGAAAACCTCACCCGCGCCGCGGCGACCTATGCCTACAAGCTGATGGCCTACAAAGACGAGTATGAAGTCGCCCGTCTCTATACGGACGGAAAGTTTGCGGAGCAGCTGGCCAGCCAGTTCAAGGGCGGCAAGCTGCGCTTCTGGCTCGCCCCGCCGATGATCTCGAAAAAGGATCTCCACGGCCATCTCGAGAAGAAGCATTTCGGCCCCTGGATGATGACCGGCTTCAAGGTGCTGGCGAAGTTCAAGGGCCTGCGCGGCACCAAGCTCGACCTGTTCGGCTATACCGAAGAGCGCAAGATGGAGCGCGTCCTACGCGACACCTATCTCGACAATCTTGGCCGCATTGCGCGCGAGCTCACGGCGGCAAACCATGCCCTCGCCGTGGCAATTGCAAAGGTACCGGACGAGATCCGCGGCTTTGGCCATGTGAAGGAAGCCGCTGTGCTGAAAGCCAAGACCCACGAAGCCGACCTTTGGGCAGGCTGGCCGATGGGCAAGCTTCCAAAAGCCAAGACGGCGCTGATTTCAGTGGCGCAGTAGAGTAGTCTTCCCCCGGAACACTTGCCCCGGTCGCGCTGATCCGCTTCCGGGGCATTTTCTTGTGCGGGGTCAGCCGACGGGCGAGACCTCAATGTCGATGACCTTGCCCTCTTTGCTCATCTTCTTGATCTCACGCTCGACATGCTTGGCCTTGACGATCCGCTCCTCGGACCGCTCGCCCCTGCCCTTCTTGTAGGTCACCGTGAGACGGACCATTTCATCCGGCCCGTCGAGCGCGTCGCCGGTCACCCGCACCGCAGTGCCACCGACCATCACGACCCCCTTGCCGGTTGCCTCCAGCGCATCGCCTGCAAGGCTGATCGGCGCGGTCACGATCTTGCTGGCCACGCAGCCGGACATCGGCAGGACGCTGAGGGCGAGGGCGGCAAGGATCATCGAACGCATTTCGGATCTTCTCCCGAGAGTTGAGCTGTCATAGCCGCGTTTGACGAGACTTGCAGCTTAACATTCCTTCGTGTCTCAGACTTAGTCCTGCCGCTGCCTGAGCTGCTCGGAAAAGGCCCGGAAGAAATCCGGTACGCCCGTATTGTAGGGCTTGAACTCGGCGCGTGCTGCCGCGAGACGGCGCTGCATGTCGGCGAGCACAGCGGGCTCGTAGCGCGCGAGGCTGTAGCTTTCGGATTCGCTGGCTAACATGTCGTAGAGTTCCTCATGCCCCCAACGCGCGAGCGGCACGCGCATGGTGCGATAGTACGTCTCCGCGACATACTTCCAGCGCTGGGTGCGAACGGCGACCACGTCGAAGTTGTTGAACAGGAGGATCTGATCATGCGGCGAAGGCGCCCCGCGCATCAGCACGCCGGAGATATCCTGTCCGTCGATCTCTAGTCCCTCCGGCACGTCGACGCCCGCGAGGGCACAGAAGGTCGGAAACAGGTCGATGCCGCAGACGATGGCGTTCGAGCGCTGGCCCGCCGGCACCTGCCCCGGCCACCAGGCGAGGAAAGGAACGCGGTAGCCGCCATCATATCCGGAGCCGCCTTTGCGGTCGCGGAGCGGCAGGCTCGAGCCTTCAAACCATGGGCCATTGTCGGACGTGAAGATCACCAGGGTGTCGCGGCCGAGGCCGAGGGCGCCGAGCTTTGCGAACAGACGGCCCATGATCGCATCAATCTCAAGGATCGAGTCGCCATAGGGGCCGACGCGCGATTTTCCCTGCAATACCTCCGGCGGATAGTTGGGCAGATGCGGCGCGCTTAGCGCCAGCTTGATGAAGAAGGGACGGTCGCGGTTGGCCTCGATGAAGCGTTCGGCCTGCGTGTAGAATTCTTCCTGCAGGGCCTCGAAGGGCAAGCTGTACTCGCGCGCCGCTTCGCCGGCATTCGCGTCAAAGACCGAGAGCGGCGCCATGTCGTGACTATAGGGTATGCCGACAAACCGGTCGAAGCCGTAAGTCGTCGGCAACCAGTCGGGCGCGCGATGGCCAAGGTGCCACTTGCCGAACAGGCCGGTGGCGTAAGCAGGCTTCAGCGCCGCCGCGATCGTGACTTCACTGCGCGGCAGGGCCCGATCATCGCCCTGCATGATCACTTCAAAGCCGAGACCCGTGCGCAACGGATACCGGCCCGTCAGGATTCCGGCACGGGCAGGCGTGCAGATGTTCGCGGGGCTGTAATAGTCGGTGGCAAGGAAACCCTCGCGCGCCATCTGCGAAAGCGCCGGCGTCTCGAAGACGCCGCCATAGGGGGCAATGTCGCTGTACCCCAGATCATCCGTCAGCACGAGGATGATGTTGGGCGGCCTGCGGCCGGCGTTCGGAGGGTCCGGTTGGCGCGTCATGTCTCCTGCCTCGCTCCTTCCCGCCTTTGTGCGCAGCGTTTCAGCGCGCAAGCGCCTCGTCGATCAACTTCGCGGTGTCGCTGGCGCCGTAGAGCGCAGCGAAGCTGCCGAAGCGCGGCCCCTGCTCCTGGCCGAGCAGCACTTCATAGAGCGCCTTGAACCAGTCACGCAGGTTTTCGAAGCCATGCGTCTTGCCGACTTCGAACGTCATCGTCTGCAGGTTCTCGCCGGTCGGCTCGTCCGGGAAGGTGCGAAGGCGCGTCGCAAGGTCGGCCATCGCCGCGCGCTCCTGGTCCGTCGGCGCACGGAAGGTTTTCGCAGGCAGGATGAAATCCCGGTAGTAACGCATGGCGTAACCGGCGAGGTCGTTCAGCAGCGGATGCGTCTGCGGCGAGGTGCCGGGCGCATAGCGGGTGATGTAGGCCCAGAGCTGCGAGACGTCGGTCGGGTTAGCTACCGCAACGAGGTTCATCAGCAGCGCGAAGGAGACCGGGCTCGACCATTGCGGCGGGCGGCCGGAATGGATGTGCCAGACGGGATTTTCCAGCTGCGCCGCCGGCTCTTCCTGCGGAAACTTATCGAGGAAGGTCAGGTATTCGTCCACCGCTTTCGGGATCACGTCGAAATGCAGCTTCTTGGCGACGCGCGGCTTCTGGAACTGGTAGAGCGACAGGCTCTCGTCCGGCGCATAGGCCAGCCACTGCTCGACCGAGATGCCGTTGCCCTTGGTCTTGGAAATCTTTTCGCCCTTCTCGTCCAAGAACAGTTCGTAGACGTACTGTTCCGGCGGGCGGTGGCCGAGGATACGGGCGATCTTTGAATAGACCGGTGCGTTCGCCTGGTGGTCCTTGCCGAACATCTCGAAGTCCACGCCAAGCGCGGCCCAGCGCATGCCGAAATCCGGCTTCCATTGCATCTTCACGGCGCCGCCGGTGACGGAGAGCGTCACATCGGTGCCGTCTTCATCCGTGAACGTCACTTCGCCCTTCTTCGCGTCCACATGCTTCATCGGCACATAAAGCACGCGGCCCGTGCTCGGGCTGATCGGCAGGAAGGGCGAATAGGTCGCCTGCCGCTCCGGGCCCAGCGTCGGCAGCATCACGCCCATGATGGCGTCATACTTCTCCGCCGCGCGCACCAGCATCGCGTCGAACCGGCCGGATTTGTAGCATTCAGTGGCCGACAGGAATTCGTACTTGAAACCGAACTGGTCAAGGAAGGCGCAGAGGCGCGCGTTCATGTGCGCGCCGTAGGAGGCATGCGTGCCGAAGGGATCGGGCACCGTCGTCAGCGGCATCTGCAGATATTGCTCCAGCGATTTCGGATTCGGCACCGTGTCCGGAACCTTACGCATGCCGTCCATGTCATCCGACACGCAGATCAGGCGCGTGGTATATTTGCCGGCGGTCAGCACTTCGAACGTATGGCGCACCATCGTCGTGCGCACGACTTCGCCGAACGTGCCGATATGCGGCAGGCCCGACGGGCCATAGCCGGTTTCGAAGATCACCGGCGCATCGGCGGCGCGCTCGCCGGCCTTCACCTGCTCGGCCACGCGCTTTTCCAGCGCGCGCGCCAGCTCGAAGGGCCAGGCCTTGGCGGATTGGGCGAGCATGGAGAGATCGGTCATCGGAGGTTCTGCCGGGTGGATCAGGGTTAAACGGCGGACCTAGAGGCGGCGCCGGAGGGCGTCAAGCGAAGCGCAAGAATCCATGTCGAAAATACTTTACATGTCAAAAATCTTCGACTATCTACTGGTGTACAACATCTTTGACACGTCAGGAGCCTGCCCATGTCCCCCGCCGCCACGTTCCGGAACATCCCCTTCCGCGAAAAAACTGCCTGGGCGATGGCGTCTATCCTGATCGGTGGCGCCGCTTTCTATCTCAACATGGTCATCAGCGCCTCGCGCGCGCTCGGCCAGACCGCGCCGCCGTTCGTCGGCTTCGTCATTGCCTATGTCGTGGTGATCGTGATCGCCTCGGTGGTCCTTATGTCGGCCCTCGCCGCGACGTCGCCGCGCGAGGCGAACGCGCCCGCTGATGAGCGCGAGAAGATCATCGGTGACAAGGCCGGCAACTGGTCCGGCTATGTGATGGTCGTGCCGGCGCTCGGCGCGCTCTGGCACTATGCGGTGAACATGGATGGCAACATGCTGTTCCATCTGGTCTTCCTCAGCCTGATGCTGGGCCAGATTGCGGAATACGTTTTCCAGATCTTCCTTTACCGCCGGGGCGGCTGAGCCATGGCGAAACCGCCGCCGATCAGCAACCGTATCCGCGAGCTGCGCGAGCAGCACGGCCCCATGAGTCAGTCCGCCCTCGCCGAGGCGATCGGCGTGACGCGCCAGACCGTGATCGCCATCGAACTCGGCAAGTACTCCCCTTCTCTCGAAAGCGCCTTCCGGATCGCGCGGGTTTTCGACCTCGGCGTCGAAGACGTGTTCGGCTGGGAGGCCTGAAACGGCCGTTTCACATGCCGCGCAATTCCGGCGCGTGGAACGGAAAGGCAGAGACCGCCTCGGCCGCAATCCGCGCGGCAGGGTCGGCCGCGTAGCGACCGCGTTGCGCGTCCGGCAAGCCGGTTGCAACCGAGGCCATCACCGTTTCGCTGAAGGCGTCCAGCGCGCGGCGCTTGGCCCGGCCGCTCTCGCTGATCATCGGCGCAGGGATCGGCGCATGGAACCGCACGCCCACCGCTTCGCGCGGCTTGGCGAGGAGCGTGACAGAACCGGTGATGCTGACCGGAATAACCGGCGCGCCGCTGTGCAGGGCGAGGAAGGCAAGGCCCGGCCGCGCGGGGCGCAGCAGGGTTGCCCAGTTGCCCCCTTCCGGAAAGATGCCGAGCACGCCGCCTTGTTCAAGGACGCCGAGCGAGGCGGTCAGGGTCGAGCGGCTGAAGCCGCCGCGATAGGCGCGAATGAAGCCCCAGGCCTGCGGGATCATCCGGGTCCAGACCGGTGAGTTCGGACGCTCGGCGCCGCCGATGAATTCGACCTGGCGGGGACTCGCGTAGAGCAGCAGCGGCGCATCCGTAAAGGCGAAATGATTGGCGGCCAGGATCACCGGTCCGGTCTTCGGCACGTGTTCGAGGCCGGTGATTTCAAGCTCGCCAAACTGCCGGATCAGCCCACCGGTGAGCTGGCGCAGGCACCATCGGGACGTCTGCCGGCGCGGGTAACGGATCGGATAGGTTCCAGCCATGCGAAATGCTACGTCAGCCCGTCCGGCTGGCAAGGGCTGTCGCTGCGTGAGGGCCGGCTTCAGGCGGCTGGCGGGCCCGAAAAGTGAAGTTGACAATCATTCGCAGTCGTTGCAAATAGTTCTCATGATCATCTGCGTGTGCAACCGAATCAACTGCCGCTCCGTCCGCGAAGCCGTGGAATCCGGCGCGCGCAGCCCGAACGCCGTCCAGTCGCACCACGGCTGCAAGTTCAATTGCGGAAAATGCTCGACAATGATCGGCGACATGATCTCCGAGCACATGGACCGGTGCGTTCCGCAGACGCAGGTCCTCGCCGCCGAATAACTGGCGAGACGGCCAAAAACGCCTGAAATTTCAATCGGTTTGCCGCCGCTGAGGAACGTTGCGTACACACGTTTGCAAGTGTGTCTCACTATCATAATCAATTGTTTTTATTGGGTTTTTTTATTGCCCGCGCGCGGCAGCTCGCCTATATGGTTAGGTAAACCTCCGTAACCTCCCAGACCCAGGAGCCGCTCATGCAAGGCGACAAGAAAGTCATCGAATACCTCAACCTCGCTCTCAAGAACGAGCTGACGGCCATCAACCAGTATTTCCTGCACTCGCGGATGCTGCGGGAATGGGGCGTCTCGAAGCTCAGCAAGAAGGAGCACGATGAGTCGATCGAGGAAATGCATCATGCCGACTGGCTGATCGAGCGCGTTCTCTTCCTCGGCGGCCTGCCGAACCTTCAGGACCTCGGCAAGCTACACATCGGCGAAAGCGTCGAGGAAATCCTGAAGTGCGACATGGCGCTGGAAAACATCGCCATCCCCGTGCTGCGCGACGCCATGGAGCATTGCGAAAAGGTGCGCGACTATGTGAGCCGCGACCTCTTCGGCAAGATCCTCCACAATGAGGAGGAGCATGTCGACTTCCTGGAGAAACAGTTCGCCCTGATCGAGCGGATCGGCATCGAACTCTATACCCACCTGCAATCGGAAGCGAACTCCTGAGGTGCCCCTGCGGTCATTGTGCCGACACAATAAGACGTGAATAGTCAAAGGGTTGCCGCATCAACGCGGCAGCCGACAAAAACGTCTTTGTGGGGATACACATGACAAACCGGACTCGCTTCGCCCGTTTCACCAGCGGCCTGATGGCGGCCTGCGCCGCCGCCGCTTTTCTGCCCGCCGCCGCGCAGGGCGCGCCAGACTTTCAGGACCAGGCCTTCACCACGCCTTACTGGACCCGCGTTCCGGTGATCGAGGTTCTCGGCCGCGCCGACATGCAGGTCGCGCCGAACCGCGCCAACTTCTCGGTCACCTATCTGGAAACCGACAAGGACTCGAAGAAGGCTATGCAGCTCGCCGTCGAGCGCGGCCGCCTCGCCTACGAGACGATCAAGAAGGCCGCCGGAAAGGAATCCGTCATCCAGTCGTCGGTCAACGTCACGGCCCTGTATGAACAGTACAAGGACAAAGACGGAAACCGCATCGACAATGAGCGCTCGGACAAGATCCGCGCCTATGAAGCGCGCGTGACGCTGAGCGTCACTGTCGAGGATGTCTCCAAGGCCGGCACCGCCCGCGCCGGCGCGCTGGCGCTCGGCCCGGAAAACTCGACCGGACTGTCGACCTATCTCGAGCGGACAACCGAGCTGAACCGCGAAGCCTATGAGGCCGCCGTCAAGGACGCTGCCGCGCGCGCCGAAGCCACCGCCAAGGCGAGCGGATCGAAGCTCGGCAAGCTGATGGTCGTGCAGGAAGGCTCGGGCCCCTGCCTCGGCAACTGGTCGTCGATGGCCGGCAGCGATTACGATTATTACAACAAGTCGTATGCCATGGCGCCGCCGCCCCCACCGCCGCCGCCAGCCCCGATGGCGTCCGGCATGATCGACGGCCGCCAGGTCACCATCACGCAGGCCGATATCGACGCGCTGAACCTGCCTTCGGACGACAAGTCCCAGCCGGTTTCCGCCAGCGTCTGCATGATCTACCAGATCACGAACTAGGCGGACGTCCGCTCAAACAAAAAGTGCCGGAGAGATCCTCCGGCGCTTTTCATTTTGTCTGAGGGCGGATCAAAAACCGTTGAGGCGCGCATAGCGGTCGCGGTGCCAGCTGGCGGAGCCGTAGAGGGCTTCCTGGACGCGGGCACGCTTCATGTAGAAACCCGGCTCGGCGGCGTCGGTCATGCCGATGCCGCCATGCATCTGGACGCACTCGTTGGAGACGAGGTGCACCAGCTCGCCGGCTTTCGCTTTCGCGAGGCTCGCGAGTTCAGCGACATCCGCCTTGCCGGCATCTACCGCGCCAAGCGCCGCCGCGACGCAGGAGCGCGTCATCTCAAGCTCCACGAACATCTTGGCCGCGCGGTGCTGCAGCGACTGGAACGAGCCGATCAGCTGGCCGAACTGTTTGCGGTTGTTGAGATAGTCCAGCGTCATGTCGAACGCCGCCTGCGCAGAGCCCAGCATTTCGGCCGACATGCCGATCGCCGCGCGGTCGAGCACAGGGTCGAGAATATCCGCCCCCTGATCGGCCGGGCCGATCAGCGCGGCGTCCGCGACGTGGACGTCTTCGAAGCTGATATGCGCCGCGCCGTGGCTGTCGACCGTTTTCAAGGCGGTGACTGTCACGCCCTTTGCGCCTTTCGGCACGAGGAACAGGCTGATGCCGTGCCGGTCGCCCGCTTCCCCGAAGGTGCGCGCGGCGACAATGAAAACATCCGCATAATGACCGTCGGGCACGTACTTCTTCAAGCCGTTCAGCGTGAAGCCCTGTCCGTCGCGCTCGGCTTCCGTGGCGATGGTGTAGGGCGAGAAATGCGCCGACTCGTCGAGCGCGAGCGCGAAAGTTGCCTCGCCCGCCGCGATCTTCGGCAGCCATTCCGCCTTCTGCGCCGGCGTGCCGCCGAGCTGCACGGCGGACGCGGCGATCAGCGCTGTCTGCAGCAGCGGCGTCGCCGCCAGCGTACGGCCCTGCGCTTCGAGGATCTGCCCCAGGCCGACAAGCCCAAACGTTTCGGCGCCCGGCTCGTCCGGAATGATTACGCCGAAGAAGCCAAGCTCGGCCAGCTTCTTGCGCGTCGCGGCGTCATCGCCGTTTGCGCCCTTGTCGCGCAAGGCGCGCAGGTGCGAAACGGGCAGTTCGCCCTGCACAAACGCCATCGCTGTCTCGCGCAGCATGTCCTGATCTTCAGTGAGTACGAATGACATGACTATTGGTGCTCCTTCAGGCCGAGCACACGCTTGGCAATGACATTGAGATTGATCTCGGACGTGCCGCCCTCGATCGAGTTGCCTTTCGAGCGCAGCCACTGGCGCGTGACTTTCTTGGCATTCTTGTCGAAGCCCTCGCCTTCCCAGCCGAGACCCTCGGTGCCGAGCGCCTCGATCAGCAGCTCGTGCCGGTCCTGGTTCATCTTGGCTGCGCCGTATTTCAGGATCGATGCGGTATGGCCGACCGCCTGACCCGCCTTCGCCTGCTCGGTCTGGCGCTGCACGGTCAGCGAGAAGGCCTTGGCATACATCCGGTGATCGGTGATGCGGCCGCGCAGGTCGCCATCAAGGATGCGTCCGGCCTCGTCGGTGCCGATATGCTGCTTGGCATAGTCTTCAGGGCCGAGGATGCCGGAGCCGCCCGTGCCGCCAAAGCCGCCGGCCGAGATCGACGAACGTTCGAACTGCAGCAGGCGCTTGGCAATATCCCAGCCGCCATTCACGCGGCCGACGAGCTGGTCCTTGGGCACCTTCACATCGGTGAAGAAGGTTTCGCAGAACGGACTCTCGCCGGAAATCAGCTGGATCGGACGTGCTTCCACGCCGGGCGATTTCATGTCGAACAGGATGAAGCTGATGCCCTCATGCTTGGTCGAGGTATCCGTGCGCACGAGGCAGAAGATCCAGTCGGCCTTGTCGGCATAGGAGGTCCACACCTTCTGGCCGTTGATCAGGTAATGGTCGCCCTTGTCCTCGCAGCGCGTCTGCAGGCCGGCGAGGTCAGAGCCCGCGCCCGGTTCCGAATAGCCCTGGCACCAGCGGGTCTTGCCCTTCAGGATATCCGGGATGAAGCGCGCTTTTTGCTCATGGTTGCCGAACTCGAGCAGCGCCGGGCCGAACATCCAGAGGCCGAACGAGAACAGCGGCGGGCGCGCCTTGATGCGGCGCAGCTCCTGCTCCAGCACGCGCGCCTCATCGCGGTTGAGACCACCGCCGCCATATTCCTTTGGCCATTCCGGCGAGGTCCAGCCCTTCTCGCCCATCCGGTCGAGCCAGAGTTTGGACTCCGGGTTCTTGAAGGTCGCGTTGCGGCCGCCCCAGACCACTTCGTCGTCCGGCATCGGCGTGCGCATCGAGGGTGGGCAGTTCTCCTCCAGCCACTTGCGCGTCTCGACACGGAATTCTTCGAGTTGCTCGGCATTGTCATAGGCCATCGGCTTACTCCCTCGGATGGTGCTGTCTTTGGACGCCACCCTAAGCCCGGTGCCTGCGTCCGCCAAGCGGTCACGCGGCGTCAGAAAGACAAAGCAAAGCCGCGAACGGACACCGAACGTTACGCTTCCGGAACAATCTTCCCGGCGTCCGCCCGGTGCGGCGTCTTCGCCCAGAAGTTCGGACATTTCGCGAGGCCGTACAGCGCCCGGCCCATCGCAATGGATTGTAGCGGCCAGTAGACCGGCAGTGTCGCCGCCAGCGCCGCCCGGCGCCAATCCTTCCGGCCGGGCGCCGCGAGCGCCATCCCCATTCCGGCTGCATACGGCGCCGCCGCCAGTTGCGCCGCTGTGTCTGCCTCATCCTTGAGCGCGATGAGCAGCGTGTAGACCGGCCGGTCCCCGTCCTCGTCCGCCGGGGGCCCTCCCGAAGTGGCGGCCAAACTGCTCTCACGCAGTCCGCACAGGTAAAGCCAGATCCGGAACAGCAGGACGGCGCCGAATACCGCAACGCCCAGAAGCCCGCAGACGCCGACCAGCAGGTCCGGTGCCATCAGCCCTCCGGAGCCAAGCAGGGCAAACCCCTGCAGGAACGCGAGGCGCTGGCCCTCACTCAGGGTTTGCAAGGCAGATTTCCCAGGATGGCGCAGCAGCAACCCAAAGGCGGCCGCATGCGCCGCGCGCCGGCTGGGCGCGGGCTCTGCAAGCCCGGGCGCCCCAGGCCTTCCGGCTCGTTCGAAGAAGCCTTCCCCATCGGCTGCCATGCCGAGAAACCTACAACTTCCCCACAGGTTTTTCACAAACCTGAGATTGAAGTCATTTCTCTAGCGTAACAATTCCGATCCTAGCAAGTGCCCGCTTGTCCAGGCCGCTTCGACGCGTGCGCCGAGGTGCCAGTCCCCGCAAGTGGCGAGACCCGTTTGCGGGTCCAGCTGGAACGGCGTGCCGAGCGGCTCGGCCACCCGCGCATACCGCCAGCGGTGCGCCTGCGAGAAGACGGGCGCGCCGGCACCCGTCTGTTCACGGAAGGATTCCACAAGCCGCGCCGCGACCTTTTCCGCCGAGGCTTCAAGGTTGGCCGCAGACCATTCGGGCCGCGCGTGCAGCACCCAGGTTTCGGCGTCGGTGCGTCCGAACTTCGACGAGTTGCGCGCCGTCCAGCCGAGCGGGCCATCCGAGGGCTCGAAACTCAGGCTGACGATACGGGTCGGCTCGTCATAGGCCAGCATGGCAGCCCAGCACGGCTCGGATTTTATCTTCTTCGCGTTCGCCGCCAGCTCCGGCGACGCCGCCGCCAGCAGAACGGCCGCCTGTTCGGCTGGTACGGCGACGATCACCCGCTCGAAATTTCCAGCGGCCGAGCCATCCGCAAACCTCAGGTTCCAGCGGCCGGGTCCGCCTTCCAGCGCGCTGACTTCCGCGCCCCAGGACACGTCCAGCGCCGCCGCCATGGATTTGAGGATGCTGTTCATCCCCGGCGCCCCGACAAAGCGCTCGGAGGCCTTTCCCGGCGCATCCTCGTCATCCCACGGCGCGGCGACGCCGGCCGAAAGCCAACGCGATACCGCCGCCCGGAACCCTTCCGAGCGAGCCGTGAAATACTGTGCGCCGTGATCGAACGTGACATTCGCGCCGTTGATGCTGGCCCGGCGCGTCGCCATCCGGCCGCCCGCGCCCCGGCCCTTGTCAAACAGCCGTACGGATCGGCCTTGTGCCGACAGCGTCTCGGCGGCCGAAAGTCCGGCCATGCCGGCGCCGACAATCGCTATGGTCATGGCGGCCTCCCTCGCCTTTTAGAAGGGAGTTAGGGCGGTAGCCCGGGTAGTCCAGCCTGAGGTTGCCCCTTGAAGCGCCGGAACCTTTGTTCTATGTTTGTTCCATGTCTGGTGTTCATGTCGTCTGGTTCAAACGGGACCTTCGGGTCCATGACCACGCCCCGCTGCTGGCAGCTGCGGCGAGCGGCGCGCCTGTACTCCCGCTTTACATCTTCGAGCCGGGCTACTGGGCCCAGCCGGAACATTCCCGCCGGCAGTTCGATTTCCTGATCGACTCGCTTCGCGAACTCGACGTAGCGCTCGAAGCCCGCGGCAGCCGGCTGGTCGTACGAACGGGGCACGCGACGGACGTGCTTTCCGCGCTCCACCGCGACTACGGCCTCGAAGCAATCCACGCGCATGAGGAAACCGGGCTGCAATGGATGTATGACCGGGACCGTCAGGTGCGCCGCTGGGCGCGCAATGCCGGAATCTCGGTGCGCGAACAGGCCCAGCACGGCGTCATGCGCGCTCTCAAGTCGCGTGACGGCTGGGCGGCGCGCTGGGAGCAGCGGATGTCCGAGCCCCGCGGCAAGGCGCCGGACAGCCTCCGCGCGCCGGCCCTTCCCGCCTCACACTGGCCTATCGCCGAAGATTTCGGCCTCGGCGCAGACGACTGCCCGGCCCGCCAGCCGGGCGGGCGCAGCGCCGGGGTCGAATGCCTGCGCTCCTTCCTTGAAGAGCGCGGGCGCACCTATCGCCGTGACATGTCGAGCCCGCTCAGCGGCGCCGAAGCCTGCTCGCGCCTGTCGCCGCACCTGGCCTTCGGCACCGTGTCGTTGCGCGAAGCCTGGCAGGCCGCACGCCGCGCCCGCAGCGTGCAGGCGGCCCAGCGCGACGAGACCTTCGCGGCCTCGATCGACAGTTTCATCTCGCGCCTCTACTGGCACTGCCACTTCATCCAGAAGCTGGAAGACCAGACCTCGCTGGAGAGCCGCAACCTGCACCCCGCCTATGACGGCCTGCGCCCACGCCCCGAAGCGTCCGACCCGCGCCTCGAAGCCTGGATCGAAGGCCGCACGGGCTTTCCTTTCCTCGACGCCTGCATGCGCTCGCTGAAAGCGACCGGCTGGCTGAACTTCCGGATGCGCGCCATGGCGATGGGCTTCGCCTCGCACCATCTCTGGCTTGACTGGAAAGTGCCGGCCGAACGCCTTGCCGCGCGCTTCACGGATTTCGAGGCCGGCATCCACTACGCGCAGGCGCAGATGCAGTCCGGCACGACGGGCATCAACACGCCGCGCATCTACAATCCGGTGAAACAATCCCGCGATCAGGATCCGCAAGGCGCGTTCATCCGCCAATGGGTGCCGGAACTTGCGGGGCTGACGGACGCCTTCCTGCATGCGCCCTGGGAAGCGCCGCCCGAGATCCTTTCCGCCGCCGGCATCGTATTGGGGCAGACTTATCCGATGCGGATGGTGGACCACATGGCTGCAGCCGAAGAAGCCCGGACCCGGATCGCCGCCGTGCGCCGAGCGCCCGGTCATGCCTCCGCCGCCGATGACATCCAGGCCAGGCATGGCAGCCGCCGCTCCGGCATCGCGGCGACCGGCCAACGCCGCCGGGCCGCTTCCCGCGGGCCGGAGCGCAAGTCCGCCCCGCCCGCCCAGCTCAGCCTCGATCTCGGCCTGACGCATGCCTCGTAAGCCGGGCAGCGGCAAAGCCGTCGCCAAGCGCGACCTCCCGGTAAAGGTCTGCGCCCGTTGCGCCCGGCCGTTCACCTGGCGCAAGAAATGGGAACGGGTCTGGGATGAGGTTCGATTCTGCTCCGACCGGTGCCGGTCCGCGCGCTGAACAATCCATATTGACCTTCGATAAGGATCGGTTTTGACGCCGAAGCCCCGTCTATATTGTTATTCGATGAATTTATGCCCTTGATTTCTTTAGTTATTATTTTTTTTCGATAATTTAATATTGAAAAACGATAAGTGATGGTCTATCTGCAAGTTGTCGGCAGCGGGATGAGCCCGCCAAGGACAAAAACGAACCCACAGACCAGCAACAAGGAGAATTGATCATGTCCCCCCGCGCCCGTTTCAGCGACATCGGTGCCGAAGCTTTCGCCCCTGTCGCGGCGCTCGCCCGCCCGACCGGAACCGCCCCTGTCCGGTACCAGCCCGCGAACGATACGGAAGTTGGAGGCCGCATCGATCTCCTCGCCCGCCGCCGCCGCCGCCACAATCGCTTCGCGCAACGCGCCTAGCGACCCCAGCACCGCCGGGACGCCCCTGACCCCGGCGGTGCTGCTTTTTCTTTCCCAGCCAAAAAGCCATCAAGGAAACGCCCCATGTACCGCTCCCTCATCGCCGCCACCCTGGCCGCCGCGACGCTCGCCGCACCGGCTTTCGGCGCCACCGACACCTTCAAGCTCGAAGTCGACTTCTCGCGCGCCAATCTTGTCACCGAAGAAGGCGCCTCAGCCGAATATGCGAATATCCGCGACCAGGTCGCTGATCGCTGCATCGCCGAGCATGCCGAGATGACGTTCGCGAAAACCTTTGCCGTCGAAGCCTGCACGAGCCGCACCCTCTCAAAAGCGGTGCGTGAGATCGCCGACCCCGTCCTGACTTCGGTTCACCTCGAAGCCAAGGGCTGAGCCCCCGACAGCGCTGCCGCGGCCCCCTGCCTCTCACTCACGCGCCAAGCCGCGACAGCGTGACTGCCGCCTTCATCCCCGCCAGGATGGAGGCGGTTCTTTTTTGCGCTTGCGGCTTAGTCGGCGTCGCCGTCCCGGAAGTCCTTCGCCCGAAGGATGTGCATCAGACGGAACTGCGCGGGCACAAATGTGCCGTCTCGCTCGGCTTCAAAAAGCGCGGCGCAGCTGGTCGGGAATTTCTCGTTGAGCCGCAGCGAGGCCTGATGATCGGCCGCGCCGCCTTCACGCAGGATCGCGAGCGCGAAATCATGCAGGCCAGGATTGTGTCCGATCACCATCAAGGTCGATGCCTGATCGTTCTGGGTCACGGCCTCGTTCAGGCCGCGCACTCCGGTGAGATAAAGCGACTCCATCGGCCGCACTTTCTCGCCGGTCACCACCGCGGCAACCTCAGAGCAGGTCTCGCGCGCCCGGCGCGCACTGGAGACCAGGATGCGTTCCGGCCCCCATCCGAGCGCCACCAGCTCCTCGGCCATGCGCTTTGCATCGGAATGGCCTTGCGGCGTCAGCGCACGGCCAAAGTCGTCGACGCCCTCCGACCAGGGCTCGGTCTTGGCATGGCGCATCAGGATGAGCCGCTTCATGGACGCACCGGACCCCGGCGGCATTGAGGATTTCTCATCGGCGGCTTCAGGTAGCTATGGTTGTTCGGGCCTCGTTAGGCACTAGTTTCGCCCCATAAATCAAGTGACAGGAACCGCGAATGAGCCTTTTGATCGGAGACACCGCGCCGGACTTCGAGGCGGAGACGACCGAAGGCCGCATCCGGTTTCATCAATGGGCCGGAAAGGACTGGGTGATCTTCTTCTCCCACCCCGCCGATTTCACCCCCGTCTGCACCACCGAACTCGGTTACACCGCAAAACTCAAGGGCGAGTTCGAGAAGCGCGGCGCCAAAGCGCTGGTCATCTCGGTCGACACCCTGGAACACCACCAGACCTGGAGCGCCGACATCGAAGAAACGCAAGGCACGGCGGTCAACTTCCCGATGATCGCCGACACCAACCGCAAGGTCGCGACCCTCTACAACATGATCCACCCGAACGCCGATCCGAAGGTCACCGTGCGGGCGGTCTATGTCATCGATCCCGACAAGAAGATCCGCGCCTCGATCATCTACCCGCCGAGCGCAGGACGGAACTTCGACGAAGTGCTCCGCCTGCTCGACTCCCTGCAGCTGACGGATGGCTACAAGGTGGCCACACCGGTCAACTGGGTCGACGGCGATGACGTAATCATCGTGCCCTCGCTTCAGGATCCTGCCGAAATCGCGCAGCTCTTCCCGAAGGGCTACAAGACGCTGAAATCCTACCTGCGCGTCACGCCCCAGCCCAACAAGCCCTGAGCGCCGCCCCTTGGTTCGTGGACGGAGAATCCGTCCCGAAAGCCCTCAAACTGTAACGTGCACGACAGAACCCGGGCCAAACCACACGTTGCCGTGTGCCGGAACTTTGTGCACAGTGCGATTCGGGGACACCGGGGCCGGACTTGAAAGCTTCTGACACGATCCAACATCAACTGCCTTATCTGCGGCGCTATGCCAGAGCCGTGACGGGCGCCGCCGCCCAGGGCGACCTGGCGGTTGAACAGATGCTCGAAACCCTGCTTGCCGACCTTACGGGACAGATCACCCGGGTGACCCTGTTCCGCGCCCTCGACATCGCTCTCGCCGGACGTTCGCGCAACTCTCCCCCGGCCCGCCGCGCCCTGCTCCTGACCGCGATGGAAGGTTTCTCGCAGGCCGACGGCGCCGCCATTCTCGGCGTGCCGGAAACCGAGCTCGCGGGCCTCCTCGCGCAGGCAGAAAGCGACCTCGCCGACACCCCGGCGAGCCGCATCTGCATCATCGAGGATGAGCCGCTGATCGGCGCCAGCCTGTCACAGATCGCGACCTCGCTCGGCCATACCGTCACCGGGGTCCTGTCGACACATACGTCCGCGGTCGCGCATGCACTGTCCGAAAAGCCGGACCTTATCCTCGCCGACATCCAACTCGCCGATGGCTCACTGGGCACCGAAGCTGTCGCCGAAATCCGCCGCACGCTCGCCGTTCCGGCGATCTTCATCACGGCCTTTCCGGAACGCCTGCTTACGGGGCGCAGCGGGGAGCCGACCTTCCTGATCCCCAAACCCTTCAAGCCCTCGCATGTGAAGGCGGTCATCACGCAGGCCCTGTTCGTGCGCAGCGGGACGCGTCCCTAGCGCAGGTTCAATCGCCCAACGTGAAGAACCGCCGCGGCACCTTAGTGCGCTGGCGCAGGCCGTTCTCGTCGAACACGCGCTCGATACTCAGGTTCGGGATCAGGTTGAACAGCTGTGAACCGAAGCCCTGTCGCTGGGGCGCGCCGGTCCCGCGCCGGCCGGTCTCGACCCAGTCCGACGTGAATACATCGCCGTCCACCGCCCATGTGACCGACAGGGTTCCTCCGGGCACGGAGAAACAGCCGTGCCGCACGGCGTTGGTCACCATCTCGTGCACCAGAAGCGCCGTCCACTTTGTGGCGCGCACTGACAGCATCAGATCGGTTCCACCTATCGTAAGCCGGGGATCGTCCAGCGACACGACCTGCGCCAGTTCGGCCTCGACAATTGTGCGGAAGGACAGCCCCTGCCAGTGATGATCCGAGATCATCGCCAGGTTGCGCCCCATCGCTTCCAGCCGGTCGGTGAATGACTCCACGAACGCCTCGACGCTCGGCGTGTGCTGCCCGGTCAGCATGGCCAGCGAGCCGACCATCGCCAGCGTGTTGCGAAGGCGGTGTTCCAGCTCTGACGCGATCACATCTTTCTGCCGCCGAAGACTCACCTCTTCGGTGACGTCCTCCGTCGATTGAACAAGGTGCGTTACTATTCCATCGGCGCCGAAGATGGGCGTCTCGACCGAGCGCCAGTAACGCTCCTGCAGGCGGCCATCCGGGCCTGGTATATGGTAGGGCTGCACCGCCGAGCGCATGGGCTCGCCCGCCATCACCCGGTCAAACCGCGCGCGCACCCCGCCCATCCGTTCCGGGGCATCCGGAAACAGGTCTGCCACCCGCCGTCCCGCCAGCTCGGCCCAGGTCTTGTGGACCGACCGGCAGAACGCCTCGTTCGCGTAGGCAAACCGGAATTCGCGGTCGTAGACCACGATCGGCGCCGCCACACTGTCCAGAACGTCGCGGGGCTCTACCGGTTCCGCCTGCTCCGCCATGGGATGCCTCCTCAGTCAGCGGACGCGAGTCTGACGCGCTTCGGCCGTTGCGGGAAGCGGCTTCAGCGCTTTGAGGCCGCATCGAATTATTTCCGGATGGCCCTTCCCGATCCTTCCGCGATACGCCAAATCCATGCGCAACGGGCCGGCGCCCCTGGAGACTCCGACTAATGACCCTTCTTTTCCTGTTGCTTGGCCTCGTGCTGCTCGTGGTGGGCGGCGAATTGCTGGTGCGCGGCGCGGTGCAGCTCGCCCAGAAGTTCCGCATCTCGCCGCTGCTGATCGGCCTTACGCTGGTCGGCTTCGGCACCTCGACCCCCGAACTTGTCACCAGCCTGCAGGCCGCCTTTGCCGGCTCCCCCGGAATCGCGGTCGGTAACGTGGTCGGCTCCAACGTCGCCAACATCCTGCTGATCCTCGGCATCACCGCGCTGATCTTCCCGGTCGTCGTGGCGAAAGAGACGTTCAAGCGCGACGGGGTTGTCCTCGCGGTGGGCACTGTGATGTGCCTCGGCGCGGTCCTTTACGGCCAGCTCAACCCACTCCTCGGCGCGGTCTTCGTCGCCTCGCTGGCCGGCTACATCTACTTCGCCTTCCGGCAGGAACGCCAGTCGACCGCCGCCGCCGACGCCGCCGCCGGTATGACGCAGGCCGATTTCCCGGCGCCCAGCCTGCCCCTGATCGCCCTCGATCTCCTATTCGTCGTTGCCGGCCTCGCGCTGACCATCTTCGGCGCGCGCTTCCTGGTCTCCAGCGCCATCGAGATCGCCACGGCCTTCAACGTCTCCGAGACCATCATCGGCCTGACCATCGTCGCCGTCGGTACCTCGCTGCCGGAACTGGTGACCTCGGTCATGGCCGCGCTACGCAAGCACAGCGATATCGCGTTCGGCAACATCGTCGGCTCCAACATCTACAACATCTTCGGCATCCTTGGCGTCACCGCCATCATCAAGCCGATCGACGTGCCGCCGCAGATCGCCAGCCTCGACATCTGGGTGATGATCGCCGCCACCGTTCTCCTGTTCATCACGGCCACCTCCCGCTGGCGGATCGGCCGGGTGGAGGGCGGGATCATGCTGGCCGCCTATGTGGGCTATTGCGTCTGGCTGGGGATGAATTCGGCCGCGTAATGCCGTCTTGACGCAGCGGGCGCGCGGCTCCACTCCACCCGGGCCATGCGCCTGCCCCACCCCATCCTCCTCGTCTGCTTCGGCGTCATCTTCGGGTGCGGCGTCGACGCCGTGATGAAGCACGTGATGCTGGGCGGCACGAGCGTGCTGACGGCTACCGCCTGGCGCTACATCCTCGGCTCGGTGATCATGGTCACCCTGTTTGCCGCCAGCCGCCGTCCCGTACCGGCCCTGCCGGCCATCCGTTTCCATGCGCTGCGCTCCCTCGCACAGGTCATCTCGGCCTTCTGCTTCTTCTACGCTCTGACCCAGATCGCCCTTGCCGAGGCCGTCGTCATGGGATTCAGCGCCGCTCTGATGATCGCGCCGATCGCCCGCGTGATCCTCGGCGAGAAGATGAGCCGGGTCACCATCTTCGCCACGCTGATCGGCTTTGCCGGCGCTGCTGTCGCGGCCACTGCACAGACCGCCGGCGCGCCGGAAGACGGAAACCGGCTCTATGGCACCGGCGCCATCCTCGTCTCTGCCGTGCTCTACGCGCTCAACATCGTGCTCCTCCGCCTGCGGTCGAAGGAAGAAGACAGCCTGACCCTGGTGACGTTCATGAACGTCTTCCCGGCACTGTTCCTCCTGCCCTTCATGTTCCTGTTCACCGAGTGGACACCGGAAGCGCATTCCTGGGGCGCGATGATCGGCGTCGCCTTCCTCGGCATCGGAATCTGGTGGCTGATGACGCTCGCCTATGCCAAGGCCAAGGCGCAGACGCTGGCGCCGTTCGAGTATACCGGCCTCATCTGGTCGGCGCTGCTCGGCTACGCATTCTTCCAGGAAATCCCCGGCTGGCGCGTCTATGCCGGCGCCGCGATCATCATCGCCGCCTGCCTGGTCGTCGCCTTCGAGACGCACTTCATCGCCCGCCGCGAAGCGAAACTTCCAACCAGCGATATCCTGACCTGACGGGAGACCCCCGACTAAAGCGCCAGCTCGAGCTTCCCGTTGCACAGCGCCGAATAGTCGTTCACCAGCGCCTCGGAGATGAAGCCCGGCTTGTAGCGGTGCTCGCCGATTTCGCAGACGGGCGTAAGTTCTGCGGCCGATCCGGTGATGAAGCACTCGGAGAACGTCGAAAGCTCGCTCGGGAAGATCGCGCGCTCCACCACTTCGATCTGGCGCGCCTTGGCGAGCGCGATCGTCGTCTGGCGCGTCAGGCCGTTGAGGAAACAGTCCGGCGTCGGCGTATGCAGGGCGCCGTCGCGGACGAAGAAGATGTTGGCGCCGGTCGCCTCCGCGATCTGGCCGCGCCAGTCCAGCATCAGCGCGTCCTGGTAGCCGGCCTTCTCGGCGGCGTGCTTCGACAGCGTGCAGATCATGTAAAGACCGGCGGCCTTCGCCTCACAGGGCGCGGTGTCCGGCGCCGGGCGCTTCCACTGGGCATGCGTGAGGCGGATACCCTTCATCTTGTCGGCAAAATAGTCGCCCCAGTTCCAGACAGCGACGGCGAGGTGGATCGTGTTGTTCTGGGCCGAGACGCCCATCATTTCCGAGCCGCGCCAGGCGATGGCGCGCACATAGGCGCTCTCGAGGCCGGACTTCTCGACCGCTTCCTTCTTGGCGCGCTCGACTTCCTCGACGCTGAACGGAATATCGAAGCCCATGATTCCGGCCGACCGGTGCAGGCGCTTGGAATGGTCCAGCGAGCGGAAGATCTTGCCGCCGTAAGCGCGCTCGCCTTCAAAGACTGCCGAGGCATAGTGCAGGGCGTGCGTCAGCACGTGAACCTTGGTGTCGCGCCAAGGTACGAACTGGCCGTCCATCCAGATGTATCCGTCTCGGTCATCATAGGGGATGGCAGCCATGGGAACGCTCCTCGCTTGAACTTTCTGCGTATTCGGGTTCATTTCCGACTTATGTCCCTGCCCGTCAACCTGAACCGGCCATTCGACCCCAGACTGTTCCTGACCGATCAGGAGCTGGACCGGAGCGCAGGACTCCTGATTTCAGGCGCATCCGTGCTCGCCAAGGCGGCCGAAAGCGCCCGGAAAAAGGCCGGTCTGAGCAAGCCAGAGCTGCAGATTCTCATGGCCGCGCGCTACCGGCCGGGCCTGACGGTCAGCGAAATGCGGGGCACGCTCGGCATGACGGTGCCGACCTTTGCCCGGATCATCGGCAAGCTGGACGAGCGCGGCCTGATCGAGCGGGCCCGCGAGACCGGCGACGCGCGCCGCCGCAAGCTGAACCTGTCGGACGCCGGAGTGACCCTGACGACGCCCATCGCCATCGAGGTGCGCGAACGTCTGCGCCTCGCCTTCCGGGCCAGCGGGCCGGAAGCGGTCGCCGGGGCCCGCTTCCTGCTTGAAGCGCTGGTGAAGTAGCCCGCGATGAAAGAACCCGCCCATATCCTGATCGTTGACGACGATGACCGTATCCGCGACCTGACCAAGCGCTTCCTGACGATGAAGGGCTTCCGCGTCAGCGGCGCCGCCGACGCCGCCTCGGCCCGGCGCCTGATGGAGAGCATGGCGTTCGATCTGGCGATCCTCGACATCATGATGCCGGGCGAGGACGGCCTGTCGCTCCTCTCCGGCATCCGCAAGGGTCCCTCCCGCGAGACCCCCGTGATGCTGCTGACCGCGCGCGGCCAGACCAGCGACCGGATCGAGGGCCTGCGCCTCGGCGCCGATGACTATCTGGGAAAGCCCTTCGAGCCGGAAGAGCTCGTCCTGCGCTGCGAGGCGATCCTGCGCCGTTCGCAGAAATCCGCGCCGCCGCCGGACGAGATCGAGATGTCCGGCCTCGTGTTCAATGCAGCTCGCGGCGAACTCAAATCCGGCGATGAGCGTATCCGGCTGACCGATGCCGAGCTGCAACTCCTCACCGTGCTGGCGCGCAATGCCGGCGAGCCTGTCAGCCGCGAGGATCTGGCCGTGCTGACCTCGGCGGGCCTCGAACGTTCCGTGGACGTACAGGTCACAAGGCTAAGACGGAAGATCGAGCCGAATCCGAAGGAGCCTGTGCATATCCAGACCGTGCGCGGCATCGGCTACCGCCTGATGCCGGACTGAGATGGCCATGCTGCGCCTGAGGGACATCACCCCGCGCGGGCTCTATGCCCGCACCTTGCTGCTCCTGCTGGTGCCGGTGCTGCTGATCCTTGGGCTGATGACCTGGTATTATTATTCCAGCCAGGTGGCCGAAGTGAACCGCAAGTTCGCGCAGGCGATCACCCGCGATGCCAACCTCATCCGCGCCGCCTGCCTGAACCCGTCCTATACGGCCGACGATCTCGCCCAGATCCAGTTCCAGCTGGAGACCTGGTTTACCTGCAAGCTGCCGGACAACGCGATTCCCGACGCGGACCTGAAGCAGACCTTTCCCTATGGCGGCGTGCTGAGAGCCGAGCTGATGAGCCGCGCCGGCGCGCCGGTCTTCGTCGGGCTGGAGCGCGGCGACGCGCGCCTGCACATCCGCTTCCCGACGCCGCAGGGCCGTGGCGAGATCATCATCGACCGCAAGCGCGCGTTCATGATCAACTCACATATCTTCATCGTCTGGGTCATCGCCTTCTCGCTGCTGATGGTCGCGCTCGCCATCGGCTTTCTCAACCAGCAGGTCCGCTCCATCCTGCGCCTCTCGGAAGCCGCGCGCGCCTTTGGCCGGGGCCGCGATCTGCCGGACTTCCGCCCCTCCGGCGCTACCGAAGTACGCGACGCCGCCCGCGCGCTGATCGACATGAAGGAACGCCTCACCGCGTTCGCGGACCAGCGCACCTCCATGCTCGCCGGCGTCAGCCATGACCTGCGTACGCCGTTGACGCGCCTCAAGCTCGCCCTCGCGATGATGGACGAAAGCGCCGACATCCGCGCAGCCAAGTCCGATCTCGACGACATGGCAATGATGCTCGACGAATATCTCGCCTTCGCGCGCGGCGAGGAAGGCGACGAGGCAGCGCTGTTCGACATTGCGCAGATAACGCGCGACGTGACGACCGGCTTTGGCGGGCACGTGCCGGTGCTCGGGCCGTCCAGCATTTTCGTGATGGGCCGCCCGCTGGCGCTGAAGCGCGCGGTGACGAACCTTCTGTCGAACGCGCTGAAATATGCCGCCACCGCGCGCGTGACGTTGGTCGACGGGCCGCACTGGGCGGAGGTCGTGATCGATGATGACGGCCCCGGCATTGCGCCGGAACGCCACGAAGAAGCCTTCCGCCCGTTCTCCCGACTCGATGATGCGCGCAGCCAGAACGCGTCCGGCACCGGCCTCGGCCTGACGCTGGCACGCGACACCGCCCGCGCGCATGGCGGCGACATCCGCCTCTCGAAAAGCCCGCTCGGCGGCCTGCGCGCTGTCTTGCGTATTCCAACCGAGCCACGTTAGGAGGCAGGATGAATACGTCCAAATCAAAACTGATCCTGCGGAATGCCACGCCGAAGGACATTCCCGGCCTCCTGCCCCTGTACGAAAAAGTTTATGGCAAAGCCGGTGGCTATACGTCCGACGAGATCGCCGGGCAGATCAACAAGTTCCCGGACGGACAATTCGTCGCCGAGTATGAAGGCCGCCTCGTCGGGCATTGCGTGACCTTCATCATCTCCTCCGCCGTGGCGATGGCGCCGCACACCTGGCATGCAATCACAGGCGGCGGATTTGCGGCGCGCCATGATCCCGAAGGGGACATGCTGTACGGCATGGACGTGATCGTCGATTCCGAATTCCGCCGCCTGCGGATCGGCCAGCGTTTCTACAAGATGCGGCAAGACCTATGCCAGTGGCACGAACTGAAAGGCATCATGTTCGGCGGCCGCATCCCGGGCTACCAGCGCCTCGCCAAGCAGTATCCCGATGCACGCGACTATGTGCGCGCCGTGCAGGACTCCAAGCTGCGCGATCCGGTCCTGTCCTTCCAGCTGCGGCAGGGCTTCGAGGTTCTCGGTGTACTGAAGAACTACATGCCGGAGGATTTCGAATCCGGCGGCTACGCGACGCAGATGTTCTGGCGCAATCCGCTGGCGCAGGAAACGATCAAGGCCAAGCCGAGCTTCGGGGATACGTCCCTGCCCGAACGGGTACGCGTTGCGACCGTGCAGTTCCAGATGCGGCGGATCAGTTCGATCGATGAGTTCGAACAGCAGGTCGAGTATTTCGTCGACATCGCTGCCGATTACCGCGCCGATTTCGTCACCTTCCCGGAACTCTTCACGCTGCAGCTCCTGTCGCTCGAAGGCAAACCGCTGGGCCCGATCGAGGCGATCGAGAAGATTTCCGAATACACCGCCCGCTTCATCGCCTTTATGGAGAAGCTGGCGGTCGCCTACAACATCAACATCATCGGCGGCTCGCATCCCTCGCGGATGCCGGACGGCGACATCCACAATGTCGCCTACATCTTCCTGCGCGACGGCTCCGTGCACACCCAGCAGAAACTGCACCCGACGCCGTCCGAGCGCATCTGGTGGAACATCAAGGGCGGCGAGGGCAATCACGTCATCCAGACCGATTGTGGCCCGATCGGCGTGATGATCTGCTATGATTCCGAGTTCCCGGAAGTGGCCCGCCACCTGGTTGACCAGGGCGCACTGCTGCTGTTCGTGCCGTTCTGCACCGATGAGCGGCGCGGGTATCTCCGTGTACGGTATTGCTGCCAGGCGCGCGCGGTGGAGAACCAGTGCTATGTCGTGATGTCGGGCGTCGTCGGCAACCTGCCGAATGTCGAGAACATGGACATCCACTATGCCGAGAGCTGTATCCTGACGCCGTCGGACTTCCCCTTCTCGCGCGACGGCATTGCCGCCGACACGCCGCCGAACACCGAGACCGTGGCGCTGGCCGACCTGTCGCTGACGGACCTCTTGACCGCGCGCCAATCCGGCGCCGTGCAGAACCTCAAGGACCGGCGCTTCGATCTCTACCGCGTCGCCTGGAAAAAAGACTAAGCGAGCCTTGCCGCCAGCTGGTCCATGAAGCCGGCGAGCTCGAGGTCCTTCTGCGTGACACCGTCGGCGTCATGCGTGGTGAGGGTGACCTCGACCTTGTTGTAGACATTGAACCATTCGGGATGGTGGTCCATCTGCTCGGCCTTCAGCGCGGCCCCCGACATGAAGGCGAAGGCGGTCTTGAAGTCGGCGAACTTGTAGGACTTCTGAATTGCATCGCGTTCCTCGCCGAGGGCTTTCCAGCCCTTCAGCGCCTTGAGTGCGGCGGCGGCACCGATCTTCTTGCTCATGCTCATTCCTCTCCGTCTTGTCCGAGTACGAAGTATATCCAGGTGCCGTCTTCCGAAATGGCCGTGCGCATGCCGGGATAGCCTTCGCCGGCGCGGATGCGGGCGATGCCGTCCTCGCGGATCAGGTCCTCGAGCCGGCGGCGGTCCTGGAAAGTCAGCTTTTCCGGGATCAGGTCGGCGGCATCCTTCGCGGCGAGGTCCGGCCAGACATACCAGCGCTGGCCATCGATCTCGCGCAGGCCGGCGGGCTGTTCGAACAGTTCACGGAGTTTCCGGTTGGGATCCACGCCCGTGCGGCGCAGCAGATCCCAGAACCGGTCATGCGACTGGCCGCCGACATTCGACTTGAAGTCCCGATTGCGCGCGGCGATCTCGGCGAGGCCGCGCAGGGAACCCCTTGTGGCTTCGTGGATCAGCGCATCGCGCGTCTTCGCGGCAGCCTTGCTGATCTCCACGGGCGCGGGCTCCACCGGGACTTCGGTGAAGCGCTCGTCGGACAACGGCGGCAGGCTCACCACCACTTCCGGCTCGGCCTGCGAGCAGGCGGCGAGCAGGAGTGCTGCGACGAGTGCGGTGAAGCTAGCGAAGCGCATAGCCGGTCACGGCTTCCAGATCGGTGAGGAGCTGTTCCTCGCCGGTGACCTTGATGGTCGCCATGCCCATGTCGCGCGCGGGCTTCAGGTTGATGCCGAGGTCGTCGAGATAGACGCAGGCCTTCGGATCGACATCGAGGGCTTCGCACATCAGCGCGTAGATGCGGGGATCGGGCTTGCGGATGCCGAGCTTGGAGCTTTCGATCAGGTGGTCGAACTGGTCGAACACCGCGGCGAGTTCCTTCGCCTTGGCATCGTCACTCGTCATCGAAGCGCCCTTGCCAATGGGGGCGTTGTTGGTGATGCAGCCGACCTTGCCTTTCGTCTTGCAGACCTTCAGCGCGTGGACGACGCGGGGGCGCAGGCTGCCGGAGAGGAGGCCGAGGATGTCGCGGCCGCGGACATCATGGCCGAGCGCCTGTGCCTCGATCCGGAACAGTTCGTCGAACCCTTCGGCGTCGACCTGCGACTGCTCCAGTTTCGCCCAGGCATTCTCGAGCGGATTGATGGAATTGACGGTGCGGATGAAATCCACCGGCAGACCGGAGGCGGCTTCGTAGCGGTTGAAGGCTTCGAAGGGCGAGGAGGTGAAAACCCCGCCGAAATCCCAGATGATGGCTTGGAAGGTGCGTGTCATGGCGGCTAGCTAGCCCTTCGGGCGCGGCAATTCAAACCTTGATTTTCGCCCGCCCTGCCCTTGCAGCGCGTCGCGGGGGCGATAGTGTCCCGGCCCGAAACAAAAGCGAGACTACAGGGAGAAAAACCATGGGCGTTCTGGACGGAAAAGTGGTGCTAGTCACCGGCGGCGGCAACGGCATCGGCAAGGAATGCGCCCTGCTGGCGGCGCGCGAGGGCGCGAAAGTGGTCGTCAACGACCTCGGCGGCAGCCTGAAGGGCGACGAGGAAGGCTCGGCGGGCCCCGCAGAGGCTGTCGCAGCGGAAATCCGGAAAGCCGGCGGCGAGGCCGTGTCGAACTCCGAGAGCGTGACGGACTATAAGGCCGTCGCCGGCATGGTGACGCAGGCGCTGGACACTTATGGCCGGCTGGACGCGGTGATCAACCCGGCCGGAATCCTGCGCGACGGCATGTTTCACAAGATGAGCGAATCCGACTGGAAGGCCGTCATCGACGTCCACTTGCATGGTTCCTTCAACGTCACCCGTGCCACGATCGAGCATTTCCGCGAGAAGGAAGCCGGCTCCTATGTATTGTTCACCTCCACGACCGGCCTGATCGGCAATATCGGCCAGGCCAACTATGGTGCGGCCAAGCTCGGCGTTGCCGGCCTCAGCCGCATCATCGCGATGGAAGGCGCCGCCAAGAATGTGCGCTCGAACATCATTGCGCCGTTTGCGTGGACACGGATGATTGCGTCGATCCCCGTGAAGGACGAAGCCGGCGCGCAGCGCGTGCAGCGGATGAAGGACGGCATGCGGGCCGACCAGGTGGCGCAGCTGGGCGTTGCGCTGTGCGCCGATACGGCGGCGCATGTCAGTGGGCAGATCTTCGGCGTGCGCGGCAACGAGGTCATCCTGTTCGACCAGCCGCGCCCGGTGAAATCGCTGGCGCGGCTTGAAGGCTGGACGCCGGAAACCCTGATCGACCATTGCTTCCCGGCGATGAGCGGCAGCTTCTTCGGACTTGGCGCAACGGCAAGCGTGTTCCCGTACGATCCGGTTTGAGGCAGCTCTGAATTGTCTTGCGAAGACCCTCACCTCCCACGGCTTCAGGTCTTGGGAGGTGAGGGTTTTTTTGTATGGGAAGTTTTTTTAGATGAGTTCATGCCGGAGGTATAACTCCGTGCACTGAGGTGTGGGGGAAGGAAACGCCGTCTATTTTGTAACGGCTTGAGGGATCTGGATTTTATTTTTCGGGCGGAGTGGTTTTTGTAGGCGCAAGTTCGTGCGCCTGCCCTCGCCAAACCTCGCCACGCTGTTTCACAAGTATGCAGTCAATGCACAGGGAATGACGATTTCCTCTCAATCATTCTCATTTTTTATCACCCTGTCGCGTTTTTTATCATCCACTATCGCAACTCGCGCAGACCGGGAGCCAGCCCGAGAAAGTCTGGGTCCCGGTCTTCGCCTGCGGCGAAACCGGGATGACGACAAACTGTTCGTGCGTATGGGACGAGGACGGCGGGCCTATTCCGGCGTGAGGACCGTCGGGCCGCCTTCGTCTGCGGGCGGATCGGTGGGGGCGGGTTCGGCGGCGGGCTCTTCGGGCGGCAGTTCCTCGGCGAGGACTTCAGGGACCGGTTCCGGGAGGGGTTCGGTGTTGAAGGTTTCGTCGGCCGAGTTGAGGATGTCGTTGAGGACATCGTTTTCGTTGAGCGCGGGTTCGGCTTCGGCTGGTGCGCCGATGGCTTCCTCGCCTTCATCGGGCGCGTCCGGCAGGTCTTCGAAGACGGGGTCGGGACGGGGCGCGTCGCCTTTCTCGGGCTTCGGCAGGGTGGAGCGGAAATCATCGCCGAGGACGCAGGCCGCGTAGCCTTCATTGGCTACGACACGCATGCGCGACATGATCGAGCCGGTGCGCTTCCTCACATAGGGGCCGGGCTTGTCAGCGCTCCATTTGTTCGGGGACGGAAGGACGGCGGCGAGGCGGGCGGCCTCCAGCTGCGAGAGATCGGCGGCGGACTTGCCGAAGCGGGCCTGGGCCGCGGCCTCGGCGCCGAACAGGCCGTCGCCCCATTCGGCGACGTTGAGATAGACTTCCATGATGCGGCGCTTGCCCCAGACGGTTTCGATGACATAGGTCATCCAGGCTTCGCCGGCCTTACGGGGCATGCCGCCGCCATTCCAGAAGAAGACGTTCTTGGCCGTCTGCTGGCTGATGGTCGAGCCGCCGCGGCGTTTCTTGCCGTCATGCTTCTTGTTGTATTCGCGGGCCTTCTCGATGGCGTCCCAATCGATGCCGCCATGTTCGCAGAACTTCGCATCTTCGGAGGCGATGACGGCGAGCACGAGGTTTGGCGAGATCTTGTCGAGGCTGGTCCAGTCGCGCCGGACGTCCTCACCCTGCATGCCGCGCTGGGTCATCAGGATGGTGCCGGGCGCGGGCAGGACCCTCAGGAGCAGCGCGTAGAGATGGAAGAGCAGGAAGACGGCGATGCCGGCCTGCACGAGGCGCACGAGGAGATGGCGCCAGAGCGGCACATTGCGCTTCGGCTTCTGCGGCGGCAGGGAGGTGTTGGCCGTATCGTCGCTCATGCCCCGAGATCCCATTCTTCGATGACCGTGCTATCATGTTCGCTGGCGCGGCGCTGCGCCTTTTCCCCGGCAAAGCGGGCGGGATCAAGGCGGGCGAGCGCCCAGACGGCCGCGCCGCGCACCAGCGCCGAAGGATCGTCCAGCAGCGGCAGCAGGCTGGCCGTGAGCCGGGCGCTGCCGGAATTGCCGATGGCAACGGCGACATTGCGCACGAACCGGTCCCTCCCCGACCGCTTGACCGGGGAGCCCGAGAAGACTTCGCGGAACGCGGCGTCATCGAGGGCGGCCAGCTCGTCGAGGCCCGGCGTTTTCAGCTCGGCGCGGGCGAACAGGGCGGCCTCCGAGGCGCTGGCGGCGAACTTGTTCCAGGGACAGGCGGCGAGACAGTCGTCGCAACCATAGATGCGGTTGCCCATCGCGGCGCGGAATTCGCGCGGGATGGGGCCGGCGTGTTCGATGGTGAGGTAGGAGATGCAGCGGCGGGCATCGAGCTGGTAGGGCGCGGGGAACGCGTTCGTCGGGCAGATATCGAGGCAGGCGCGGCAGGAGCCGCAATGGTCAGGCTCGGGCGCGTCCGGCGCGAGGGACGCGCTGGTGAGGACGACGCCGAGGAAGAACCAGGAGCCGAGCTCGCGGCTGACGAGGTTTGTATGCTTGCCCTGCCAGCCGAGGCCGGCCTTCTGGGCGAGCGGCTTTTCCATCAGCGGGGCCGTGTCGACGAAGACTTTCACCTCGGCGCCGGTAAGCTGGGCAACCTCGCCCGCGAGCTGCTTCAGGCGGGACTTGATCAGGTCGTGATAGTCCCTGCCCCGCGCATAGACGGAGATGTTGCCGGTTTCGCGTTCGGCGAGCGTATCGAGGGGATTGTGATCGGGGCCGTAGTTCATGGCGACGACGAGGGCGGCGCGGGCCTCCGGCCACATCGCGGTGGGCGCGCTGCGGCGGGCGAGCGTATCTTCCATCCAGCGCATCTCGCCGTGGCGGCCCTGCGCGACGAACTCCGCGAGCCGGGCGCCGGCCTCCCAGGCCTCATCGGCCCGGGCGAGACCGGCGGCGTCAAAGCCGAGCCGCAGGGCGGCGGCTTTCAGCGTGTCTTCGAGGGAGACGGGCGTGCCGGTCATGGCGTGCTGGGTAGCAGCCTTCGGGGCGGCAGGGAATCGCGCGGCGGCGACGCGGGTCAGTTCGGGAGCTGGCAGGCGGTTTTGAGGGCGGCGACCGCTTCGGTGTACTGGCGGGCGAGGGCCATCGTGCCGAAGGGGATGGCGTGGTCGCGGATGGGGTCGGCGGCGGTGCTGAGCGCGCCCTTGCGCATACAGGCCGAGCCGTCAAGGCAGGTGAGGCGGACAAGGGCCGTGCCCTCGTCCGTCTCCTCGGCGCCGTGTTCGATCACTTCGGCGAGCGGCATTTCCCAAAGGCCCCAGGCGGCGTTGCGGCCGTGGGTGTGGACGAGGGTGTCACAGTCGCCCCGGACCTGGTGGTAGACGAAGAGGGCCTCGCCCGTGCGGTGCCAGCGGAAGGAGGGCGGCGCCTCTGCGGCGGCCGGTTCGGCGGGCGCTGCAGAGGGCGCGGGCGTGGCCGTGCAGGCCGCGGCCAGCGAGAGCAGGAACACAAAGCCGAGGCGCCGCATGGGATCAGCGGCCCATGAACTGGCGGACGGCATCGGTCGACAGGGCGAACTTGGCGAAAGACCAGGCGCGGTCCTTGCCGAGGGCCGTCAGTGTGCTGATCACCTGGCGGCGGCCCTCGCCGCGGGCCTCGAGCCAGGCGTCGGCGCCGCCGGAGCGGAGCGCCTCATCGGTGGCGGAGGCCTGCAGGCGGACGAGTTCGGAGATCAGGCGGCGGCCAGCGACGCGGTCCCAGTAGGGCGCCTTGAGGAGGCCTTCGCGGGCCGAGGCGCGCAGCCGGTCTAGCCGGAGGGCGTCGCCGATGGCGTAGAAGGCGGCGGCGGTTTCCGGGATTTTCTTCTTCGCCTGCTGCGAGACCGCGACGATGTCGAGGCCCTGCGCAAAGTAGCTCATCGCAGCGGCCCAGTGGGCGAGCGCGTCGGGGGCGCCGCGCTTGATGAAGGCGCGGGCATCGCGCTCGATACGGGAGGCGGGGAAATCCGTCTGCACATCGGAGAGCGCCATCTTGAGCTCGTTGAGCGGGGCGTGGGTCTGCTTGACGGCGTCACCGATGGTCTTGCCGGCGGTGGCGCGGATGAACCAGCCGGCGGCTTCGCTGGCAGCGTGAACGGCCTCCTGCTGAAGCTCCGTCTGCAGGTCAGCGGCGACGCGCGTGTCGAGGGCGAAGACTTCGCGGCGGAAGCCGGCGAGGTCCAGCACTTCGCGGGCGGCCTCAAGCGCGCGGACGGCTTCGGCGGGGGCGGCGCCGGTGAGTTCGCGCAGGCGGAGCAACGCGACCGGGCCGCAGAAATCCAGTGTGCGGTTGGCGATCACGGTGGCGATGATCTCGCGGCGGAGGCGGTGGCCCTTCATCGCCTTTTCGAAGCCGTCGATGGGCGACGGGAAATAGGCCTTCAGCACCGGCGCGAACCAGGGATCGTCCGGCAGGTCAGAGGCGACGAGATCGTCGAACAGGACGATCTTCGACCAGGCGAGGAGGACGGCGAGTTCGGGGCGCGTGAGCGGCTGGCCGGTTTCCTTGCGGGCCTGCATGCCGGTGGTCGACGGCAGGCCTTCGAGGGCGCGGTTCAGCACGCCGCGCTCTTCGAGATAGAGCATCACGCGCTCCAGCGCGTCATGGTCTTCCACGGCGGTGGAGGCCGCGAGCGTCAGGGCGTTCGACTGGTCGTAATTGTGGGCGAGGACGTGGGCGGCGACGTCGTCGGTCATCGCGGCGAGGAGGTCATTGCGGGCCGCCTCCTTCAGGTCGCCGAGGCGGATGGCTTCGGCGGCGAGGATCTTGATGTTCACTTCGTGGTCGGACGAATCGACGCCGGCCGAATTGTCGATGGCGTCGGTGTTGAGGCGTCCGCCGGCGAGGGCGAATTCGATGCGGCCGGCCTGGGTCATGCCGAGGTTGGCGCCCTCCCCGATCACCTTGGCCTTGAGGTCGCGGCCATTGACGCGGATGGCGTCGTTGGCGCGGTCGCCGACATCGGCATGGGTTTCGGAGAAGGATTTCACATAGGTGCCGATGCCGCCGAACCAGAGGAGGTCAGCCTCGGCTTTCAGGAGGGCGTGCAGCAGTTCGTCCGGCGTGACGGCGTCCTTGGCGAGGCCGGTGAGGGCTTTGACTTCGGCCGAAAGGGGGATCGACTTGGCGGCGCGTTCGAAGATGCCGCCGCCTTGCGAGATGAGCTTCGCATCGTAGTCCGCCCAGGTGGAGCGCGGCAGGGCAAACATGCGGGCGCGCTCGGCGAGGCTGGCGGCCGGATTGTCCGGGTTCGGATCAAGGAAGATGTGCATGTGGTTGAAGGCCGCGACGAGACGGATCTGGGGCGAGAGGAGCATGCCGTTGCCGAAGACATCACCCGACATGTCGCCGACACCGATGACGGTGAAGGGCTGTTTCTGGATGTCCTTGCCCGTTTCCCGGAAGTGGCGCTTGACCGCCTCCCAGGCGCCGCGGGCAGTGATGCCCATCTTCTTGTGGTCATATCCGGCCGAGCCGCCGGAGGCGAAGGCATCGCCGAGCCAGTGGCCCTTCTCGAGGCTGATGGCGTTGGCGGTGTCGGAGAAAGTGGCCGTGCCCTTGTCGGCGGCGACCACGAGGTAGGGATCCTCGCCGTCCCAGACGACGGTCTGCGGCGGCGGCACGAGCTTGCCCTTCACAAGGTTGTCGGTGAGGCCGAGCAGCGCGGTGATGAATTCCTTGTAGGCGTCGCGCCCGCTTTCGAACCAGTTCGGATCATTCCGGGGCGGGAGTTGTTTCGGGTAGAAGCCGCCCTTCGAGCCGACCGGGACGATAACGGCGTTCTTGACCTGCTGGGCCTTCACGAGGCCGAGGACTTCGGTGCGGTAGTCCGACGGGCGGTCCGACCAGCGCAGGCCGCCGCGCGCGACCGGGCCGAAGCGGAGGTGGACGCCTTCGACTTTCGGACTGGAGGTGAAGATTTCGCGGAAGGGTTTGGGTTCCGGCAGGTCGGCGAGTTCGCGGCTGGCGACCTTGAAGCTGATCCAGGACCGCTCTGCGCCGTCTTCGCCGGTCTGATAGAAATTGGTGCGCTGCAGGGCGCGGACAAGTTGGAACAGGCGGCGCAGGACGAGATCGTCGGTGAGGCTCGCGACGCCTTTCATGGCGTCCTCGAACTTCGCTTCGATCTCGGCGCCGGCCTTGGCGCGGGCGTCAAGGGATTTGTGCGCCTGCGGATCAAAGCGGCCGGCGAAGAGGTCGAGGATCAGGCGTGTGACGGCCGGGTAGCGGGCGACGGCGGCTTCCTGCACGTCCTGCGGCTGGTCGAGGCCGCTCTGGCGGCGATAGGCGGCGAGCGCGCGGATCAGCGCGGCCTCGCGCCAGGTGGCGCCGGCGGTGAGCACGAGACGGTTGAACCTGTCATTGTCAGCGCGGCCGCTCCAGACGGCGATGAAGGCGTCTTCCAGCGCGCGGGCGAGGCTGATCAGCGGCAGCGGCGTGCCGTCGGCCGATTCCATTGCGAGCGAGTGGATCCAATAGACATCCGGCGCATCGGCAACCGGCTTGAACGGCGGGCGGACGGGATAGCCCGTCTCGAAATGCACGAAGAGGCCGAGATTCTCGAACACCGGCACGCAGCGCGAGAGCGCGATGGCGCCGTCACGCGCGAAGATCTTGACACGGACTTTCGAGGCATCGTCGGTGTCGCGGCGATAGGCGCGCGCGACCATCGGGCGGCCGGCGCTGAGCGCGGCCATGCTGGTGACGTCGCGCAGGGCTTCGTCCGGCGCGAAGGCTTCGCGGTAAGCGGCGTTGAAAGCGCCAATGAAGGCGCGGGCCCCTTCCCGGTCGCCGCCGGTCAGATCGGAACTCATCAGCAGGTCGCGGAAGCCCTGGTCCCAGGTGCGGGCGAGCGCGACGATCTTGTGTTCGATGTCGGCGGCGTCCGGCTCCGGATGGCCGGGCGAGAGGCCGATCTCGAAGTGGACGCGCGCCATCGGGCCGGAGTCGAAGTAGGGCTGGAAGGAGCGCAGTTCGCCCTTGTAGGCCTCGGTGAGCACGGCGCCCATGCGCTGGCGCAGGGCGGTGTCATAGGATTCGCGCGGGACGAAGACGAGCGCGGTGACGAACCGGTCGAACTCGTCGCGGCGCAGGAAGACTTTCGTCCGGGGACGGCCGATCAGGTGGAGCGCGCCCATCACCATCGGGCCAAGCAGGGTCGAGCGGGTCTGGAAGAGTTCGTCGCGCGGCCAGGTCTCGATCAGGTTGGCGAGCGCCTTTTCCGTGTGTCCGCCCGGGGCGGCGCCGGAGGCGGCCATGATCTTCTGCACGCGGCGGCGCACGAAGGGGATCGAGCGCGCGGTCTCGTCATAAGCTTCGGCGGTGAACAGGCCGAGGAAGCGGACTTCGCCATTCACGCGGCCCTGCGCGTCGTACTTCTTGATGCCGATATAGTCGCACGGCACGCGGCGGTGCACGCGGCTCGGCAGGGTCGACTTGGCGATGATCAACGGCGCCGGATGGCTGAGAAAATCGCCGACCTCCTGGGTCAGCACGAGCGGTTCGCTGTCGGGCGAGAGGACGTTGAGGTTCTCGTCGCGCAGGATGCCGAGGTTGGAGCCGTCGATCATCAGAGGTTCGGCGGGCACGACCCGACCGGACTCGTCGGTCTCGAAATCATATTCCCGGCTGCCGAGGAAAACGTAGTGCTCCTTCAGCAGCCATTCGAGGAAGGCGACGGCTTCGTCCCGCTCGACCGGCGAGATGTGCTGCAGGCCGGACAGGCGTTTCATCTCGGCGCGCATCCGGGCCTGCATGGCTCGGTGGTCCGAGACGGCGCGCTGCACATCGGCGAGCGTGGTGCGCGCGCCGGCTTCGAGCTTGCGCGTTTCGCCGGGCGTCAGCAGGGATGTATGGATCTGGATCACCGATATCATCTGCCCGTCGGCGAGGGTGACGACCGGGTGGAAGAGGGCTTTCACCTCATGGCCCTGCGCGGCGCATTCGTTGAGGAGCGAATCGACGAGGAAGGGCATATCGGGACCTGCCGCCTCGAGCACGGCGCGGCCGAGGGGGCCTTTGGCCCCGTCAACGTGCGGGATCACGCGCACGGCCTGCTCGCCGGCAGGCACTTGCGACGCCCAGGCCCAGAGCTCTTGGCCGAGTGTCTTTATGTCGGCCTGGGTGAGACCGGTGAGGTCCTCGCCGGCGGCCTCCTGCAGGAACTGTTCGAGGACCTGGCCCTCAGGCCCGGTAGCAGCAGCGGAACGGGTCATGACAGCGACTCACCTAAGGGAAATGTATTCCACCGGGTCTAACCCCGGGGCGTTAGCGCTTCAAGAATCCTGATGAGACGGGTGATGAAGAATCGGGCAGTCGCGGGAAACACTCCCGGCCGTTTGCGTCAACGGAACGCCGGGGCTTTCAGGCAGGATGCGGGGGCCGGAAATAGGTGGGCCCGCCGAACGGGGACATGTCCGGCGGGCCCTTCAGAATCTTCCGCAGGCTGGGTGGGGGGACGCACGCGGAAGCCTGAATTCTACAAATTTGGTCGTTGGACACCGATATCAACTCGGAAGTCCTGTAAAAAAAGTTAACGATTGTCCATGCGACGGCAGCCCGCACCGCGCAGTTTCAGGGATTACCCATACACGAAAACGGAGACTTCAAATAGTGCTTCCTGCAGTCGCACCCTCGACGAGTTGCGCGCCCTTCCCTTTAGGGTTGCCATCTGCCGACAAAAGGATCGCGATCCAGCGCGTACTGTCGGACTGGGCGAACAGGATCATCATCAGCACGGTCAACGGCGCCGAGAGGAACATACCCGGGATTCCCCAGATAACACCCCAGATGGCAAGGGCGAGGAGGACGACCAGTGCGGACAGGTTCAGAGAGTCGCCCATCATCCGGGGCTGGATGAAATTCCCAATCGAAAATTGCCAGAAACTGACGATGCCGAAGACGATTGCGGAGTACACGTAGGAGTCCTGCGGCGCATCGCCGGGCACCCAGCCCGGAACCCCGGGCTGCACCAGTGCGAACAGGGGCGGCACCAGCGCGGCGGCGATCGAGCCGACGGTGGGAATGTAGTTGAGCACGAAGATCAGCGCCGACAGGAAGAGTGCGTTCTGCACACCGAGGGCGAGCAGCGAGGCATAGCTGAGCAGGGTGATCAGGGCTGAGATCACGGTCTGGACCCAGAGATAGCGCTCGATGCCCACCCGCGCGTCGTTGCCGATGGTGCGGACCTGGTCGCGGCGTTCCGCGACGGGGAAGATGTTGTCGAGCTTGTGCGTCCATCCGGCCTGGGCGGAGAACAGGAAGGCGACATAGATCAGGATCAGCATCAGGTCGCCGGACAGGCCGCTGACCGAATTGGCGATGGTGGCGAAGAGCTGTTCACCGCGCTCGTTGAACAGGAGCTGTGTCAGGGTTGGCGAATCGAACATGCCGAAGACGCGGTAGGCGTCGGAAATCAGCTGGTTGATCTTGGTTTCGTATTCGTCCGCATGGCGCCCGAACTCCCCAACTCCGTTGGCCATCAACGCAATGAAGCCGACAAAACCACCGGTGACCAACAGGATCGCAATCAGGCGGGCAATCCGCAGGTTGATCGTCTTGCTGGCATTGTCGATGGCGGTGGCAAAGCCTTCGATGATCAGGAACAGGAACACGGCCATGGCGAAGGTCGCGAGGATTTCGCGGCCGAAGTAGAGGATGGCGAGGATGACGCCTGTTGCGATGATCCAGGTGCCAACCTTGGCTGAACGGTCCATGTGGGGGTATCTCCGGGAGCGAGCGGCGCAGGGTGGCGGCGCCCGCGCGCCGGGTCAAGCTGGGCGGCGCGGGTGATGCAGCTTGCCGAATCCGGCGAGATGGCTAGCCTGTGGGTCAGAAATTCAGAATGAAGGACGGCGGATGAGTGACACGATTTTCCTGGGCGGTGCGGATGCCAACGGCACTGGCCATCCCGATGCAGCCCAGTCGCTGATCCTGAAAGTGGCCAACCGCCACGGGATCGTGGCGGGGGCGACCGGCACCGGCAAGACGGTGACCCTGCAGGTCATGGCGCAGGCCTTTTCCGACGCCGGCGTGCCGGTGTTCGCCGCCGACGTGAAAGGCGACCTCTCGGGCATCTGCATGCCCGGCAGCGAGACGCACAAGGCGCATGCGAACCTGACGGCGCGGGCGCAGCAGATCGGCATGGGCGAGCTGAAATACGTGGGCGCGCCGACGGTGTTCTGGGACGTGTTCGGCGAGACCGGCCATCCGATCCGCGCGACGATTTCCGAGATGGGCCCCCTGCTCCTGTCGCGCCTTATGGGGCTGACGGATGTGCAGGAAGGCGTGCTGAACATCGCCTTCCAGTATGCCGACGATAACGGCCTGCTGCTGCTCGACCTGAAAGACCTGCGCAAGCTGCTGGTCAGCCTGGGCGACGATACGCTGCGCACCGAGATCAGCCGCAAGTATGGCAACGTGGCGCCCGCGTCGCTGTCGGCGGTGCAGCGCGAACTGCTGGTGCTGGAGCGGGACGGGGCGGAGCGCTTCTTCGGCGAGCCGGCGCTGGAGCTGGCGGACCTGATGCGCACGACGCTGGACGGGCGCGGCTATGTGAACATCCTCGACGCGCGCAAGCTGATCAATTCGCCGAAACTCTACTCTACGTTCCTGCTCTGGCTCTTGTCGGAACTGTTCGAGGAACTGCCCGAGATCGGCGACCCGGACAAACCGCGGCTCGTGTTCTTCTTTGACGAGGCGCACCTGTTGTTCTCCGATGCGCCGCCGGCGCTGCTGCAGAAGATCGAACAGGTGGTGCGCCTGATCCGCTCGAAGGGGGTGGGCGTGTATTTCGTCACGCAGAACCCGCGCGACTTGCCGGAATCCGTGATCGCGCAGCTCGGCAACCGGCTGCAGCATGCGCTGCGGGCCTATACGCCGACCGAGCAGAAGGCGGTGAAATCCGCCGCCTCGTCCTTCCGTCCGAACCCGGCCTTCAAGACCGAGGCGGCAATCACCGAGATGGGCGTCGGCGAGGCGCTGGTCTCAACGCTGGAAGCCAAGGGCGCGCCGACGATGGTGCAGAAGACGCTGATCCGCCCGCCGTCTTCGCGGCTGGGGCCGGCGACCGATCCGGAGCGCGCCGAGGTGCAGAAGGTGAGCCCGGTCTTCGGCAAGTATGACAAGACCATCGACCGGGAGTCGGCTTACGAGATCCTGTCGAAGCGCGAGGAGATCGCCGCCAAGGAGGCCGAGAAGCTGGCCAAGCTCGAGGCCAAGGAGAAGGAAGCGGCGGCCAAGGCGAAAGCCAAGGGCAAGGCGCCGGCCCGCTCGCGCCGGATGACCACCACCGAACGCGCCGCGAACAATGCCGCCAGCACGGCCAGCCGCGAGATCACGCGCTACATATTGCGCGGCATTTTCGGGACGCGGAAACGGTGATGCCCATGCGCATGCTCCTGTTGATCGCGGCCCTCGGCCTTTCGGCCTGCGCCACCGGCCCGTCCGAGAAGGACTGGACCAGCAATCCCGGCGCCCAGTCCTTCGCCACGGCCGCCTCGGCCTGCAGCCAGATCAGCTACAATATCGAGGCGAACTTCACTGTCTGCATGGCGGGACGGGGCTGGGTGAAGGCGAAGGACTAGCGCCTCCCCCCGCGTAAGGAGTGGCGAAAACGCCGCGCGCCTCTTATAGTCAAGTCTGAGCCCCAATCAGACGAGCCAAAGGGAGGCCACGGCCCATGAAAGAGTATCTCAAGTTCTACATCGACGGCGCCTGGGTTGACCCCGTGACGCCGCGCCGCCTCGAAGTCGAGAACCCGGCGACCGAGGAAAACTTCGCGGTCATCTCGCTCGGCTCGAAAGCCGATGCCGACAAGGCCGTCGCCGCCGCCAAGCGCGCCTTCGCGAGCTTCTCGCAGACCTCGGTCGAGTACCGCGCTGACCTGCTCGACAAGATCACCGCCGGTATCCAGAAGCGGATGCCGGAACTCGCTGTCGCCATCTCCGAGGAGATGGGCGCGCCGATGTGGCTGGCCAACGCCGCGCAGGTTCCTGCCGGCATGGGCCACTTCGCAACGACTGCAGCGATCCTGCGTTCGTACAAGTGGGAAGAGCTGAAAGGCACGACGATGCTGCGCAAGGAGCCGATCGGCGTTTGCGCGTTCATCACGCCCTGGAACTGGCCGCTGAACCAGATCGCCTGCAAGGTGGCGCCTGCCATCGCTGCCGGTTGCACCATGGTGCTGAAGCCGTCCGAGATCGCCCCGCTCGACGCGATGATCTTCGCCGAAATCCTGCATGAGGCCGGCGTGCCGAAAGGCGTGTTCAACCTCGTCAACGGTGACGGCCCGGGCGTCGGCTCGGTGCTCTCCTCGCACCCGGATGTCGACATGGTCAGCTTCACCGGTTCGACCCGCGCCGGCGTGCTCGTCGCGCAGGCAGCTGCCCCAACCGTCAAGCGCGTCGCGCAGGAACTCGGCGGCAAGAGCCCGAACATTGTTCTGCCTACGGCCGATCTGACGAAAGCCGTCTCCAGCGGCGTGATGGCGATGATGACCAACACCGGTCAGAGCTGCAACGCGCCGAGCCGCATGTTCGTGCAGAAAGACCAGCACGATGCGGCCCTCGCGATCGCCAAGGCAACCGCCGAGTCGGTGAAGGTGATGATGCCGGCAGAAGCTGCACCGGGCGCCATCGGCCCGATCTCCAACGGCAACCAGTACCAGAAGGTCCAGGACCTGATCCAGAAGGGCATCGAAGAGGGCGCAACCCTCGTCGCCGGTGGCCCGGGTCGCCCTGAAGGCTTCAACAAGGGCTACTTCGCCCGCCCGACCGTGTTCGGCAACGTCACCAACGACATGACCATCGCCCGCGAGGAAATCTTCGGGCCGGTGCTGTGCATCCTGCCGTATGGCACGGTGGACGAAGCCGTGGAGATGGCCAACGACACGGTCTACGGCCTTGCCGGTTATGTTCAGGGTCCGGAGAAAGAGGCGAACGCGATCGCCAACCGCATCCGCGCCGGCCAGATCCAGGTCAACGGCGCACGTCCTGACTTCACCGCACCGTTCGGCGGCTACGGCCAGTCGGGCAACGGCCGTGAATGGGGCGAGCATGGCTTCGAGGAATTCCTCGAAGTGAAAGCCGTCATCGGCTACGCCGCCGCCTAAGGCGGGCGTGCCATAGAAAGCATCCGAAGCGGCAGCCCCAAAGCTGCCGCTTCTTTTTTATCCGCACACAGAGGAAATGCCCCATGGCCCTGAAGCTTCACCACCTCAACGCCTCGCGCTCGCAGCGCATCGTCTGGCTGCTGCTCGAACTCGGCGTCCCGCATGAGATCGTCCACCACAAGCGCAACGAGACCACGCGCCTCGCGCCGGCGGACCTGAAGAACATCCACCCGCTCGGCAAGTCGCCGCTGCTGGAGGATGGCAGCATCGTCATCGCCGAGACGGGCGCGATCACCGAATACCTGCTGGCAAAGCACGACACCGGGCACAAGCTTCACCCGAAACCGGACTCGGCGGATTTCCCGCGCTATCTCGAATGGGTCCACTCCGCCGAGGGCGCGGTGTTCCTGCCGGGCCTGCTGGCGCTCTATACCGGCATGGCCGGGATCACCGAAGGCCCGGTGGCGCAGATGATCGCCAACGAGCGGGACAAGGTGGCCGGGTACATCGAGGCGCATCTGTCGAAGCATGCCTATTTCGCGGGGGAGAATTTCTCGGCGGCGGACTGCCTGATGGGCTTCCAGATCGTGATGACCGATGCCCAGGGCGGGCTCGCGAACCGGCCGGCCACCAAGGCCTGGCTCGACAAGGTGACGGCGCGCCCGGCCTACAAGGCGATGCTGGCGGTGGGCGTCTGACCGCCGCCTGACGGAAAGCGGCCGGATTCCACTCCGTCCTGAAAACCAGACGCGGTCGCCGGGATCCTTTCCGTCACCGGCGCGTTGTAAGTCATGGACAGCGGGGCCTTTGCCTGGCGCTTCACAGAAAAGTGATCCCGTCTGTTGGCTGGCATTCAGCTTGCAGCGGGCACATGTTAGAGTGAGGATTGCTGAGGAGGCTGCCCTGATGAAACGGCTGACATTCGCTGCTGCCCTTGCGGGCCTCGTGCTGCTCGGCGCCTGCGCCACGGCCACGCCCTACCAAGCGGCGTCGAACTCGGATCGCGGCTTTTCCGAACAGAAGATCGAAGACAACCGCTTCCAGGTCCAGTTCGCGGGCAACTCGCTGACCGACCGCAAGACGGTCGAGACCTACCTGCTCTACCGCGCAGCCGAACTGACCAAGCAGAACGGATTCGACCATTTCCGAGTGATTCGCCGGGACACCGATGCCAAGACGAGGCTGATCGGCTCTCCGTCTGCGTATGACCCTTTCTATGACAACTTCTTCCTGAGCTACCGGTATTTCGGCCCGCGCGGGGCCTACTTTCACGATCCTTACCGCCACTTTTATCCCGGGCCGCGGTACGCGTCGCGCTTCGGATATTATGACCGTTTCTGGGGCGGCCCGGCGGACTACCGCGAGTCGACGAGCTATATCGCCTCGGCAGAGATCGTGATGGGCAAAGGTCCGAAACCGGACGATGTTGCCTTTTTCGATGCCGGCCAGGTGATCTTCAATCTCACCGGCTCGATCAAGACGCCCGAGGCCTGAGCGGTCCACCAGCCCGGATCTTTGAGAAAGCCCCGCGCGACCCGCCGGGCTTTTTCATGCGCGCTATGTCCATTCGGCACTAGGCAAGCTGGCCGGGCGGGTCCAGAACGCCCCGTTCCCTTTCCTCCCGGATGGCACACCCCGTCATGGCCGACAGCGACAATGCGCCGACACAGCTGACCGCAGCGCCGAAAGGCCTGCGCAAGGCGGAGCTTGTCGCGATCGTCGCCGGGCTGATGACGCTCAACGCGATGGCGATCGACATCATGCTGCCGGCGCTGTCGCAGATCGCGGCGGCGACCGGGCTGACGGCGGAAGGCGGCGCGGTGGACAACCGCCAGCAGCTGATCATCTTCGCCTATGTGCTGGGCTTCGGCGCGCCGCAGCTTGTCTGGGGGCCGGTGACGGACCGGTTCGGGCGCCGGGCGCCGCTGTTCATCGGCTTGATCGGATACATCGCGGTCTCGCTGGCCTGCGTGCTGATCAATGACTTCTGGGTACTGCTCGGCGCGCGTTTCCTGCAGGGCGTGTTCTCGTCCGGCGCGCGGATCGTCGCCTCGGCGGTGATGCGCGACCTCTTCTCCGGCCGCGCGATGGCGAGCTTCATGTCGCTGGTAATGACGATCTTCATGATCGTGCCGATCGTCGCGCCGAGCCTTGGCCAAGTGATCCTGATGTTTGCGCCCTGGGAGGCGATTTTCATCTGGCTCGGCATCTGGGGCGCGGTGATGCTGGCCTGGACCTGGTTCCGCCTGCCGGAGACCCTGCCCGTCCCTGCCCGAAGGCCGCTGAACATGGCGAGCGCCTTCGGCGCCTACATGAGCGTGCTGCGTTCGAAGGTGAGCTTTGGCTACATGTGCGCGTCCGGCATCGTATTCGGCGCCCTTTTCGCCTTCATCGCCTCGTCCGAGCAGGTGTTCCGGCAGGTGTTCGACAAGGGTGATACGTTTGCCTATTGGTTCGCGGGGGTTGCCGGCGTGATGGCGATCGCAAACTTCACCAATTCGCGCCTCGTGGAAAAGGTCGGCATGCGGCGCATCAGCCATACGGCGCTGATCGCGTTCACCACGATCTCGGCGGGGCTCGCGATCTCGACCATGATGTTCGGCGAGAATTTCGTGATCTTCTTCCCGCTGTTTGCGATCGCCTTTGGCTGTTTCGGACTGATAGGCTCGAACTTCTCGGCGCTGGCGATGGAGCCGCTGGGCAAGATTGCCGGCACCGCGTCGGCCGCTTACGGCTTCGCGACGACGCTGGCCTCAGCCTTCATCGGCGCCTTCATCGGCTCGCAGTTCGACGGCTCGACCGTGCCGCTGATGCTCGGCTTTGCGGTGCTGGGCACGGTGTCCCTGATCATAGTGCTGATTACAGAAAAGGGCCGCCTGTTCAGCACGCGCTGACGCCAGCTTACAGCGGCTCGCGCTGTTTCGAGAGCGGGCGCACCACGGTTTCGAGATGCTCGATGACGAGACCGGCGATGTCCTTGCCGGTCGCTGCTTCGATGCCCTTGAGGCCCGGCGAGGAATTGACCTCGAGCACCTTGGGGCCGTCCTCTGTCTGCAACAGGTCGACCCCGGCCACCTGCAGTCCGAGCACCTTCGCGGCGTCCCTGGCGATGTCGCGTTCGGCGGCGGAAAGCTTGGCGGGGCTGGCCGTGCCGCCGCGGTGCAGGTTCGATCGGAACTCGCCCTTTGCGGCCTGACGCTTCATCGCGCCCGCGATCTTGTTGCCGATGACGAAGACGCGGATATCGGCGCCGCCGGCTTCCTCGACAAATTCCTGAACGAGGAAGTTTGCCTCCACGCCGCGGAACGCATCGACGAGCCGCTCGGCCGCCTTGCGCGTTTCGGCGAGCAGGACGCCTTTTCCTTGCGTGGACGAAAGCAGCTTCAGCACGATCGGCGCGCCGCCGGCGAGCGCTATCAGGTCCTTCGTATCCTTCGGACTGTGCGCGAAGGCGGTGACCGGCATCGCGATCTTGGCGCGCGCCAGCATCTGGTGCGCCAGCAGCTTGTCGCGGCTGCGCCCGATGGCGCCTGCGCCGTTGAGGCAATAGGCGCCGGTATTGGAGAACTGGCGCAAGACCGCCATGCCGTAATCGGTGATCGAGGAACCGATCCGGGGGATCACCGCGTCATAGCGGGGCAGCGGGTTGCCGTCATAGTGTACCTCGGCGTCGACCGTGCCGATCCGCATGTAGCAGCGGGCCGTGTCGATCACTTCAATGACATGGCCGCGCGTCTCGGCTGCGTCGATCAGGCGGACCGAGGAATAGTTGCGAGGCTCGCGCGTGAGCAGCGCGATCCTGAGCGGGCGGCGCGCGGGCCGGCGCTTCGGCAGGCCGTTATAGAGTTCGTAGCCGAGCTGCGGCTGGCGGAAGGAAGCGTTGGGATCGATGACCATGTTGGGCTGGATCGCGGCGCGGCCGAGCAGCATGCGGTAGGTCATCGTCTCGCGGTTCGACAGCGTCAGCTGGATCGGCCAGCGCAGGTCGCCCATCTCGGCATGCGTCTCGATGACGTAGCGCAGTTCGCGGTCACCATTCGAGCTGATCACTTCGCGCCGGTCGACGACCGGGGCCGAGCAGGTGACTTCGAGCCCTGGATCGTTCGGGTCCGGCTGGATCAGGAAACGGACTTGCGGAGAGTTCGCCGGGCCGAACGGCTCGATCACGCTGGCATGCAGCGCGGACGTCTTTGCGCCGGTATCCACCTTCGCCTTGATCGCCGGCAAGCCGAGATCGCCCAGCGAAAGCCATTCTTCCCAGCCGAGCTGGAAGTGCGCTGCGTCCGTCATGGCAAAGGCCTCATTCTGCGCCCGGCGCCGGGATAGGATGCTTTGCAGCGAGGCGGCAAGTCAGCCTACAGGAAGCTGGCTCTAGCCCTTCACAAGCCAGGCTTTTTCAACAAGCTTCGTCACTTCGCCCATGATCTCGGTGATCCGGAAATCCTTCGGCGTATAGACGCGGGCGATGCCCATCTGTTTCAGCGCGCGCGCATCTTCCGGCGGGATGATGCCGCCGACGACGACCGGCACATCGCCGAGACCGGCGGCGCGCAATTCGGCGATCGTCTCGCGCACGAGATCGAGATGGCTGCCCGACAGGATCGACAATCCGACGACGTGGGCGTTGGCGGCCTTGGCCTGCGCGGCGATCTCGGCGGGCGTGAAGCGAATGCCTTCGTAGACCACTTCCATGCCGACGGCGCGGCCGCGCGCGGCGATCTGTTCGGCGCCGTTCGAGTGGCCATCGAGACCCGGCTTGCCGAGCACATATGTCAGTGTACGGCCGAGGGCCTTCGAGACACGGGCGACTTCGATCTTGACGGCCTCGATATCCTCGCCGCCATCCGAGCCGACGACGAGGGCGACGCCAGTCGGCGCGCGGAATTCGCCGAAGACTTCGCGCAGCACCGTGCCCCACTCCCCGGTGGTGACGCCGGCCTTCGCGCAGGCGATGGACGGCTCCATGATGTTGCGGTTCTCGGCAGCCGCAGCGCGCAAGGCCCCGAGCGCGGCGGTCGCCGCCTTGCCATCGCGGCCGGCGCGCCAGGCTTTCAGGTCGCGCACCTGCGCGGCTTCCTCGGCCGGGTCGACGGTCATGATCGCGCCGTCACCGGTGCCGAGCGGGCTCGTTTCGGTTTCGGTATAGGCGTTGACGCCGACCACTTTCAGCGCGCCGGATTCGATGGCGCGGATGCGGTCGATATGCGCGCCGACGAGGCTTTCCTTCATGAAGCCGATGGCGTCTTTCGCGCCTCCGATCTCGTCGATCTTCGCCAGCGTGGCCCGGGCTTTCTGTTTCAGCTCTTCTGTCTTGGCATCGATCACATGGCTGCCATCGAAGATGTCCTCGAACTCGAGGAGGTCGGTTTCGTAGGCGAGGATCTGCTGGAGGCGGAGCGACCATTGCTGGTCCCAGGGACGCGGCAGGCCCATCGCCTCATTCCAGGCCGGCAGCTGAAGGGCGCGGCACCGTGCTTTTTTGGAGAGGGTAACCGCGAGGGCTTCGATAAGGATTCGATAGACGTTGTTCTCGGGCTGAGGCTCGGTGAGGCCGAGTGAGTTGACCTGAACGCCGTAGCGGAAGAGCAAAGCCTTCGGATCGGTGACGCCGTAGCGCTCCCGCCCGATCTCTTCCCAGAGGTCCACGAACGCGCGCATCTTACAGAGTTCCGTTACGAAACGCACTCCCGCGTTCACGAAGAAGGAAATCCGGCCGAAGACGGTTTCAAAGTCTGATTCCGGAACTTGCCCGCCGGCTTTCACCGTATCCAGCACGGCGATGGCCGTGGCGAGGGCATAGGCCAGCTCCTGTTCCGGCGTCGCGCCTGCTTCCTGGAGGTGGTAGGAGCAGACGTTCATCGGGTTCCATTTCGGAACTTCTACATAGCACCAGCTGACCATGTCGCCGATCAGGCGCAGGGACGGCTCCGGCGGGAACACGTAGGTGCCGCGGGACAGGTACTCCTTGACGATGTCGTTCTGGGTGGTGCCGCGGAGCTTCTTGCGGCTTTCGCCGCGCTCGTCGGCCAGGGCGACGTAGAGGGCCAGCATCCAGGCGGCCGGGGCGTTGATCGTCATCGACGTGTTCATCTGTTCCAGCGGCAGCTGGTCGAACAGGAGGCGCATGTCGCCGAGGTGTTTGACAGGCACGCCGACCTTGCCGACTTCCCCTTTGCTGAGGATGTGGTCCGCGTCATAAGCGGTCTGGGTGGGCAGGTCGAAGGCGATGGAGAGGCCGGTCTGGCCCTTCGAGAGGTTCAGACGGTACAGTTCGTTCGACTTGGTCGCGGTCGAATGACCCGCATAGGTGCGGAAGATCCACGGCTCTTCGGGTGCGTGCTGGTAGTTTTTATCCGGCTTGCTCATCGGCTTGGCCTCCCCCTTTTGTTGCGGCGCAACATGGCCGAGCCCCTGCCTGCTGGCAAGGCCCGGTAAAACTGTGCCGCAGGCCGCTTGAATGCAGGCGCTGAGCCACGACATCTTGGGCATTGATGTCGACCATTGACGGACCAAGACAAGTGCCCCGCCCCAACCCAGATCCTGTCGCCACGCTGAAGACGGCGCTGTCGCTACGCGCGGGCTCCCTGCTCGCCTTTCCGGCGGGCGCGGTGCTGATGGCGATCTTCGAGCGCGGCTGGTTGTCGATCGGCGCGCTGGCGGCAGCGATGCTGGCGGTCAGCCTGTTCGAGCGCAGGCGTTTCGGCAAGGCGCTCGGTATAGCGATCCCGTCCAATGCGGGCACGCTGGCGACCGGTCTGGCCGTGCGGTTCGGCCTGTTGACGGGCCTGTTCGTGGTTACCCTCGGCGTGCTTGCGCTGTTCCGCGATACGGCCTTGTCGCGCAGCCTGGGCTGGCCGGACCTCGTGGTAATCGGACTGTCCTCCGGCGCAGCGCTGCTGGCAAACGCGCTGAGCGCGCAGTTGGCACCGGTTCAGACAGAGCCGGGGCGGCCACCCGCGAAGACGGCGCCGGCCGACAGCATCATCCTTGAAGGCGAGATCATCGACAGCGACCGGCGGTGACGTGGGCCCCGAAGCGGCCTAGCTAGCGCAGGCAGGCCAGCGGGAGCGCGATCAGGTGACGGATATCTTCGGTTTCGTGGGCGCGTTCCTGACAACGCTCTCCTTTGTGCCGCAAGCCTGGCTGGTGCTGCGCACCGGCAAGACCGAGGGAATCTCGCTCGCGATGTATGCGCTGTTCACCGTCGGCGTGGCAGCCTGGCTGGTCTACGGGGTGCTGGAAAATGCCTTGCCAGTGATCATCGCGAACGCGATCACGCTGGTTTTGGCGGCGCTCATACTCGCAATGAAGACCCGCGCCGTGCTTCAGGCGCGCTCTAGCGTCCAGGGCGCGGCGGAGGACACGTCAGCGCCCATCGCTTCGTAATAGAGGCGCTGGAGTTTGCGGGTGACCGGGCCGGGTTGGCCATCGCCGATGGCGCGGCCGTCCAAGTGGGTAACCGGGGCGATCATGGCGCCGGCCGAGGTCGTGAAAGCTTCGGCGGCGCCCGCCGCTTCTTCCGGTGTGAAGGCTCGCTCGGTGATGGTGAAGCCGCCCTTCCCGCGCAGGGCCATGACGCCGACGCGGGTGATGCCGGGCAGGATCGCCGGGGAGAGGTCGCGGGTGATGATCTCGCCCGCCCTGGTCACGATCCAGGCATTGGCGGAGGCGGCCTCGGTGACGAAACCGTCCTCGACCATGAAGGCGGTTTCGGCGCCTTGCGCCTTGGCGGCGCGGTAGGCGAGCGCCTGGGAGAGGAGCTGGGTGGTTTTCATGTCGCGCCGTTTCCAGCGCGTATCATTCAGGAACACCGCCTTGATCCCGTCCCGCGCGGCGGCGCCGATCAGGGGCTTCGCATCAGCGTAGGCGAATACGGTGGGCACGAAGATCTCCGGCCCAGCGAAGTCGCGCGTGTCATAGGCTCCCGCGGTGACTTCGAGATAGACGAGGCCTTCGGTCAGCTTGTTGCGTACGATCAGTTCCGTGTGAAGCGCCTCCCAGCCGGCGGCGTCATGCGGGTTCGGAATGGCGATGCCCTCCAGCGTCCGGGTCAACCGGGCGATGTGGCCGTCCAGATCGACGAAGCGTCCGCCATAGACGGCGGTGACCTCATAGGCGGCGTGCGCAAACAGGAAACCCCGGTCCAGCGGCGACACATGGGCCTCGCCGAGCGGCAAAAACGATCCATTTAGATGGACAATGGGACAAACGGGCATGCGGCGGGCCTCGAATTCTGGGCAGGTTTGTGCGCCGCAACATTTTTCTTGCGCTGCGGCATGACACTTGCCACTGTGCCCCCGCCAATCAGGGCTGTGAAGTCACCGAAAGAGTGCCGGGCAGCATATAGAGATCATAACGGAGGAAAGTGATGGCGACCAAAACGGCAGGCCGGGTCACAAAAGACATCTACGACGTCGGCGAAATCCCGCCAGAGTTCCACGTTCCCAAGATGATGCACGCCTGGACGATCCGGAAAGAACGGCATGGCCGGCCGATGACCGCCATGAAGGTCGAACAGGTTCCAGTTCCCGAAATCGACTCCGACGAAGTGCTTGTTCTCGTCATGGCGGCAGGCGTCAATTACAACGGCGTCTGGGCCGCCCTCGGCGAACCGGTTTCCTACTTTGACAGTCACAAGGACGAATACCAGGTCGCAGGTTCCGATGCCGCCGGCATCGTCTGGGCCGTAGGCAAGCGGGTGACCCGCGTGAAGCCTGGTGACGAAGTGGTGATCCACTGCAACCAGGACGACGGCGATGACGAGCAATGCAACGGCGGCGACCCAATGTATTCGCCGAGCCAGCGCATCTGGGGCTACGAGACGCCGGATGGCAGCTTCGCGCAGTTTTGCCGCGTGCAGGCACGCCAGTGCATGCCGCGCCCGAAACACCTCACATGGGAAGAAAGCGCTTGCTACACGCTGACGCTCGCGACTGCCTACCGGATGCTGTTTGGCCACCGTCCGCACGTTCTCGCGCCGGCAGACAATGTTCTGGTCTGGGGCGCCTCGGGCGGGCTTGGCAGCTTTGCGGTGCAGCTGTGCGCAGTGACAGGCGCCAACGCGATCGGCGTGGTCTCCTCCGAAGACAAGCGCGACTATGTGATGAGCCTGGGCGCCCGGGGCGTGATCAACCGGAACGACTTCAAATGCTGGGGACAGCTGCCGAAGGTCAACGGTCCGGAATTCGCCGACTACATGAAAGAGAGCCGCAAGTTCGGCAAGGCGATCTGGGACATCACCGGCAAGAAGGATGTCGACATCGTGTTCGAGCATCCGGGCGAATCGACCTTCCCGGTCTCTGTTTTCGTGGTGAAGCGCGGCGGCATGGTGGTGATCTGCGCGGGTACGTCTGGCTTCAACCTGACTATGGATGCACGCTTCCTGTGGATGCGCCAGAAGCGGGTGCAGGGCTCGCACTTCGCCAACCTCAAGCAGGCGAGCGAGGCCAACCAGCTGGTGATCAACCGGCGGATCGATCCCGGCATGTCGGAAGTATTTCCGTGGTCGGACATTCCGGTCGCGCACGAGAAGATGCTCGACAACAAGCACCTCCCCGGCAACATGGCTGTGCTGGTCACGGCGCCGAAGCCGGGCCTGCGCACGGTCGAGGATGTGCTGGCGGTGAACGGCCAGGGCTGAGGCACCGCCATGAAACTACCGCTTGACCGCGCGAGGGCCGAAACCTTCGCGCGGGCCTGGATGTCGGCCTGGAATGACCGGGACATTGACCGCATCCTCGCGCACTATGCCGACGGGGTGGTGTTCCACTCGCCGCGCATTGCGCTGGTGATGGGCCACGGCGCAGCCAGTATCTCCGGCAAGGCGGCGCTGCGTGACTATTGGACAAAGGCGCTGGAGCGCTCGCCGGAACTGTTCTTCGAGCTGGAGAACGTGCTGACCAGCAGCGACGCGATCACCCTTCTGTACACGAACCACCGCGAGGAACTGGTCGCCGAGACCTTCCTGTTCGACGGCGACGGCGAAGTGCGCGAGTCGGTGGCGGCGTACCGCTAGGCGGCGCGGCCGCGGCCGCCGCTGCGGGCCAGCCAGACGCCGCCGAGGATGAGGAGGAGCGCCAGTACGGCGTTCCAGCTTTGCGTTTCCTGGAAGAAGAGCCAGCCGAAGATCGCGCTGATGACGGGGATGGCATAGCCGTTGAGCGAGACGAAGGTGGCGCCGGCGCGGGCGATCAGCGTCATGTAGAGGACCTGGGCGATGCCGGACGAGCCGAGGCCGAGGCCGAGTACGGCGAGCCAGTTGACCCAGCTGGCGCTGACGGTGGCCGGGTCCACCGTGAAGGCGAGCGGCAGGGAGGCGAGCGCCGATACGGTGGCATAGCTGGCGGCGAAGGCGATGGCGTCCATCGGCGGGGCGCCGCGCGCGATCAGGGTGCTGAGGGCGTAGGCGAGCGTGGCGATGAGCAGGAAGACCTGCGCCAGCGTGCTGGCAGAGCCGAGCCCCTTGAGGGCTTCCGGCCCGAACAGGACCGCGACGCCGACAAAGCCGAGCGCGACGCCGAGGCCGGTGCGGGCGGTCATCTTCTCTTCGGCAAAGAGGAGGTTCGCGCCGATGGCGACGAAGACCGGCGAGGCGGCGGTGTAGAGCGCGGCGAGGCTGGAGTTCACCGTCTCCTGCGCCGTGGTGATGAAGAAGAAGGGGATGACCGATCCGACGAGGCCCATGCCGACGATGGAGGTCCAGCGCTTGCAGTCGCTCAGCGGGGGCAGATGCTTGCGGGCGGCGATCAGGACGATCCAGAGGAAGACCGCGCCGATGCAGAGCCGGCCCGGCAGCACCCATTCGGCGGGCAGGCCGGTGTCCAGGCCCTTGCCGACGGCGACGCGGGTCATCGGATAGGCCCCGGCCCAGATGACGGCGAGGAGGCCGAATAGGACCCAGTCGAGCGCCGGGCGGCCCCCAAAAGTCCCCTTCCCTTGTGTGCTGGTCATGCGCCGCCTCTTTCGAGGATGGCACTAGTAGCGGCTGCGGGACGTGTCCACCCGGCAGGCTTGCACGGAACTTGCACGCGGACGGGAGGGCCAATAACCACTTACCCAGCGTAAAGTTCGCGGCGCGGTGCCGCACGGAATGCGGGTGGACGTGGGGGGCCAGCGCCAGTAAACGGCACAAAAGCCGCGAGAGACCTCGCCTGACAGGAGAAGAAAGATGGCCGTTCGTGTTGCAATCAATGGTTTTGGCCGGATCGGCCGCCTCGTCCTGCGCTCGATCATCGAACATGGCCGCACCGACATCGAAGTCGTGGCCATCAACGACCTCGGCCCGGTTGAAACGAACGCCCACCTCCTGCGCTTCGACTCTGTGCACGGCCGCTTCCCGGCGGACGTGAAGGTTGACGGCGACAAGATCGTCATCAACGGCAAGCCGATCCTGGTCACCGCGATCCGCGATCCGAAGGATCTGCCGCACCGCGAGCTCGATATCGACATCGCGATGGAATGCACCGGCATCTTCACAAGCAAGGAGAAGGCCTCGGCCCACCTTGCCGCCGGCGCCAAGCGGGTTCTGGTCTCGGCCCCGGCTGACGGCGCCGACCTGACGGTCGTCTACGGCGTCAACCATGACAAGCTCAAGAAGGAGCACATGGTCGTCTCCAACGCCTCGTGCACGACCAACTGCCTCGCGCCGGTCGCGCTGGTGCTGAACGCCGCTGTCGGTATCGACAAGGGCATGATGACGACGATCCATTCGTACACGAATGACCAGCCCTCGCTCGACCAGATGCACAAGGACCTGTACCGCGGCCGCGCCGCGGCCCTCTCGATGATCCCGACCTCGACCGGCGCTGCCAAGGCGGTTGGCCTCGTGCTGCCGGAACTGAAGGGCAAGCTGGACGGTATTTCCGTGCGCGTGCCGACGCCGAACGTCTCGCTCGTCGACCTGAAATTCATCGCCAAGAAACACACCACTGTGGACGAAGTGAACGCTGCCATCGTCGCCGCCGCAACCAGCGGCCCGCTGAAAGGCATTCTCGGTTTCACCGATCAGCCGAACGTGTCCGTCGACTTCATCCACGACGCGCGCTCGTCGATCTTCCATCTCGACCAGACGAAAGTCATGGACGGCAACTTCGTGTCGATCATGACCTGGTATGACAACGAGTGGGGCTTCTCGACCCGCATGGCGGATACCGCCGTCGCGCTGGCGAAGCTGATCTAGTCCGGCAGGCCGACATGCATAACTTCAAACGCATCGCTGACGCAGGCAATCTCACCGGCAAGGTCGCGCTGGTCCGGGTCGACTTCAACGTGCCGATGGAGAATGGTCTGGTCACGGACGATACGCGCCTGCGCGCGGCTGTGGACACGGTGCAGACCCTGCGGACGGCGGGGGCCAAGGTGGTCCTGCTGTCGCATTTCGGACGCCCGAAGGGTCAGCGTGTTGCGGAACTCAGCCTGGCGCCCATCGCCGGCGCGTTTGCCAAGGTGCTCGGCGCGAATGTCAGCTTCGTCGCCGACTGCAAGGGCGAGCATGCCAAGAAGGCGATTGCCGACCTGAAGCCTGCGGGCGTGATCCTGCTGGAGAACACGCGCTTCTACAAAGGCGAGGAAAAGGGCGACCTGGACCTCGCGAAAGAGATCGCGGCGCTCGGCGACCTCTACGTCAATGATGCCTTCTCCGCTGCGCACCGCCGGCACGTGACGACGGCCGTGCTGGCCGAACTGCTGCCCGCCTATGCCGGCATCAACATGGAAGAGGAACTCGACGCGCTCGACAAGGCGCTGGGCCGCCCTGTCCGCCCGGTGCTGGCCATCGTGGGCGGGGCGAAGGTCTCGTCCAAGATCGAACTCCTCAAGCACCTCGTGACCAAGGTCGACGCGCTGGCTATCGGCGGCGGCATGGCCAACACCTTCCTGTTTGCGCGCGGACACGCCGTGGGCAAATCGCTGTGCGAGCGCGACCTCATCGACACGGCGAAGGAAATCGAGGCCATCGCCAAGGCCGCCGGCTGCGACATCCTGCTGCCCCGCGACTTGGTTGTGGCGAAAGAGTTCAAGGCACATGCCGCGCACCGCACCTGCGGCCTGGACGAAGTTGCCGACGACGAGATGATCCTCGATGCGGGTCCGCAATCGGTGGCGATCCTGGCGACCGCCATGGACGTCGCCAAGACGTTGGTCTGGAATGGCCCGCTCGGGGCGTTCGAACTGGAGCCCTTCGACAAGGCGACGGTGTCTGCCGCCAAGGCCGCTGCGGCGCGCGCCAAGGCCGGAAAGCTGGTGGCGGTCGCAGGCGGCGGCGATACGGTCGCGGCCTTGCACCATGCCGGCGTCGCACAGGACTTCACCTTTGTCTCGACCGCCGGCGGCGCTTTCCTCGAATGGATGGAAGGCAAGGAATTGCCGGGCGTCCAGGCCCTGACCGCTTCCGGAAACGCGCTGACCTGATCGCGGGCGGCCTGGCGCGCGAGAAGCACGCTGTAAAACCGATTTCCGCATGGCAACGTTGTCTGTCTTTTCCGGCACGGCACTTGAATATAGGGCAATCAGGAAAGTCCGTCAGCGGACGCTGCTCCAATTGAGACAACGGCCCAAATTCCGGCCCGATTCCTGTTTCAAAGCGTGACAGCGGCCCGCAGCCTGGTGACAGGCGCGGCGGATGCAGACGAACACAAGGTCGGGACAATGGCGAACATGGATATCACGATGACACTGGGCAATGCAGACATGGCGCGGCAGATGTCGCAAAAGGCGGGCTTCATTGCCGCGCTAGACCAGTCGGGCGGCTCGACCCCCAAGGCGCTGCGCCAGTACGGCATCGAGGAAGGCGCCTGGTCGACCGACGAGGAAATGTATGGCCTCATCCACGACATGCGTGCCCGGATCATCAAGTCGCCCGCTTTCAGCGGCGAGAAGGTCATTGGCGCGATCCTGTTCGAGCGCACCATGGACGGCGCGATCGACGGTATTCCGACCGCTGAGTATCTCTGGACGAAGCGCAACGTCGTGCCCTTCCTGAAGGTCGACAAGGGCCTGGAAGCCGGCAAGGACGGCGTACAGCTGATGAAGCCGATCACCGGCCTTGAGGCGCTGCTGGAGCGCGCTGTGGCCAAGGGCATCTTCGGCACCAAGATGCGCTCGGTCGTCGATGCGGCCAACCCGGCGGGCATCGCCGAGATCGTCGCGCAGCAGTTCGAGGTCGGCAAGCAAATCCTGTCGCACGGCCTGATGCCGATCATCGAGCCGGAAGTGACGATCACGATCGCCGACAAGGCCGAAGCCGAGGAGATCCTGCGGGCCGAGATTCTCAAACACCTCGACGCTCTGCCCGCCAGCCAGCAGGTGATGCTGAAGCTGACGCTTCCCGAGAAAGCGAACTTCTACAAGCCGCTGGTCGACCATCCGCGCGTGATGCGCGTTGTCGCCCTGTCGGGCGGCTACAGCCGCGAAGAGGCCTGCCGCAAGCTGGGCGAGAATACCGGCATCATCGCCAGCTTCTCGCGCGCGCTGACCGAAGGCCTTTCGGCCAAGCAGAGCGACGCCGATTTCGACAAGGCACTTGGCCACACGGTCGAGGCGGTCTGCGAGGCTTCCCGCGCTGGTTAATCGTCGCGCTCCCTTGCGGGCGCGCTCCAAAATCCCATCTGAAGGGGCGCAGCGACAGGCTGCGCCCCTTTTGTTTTGGAGTGTCCGCCGATGAAATGTCCTGCCGATGGTGAAACCCTGATCATGGCGGATCGCTCCGGCGTCGAGATCGACTATTGCCCGAAGTGCCGCGGCGTGTGGCTCGACCGGGGCGAGCTCGACAAGATCATCGACCGGTCGGCCACCGTCCTGCCTGCCCCCGCCCCGCAGCCCGAGGCGCGCCCGCCCGAACATTTCCGCGACGAGCACCGCTTCCAGGACCGGCACGACGATGATGACGACTGGAAGTACAAGAAGGGCAAGCGCCGCGGGCGCGACAGTTTCCTGAGCGATATTTTCGATTTCTGAGACTTGCGCTAAGCCTCCGCCCACGGAGGTGACATTACATGCTTGAGATGCGACCCGGCTGCGAACGCTGTGACCGCGACCTGCCGGCCGATGAGCCGGGCGCGTTCATCTGCTCGTTCGAGTGCACCTTCTGCGACGAGTGCATGGACGGCCCGCTCGACGGCACCTGCCCAAACTGCAAGGGCGAACTGGAGCCGCGCCCGATGCGGCGCGGCGCGGCATTGGCTAAGAACCCCGCCAGCACCAAGCGGGTGTTCAGGCCGGCGGGCTAGCGGCCTTCACCGGCGGCGGCGCGAAGGGCGACTCCACGAAGCGGAGCGCGAGCCTGCGGGCGATCGGCGCGACGATCAGGATCGTGGGGTAGGCCAGCATGAAGGCGAGGCCCCAAGAGTGCATCCAGCGGCTGAAATAGTCCGGCGGAAAGCCGATATTCAGCGCGGTGATTGCCCCCGACATCAGGAAGCTCATGAAGGTGGCCATGAACAGGCCGAAGACTAGCTGGAACACGCGAACGGGAAGTTTCTTGGACATTCGTAAAACCAATCAGCTTTAAAGTTCCATTATAGAACTGAGTTCGGGAAATTCCAATGGGGACCGGCGTTGACTTCCGCCGCCCCCCGCCGCAGAGGCAGCGCCCATGAGCACAGCCCTTCCGCCCCGCCCGCGCACCCGCCTTTACCTGATCACCCCGCCGCAGATTGCGGATGTGGCCGGTTTCACGCGAACGCTCGAGGCATCCCTTGGCGCAGGAGACGTGGCCTCCCTTCAGCTGCGCCTCAAGGGCGCAGACGGCATGATAGATATGCAGGCCACGCGGGAGCTGTCCCGGGCGGTAACCGCGATGGCGCAGGAAGCGGGCGTCGCCGTGCTGATCAACGACTCCGCCGAGCTGGCAAAGGAACTCGGCGCCGACGGGGTGCATGTCGGCTGGGACGATGGGCCGGTTCTGGCCGCGCGCAAGCTGCTCGGGCCGGATGCCATCGTCGGCGCCACCGCCAAGAACAGCTACCATAAGGCCATGCAGGCGGGCGAAGACGGGGCGGACTATGTCGCCTTCGGCGCCTTCTATCCCACGGCGACCAAGGACGGCACCGTGCCCGCCGAGCTGGAACTGCTGCAGGTCTGGCAGGCAGCCATGCTGATCCCCTGCGTCGCGATCGGCGGCATCACGGTGGGCAATGCCGAGCCGTTGGTGACGGCAGGGGCCGATTTCATCGCGGTCTCGAGCGGCGTGTGGGCGCACCCGGATGGCCCTGTAGCCGCCGTCAAAGCCTTCAACGACCTGCTGGACAGGCTTGCGCCTGTTGCCTAGGCGAGGGGACCGGACTTCATCGTCTTGATGTCGCGGACATCGTCCGCCATCCGGAAGAGAAGCAGGTACATCTCGCAGACAAAGCGCCAGAACAGCACACCGACGACCGCGCCGATCAGCGCGAAGATGATGGCGCCGAGACCGCCAAAGAAGCTGACCCCCATCGCGCCCAACCCACCCAGGACAGCGGCGATCGTACCCAGCGCGATGCCGACCAGGCCAACCCAATAGACAATGACGACCAGCTTCGAGCCGATGAGTTTTTCGAAGCTCAAAAACTGATTCAGCATGGTTTCCCCTTTCAAACGAGTTCCCAAGGTAAGGGGGTGGCGCAAGGCTGGTCCGAGCACAACCTGAGACTCGCGAGAGGCGATCCGTTAACGCTCCGCGCCTTGACCCCATGCGATCAAAGGCTTACGCCCCCGCCTCCCGCCCGAAAAGCGTGCAAGAGCTATTTCTCATGTCCAAACCCTCCCCCGTTGGCGCCGTCATGATCGCCGCTGCGCGCGCCGCTGGGCGCAGCCTTGCGCGCGACTTTGGCGAAGTTGAAAACCTGCAGGTATCCCGCAAGGGACCGGCCGATTTCGTCTCGAACGCCGACCACCGCGCCGAAGACGTGATCTATGGCCACCTGATGAAGGCCCGGCCCGGCTATGGCTTCGTCATGGAAGAGCGCGGCGTCGTGGAGGGCACCGACAAGTCCAACCGCTTCATCGTCGATCCGCTCGACGGCACCCTGAACTTCCTGCACGGCCAGCCGCATTACTCGGTCTCGATTGCGCTTGAGCGCGACGGCCAGCTGCTGACCGGCGTGGTCTTCGATGTCGCCAAGAACGAGATCTTCTGGGCCGAAACGGGCCGCGGCGCTTGGCTGGAACAACGCAAGCTGCGCGTTGCCACCCGCAAGAAACTGCCGGATACCGTGATTGCCACGGGCACGCCCTGGCATGGCAAGTCCGAAGACGCCCACGCGCTTTTCGCCCGCGAGATGCTGGCGATGACACCGGCCTGCGCGGGGATCCGCCGCTATGGTTCGGCGGCGCTTGATCTCGCCTGGGTCGCGGCCGGACGGTTTGACGGCTTCTGGGAACGCAACCTGAAATCCTGGGACATCGCGGCCGGCATCGTGCTGGTGCGCGAGGCGGGCGGGCATGTTGCCGAAATCGACGGCGGCGATGTGATGAAAACCGGCTCGATCCTCGCCGGCAACGAAGACATCGTGCCCCAGGTGCAGGAACAATTGCGCCTCGCGAGCGCCTTCGGGCGGCAGGCGAACATAACCTGACGCCCCCGTCAGGATTTTTTGCCAAGCGCAAAAAATCGCGGTATGAACCGCGTCATGACAAAACCTGACACAGACGTTCTCATCATCGGCGCCGGCCTTTCAGGCATCGGCGCTGCCGTGCATCTCCAGAAGCTGAGCCCGAAGAAGCGCTACAGGATCTACGAGGCGCGCAGCGCCATCGGTGGAACCTGGGACCTTTTCCGATACCCTGGAATCCGCTCGGACTCGGACATGCATACGCTGGGTTTTGACTTCAAACCGTGGACCGAGGCCAAGGCCATCGCGGACGGCCCGTCCATCCGGAAATATGTGAACGACACCGCCGACGAGTACGGCGTGCGCCAGCACATCCAGTTCGACACCAAGATCGTCGCCGCCAACTGGTCGAATGCGGACCAGGTGTGGAGCGTAACCAGCGAGAATGTGAAGACCGGCGAACGCAGCGTGATTACCGCCCGCTTCCTGTTCATGTGCGGCGGGTATTACCGCTATGACCAGGGCTACAAGCCGGAGTTTCCGGGCGAGGCGGCCTTCAAGGGACAGATCCTGCATCCGCAGCACTGGCCGGAGAGCCTCGACTATTCCGGCAAGAAGGTTGTCGTGATCGGCTCGGGCGCGACTGCCATGACGCTGGTGCCGGCGATGACCGACAAGGCCGCGCATGTGACGATGCTGCAGCGCTCGCCCACTTACGTTGTCTCGCGGCCTGCCGTGGACGGCGCAGCGAACTTCCTGCGCAAGATCCTGCCCGGCCAATGGGCCTACAATATCATCCGTTGGCGGAACGTCATGTTCCAGCAATTCTTCTTCGGCCAGACCCGCAAGAACCCCGAGAAGGCGCGCGAGCGGCTGCTCGGCATGGTGCGCGACGAGCTGGGTCCGGACTATGACATCGCGAAACACTTCACGCCGTCCTACAATCCCTGGGAGCAGCGCCTCTGCCTTGTTCCGGATGCGGACCTGTTCACGGCGCTGAAATCCGGCAAGGCGAGTGTCGAGACCGACCATATCGAGCGGTTTACCGAAACGGGCATCCTGTTGAAGTCCGGCAAGGAACTGCCCGCCGACATCATCGTCACGGCGACCGGCCTGAACCTGATCTTCATGAACGGCGTCAATGTCTCGATCGACGGCGCCAAGGTCGATCCGGGCAAGCTGCTGAACTACAAGGGCGTGATGCTGTCGAACGTGCCGAACATGGCGGTAACCTTCGGCTACACGAACGCGTCCTGGACGCTGAAGGCGGACCTGACGAGCGAGTATGTCTGCCGCCTCTTGAACCTGATGGACGAGAAAGGCGCGACTTCCGCGATGCCTTACCTCGCGCATTTCCCGAACCAGACCGAGCCGTTCGTGGACTTCTCGTCGGGCTACTTCCAGCGGGTTATGGACCAGTTCCCGCGCCAGCACACCGAGGCGCCGTGGAAGCTGCACCAGAACTATTTCACCGACCGCAAGAACCTGCGCGAGCTGCCGATTGAAGACGGCGTGATGCAGTTCAGCACGGCGGCGGAGAAGGCCGGGAGCAAGCCGGCCTTGCAGGCGGCCGAATAGATTTTCTTGCGGCCAGCCGAAAGGCACCCATCTAGTCCGGAATGGCATTCGCCATTTCCGGATGGAGGGACTGATGTGGCTCTGGCTATTGTGGTGGTGCGTTGACGATCATATCGCCAAGGCCGCCGGCACGCCCGGTATCGGCGAACTTCCCATCTGGGTGCCGCTGATCCTGTCGCTGGCCTTCTCCTTCTCGCTGGACGGCGCCATCGACCGCGCCCGCAAAAAGGCCTGAGATCCAGATTTGTCGCATATTCTGGCGCTCAACCGGTGCGCATTTGAGCGGAATTTGCTCTAACGCTCCGTGAACTGAAGTTGGGCGAGGCGGGCGTAGAGGCCGCCTTTGGCGACCAGCGTGTCGTGCGTGCCTTCCTCGACGATCCGGCCGTGCTCCATCACGAGGATGCGGTCGGCTCGGCGCACGGTCGACAGGCGGTGCGCGATGACGAGCGTCGTGCGGCCCGTCGCGGCATTCTCGATGGCGCGGCGTACGGCGGCTTCGCTCTCGGAATCGAGCGCGGACGTCGCCTCATCCAGCAGCAGCACGGGCGCATCGCGCACCAGCGCGCGGGCGAGCGCGATGCGTTGGCGCTGGCCGCCGGACAGGCTGCGCCCCTTCTGGCCGAGCGGGGTTGCAAGGCCGTCCTTCTCGTCGAGAAAGCCCATGGCTTCGGCCATGCGGGCCGCCTGCTCGAGGATCGCATTGTCGGCGTCGTCACGTCCAAAGCGGATATTGTCGGCGGCGGTGCCGGTGAAGAGCGCGGACTCCTGCGGGGCATAGGCGAAGCGCCGGCGCCAGTCGCGCGGGTCGGCTTCGGTGGCGGCCACACCGTCGAGCCGTATGGCGCCGCCCTGCGGATCGAACAGGCGAAGCGCGAGGCGGAACACGGTCGTCTTGCCCGCGCCGCTGGGGCCGACCAGCGCGACGAACTCGCCGGGCTTCACTTCCAGCGAAAAATCTTCCAGCGCCGAGGCATCGTCCTCACCATAGTGGAAGTTTACGTGCTCGAACGAGAGTGCGCCCTTCCCTTCCGGCGGCATCGGTTTCGGGTGGGCCGGCGCGGCAATCTCCGGCGTCTCGCGGAGAACTTCGGCGGCCCGGTCCGCGGCGCCGGCCGCGCGCATCACTTCGCCGTAGACCTCGGCCAGCATGCCGAGGCCGGAGCCGGCATAGGCGGCGTACATCACCATCGTGGCGAGGTCGCCGAAACTCATCTCGCCGTTCGCGACTGAGCGGGCGCCGAGCCACAGCACGCCGGTGAACCCGCCGAACAGCAGAACGGACACGAGCACGATCATCAGCGCCCGCGCGCTGGTGCGCTTCATGGCGGCAGCGAAAGTAGCTTCGATGGACTCAGCGAACACCGAGAGCTGGCGATCCTCGCGGCCGTAGGCCTGGACAAGTTCGATGGCGTCCAGCGTCTCGGCGGCTTCGGCGCCGGCGTCGGCCAGGCGGGACTGGGCGCGGTTCGACATGTTCCGGATGATCCGGCCGATGCCCATGACGGGGAGGATCGCGACCGGCAGCATCGCCAGCAAGGTGAGCCCCAGCTGCCAGTTCACAGCGATCATCAGGCCGAGGGCACCGATGGTGGTGATCAGCGTCCGGGTCGCCAGCGAAGCGGAGGAGCCGAGAAAATTCTCGATCAGCGTCACGTCCGCCGTCAGGCGGGAGACCGCCTCGCCGGAGCGCATTTTCGCGTGATAGGCGGGCGAGAGGCGCAGGAGATGGGCGTAAAGGTCGCGTCGCAGGTCTGCCGCGATGCGTTCACCAAAGCGAGAGACGAAGTAGAACCGGAAGGCGCCGAGCACCCCTGCCCCGACAGCCGCGGCGAAGACCCAGAGGAAGGCCTGGTCGATCAGCCGGAGCAGCGCGCCCGGGTCCGGTCCGGCGGCCTGGCCGGCATCAGCGGCGCGGCCCAGCAGCATCGGGATGGCGAGGCTGACGGCGGCGGCGCCAATCAGGAAGACCAGCGCGACGCTGACCGTGATCCAGTGGCGGCGGACATAGGGCCAGAGAAGTGACAGCGGCTTCAGGCTGCGCCCCTTCGGACGGCTCAGCGCTTCTCCGCCTTCGGGCAGGGTTGTGCGGCGATCATCCGTGATCTGGGTGCCCGAATCGGCCATCTGGCAGCTCTACTCCCTTTTCGGGCCCGGTTCAGCCGCCGAATCCCTGCGGGCGCCTCTTGCGGCGCCTTGGCCTTTCACATATACGGCCCACTTCGATTTCAGGCTGAGACATGCCAGCGCACCCGGGTGCGTCAACCCGGTTTGACCAGACTATAGGAAAGAGGCCAAGGCCATGAAAAAAGAAGGCCATCCCGATTACCACTTCATCACGGTCGTGATGACGGACGGTTCGGAATACCAGACCAAGTCGACCTACGGCAAAGCCGGTGACCGCCTCGTGCTGGACATCGACCCGAAAGTGCACCCGGCCTGGACCGGCGGCGAAGGCAAGTCGCTCGACCGCGGCGGCCGCGTCTCGCGCTTCAAGGACAAGTTCAAAGGCTTCGTCTAGGCGCTCCGGCGCTTCTGCGATGTGTCGCGTAAGGAAAGCCCCGGCCCATGGCCGGGGTTTTTCTGTTCAGGCCCGGAGTTTCAGGGCGAGGCCGATGAACGGGACGGCGGCCTCCACGATCAGGCGTTCGAAAGGCCCGTGCGCAAACTTGCGGAAATAGCGCGCGAGGCTTTTGGCCTTGTGACCGGTGACGAAGGCGGAGGGCACGTCCGAGGTCGACCCGTAGTGCAGCGCGCCGGCGCCCGGCACGTAGAGGACGGCGCCGCCGGCCTCGAGGGCCCGGCGGCAGAGGTCCACGTCCTCGACATGGATGAAGTAGCCTTCGTCAAAGCCGCCGAGTGACTGGAAGTCTTTCGTCCGTATCAGGAAGAAGGCGCCCGAGATGGCGCCGACGCGGACAGGTTCCGGCGGCCGCGATTCGTGCTCCAGTGTCCAGCGGCTAAGGCCGAGCGCGCGGGCGAGCGTCAGCGTCTCGCGGCGGGCGCCGCGCTCCTCCCTGCCCTGCAGGTCAAAGATATGCCCGCCCGCGATGGCAGGAGAGGGCGCGCCGTCCAGCGCCGCGATCAGCGGGCGAAGCGCGCCGCGCTTGATGACGCAGTCCGGATTGATGACGAGGAGATGATCGCTCGCGGCAAGGCGCGCTGCGGCATTGACGCCGGCGCCGAAGCCGGGATTTGGCAAGCGCAGGATCTGCGCCTTGGGCGTTGCAGCCACAAAGGCGTCGAGCCAGGCCTCCGTACCCGGAGGATTTCCGTTGTCGGTGATGACGATGGCGGCCACATCGGGGTCGCTCTTCAGGGCGTACAGGCATTCCACCAGGCGCGGACCGGTATGATAGGAAACGACGAGCGCCGTGACCGTCGCCGTCATGCGTCGGCCTCCCGCAAGGTGCGGTGCCAGAGGATGATGGCGGCGGCGGCGAGCGCGAGAGACGCCCAGAAGCCCTCGTTCCAGAGACTGTAGGAGAAACTGAAGATCACGGTGGCAGCGCCTGCGAGCCCGGCGATCGCCAGGCGGATCTCGGGCGGCAGGTCACCCGGCCTCGGCAGATGGAAGGCCAGCGCGACGAGGCTGAGCGCCGCGAGGACGGCGCCGGTCATGCCGGTCTCGGCCCAGATCTGCAGCGCCATGTTGTGTGGATGACCGGGCACGATGGGATAGGTGGTCCAGTAGTCCGGCAGCTGGGCGAGCCAGTCCGGGCGCGAAGCAAAGGTTTCCTTCCAGGTGCGCGTCGCGCCCATGCCATGCCCCGTGAACGGCGCTTCCGAGCTGCGCGCGATCACGGTTTCCCAGGACCAGAGGCGAGAGCGGAACGAGGCGGGCAGGCTCTGCGACACCGGGTCCAGCGCGCGGATCAGCCCGGCATACAACACGGGCGCCGCCGCGATGTATCCGGCGATTGCACCGAAGAGCCAGCGAAACCCCATGCGCGGCAGCAGCACGATGAGGCCCATCGCGATTGCCATTCCCATGAGCGCATAGAGCGCGGAATCGGTGCCCAGCAGCACATAGGCCGCAACCGCGCCTGCGATCAGCAGGCCGGCCAGAACCATTCCGGCCACCTTCCATCTCAGCACCAGCAAGGGCAGCAGCAAAGTCAAGCCCAGCGCCAGCGTGTTGGCGCCGCGTCCAATATTCTGCGCACCTTCGGACAGGTCCTTGGCATCTTCTCCGTATACGGCGGAAAGCACGATTGCAGAAAGGTAGGGTGACGCGATCACCAAAGCGGCCTGCACGCCCAGCATTGTGGCCACGATGCCGGACGCCCAGGGGGCCGGCGCGGCCCGCAGGCTGGCGGCGATAGTCAAGGCTGACGTCAGCGCGAGGAGCACGGTCGAAAGGCTGCGTGCCTCAACCGAGAATGTGCCGTCAACCAGACTGCCCGACACGAGCTGCCGGTTGCCGGGCGACCAGACTTCGCTGAGCGCCGCCCAGGCGACAAAGGCAAAGCCGATATAGGCAAAACTCGCCGGCGGCATCCGCGGCCGGGCAAAGATCAAGGCGGCAAGCCCGGTCAGGCCTACAAGGGGCGCAAAGCCCTGCCCGCCCAGCACCGCCATCACGGGCCAGAGCACGAAGGCGGCAGCAAGAACAGGGCCGTAGTTCATTGCCCGCACTCTAATCGCCGCCCCCGCGCCTTGTCACCGTATGCGTATCAGCGGGCCCGCTTGAGGTCCGGCGGCAGCGCTTCCTCGGCAAGGCTGACCAACGCCTCGTCCAGCGTGACGATCTGCTGGCCGTTGGAGCCGAGCCGGCGCAGGGCCAGCTTGCGCTCTTCCGCTTCGCGGGCGCCGACGACCGCAATCACGGGCACCTTCTGCAAGGAGTGCTCGCGGACCTTGTAATTGATAGTCTCATTGCGCCGGTCGACCTCGACCCGGAGTCCGGCCTTGCGCAGTTCGGCGGCGACCTCGTCGGCATAGCTGCCTGCCGCATCGTCCGAAATCGCCGCGACAACCACCTGCACCGGCGCCAGCCAGATCGGGAAAGCCCCGGCAAATTCCTCGATCAGGATGCCGATGAACCGCTCCATCGACCCGAGGATCGCGCGGTGCAGCATCACGGGGCGCTGCTTCGAGCCATCCGAAGCCGTATACTCCGCGCCCAGACGTTCCGGCAGCACATAGTCGAGCTGCAGCGTACCGCACTGCCAGACACGTCCGATCGCGTCCGTCAGCTGGAACTCGAGCTTGGGACCGTAGAAGGCGCCCTCCCCCGGCTGCAGTTCGCAGGGAAGGCCAGCGGCATCGACGGCGGCTTTGAGGCCCTCTTCCGCCCGGTCCCATGTCGCGTCATCGCCGGCGCGTACGGCCGGCCGCGTTGACAGTTTCACGGCGATCTTCTGGAATCCGAAGTCGCGGTAGACGCTTTCCAACAGGCGGCAGAAGCGGATCGACTCATCCACAATCTGGTCTTCGCGGCAGAAGATATGGGCGTCGTCCTGCGTGAACTGGCGCACCCGCATGATGCCGTGAATGGCGCCGTGCGGCTCGTTGCGGTGGCAGCATCCGAACTCGGCCAGGCGAAGCGGCAGGTCCCGGTAGGATTTCTGGCCCGACTTGAACACCTCGACATGCGCCGGGCAGTTCATCGGCTTCAACGCCATGAGCTTGGCATCTGCGGGCACGGAGATTTCCACGCCCTCGTCGCCTTCCGGAATGAAGTCCGGCACGATGAACATGTTCTCGCGGTACTTGCCCCAGTGGCCGGACTTTTCCCACTGGCCTGAGTCCATCAGCTGCGGCGTCTTGATCTCTTCATAGCCCGACACATCGAGGCGCCGGCGCATGTAGGCTTCGATCTGGCGCCAGATCTGGAAGCCGTTCGGATGCCAGAAGACCGAGCCGGCGGCTGCCATGCCGTCGAGGTGGAACAAGTCGAGCTGCGCGCCCAGCTTGCGGTGGTCGCGCTTCTCCGCCTCTTCGAGGCGGTGGAGGTGTTCCTTCAGGTCCTTCTCGTTCGTCCAGGCCGTGCCGTAGACACGCTGGAGCATCTCGTTCTTCGAGTCGCCGCGCCAATAGGCGCCGGCGAGTTTCATCAACTTAAACGCCTTGGGCAGCTTGCCCGTGGAGGGCAGGTGCGGTCCGCGGCACAGGTCGCTCCACTGGTCGCTGTGAGCGTAGAGGGTGATGGCCTCGCCCGGCGGGATGATGTCGTCGATGATCTGCGCCTTGTAGGCCTCGCCGATCGCCTTGAAGTGGGCAATGGCGTCATCCTTGCTCCAGACCTGCCGCTCAATCGGCAGGTCGCGGTCGACGATCTCGCGCATCTTCGCTTCGATCTTTTCGAAGTCGTCGGTCGAGAACGGCTCCTTGCGGGCGAAGTCGTAATAGAAGCCGTCATCGATGACGGGGCCGATCGTCACCTGTGTGCCGGGAAACAGTTCCTGCACGGCCTGGGCGAGGACGTGGGCGGCGTCATGACGGATCAGTTCGAGGCCGTCGGCATCCTTGTCCGTGACGATGGCGACCGTCGCATCGCCGTCGAGCGGGCGTTTCAGGTCGCGCAGTTCGCCGTTCACACGGGCGGCCAGCGCCTTCTTGGCGAGGGATTTGGAGATGCTCTCGGCGACATCCAGGGGCGAGGCCCCATCGGCGAATTCGCGCTTCGAACCATCGGGGAGCGTAACGTTGATCATGGGTCTTCGTTTCTGTGACTGGCCGCACGCGGCGGCAGAATTCGGGAGATCCGGCAAAGGGTTCTGGCGCGGCCGTGCTTAATGCGGCTTTACCGGGATTCCCACCCTGTTTTCAGAGCAGTTGCCGGGGCGTGTCAGGAATTCAGCGGGTGCATGAAGGGGCGCGGGCAAGGGGCGCTTCAGGCACCCTGGCGAGTTCGCGTGGTCAGACCGGTGAGGAAGCGGTTCGCGTTCATGGGCTGCATATGTCACGCCTCGGGATCGGTTTCAACCAGCCCCCCGCGAACCGTCTCTGGGACCGGACGCCCAGTCCCCGTAGCGCCAGGGCTGCCAGAACGGAACGGAGGGTTTCGTGTCCGGCGCGGGGTCGTAGCCATGGCTGCCTCCCGGCCGGCACCGGATAAACCGGGCGAGCGCCATCCAGCCGCCGGGCCACCAGCCATGGCGGGCGACGCATTCGGCGCCGAATTCGCTGCAGGTCGGGGTGTGCTGGCAGCGCGCGCCGGCGAGCTGCAACAGCTGGCTGGGCCCGTGCTTGTAGACGGAGAGAAGGACGTAAGCGGTGCGGCGCCGCAAGCCCATCTCAGGCCGCGGCCCGGGCCGCCAGGGCCGCGTCGATCGCCGCCACGGCCGCCTCGAAGGCGAGCAACGTGGAGACGTGGCGCGGCGGATAATCAGCGACTGGCTCCAGATGGCGCAGTTCCCAGAACCGGCCTTCCGGCGGCGGGGCGCCGTCCTTCAACATGGCGCGCAGCGCATCGCGCGCCGCGCGGATTTCAGCAACCGTTGCGCCGATGGCGTGCTCGGCGAGGATCGACGTTGCCGCCTGCCCCAGCGCGCAGGCCTTGGGGTCCACCGCAATCCCGGTCACGCGCTCGCCGGCGGCGTCCAGCTTGATGTCCACGTTCACTGTGGAGCCGCAGACGCGCGACACTTTCAGGACCGAGCCTTCGGCATCCGGCAGGCGCCCGACATGCGGAATACCGCCGGCCAGTTCAAGGATACGGTTGTGATAGAGCTCGCTCATGCCCGCTTAGATGGCCCGCGCGGCGCCGCCCGGCAAGGGCGCCCAAAAAGGAGCCGCCGGGTGCCAGAAGGCAACAGGCGGCTCAGCAAGAGTGGGGTGTAGAAATGACCCGAAAGCCATCGCCCGGGGATGCCCGCCGTTTGCCGCCGGGTCAATTTACGATTTCGCCACGTTGCAGCGCATCAGAACGGCCAGAGCTGTGCCACTTTCGGCAACATCTTGAGCATCAGGACGACAGAGCCTGAGAAGGTTGCAACCGCCAGCAGGACCACCACGCCGTCGCGCGCGGTCAGCGCTAGGCCGAGCAAGAGGACGGCCAGGCTCGGCAGCAGCGGGCCAAGCGGGAACAGGCCCAGCGGATAGGTGATCAGCGCCGCCAGGACACAAACCATCCCGACGAGCTGGACGAAAGGCGCCGCCGTCAGGAAGGTCAGGCGGGGTTTCACCAGCGCGTCCAGCATGTGGGCGTATTGCTCTCCCGTGCCGGCACTCTTGACCAGCAGCTCGCGCTTGAAACGCACGTCGAGGAGTTTTCTGGGCAGCCAGGGCGTCTTGAGCCCGACCATGATCTGGAGCGCGAAGATCATCGTCAGGGTCGCCACGAACCAGTTGGCGCCTGGAACGATCGTCAGGGGGCTGACGGCCACGAAGCCCAGCAGAAGCAGGACGGGCCCATAGGCGCGCCGTCCGACCGCCGTGAGGATTTCCCGGACCGAAACGTCTTCGCCCTCGGTATTCGCGACGAGCGAACGCATCAGCGTCCTGAGGTTGGTCACCGGCGCCGTCATACCTGCCCTGTTCATTCTGCGCTCATCGGCGAGGCCGCGCCATACCGTTCGATCCGCGAACGGACAATACCGCTCTCATCGATGGAAATTATATAGAGCCGGTCAAACTCGGCTGCCTCGACGATCGCCGGGCCGGGATCGGCGCCCAGCAGGGCTGCGAGAGCGTCCGTCGTGTTGGAATGGCCGACCACCAGTTTCACTCCCGGTGCATCCTTCAGCCAGCTGGCAAAGGCCGGCAGCGTGGAGGCGTCATACGGCTGCACCTGCAGACCGCGCTGTACCGCGAGCGGCGCCGCCGTCTGCTGCGTGCGCCGGGTCTGCGTCGACCAGACCTCGGTGACGCCCTCATCCTTCAACAGTTCGGCCAGGGCCTTTGCTCGGACGGCGCCGGCTGCGGTGAGCGCCGGGTCGCTCCCCGCTTCCTTCTCGCCGTGTCGCACCAAGAAGAGGCGAACCACGGCCGCAGGCTCAGCCGACGTGTCCCCTCCCGGGGCAGGCGCTGGCGCAGAGGCGCAGGCCGTCATCAGGCACATGGCCAGAAGGCCGAGAAAACTTCTCCGGATCAGATGCGCCGCCATGTGCTGCCTCCTGCGCCGTCCATGATTTCAACGCCCTCTTCCGCCAGCACCTTTCGGATACGGTCTGCCTCGGCCCAGTCTTTCGACGCCCGCGCGGCCACTCGCGCCGCAACGAGACCGTCGATCCGCGCGGCGTCATCTGCGCTGCCGCCCTGTTCCCATTGTTTCGGGGATACTGTCAGCAGGCCGAGCAGTTCGCCGGCGGCCAGCAGGTCTGCTCGCGTCGCCGCCATCATCGCGGTATCGCCTTGGTCGGCCGCCGTGTTGGCCGCCGACGCGATGCCCGACAGTTCTGCCAGCGCTTCCGGCGTATTGAGATCGTCTTCGAGGGCTTCGCGCACACCGCGATAAGCCGCCTTGCCGCCCTCTGCCGCCCAGACCCGGCGCAGCGCGCCATAGATCCGGTCCAGCGTTGTCTTCGCCTGCTTCAGCAATTCCGGCGTCCAGTCGAGCGGCGCGCGGTAGTGTCCGCTGAGCATTGCAAAGCGGATCACTTCGCCCGGCCAGTCCTTCAGCAGATCGTGCACCAGCACGACATTGCCCACCGACTTCGACATCTTCTCCCCGCCCATGTCGAGGAAGCCGTTGTGCAGCCAGTAGCGCGCCATCAGCTCGCCATGCGCGCATTCGGATTGCGCGATCTCGTTCTCGTGGTGCGGAAAGGTCAGGTCGACGCCGCCGCCGTGAATGTCGATGGTGCGGCCCAGGTGCTTGGCGGCCATGGCCGAGCATTCGATGTGCCAGCCAGGCCGGCCCCTGCCCCAGGGCGAGTCCCAGATCGCGTCTTCCGGCTCACCCGGCTTGGCGAATTTCCAGAGCGCGAAATCGGACGGTGCGCGTTTGTCCGCGCTCGGCTCGACCCGGGCACCTTCTTCATTGTCTTCCGGTTTGCGGCCCGACAGCTTGCCGTAGTCCGGCATGGCCGCAACAGAGAACCAGACGCCTTCCTTGCCGACATAGGCGTAGTCCTTGCGCACGAGGCTGGCGATGATCTCGATCATCTCCGGCACATGCTGCGTGGCCCAGGGCTCCACGCTCGGCGGAAGGACGTTCAGCGCCAGCATGTCGGCGTTGTAGATGTCGGCATACTTCTTCGCGATGTCCGCAATCGGCTGGCCGGAGTCCACCGCTGCCCTGATCAGCTTGTCTTCGATATCGGTGATATTGCGCGCGAAGACGACAGCGCCTTCGCCATAAGTTTTCATCAGCAGCCGCCGCAGCACGTCAAACACGACCGGCGGGCGCGCGTTGCCGATATGCGCAAAGTTGTAGGGCGTCGGGCCGCAGACATAGACGGTGATCCGCTTGGAATCCTGCGGCTGGAATCCGCGCTTTTCGCGCGTCATGGTATCGTGGAGTTTCAGGGTCATCCCGGTCTCGTGTCAGTCTGTCGGTTCGTGGGCGTTGTCAGGGCGCAGTTCAGGCCAGCCCTAATGGCGCGTTGCCGCGTCAGCGACAACAGGTCCATCAGCACGAAACGGTAAACGCGGGCAGGTTCATGGCCGGTCCTTAACACTTGACGCGGGGAAAGCCAATAAACTGCTGATCCAGTAGCCCCCTTCCGCGTAGAAAGCTCTGGAAACGGGCGGGCCCCCGTCTTATGTTCCCCCAATCGCCCTGAGGGTATCAACTCCGGGCGGGCGTTAAGTCCGTGCAGCGATGCCCCGGCTCGACCCCCGTCCCTCAGTGAAGGACTAGCATACATGGCTATGGACGCCGTCACCCCCAAGACTGACCTGCCGCGCGCGGATTCCGTACGCAGACCGACCCAGCAAGAGGCCGAAGAGGCCGTGCGCACGCTGATCGCCTGGGCCGGCGACGATCCGGCCCGTGAAGGCCTGCTCGACACGCCGAAACGCGTCGTCAATGCCTACAAGGAATGGTTCGAGGGTTACGGCGAAGACCCCGTGAAATACCTCAGCCGGACCTTCGAGGACGTGCAGGGCTATGACGACATCGTCGTGCTGCGCAACATCGAAGTCGAAAGCCATTGCGAGCACCACATGGCGCCGTTCCTCGGCAAGGCCTTTGTGGCCTACAAGCCGTCGCTGGCCGTGGTGGGTATCTCGAAGCTCGCCCGCGTCGTTGAAATCTTCGCCAAGCGCCTGCAGACCCAGGAAACGATGACCGCGCAGATCTGCGACGCCATCACCGAAAGCCTCGCCCCGATGGGTACGGCCGTGTTCATCGAAGCCGAACATCAGTGCATGTCGACGCGCGGCGTGCACCACAAGCACGTCACGACGATCACCACGCAGTTCACCGGCGTGTTCAAATCCGACGCAGACCTTCGCAACCGCTTCCTGCGCTTGTGCGGCGAGAATACCTGACACCCAGGTCAATTCACAGTTTGCAACGCCCCTCACGGAAACATGGGGGGCGTTTCTCTGTCGAAGGCAGTTGAACCGGCGCGCGGCGGCGTTATCAATTCTCCGGCGTAGAGTTCACCTTAAAACCAGAACCGCTCCCGGGAGACGAAACACCATGAAGAAAACCCTCATCCTCGCCGCCTTCGCGCTGGCCGCCCTGCCCGCCATGGCCGCCACCACGACCGTCGAATTTGCGCCGGCCGAAGGCGACAAGCTGGTCGCTGTTTTCAGCGATGACGGCACGGTCAGTTTCAACGGCGGCGAAGCGGTTGCCTACACGTCCGACGAAGCCGGCAAGACCATCTGCTCCAGCGTCAACGGCACCGACAACTGCGCCACGTTCGAAACCTGGGGCACCACGGTCGGCCACGTCACGCCGTACACCACCTCGCAAGGCTCGTCCGGCGTCGCCACGGTCACGGCCGCCACCGAGTAAGCTTCGCCTCAGACATGCGATTCCAGGAGGCGCTCGTAGATGTCGAGCGCCTCCTTTTCATGTTCGGCGGCGCGCCCTGATAGCACCGGCAAGGGTCCGGCCGGCGCCCCGAAGCCTGTCGACGCCCAGACAGCGTCATACCAGTGCGGCGCCCAGACCCCGTCTTCCGCGCGCGGGCCCGCTGGCCAGCTCAGCATGGCCGGGTCGAACCCGATATCGAGCGCCGCGCAGAGGCGGGACAACACGCCTTCCGGGTCTTCCAGCACGCGGTCGGCATCGATCACCGGCACAGGCCCGAGACGCCGCGACAGGTCCATCTGCTGCGGGATGCCAAGGGCTTCAAGGCTGAGCGTCTCCATCTTCCGCTGATAGGAGGCGATGACGCGCGCCGGATGGCGCACCAGCAGCACATGCCGCTCGATCCGGTCCAGCCAGTCCATGGCAATCCCGTCCACAATGTGGTGGATCATGTGCTTCTGGTAGAAGAGGCGCTTGCCGCCGGGCGCGGGGCCCGTCATTGCCGCAATGACCTTGCCGGGATCCGCCTCGTGCGCCGCCAGGATTTCCTCCGTCATCGGATGGTCCAGCCCGGTGATCTTCAGGAACGCCGCATAGAAAGGCTCGTCCACGACCGCCGTATCAGCGCGAGCGCCAAAGCTGCGCATCATCGTGGTCGACAGGTTGCGCGGACCCGACCACATGGCGATCCGGACGGGCGCGCTCATGCAATCGGCGTCAGGCTTCTCGCCTGCAGCGCCTTGTAGAGCGCACGAATCCGCTGCGAGACCGGGCCATCAAGGTGCTCGATAACACGGCCGTCCACTTCGCGCACCGGCGTGACGCCGGCAAACGTCCCGGTGATGAAGGCCTCATCGGCGGAGTAGACATCGAACAGCGAGAACCGCTTCTCGACCGCCGGGATGCCCGCCTCCCGGCAGACGCGCAGGATATTGCCGCGCGTGATCCCGCCGAGGCAGTATTCCGGGGGCGACGTCCAGACTTCGCCGTCTCGCACGATGAAGAAATGCGTCGAGTTGCACGTCGCCACGAAGCCGGCCGGATCGAGCATCAGCGCCTCGTCAGCGCCTGCCTTGTCGGCCTGGATACAGGCCATGATACAGTTGAGCTTCGAGTGCGAATTGAGCTTCTGGTCCTGCTCGGCGGGTCCGGTGCGCCGCACGTGCACCGTGAAGAGGTTCACCCCCCGCGCCTGCACGTCCGGCACCGGCGTCTTGTATTCCGGGATGATCACGATGGTCGCCTTGCCGATCGTGAAGCGCGGTCCCTGATAGGGCGTCTTCTTGATCCCGCGCGTAACCATCAGTCGGATGTGAACGCCGTCCTGCATTCCGTTGGCCTTCAGGCACTCCATCAGCCGCGCCGTCAGCTCCTCGCGGGTCAGGCCGATGTCCATGTCGATCGTCTTGGCGCCTGCGTACAGCCGTTTCAGGTGCTCCGGCCAGAAGGCGACCCCGCCGTCGAGGACACGCAGGCCTTCCCACACGCCGTCACCCAGCAGGTAGCCGGAATCGAACACGGAAACGACCGCTTCTTCGCGCCGCTTCAGCGCGCCGTTCACCGAAATCAGCACATCGGCGTTGCGCGGGTCGGCGACGTAGTCGTGAACGCCGTGGACTTCCTCTTCCGTCATGCGGCGCGCGCCAGCCAGCCGAGAATATCGGCCGCCACCTTGTCCGTACCCGGTTCATCTATGATCCAGTGCGCGTGGTCCGCGTACTCGATGAAATCGCCTGCCACCGGGCTGCGCGCGTATTTGGCGGCGACCTTGCGAACACCCTGCGGCAGCGTCGCGCGGTCCTGGCTGGCGGCAATCGTCAGTGTGGGGATCGCCACCTTGCTTTCATCGACCGAAAGGCCGTCCGAGATATCGCCGTAGACTTTGCCCGAATCGAACAGAGCGCCCGCATAGATCGCATCATGGCGGCTCTTCGGCACGCGGTTCAGGACGCCGGATTTGAATCCGGTCTTCCAGATCCTGTAAGACCGGGTGCGGTCCTGTTTCGTGATGACGTTGAAGAAGGTCCACGCCACTGAAAGTCCGATCACGGCGCAGTCCTTGGTCTGCGCCGGCGTCAGGAACACGGCCTTCGACACCTCGCCGCACTCGGCGAGCACCTGGGCGATCAGCCCGCCCATCGAATGTCCGATCACGGCCGGCTTTGCGCCGTCGCGCGCGGCCAACCGCCGCGCTTCCGCCGCCGAGGCCTCAATATAGTCGGCGATGCCAAGGTCCGGCAGGCTGGCGGGCGGGTTCTCGCGCACGCGCTGGTCCGGAAACAGCGTGATCGCCTCGCAGGTCCAACCGCCGGCCTCGAAGGCGGGCTTCATCGCGTCCCAGGCGCTGGCATCGCACCCGATTCCATGGATCATCAGCAGTGTCGGCATGTCCCCTCCCCGTCAGCCCTGCGGTACACGCCCCGGCAGCACCGGCTCGGTCCATCGGCGGAAACGCTCCGCCACTTCCAGATAGACCGGCCGCTTGAACGGCACGATCAGGTCCGGCGTTTCTTCCAGCTTCGCCCAGCGCCAGGCGTCGAATTCAGGCGTATGGCGGTCCAGCCGCACATCGCTGTCGGAGCCCTTGAAGCGCAGCGCGAACCATTTCTGCCGCTGGCCATGATACGGCCCCGGCAAGCGCTTCTTCAGGTCGGGCGGAAATTCGTAATGCAGCCAGTCCGGCGTCTCTTCCAGCACATCGACCAGCTTGGCAGGCACCCCGATCTCTTCTTCGAGTTCGCGCAGGGCGCCGGTCACGGCGCTTTCCCCGTCATCGATCCCGCCCTGCGGCATCTGCCACTGGAACGGCCCCCGGCCATTCACCCGCCGCCCGATGAACACGTGCCCCGCCTTGGAAAACAGGGCGAGGCCGACATTCGGGCGATAGAGCGTGGAGTCAAACTTCGGCTGGGTCACCCGCCGTTGAATAGACCAGACTTATCAAGGCTGCCAGTGCGCACCTCGACCGGGCGGGTATTGGTGATCGCGGAGACCGGGGCCAAGATGAGGCCTTTTTCGTCCAGTTGCGAGATCCAGACCTTCGCCGCCTCGACGGTTATCGGGAACGCGTAGCCCGACCCGAAGGCCGCGCCCTTCTCCAGCGCCAGGGATTCTAGGTCCATCAGCTCGGCGCTGATATCCGCCGGCGTCTGGCGGGCATCGATCGGCCCGGCAGCGCGCGCATAGCGCAGGCCGCTGGCGCGGGAAAGGCTTTCCAGGCTGGTGCGCTCGAAACTGCCATCGTCGATGAAGGCAAGGCCTTTCTCGCTGAGGCGCTCCAGAACCGGTGTCGCCGACGCCTTGTCGGCGGCAAACTTGGCGCCTTGATAATTGACGATGCCGAAATAGCCCGACGTACGGGCCAGAACGGCCTCAAGGCGCGTGAGGTTCGCCTTCGCGTCCGCGCCGGCCAGTAGCGTATCCGGGTGCATTTTCATGCGGCCGTAGTCGTAGGCCTCCATCGGCACTTCGATCAGCACTTCATGACCATCGGCTCGGGCGGTCTTGATCCAGTGGTCGAGCTTTTTGGAATCCAGCGCAAAAGACAGCGTCACATCCGCCGGCAGGTCGTCGATTGCCAGCTGCGTCTGCGTCGCGTTCATGCCGAGGCCGCCGATCACGAGGCCCACCATCGGCAAGCCTTCGGGGTTGGCGAACTTGCGGGCGTAAACGTCTGCAGGTGCCTTGCTCTTGGACTTCGCCTTGGGCGGCGCGGAGGTCACGGTGGTGGTGGCGGCCAGTTTGATCGTGCCGTCTGTCTGCGGAACACTGCGAACCTGGCTGAGCGATTCGCCCGCCCGCACGATGCGGCCATTGATACGGATCGCGTCGCCGACTGCCGGGCCGCCCTGCCCGCCTGTCACTTCAATGCGAACAGCTTCACCTTCGGTTGGCACATAGGCCATTTCCATGGCGCTGCCGGTGTCTTCCGCGCCGGGAAGCAGGTCGCCGCCAGGATGCTCACCCGGATCGGACAGGCGCGCCATGCTTACCGTTTCGCCTGTCTCTTCGGTCTCGAACAGGGCCAGCGTCTGGCTCGGGCTCGCGGCGGCCGGATCGGCAACTACATGGATGCCGAGGCCAAGCGACGCGGCAAGACCGCCGAACACAGCGAGGCTCATGCCCGCATGGACAACCCCTGTGCGAAATGGCGATGGCTCGGACTCTCGCCGGTAACCCATGGGCTCGACCTCTTGGAACGGGGCTGAATATCGGACCCCGACCATCGCCCCACAGGGTTAACAGGTCGCAAACAAATTCCCTACGCGGTGTAACGGACTGCTAAGGATACGCGGCCGGAAAGGTGCGGATCAGCCGGCCTTTGCCGCCATCCGCGACGCGCTGGTCTTGCCCTCGCGCAGCATCTGGATCGCCCGCTCAAGCTGGAAATCCTCGCCTTCATACCCTTCCGGCGGCTGCTCGTCCGGCATGCGCAATTCCTTGCGCGCCTCACCGGTTTCGTTCTGCAGGGCATGCGGCAAATCGGCCTCGGACCAGCGCTCGATCTTCTCGAGTTCTTCCTGCGTCAGGCGGACCTGCGTGATCATCAGGTCCGGCTCGATCCCGAGGGCCTGGATCGACCGTCCGGCCGGGGTGTAATAGCGCGCCGTTGTCAGGCGGATGGCGCCGCGGTCGGCGCCCAGCGGGATGACCGACTGGACCGAGCCCTTGCCGAAGCTGGTCGTGCCGATCACGAGCGCGCGCTCGCGGTCCTGCAGCGCGCCGGCCACGATTTCAGACGCCGAGGCCGAGCCGCCATTGATCAGCACGACCATCGGCACGCCCTTGAAGGACTCGCCCTTGGAGGCATTGCGCCGTTCGACATCCACCGGGCGCCGGCCCTGCGTCGAGACGACTTCGCCGCCCGACAGGAAATGATCGGCCACCTTGACCGCCTCATCCAGAAGCCCGCCGCCATTGTTGCGCAGGTCCAGCACGATGCCTTTCGGCTTCGGCCCACGGCTCAGCCCGTCCAGCGCTTCTTCGAGCAGCAGCGTCGTGCGTTCGTTGAAGGTCGACACCCGGATATAGCCGATATCGCCCGGCTCGGTGCGCCAGGTGACGGACTTCTGCTGGATGACTTCGCGCACCAGTGTGACCTGGAACGGATCGATGCCTTCGCGCAGGATGGTGATCTCAAGCTCGGTGCCGCGCTCGCCGCGCATTTCCTTCACGGCGTCGTTCAGCGTCAGGCCGATGATCGGCTTGCCATTGATGGCAGTGATATAATCTCCCGGCATGATTCCGGCTTTGGCAGCCGGCGTGCCGTCCATCGGCGAGATGACTTTCACGAAGCCGTCTTCCATCGTCACCTCGATGCCGAGCCCGCCATACTCGCCGGACGTCTGCACCTGCAGGGACTGGAAGTCTTCGGGGTCCAGATAACCGGAGTGCGGATCCAGCGACATCAGCATGCCGTTGATGGCCGCGGACATCGCCTCCTGCTCGTCGATAGGCACCACATAGTCGCGCTGGGCGCGGGCGAAGATTTCGGCGAACAGTTCAATCTGCTGATAGGTGGCGGTGCGCGGGTCTTCGGGCTTGCCGGCGTCTTCCTGAGGCCAGGCCATCGCTGCAAAGCCGACGGCGGCTGCCCCCAGAACTCCGCCAAGGGCCGTTCCGGTCAGCAATGAACGCATGTTCCACTCCATCATCATTTCGGCGACCTTCTAGTTGCCGCGAGACATCCACTCTGCCGGATCAAGCACCTTGTCGCCAAGCCTTAATTCCACACTCAGTTCAGGTGCCGGATCATCGCGGTCAGGCATGCGGCCGACAGGTTCACCGGCGGTGACGGACTGGCCTTCGGAGACGTAAATCCGGCTCATGCCCGACAGAATAACATTATATCCGTCACTTGTACGGACAATCAGCATCATCCCGTACGTCCGGAACGGCCGGGCGAATTCCACCACCCCGCCCGCCGGCGCCACCACCTGGGCCTCGGCGCGGGTTGCAAAGACGACATACTCGGTCTTCGACCCACTCGCGAGCGTATCGCCGAACCGTTGCAGCAGGGTGCCTGCCGCGGGCTGCTGCAGGCCGCCGAGCGCCGACTTGCCGAGCGGGGCCGCGGTATTCTTCGCAGGCGCAGCAATCGCAGCCGGTTTCGAGGCGCCGGGCTTGGACGTGCGCAGCGCGGCGAGCTGCGGCCGGTTCCCGGGCTTTACGCGCGGCGCGTCCGGCGCGTTCGATTCGAGGGCGGCGAGCAGTTCGCGCAATGTGCCAGCTTCCTTGCCGAGACGGTCCGCCCGGTCACGCAGCCCGTCGAGGCTTCCGGAAATGCCCTCGAACGCCGCCCGCTTGCTGGCGGCCAGGCGTTCGATCTCTTCCTTCTTCAGCGCAATCGTCGCTTCGGCCGCCCCAAGGCGCGCCTGCTCGGCGTTGATGTTGGCCTCCAGCGTATTGAGCTCGGCGATCTCCTTCGAGATGGCGGCCGCCCGGTCCGACAGTTTCGGATAGGTCGCCTGCATCAGGATCGCCCGCCGGATCGCCATACTCGAATTGCCGGGGCTGACGACCAGCGCGGGCGGCTTCCGCCGATTGGCGGCGGCGAGCGCCGCCAGCAGGTCCTCCAGCGTCGTCTCGCTGGTCAGCAGTTCGCTCCGGGCCGTCTCGCGGCGCGCGCTCAAGGCGACCAGCGCGATCTCGGCGCGGCTTGCCTGCTCTTCCCGGCGGCGCGCTTCCATCGCGGTCGACAGCAGCGTCTCGTCCAGCGCGCGCAGGTCCACTACCGTCGTCTCGCCCTGCGATTCCAGCGCCGCCAGTTCGGCCACCGCCGCGCGGCGCTCGGCTTCCAGCGCTTCAAGATCCGCGCGCGTGAATGTGTCCGGCGCCGCCGCGATCAGCGGCACGAGCAACAGGCAGGCAAGCAGGGATGAGACGCGGCGCATCGGCGAAGCCTTGCCTGACAGGCGTCACTTTGGCGTTAATCGGCAGGCATTTCCTGCAGCGCAGCCTCCAGCGCCGTGAGCTCATCGGCAATCAAAGCCGAGACGACGCGCACCGGCGCAGGATCAAACGCGGGCGCCTCCAGAACGAGATGCCGGACCAAACCGGCGGCCACGCGCATGTCACGCACGAACGTGTCCGGTATCTCCACCGACAAGGCATGCACCGCGGCATTGCGCACATCGATCATCCGCTCCAGCGCGCGCTGGCGGCTGCCGGAGAGTTCCACGCGCTCGGGCGCGTTCAGGAAATCGGCTGAACGCGCGCGCCGCAGCAGGAAAGCTACCGGCGCAATCCGCTCTGGCTGAGACGGATTGAGCACCGCGTCCAGGTGCGCCGTCTCATAACCCGAGAGGGCCGCCACCAGCGCGCCCTGCAGTGTACTGACGATCCCGAGCGCCGCCCAACGCAGCCGCGCCGGATCGCGCGCGGCGCCCTCCGCCTCGCGGCGTGCCAGCTTCAGCGCTTCCAGCGCCGCATCGAGCGCGAGACGCACACGCGTCCTCCGGTCTTCAGGCACGCTTGTATCAATGCCGTCGCCTGCCATCCCCTGCCCCTCTTCCTTTCCCGCCTGAACGATGCATTCAAGCTCGGTTCAGGCACCCTCGGCATCCTGCCTGCAGCCCCGCATGGCTTTCGCGCCCGCGTGCTGGAAAAAAGACCCGCAACAAGGAGAAACACATGAAACGCGTCCTTGCCATGGCCTTGTTCGGATTGGCCGTCACTGCCCCCGCCCCGATAGCTTTCGCGGATGATGACGACGATCATCGCGGCCGCGGCTACAGCGTCAGCCAATACGAGGCGATGCATATCGCCTACAGCTTCGGGCTTGCCTGGTTCAAGGAAATCAAGCGCGGCAACGGCAACTGGGAAATCGAAGGTTGCACCGGCGATGGCCGGGAAATCGAGATCGACATTTCTGGCCGGTCCGGCGAGATCATCAAGCTCGAGTACGAGGATGACGACAAGTGCTGATCAAGCCTTGCGGCGGGCGCGCCATGCGTCCGCGGTTTGTCCGTACACGTCCCAGACCGTGTCCTTGAAGGGCGGCGGCGCCGCCGCCTTGCGCAGGTAGGCGGACCCCAACCGCTCCGCCACCTTGATCGACGGCGTATTCTCCTCTTCGATGGTGTGAATGATTTCGGTCCAGCCGAGAATGTCCACGGCATAGTCCATCGCGGCAGATGCGCCCTCGATGGCGTATCCCCTGCCCTGCGCCGAGGTTACGAGGCCCCAGCCGACTTCCGTGCCGGGCCACCCTGCCGGCTGCCAGGGCCCGAGCCGGCCGACCCAGCGCCCTGTCTCCTTCTCAATGACCGAGAACATCGAGAAGCCGTTGATCGTCCAGGCGCCGGACATCAGGCACAGCGTGCGCCAGACCACTTCCGGCGGTTGCACGCCGCCGATGAACTTCGCCGAAGTCTCGTCCGCCATCAACTCGCAGAACCCGCCAAAATCCTCCGCCAACGGAGGACGCAGGATCAGGCGTGGTGTCTCGATGACGATACCTTTCAAGGCGCGGCCACGAACAGCAGGATCGTCTGACCGCCGTCTTGCGACCAATCGAAACGTACCGGCTCGGTTGGCCCTTCCGGCAGCACAAGCCGCGGCGCGTCGGCATCGCGGAAAAGGAGGATGCTCCGTGTGGGCGCGCCGCTCGAAATGTCGGTGTTCGTCAGCATGGTCCAACCATTTGCCCCGCACTCGGATGCATCTGACATCACGCCTTGCCAGACGGGCCAGGCGGCGTCTTCGGTGGCGCCGGGCTCTTGCTTGTATACGCAGGCATACCCGGAAAATGTCACCGGCGTCTGGGCAGCCCCGACCGTGATCACCTGATCCGCCGCGCCGCAGCTGGCGCCGTCCTTGAGCGCGAAATCATCCGGAAGGCTCGCAAACGCCGGCGTATCGCGGCGCGCGGCTACGATACGTTCGAGATTCTGGCACACCGGCGCCAGTTGAACGGGCGGCGCAACGGGCTCATCAGCCGCTGCAGGGGCGACCGACTCCGGAGGCGGGCTGCCTCCGCAAGCCGCCGCGAAAGCCAGCGCGAGAAGGCCGGCGCCAGTCATGATCAACCGCATGCATTCCTCCTGTCATGGGGTGACCGGAAAACCTGCGCGCCGCCCCGTCAATCCGTGAAGCCTAGGCGAGCGAGGTATCGATCGCCTTGCAAGCCTCGATCAGCCCCTGCACGGAGGCGACCGATTTCTCGAACATCGCCTTCTCGTCAGCGTTCAGGTCGAACTCGACGATCCGCTCAGCGCCGCCAGCCCCGATCAGCGTCGGCACGCCGACATACATGTCCTTCACGCCGAACTCGCCGCGGCAATAGGCGGCGACCGGCAGGACGCGTTTCTGGTCGGAGAGATAGGACTTCGCCATCGCGATGGCGCTCTCTGCGGGCGCGTAATAGGCCGAGCCGGTCTTCAAGAGGTTGACGATCTCGCCGCCGCCCTTGCGCGTGCGATCAACGATCGCGTCGAGCTCGGCCTGCGTCATCCAGCCCTGCTTCACCAGCTCCGGCAGCGGCAGTCCGCCCACGGTCGAGTGGCGCACCATCGGCACCATGTCGTCGCCGTGACCAGCCAGCGTCCAGGCATGGATGTCTGCCACCGACACGCCGGTCTTCTCGGACAGGAAATAGGCAAAGCGCGACGAATCCAGCACGCCCGCCATGCCGACCACTTTCGAGTGCGGCAGGCCGGAGAATTCGCGCAGCGCCCAGACCATCGCGTCAAGCGGGTTGGTGATGCAGATCACGAACGCGTTGGGCGCGTGGGCCTTGATGCCCTCGCCCACGGCCTTCATGACCTTGAGGTTGATGCCGAGGAGGTCGTCGCGGCTCATGCCCGGCTTGCGCGGCACGCCGGCGGTGACGATGCAGACGTCGGCGCCGGCGATCCCGGCATAGTCATTGACGCCCTTCAGGCCGACCGAGGCGCCATAGACCGGGGTCGATTCCGCGATGTCGAGGCCTTTGCCCTGCGGCAGGCCTTCCGCGATGTCGAACAGGATCACGTCGCCGAGTTCTTCGCGCGCACACACGTGGGCGAGCGTACCGCCGATCATGCCGGAACCAATAAGGGCAATTCTGTTGCGGGCCATGTAGGGTCTCCTCGGAATGGGCCTGGGAACGATGTCGCGGGACCCCTACCCGAGGCCGCGCCCGCGTGCAATGCGGCGGACAAGCAAACGCCCCGTGAGCAGGGCTCACGGGGCGCGCAGGTTCAGGAGTGGCCTGACTGTCAGTCGTTGCTGGACAGCATCGACATCAGGATCGTGAAGATGTTGTAGAACGAGATGAAGAAGCCGAGGGCGCCCCAGTTCGTCATCACCGCGAGCGAGCGGGTGTCCCCTTCATTCTGGAAGTAGCCTTCCTTCAGGTTCTGCGTGTCGAAGGCAATCAGGATGCCCGAGATAGCCAGCACGCCGACCATGATCGCGACTTCCAGGAAGCCCGACGGCGGAAACAACAGGCTGAGCAGGCTGACGCCCACGATGCCCCAGAGCGCGAACACGGCGAACACGCCGATCGGCTTGAGGTTCGTCTTGGTCATATAGCCGAACAGGCTGAGCGCGCCGAAGGCCGACGAGGTCAGCAGGAAGGCTTTCGCCATCGTGAAGAGGGTCGGCGAGATCCCGCGGCCCGCGCGCGTTTCAGCGCCGGTTCCAGCCAGAGACAGGTAAACCCAGATCGACAGGCTGAGGCCGAGCAAGGACACAATGGTCCAGTAGACGATGCCGGTGGCAAGCGGCGACGGGCGCTTCATCAGGAAGGCCGAGCCGAGGATCAGCACGATCGGTGCAAACTGGATGACCAGGCGCAGCGGCGAGAACAGCACGAGCTGGGTCAGCGCAGGCACCATGTTGGAGCCGACGACGAAGGCCAAGGCGCCTGCCAGCGCAATACCGAGGGCAAGCTTCTGGTAGACCCCCAGCATAAAGGTGCGCAGGCCCACGTTGACGGAGGTGTCGGCAGACCGTGTGTCGATCCCTCCGAAAGTCCGGTTGAAGTCATTCATCGGTTAGTGAACCCTTTCAGTGTTTACGGACGCCCACCGGACGCCGGTTTGCCGATATATGGGGGCACTCTGCGGCACGTGCAATAGAACGTCCCTTGACGCAAACCCCTGCCTTGCACCCGCAAGTTCTTATGCCAGCAGGAATTTTACCGTTTTCGCGAGCAGATCACCACATTAAAATTGGATTACAGCAGCAAAGGCTGCTTGCACAAATGCCTTTGATTCAGAAAGCGTTAAGCATCGTAATTGGCGGCAAAAAGACCGGCGAAGTGAACAGCTAGTCACTGTTGACTTGAGTCAGCTGGAACATGTTCGAGCCGACGACGAACGCAAGGCCGCCCGCGAGTGCGAGACCCAGCGCAAGCTTCTGGTAGACGCCAAGCATGAAGCTCCTGAGACCTGAATTCACAGATGTGTCGGCCGCCTGGGCGTCCATCCCTCCGAAAGTCCGGTTGAAGTCATTCATCGGTTGTTGAACCCTTTCCATGATCGCGGACATCCACCGAGCGCCGTTTGGACGATATGTGGGAGCACTCGGTCCTGTGCGCGCCAGAACCTATATTGGATGAGCCTCGGGTTTTGCACCTCCAGGTTCCCGGCGTGCTGGAGATTCCGCCGCTTTCGCGAATGCAGTTCTTGATAAATATTTGATTACAAAAGCATAGGTTCAAGGAGTTCAAATACTTGCATGACCGGCCTGAATGGACGGTGAGCAGCCACAAATGCCGGATCCAGTGAACAGCTAGTCACTGTTGACTTGGGTAGGCCGGACCATAAACTCCCGCATAACTGCGGCTTCTACCGCTCGCAGTAAAACAAGCCACGACTTAAAGGGGAAGACCATGGCTGACGCGTCGGCGTATGCCGAAAACATCAAGAAATATGCAAAAGGGTACAATAAGACAGCCGCTGAAAAGATCGTAGGGCATTTGGGGATTGCCCTTCGTAACAAGGACAGCCGGGTCGTCGCCTGCAGTGATGATGGCGAACTCGACCGGATCCGCGATAAATGGTGCCGAACCAAGCTCGGCCTCGCGCTCAATCAGAAAGAGCTCGACGCCGGGATCGCGGAAATCTGCGACCAGATGAAAGCCGAAGGCGGCCAGAAATGCCGCGTCGCCTTCTACTATCTGCTCGCCGAGCATTTCGGCAGGCTGGACCATCTCGCCAGCTGACCACGTCTGAAACGGCGAGTCCAAAACCCGGCCCGGAACGGCCGGGTTTTCTTTTGCGCGCCGGCGTGAAAAACTTCTCCCATGCTTCGCCTTTTCGCTGCCCTGCCCCTGCCGCCGGAGATTTCCCGGCCGCTTCGCAAACTCCAGAAGGACCTAGTCGGCGCCCGTTGGCGGCCGGAGGAGAACTTCCACGTCACGCTCTGCTTCTTCGGCGAGCTGCGCCACACGCAGGCGCGCGACCTTGACGAACTCCTCGGTGAAATCGAAGCGCCCGCCCCCACGCTCAGCCTGGAAGGCGCGGGCTGGTTCGGCCGCCGCGAGCCAACCGCCGTCTGGGCCCGCGTACGCGAGAGCGACGAGCTGCGCGGCCTCGCCTCAGCCTGCGAGCGTGCAGCCCGCCGCCTGTCGATCCCGCTGGAACGCAGGCCCTTCACGCCGCACGTGACGCTCGCCTATTGCCACGCCACGCTGCTCGAGGACGCCCGCGCCTGGACCGAGCGCCATCAGGCCTACAGCAGTGAGCCCTGGCAGGCTGGCGCCTTCCATCTGTATTCCAGCCAGAAGCGCGACGGCGGCCCCTCGCGCTACATCGCCGAAGCCGACTACCCACTTTCGGGCTTCACTGCGCCTGAAGGAATGTATTGACCGTCAGCCGCCCGCTGCGCGGATCGGCCGGCAATGGATGGCCTGGCGGAATCAGCCCGGTATGCAGCGTCCAGCCGCGGTAGATGACCAGCCGGTTGAACGCCGCCTCGACCCGGTAGGTCTGCTCGAACAGCGCCGTGTCGCCGCGCATGTAACCCGGCTCCGGATCGCCGCGCTGGGCCAGCTCCGCTTCCAGCATGCCGGAATAGTCTTCCATCCGCGACGGGCTCACCGTCTCGAACCCGGTGCTGCGGTGCCGGTAGAACCCTGTCCCGCCACCCTCAGGCCCGCACAGGTAATGCAGCACCGCGATCCGCCCCGGATCTGCCGCATCGAAATGCGGCAGGCGCTGCGTCAGCCCGAGAGACTCCGGCGCCGCCGTCACCAGCGAGAAATTGCACTCCAGCAGGTTTGCGCCGTCGCGCAACCCGAACACGTCCGCCAGCAGCCGCTGCAGAAGCTCCATCCGCTCGGCGAGATACTTGCCTGGCAGCGGCGCGCGCACGCCCGGATAGTGCGGCCCGAGCGGCGTGAACGCGCGCGACGCGGCGTCCTCGACCAGCGCAGCCGGATTGGAGCTGAAGCCATCGATGACGACAATCGGCTCACCTTCGTGACCGATGCGCCCGATCGTCGGTGACGGCGCAATTAGCATGCGGATGGCCCTGCCCTTCCCCGCGAACATCCAACGGACGCAGGCAGTGATCAACCGCCAAACTCAGTTGAGCCAGTTCAGACCGGCACGCGCGTGCGCCGCACGATGCGCCGCGGATTGGTCGGATAGGGGTTGCCGTCATTCGACAGCAGAACGGCCAGCCAGCGCGTCGTCTTGAACTCGGCCAGGATCGCCATCGCCGCCACTGTCAGCGGGGTCGACAGGAACGCCCCCGTCGCGCCCAGCAGCACGCCCCAGAAAGCGAGCGACAGGAGCACCACCACCGGATCGAGGTTGAGCCCCACGCCCTGCATGCGCGGCTGGATGATGTTACCGACGACGAAGCCGATCACCATAAGCGACGAAAGCAGGATCACCGGCCGGCCAAATCCCTCGAACACCATGACGCTGAACAGCGCCGGCACGAAGATCGCGACCACCCCGCCGACAATCGGCACATAGCTCGCCACGAAGATCAGGAAGGCCCAGAAGATCGGCTGCGGCAACCCGATCAGCGCCATCACCGCCCAGGACGCCACCGCAATCATCAATCCGGTTGTCGTCTGTACACTGACATACCCGGTCACGGCCTTCTGGATCCGCGCAATGATCTGGTCGACATCCAGCGCGCCTTCGCCCGTAGGCTTCAGGATCGTGAGCTTTGCCGAAAAGCTGCGCTGCGAGACCAGCAGGAAACCCAGATAGATCAGCACAAACGCGGCCGCCGACAGTCCGCCCTGCAGCCAGGAGACCACCGCGCCGGCGACTTCCGGGGTCTGCACCGAATCCATCAGGCTCTCGAAGCTTGGTGTCGCGCGGACCCCGAACAGGTCGCCCGCGGCCCGCAACACCGCGTTCAGCTTGGCGTTATAATTCCCACCTCCGGCAATCAGCCCGGTCAGATTGTCGATCAGGAAAAGCGTCAGCACCACAAATGCCACCGCGATGATCAGCACCGAGATGCCCGTCCACAGCGCCAGCGGCACTTTCGGCACCCAGCGGTGCAGCGTGCCCGCCATATCCGCCACCATCACCAGCAGGAACACCGCCAGCAGCAGCGGCGTGATGATCCCCTGCAGCAGGTAGATCGCCGTCCCTGACAGGAGCACCGCGATCAGCACCATCGCGCCGGTATTCGAATTGCCGGAAGAACCGTTCATGATGACCGTCGGACCTGTTTGGAAACACTGCAACCGCCTGAAACTGGGCGTCGCCGGCGGTTGATCGACACCGCTTGCGCCTTTCCCGGCGCATGCAAACGCGCGAGACCGGCATTTGGTTGCAATCCGGATGGGCAGGGGTCAACGTGACCGGGGCGTCCCGCCCTTCCTGAAAGGAACCGACATGCGCACCCTTAGAACCCTCGCCCCCCTTCTCCTCGGCGCCTTCGCACTCGCAGCTTGCGGCGGCAGCGCCGAAAAGCAGGGCGAAGAGATGGACTCCGCCATCGAAGAAGCAGTCACCGGCGAAATCGACACCGATGACGGCCTGCTCGAGAACACCGGCGAAGCCATCGACGAAGTCACCGGCACCGAAAACACCGACCCCATCGATGCCGTCAGCGACGCCGTGGAAGAAGCCACCGAAGACGCCCCGGAGTAAGCTGATATCTTTCACATCAACAGGCGGCGGCGATTACTGCCCCTGCCCGTTTTCCGCTCTTCTGGACACGGGGCAGGCCCCGGCGCCGGCCCAAGGGATGCGCGCGCATTTCCGGGCCGCCGACTGACATTGATCAGGGTGAACGGCGAGACGATACTGGCCCCTTCAATGCAGTTTTTTAACGACCGTGCACTAGGCTAACCCTCAAAAGCATAAAGCCTCTGTCCAGATCGGTATCAGAATGTTCAGCCCGAGTTTTCTCCGGCCGTCGCGCGCAGCGGCGATCGTCATCGCCCTGAGTGCCTGCACCCTGTCTCCTGCCTTTTCAGAGAGCATCGACTGCGATCCAGCGGCGAAGCCCGGCGGTGAGAACTCCACGGCCTGCGGCGCTGCGGCCTCTGCTGACGGCGCCAATTCGACAGCCCTCGGCGCCGGCGCCGTTGCAAAATCCGATAACAGCGTCGCCCTCGGCAGCAACTCTGTTGCCGACCGGGTAACCGAAAAGGAAATCGTCGGCGCCGGCCTGAGAGAACCGGAAACCTCCGTAGGCGAAGTATCTGTCGGCAACGCCTCTACCGGCGAGCGCCGCCAGGTCACCAACGTGGCCTCGGGTGTGGAAGATTACGACGCGGTCAACGTCAAGCAATTGCAGGCGGCGCTGGATCAATCGGCGGCCGCGACGTCGACCGCCGCGGCAGCTTTCAACGCAGCCGCGTCAGCACAGAGCACCTCCAGCTCGGCCCTCGCGGCGTCCAATTCGGCGTCCGCCCTGGCCGCCAGCGCCAACACCACATCCGCATCGGCACTTTCCGCGGCCAATGCGGCCAACACCAAGTCTAGCGACGCCCAGGCGCTGGCCGCTGTAGCGGTCGCCAACTCGGCGGCAGCGCAGACCAAGGCCGATCTCGCGCAATCTACAAGCGCGGCCGCCCTTGTGTCGGCAGGGGCCGCACAATCGGCCGCGAGCGATGCCGCCGCACAAGCCTCTGCGGCCGAGGTCGCCGCAGCCGCTGCGCTCGCTGAAGCCTCGCAGGCCCAGGCCACCGCCGAGGGTGCGCAGACCACCGCGGACGGCGCGGCCGCCTCCGCGCAGACCGCGCAATCGACCGCTCAAGCAGCCCTTGCTTCCGCCAGTTCTGCCGAGGCCACCGCCAGCACGGCGCTGACCGCCGCGCACCAGGCGCAGACGACCGCCACGTCCGCGCTCGCGGCAACCACCCATCTCAGAACCGACTTCGACGCGCTGTCGGATATCGTGCTGAACCTCACCGGGTCTGCCGCCGGCGGCCCGAATGCGGGCCATTCCGTGACGCTCGGCAACCAGGCGCTCGCCAGCAGCCAGAATGCCGTCGCGATCGGCACGAAGGCCGCGGCGAGCGGCGGCAAGTCGGTGTCCGTCGGCTATGCCAACACCGCTTCCGGAAACGGCGCTTCGGCGATCGGGGATGACAACACGGCGTCCGGTCAGGGCGCTGTCGCCATCGGCGCCGGCAACACGGCCACCGGTTCGGCCGCGCTCGCCCTCGGCAACGGGTCGGTGGCTTCGGGCAGCTCCACACTCGCCATGGGCAACACTGCGCAGGCCACCTCCACCGGTGCCATCGCGATCGGCGGCGGCTCCGTTGCCAGCGCGGACAACAGCGTGGCGATCGGTAACGGCAGCGTCGCGACCCGCGCCGATCAGGTCTCGCTGGGATCGGCCCAGTCCACCTACACGATGGCCGGCCTTGCCAGCAGCGCCAGCCGCGCCGCGCAATCAGGCAGCACGCGTTTCGTCACCTCAGACGCCGCCGGAAACCTTGCCGCATCCGATTTCGGCCCCGACACGCTGTTCGCGCTCGACAGCCGCACCACCGCCCTCGAGACCAACATCACCGCGCTGCTGCAAGGCCAGAAGCGCGCCGATGCCGGCACGGCCATCGCCCTGGCGATGGGCGGAACCCTGATGCCGCCCGACATGAATGTCGCCCTGTCGTTCAACATGGCGACCTATAACGGACAGCAGGGCTTTTCCGGCTCCGTTGTCGCAAAGGTCGCCCCCAACATCTGGCTCAATGTCGGCGCCGCCGCCGGCACGGCCAAGGGCTCCGAAGGCGGCCGCGCGGGCGTGACGTTCGGCTGGTAGGCTTTTGGACCGGGCAAGAGACAACGGCTCTTCATGACAGGGGCGTTGAGGGTTTTTCGGTCCTGTTTTTCCTAGATCCGTGGGCGGCGGTGTTGCGCAAGGATCGGGGGGCGATTTCATAGCGGCTTGACGGGGATGGTTTTTATTTCTCCGAAGCCCTGATTTCTGTAGGCGCAAGTCTCCCCGCTGCGCTCACAAACGGCCTCATCCTGTTGCAGGCTTCGCATTCCCTATGTCGATTTTTTCTCATTGATTCTCATTTTTTATCACGTCGTATCGGTTCTTTCTCGCCCTCTCTCGGGTATGTCGGATTTCGGCCTTTGGCCTCTATCGGACCTACGGTTTGGCGGTGTGCGGGTGTGAGACCGAGTATACCTCCGGCCAGAGGGGTGTAGCGCAAGGTTTCCGGAGAAATCTTTCAGGCACCTGGGTCGTCTGCGGATTTTGTTGTCTGAGGGGGCGGATCTTGTTGCACAAGCGGGGGCGTCCGCTTTGCCTCGCCTCACCCTGTCTGCGCCGCCGCCCGTATCAAGTTGGGGTCGGGGCAGCAGCCCTGAGCAGGGTCCATGTTAGGCCCAGAGGGCCCATACGGGATCAAATGAAGAGTGGTGCCCCTGGCCGGACTTGAACCAGCACTCCTTGCGGAAGCGGATTTTGAATCCGCCGCGTCTACCATTTCACCACAGGGGCCTGTTGCAGAGCCCGGTTCCTGCCGCAGGGGGGCTGCCCCTGTCAATTGCCGGATGGCGGGTGACGCTCCGCCGCATTGCGGGCCGGGCCCTCACCGGCACAATGGAGCCATGACATCGTTGACCAACCTGCTCACTGGCTGGCGCTGGCCGGTCCTCGCGCTCACGGCTTCGGCCCTGATCCTCGCGGCGGCGCATGCGTTCGAGACGTTCGGCGGCCTGCCGCCCTGCCCGCTCTGCCTGCGCCAGCGGGAAGTCTACTGGGCGCTGATCTTCATGACCGCCACCGGCCTCGCCATCTGGCGCTTCGTGCCGAAACGCCGCTTCCTCGTGGCGCTCAACGTGCTGATCGGCCTTGTGTTCGGCGTCGGCGTGGTGGTCGCGGCCTATCATGCGGGCGTCGAGTGGCAGATTTTCCCGCCGCCGACGGGGTGCTCGGCGGGCGGCGTCAATCCGCTGGACGTGGGCGACCTTTCCGGCGGCCTCGACCAGCCGATGAAGATTGCCGCGTGCAACGCCGCGCCCTTCCATTTCATCGGCCTGTCGATGGCCGGCTGGAACGGCGTGATCTCGCTCATTCTTTCGGGCATCAGCTTTGCTGCCGCAGCGCTCACCTTCCGCAGCTTTCAGGTGAAGTAGACCGCGCCGCCCGCCAGCAGGGCTGCGGCCGCGCCGAACGTGCCGACCGCTCTCAGCCGGCGCATCCAGGCCGGCAGGCCCGCCGCGCCGGTGTCCCACACCCCGTGCAGCAGATGCGCCCCGGCGGCGGCCGCGAACACCTTCCAGTCCAGCGCGCCCAGCACGCCGTAGAGCACCAGCCCCCAGCCGGCGAGTGATCCGAGTACGGACAGTCCCAGCACCGCCGCGCGCGGCGTCTCGCTGGCCGCGATTTCCGCGCCCCAGCGCACACCGCCGACGAAGGACAGGATCACCGCACCGTAGACCAGCAGCGTCAGCCCCGCCTGCGCCTGCAGCACGGGATCGGCCTCAGCCGCCCACATCACACCCGCGCCCGCCGCAAACGGCGCAAGGCCCGCCAGCGTCAGCGCCAGCGGGGCGCCCGGAATGCCGAACAGTTTCATGGCCTAGAGCCCCAGAACCTTGCGGGCGATGATGTTCTTCTGGATCTCATTCGTGCCGCCATAGATCGATTGCGCGCGTCCGCCAAAATAGCCCGCCACATCGCGCGGCGCGCTGCCGGCGGACGGGGCGCGGTGTCCCACGAAGGCCCCCGCCGCGTCGAGGAACAATTCCGTGATCGCCTGGTGCGTCTCGGTCGCGAGGATCTTCACCGTCGAGGAGGCGTCGCCCACCGAGCCGCCGGAGACCTGCGCCGAGAGGATCCGGAACACCGTCATCTCCAACCCGTCCACGGCGATCTCCGCCTGCGTCAGCCGCCCGGCAAATCCGGCATCATCTATCAGCCGTTCATTGGCGCCTTCCGGCATGCCCGAGGCAAGCGCCCGAACATGCCGCAGCATCGCCCGCTTGCCGCCGATGCGCGCATACGAGGTGCGCTCGAAGCCGAGCAGGTATTGCGAATAGGTCCAGCCCTTGCCTTCCTCGCCGATCCGGTAAGCCTCGGGGACCAGCACCTCGTCGAACAGCACTTCGTTGAGCGCGTGCGCTCCGTCGATCGAGATGATCGGCTTGACGGTCACGCCCGGTGCGTCCAGCGGGCAGCAGATGAAGGTGATGCCTTCCTGCTTCTTCTCGCCCCGGCTCGTCCGGGCAAGGAGGAATATCCAGTCGGCATGCTGGGCCGCCGAGGTCCAGATCTTGTGGCCGTTCAGCGTGTAGACGCCGTCCTTCAGCACGGCGGAGAACTCGAGGCTCGCGAGGTCCGATCCCGCGCCCGGTTCGGAATAGCCTTGCGCCCAGCCGACGGAGCCGTCGCGGATGCCCGGCAGCCATTGTTCCTTCTGGGCCTTCGACCCGAAGGTGTAGAGCACCGGGCCGACATAGATCACGCCCATCGGGGTGACCGTCGGCACGCCGGCGCGCTCGAGCTCCTCGTCGAACACGTATTGTTCCTCAAGGCCCCAGCCCGGCCCGCCATATTCCTTCGGCCAGGCGGTGGCGAGCCAGCCCTTCGCGCCGAGCGCCATTTCCGAGCGGCGCACGTCCGCCGTCGTCAGCGGCGTGCCCGCCTTGTATTTCGCGATGATCTCCTTCGGGAATTCAGTCTCGAACCAGCTGCGCACATGGGCGCGGAACGTCTCGGTCTCGGGCGCAAATTTCAGATGCATGGGAGCGTGTCCTTTGATCCCGCAAACCGTATGCGGAAGGCGCAGCGAGGCAAGGGGTCACGCGGGGAAAAGCCCCTCCCGTACTCCAAACAAAAGGCCCTCCCCGTTTCCGGGAAGGGCCCTCCGGTTCAGTCGGCCGGAAACTATTCCTGCGGTGTGGCTTTCACACCCTCGATCCACTGGTCGACTTTCCGGGTCAGCACGTCGAGCGGCAGGGCGCCGCCGCCCAGCACGGTGTCGTGGAAGGCGCGGATGTCGAACTTGTCACCCAGCTGGCTTTCCGCTTTCGCGCGCAGCTGCTGGATGTGGATCATGCCGATCTTGTAAGCCGTCGCCTGGCCCGGCATCACGATGTAGCGCTGCACTTCCGAGCGCGCCTGCGCCTCGGTTATGGCGGAATTGGCGAGGAAGTACTGCACCGCCTGCTCTTCCGTCCAGCCTTTCGAGTGCAGGCCGGTATCGACCACGAGACGGATGGCGCGCCAGATTTCCGAGCCGAGGCGGCCGAAGTCCGAGTACGGATCTTCAAACGTGCCCGGCATTTCGGACGCGAGCTTCTCCGAATAGAGACCCCAGCCTTCCGAATAGGCCGTGAAGCCCGCCTGGGTGCGGAATTTCGGCACGCTGGTCAGTTCCTGCGCGATCGAGATCTGCATATGGTGGCCCGGCAGGCCTTCATGATAGGCGATCACTTCCAGCTCGCCCTTCGGCATCGCCTTCATGTCCGACAGGTGGGCGTAATAGATACCCGGGCGGGAGCCATCCGGCGTGCCGGGATAATAGTGCTGGGCAGCGCCCGGCTGTTCGCGGAACGCTTCGACGCGCTTCACGACCAGGTCAGCCTTCGGCAGGATGCCGAAATATTCCGGCAGCTTGGTCTTGATATTGTTGATCGCGGCCGTGGCGTCAGCGATGTACGCCTCGCGGCCTTCATCCGTATCCGGATAATAATGCTGCTCGTTGTCCTTGTCGTCGCGGATGCTCTTGAAGAATTCCGACAGCGTGCCGGTGAAGCCCACTTCGGTCTTGATGGCTTCCATTTCAGCCTGGATGCGGGTCACTTCTGCAAGACCCAGGTTGTGGATCTCGTCGGCGGTCATCGAGGTCGTCGTCTGACCGGCCAGCATGAAGTTGTAATAGGCCTCGCCGTTCGGCTGCAGGTTGGCGCCTTGCGGGCCAGCCGGGTCCGGCGAGTTCGCCATGTCTGCGGTGCAGAAGGCGATCAGGTCCTTGTAGAAGGTCAGGAACGGACCCTTGAGGGCCGTCTCGGCTTCCGCCGTCAACGCAGCCGCAGCTTCCGGCGTCATCTTTCCGCCTTCGACCAGCTTCTGCACGTCGCCCTTGAAGTCGGCCCAGATGGCCGAGTCCGGGCCATTCGTGAACGGAGCACCGGTGATGATCTTCTGCGACTGGTCGATCACGCCTTCATAGGCGAACTTCGGCGCATGCACGCCGTTGGCCGCGTTCTGCCTGGTGATGGCCAGCGCGTCCTGCAGCGCGGTCGCTGCGGCCGAGATACGGCTCACATAGGCGCGCGCATCGGCCTCTTCGTCCACCGTGTGGAACTGCATCAGGAAGGTCGGCGCAAAGCTCTGCACGCCGTTCATCTGGTCGAAGATGAACCCGTTGCCGCGATAGGCGACGCTCGCAGCGGCGCGCTCATACTGGTAGACCCAGAGATCATAGGAATCCTGGTCGGCCGGCGACAGGCTGGCATAGTCGTAGGTCGCCTTCAGCTCGTCGGTCGCGGCTTTCAGCCAGGCCAGCTGCTCGTCGGCGCAGGCATAGGTGAAGCAGTCGATCTGGTCATTCTTGTCCTTGCGGCCCAGGAAAGTCAGCTGGATCGGGCTGAACTGCAGCTGCTCTTCATACTTGGTGTCAAACCAGGCGTTCAGCTGGGCGCTGACGGCCTCCTGGCTTTCGGCGGCGGTCTGCTTGTTCAGGGCGTCGGTGTTGGGGTTTGGCGCGCAGGCGCCGAGGGCGACAATCAGGGCAAGGGCCGAAACGGCGGTGCGAAACATCGGGGGTCTCCTGAAAACGGACTTTCCGTTTAACGATAAATTGCCGTATCCCTCACCGGCCGCGGCGTCAATCCGGGCTGAATTGGCAATTCGGGAATCCCCCGCTAAGCACACAGCATGACCGACAAAAAATCCGCCTCCGCCCCTCGCACCATACGCCTCGGCACCCGTGGATCGCCGCTCGCGCTCGCGCAGGCCCACCAGATTGCCGCCAGCCTGAAGGCGGCGTCCGGCGGGGCCATCGAAGCGGAGATCGTGACCTTCACGACGACCGGCGACAAGCTGACCTCCGAACGCCTGATCAATTCCGGCGGCAAGGGCCTGTTCACGCGCGAACTCGACGAATCCCTCAGCCTCGGCGAAATCGACATCGCTGTGCACAGCCTGAAGGACGTGCCCTCCCTCCTGCCGGACGGCCAGGTGTTCGTCGCTTTCCCCGAGCGCGAGGATCCACGCGACGGTTTCGTCTCGCACAGCGCCACATCCCTGCGCGAGCTGCCGCAAGGCGCCCGTCTCGGCACGGCCTCGCTGCGCCGCGAAGCGCAGGCGCTGGCCCTGCGACCGGACCTTCAGGTCGTCACCTTCCGCGGCAATGTGCAGACCCGCATGCGCAAGCTGGAAGAAGGCCAGGCCGACGCCACCTTCCTTGCGATGGCCGGCCTGCGCCGGCTTGGCTATGATCATATGGCGACGCCGATCCCGGTCACCGACATGCTGCCCGCCGCCGCGCAAGGCATCATCGGCGTGGTCAGCCGCGACGATGCGGACGACGCGCTGCGCGCCGTGCTCGCAAAACTCAACGTCGCCGTCAGCGAAGCGGCTGCCACCGCCGAGCGCACTTTCCTCGCCGTGCTCGATGGCAGCTGCCGCACACCGATCGCCGCTCACCTTTTCGATGACGGCGACAGCTGGCGCCTCGACGGCGAAGTGCTGAGCCCGAAAGGCGACCAGCGCTGGACCGCGACCGGCAGCGCCAGCAAGAGCGCGTCGATGGCCCAACTGGCCGAACTTGGCCGCACTGTCGCGAATGGCATTCTCGAGTCCGCCGAAGGTAAGCTGCCCGCCTTCGGGGCAGAGTAGGGAGATTGGCGGTGAGCCTTCCCGTCATCGTGACGCGGACGCTGCCCGGCGCCCGCGACACGGCGGAGAATCTCACGCGCCTCGGCTTTGCGCCCGTCCTCTCGCCGATGCTGTCGATCACCGAAACCGGCCTCGCGCCCAGCGATCTCAAGGGCGTGCGCCACCTCATCTTCACCAGCGCCAATGGCGTGCGCGCCGTTCGCGGCGCTGAGCTCCCGCCGGACCTGACGGCCTGGTGCGTCGGCCCCTCGACCGCTGACGCTGCGCGCGAAGCGGGGTTTGCCACTGTCATCGGAGGCGATGGCAATGCGGAGGATCTCGCACGCCTCATTCTGGCTTCTTATCCAAATGGCCCCCTGCTCCACATCGCCAACGAAGCGGCCGCAGGCGAACTCGTCGCCGCGCTCAAGAGCGGCGGTTTCGAGGCCCGTTTCAGCGCGCCGTATCGCACTGACGCAGCCAGGTCGCTGAGCGCCGATGCGCTCGCCGCGGTTGCCGGACCGGGCCCCGTCATTCTGCTTCTCCACTCCGCCAAGGCCGCGACCGCTGTCGCCGCCAGCCGGCCGGACCTCACCAACGCCGCTCTTGTCGCCATTTCCCAAGCCGCCCTCGCGCCTCTTCAGAATGCGGTCAGCCGCGGCCATTGGATCGCCGCCCGGCCGAACGAGGACAGCCTGATGGACGCGCTGCAACGGGCCGCCGCCGCGCTTTGCCCTTGAATCGCCGCTGTGCCACACTCTTTTGAAACCTGAAGCTGCCCATATAGGCGCCATGACCACTGATCCTTTCCGCGACGAGGACCCCGTGAACGGTCCTATTGATGCCCAGTTCGAACCGGCCCCCGCCGGCGCGGACAAGGCGGCGCGTCCGGGCCCCGGCTGGATCGCATTGGGCGGCGCCGCCGTACTGGCCGCCCTGATTGGCGCGCTCGCCGGCATTTACGGCGCCGATTACGTGCGCCCGAATTCCACCACGGACCTCGCCGCCGCGCAGAAACGCCTCGAAACCCGGCTCGGCGAAGTGATCGCCCTGCAGGCCGCCATCGACCAGAAACTCTCCGAGCCCGCTGCCGCCTCCGCCGAACTCGCGGGCCTGATCCGCGAACTCGATACGGTCTCCCGCCGCCTCGACCAGGCCATTGCCGCCGGCGGTGATCCGGCCGCCCTGGCCGCCGTCACCGCCCGGCTCGACGCGCTCGAAGGCCGCGACCCGGCCATGACGGTTTCGACCGGCGGCGAAGTGGCGGCGCTGACCTCGCGCCTCGCCAGCCTCGAGGCGTCCACACAGGCCGCCGCCGCGCAAACGAGCGCCGCGATCGAGCAGAGCGGCAACCGCGCCGAAGCCGCCCTTGCCCTCTCCGCCATCGAGGCCGCCACCCGGCGCGGCAACGGTTTCGAGGCCGACTACCGCGCCTTGCGCAACGCCGCGCCCGGCAATGAGTCCATCAAACGTCTCGCCCCCTACATTTCCGGCGTCACCGCGCTGACGGCCCTGCAGGCCGAGTTCCCGAAGGTTCGCGCCGCGGTACTCGCGGCGGCGACGCCCGAGACAACGTCCGCCCAGCTCTCCTGGGTCGACAAGATGTTCGGCGACGCGGTCAGCGTGCGCCCGGCCAACGGCAAGCATTCGGCGACCGCCAAGACGCTCGACGCCGCCGCCGCGGCGCTGGCTGCCGGCGATCTTGCCGGCAGCGTGAAGGCCCTCAACGGGCTGGATGCCAATGCCGCCCGCGCGGCCGAAGACTGGACCCGGCGCGCAAACCGCCGCATCACGCTTGAAGAGGCGATGGAAGACGTCCGCCTCAGCCTTGTGGAAGGGGGGAACTGACGGACCATGGGCCGCTTTTTCCTGTTCATCGCTGTCATCCTTCTTGTCTCGGCCGGCGCCGTGCTGGCCGCGCTCGCGCTCAGCCTGCCGGGCGAGGTGACCTTCCCGGTCGGCAATGAAATCGTCGCCGTGCATTCCGGCGTGGCAGCGATTGGCGTCGTCGTCCTCGGCGGCGTGCTGGCTCTCGGCTGGTGGCTGGCGACCGCCCTGCTGGTCCTGCCAGGCCGTATCTCGAAAGCCCGCCGCCTTGCCCGCACCCGCAAGGCCAACGCCGCTCTCGCCGAAGGCCTGCTGGCGGCAGAAGGCGGCGATTCCAAAGCCGCGCTGAAACTCGCCCGCCGCGCCATGCGCCATGCCGAGGACGAGCGGCTGAAACTTCTCCTCGAAGCACGCGCCGCCGAAGCCAACGAAGACTGGGCCGGCGCCGAGCGCGCCTGGGGCCTTCTGACCCGCCTGCCCGGCGGACAGCTGGCCGGCCTGCGCGGCTCGGCGACCGCCGCCTCCGAACGCGGCGACCAGCTGACGGCCGAGAACCGCGCCCGCGAAGCCCTCGCCCTCAAGTCCGATGCCGACTGGCCGTTCAATTCCCTGTTCGACCTGCAGGTCTCCAAGGGCGACTGGGACAAGGCCATCGAGACGCTCACGCTCGGCGAGAAACGCGCCCTGATCGAAGGCATCAGCGTCAAGCGCCGCCGCGCCGTGCTGCACACTGCCAAAGCCGTTGGCCTTCCGTATACGGAGAAACAGGTGGCGCAGAAGACGCTCGGCGAAGCGATCCGCTCGGCGCCCGATTTTCCGCCCGCCGCCTATCACGGCGCGCGTTTCCTGATGACCGATGGCAAGGTCAAGGCCGCGCAGGGCGTGCTCGAACTCGGCTGGAAGGCGCGGCCGCATCCGGCGCTCGCGCAACTTTCCCGCCGGCTGATCCCGCAGGATTCCCGCTTTAACATCGCGGCCCGCCTGAAGGGCCTCGCGGACTCCAATCCGAATCACCGCGAAAGCCGCATCCTGATGGCCGAGATCGCGATGGACTCGGCCGACTGGGTGGCCGCAATCAAGACCCTCGCCCTGCTCGTCGAAGAGAACCCGACCGCCCGCCTCTGCCTGCTGATGGAGCGCGCCCTGAAAGGGTATGGCGACCCGGTCGAGGCCCAGCGCTGGGGCCGGATGGCGGCGTCGGCCTCGCGCGAGGCCGACTGGTCCGACATCGACCCGAAGGGCAACGCCTTCGAGTATGACCGCGCCGGCTGGAGCCGGATGGTCTATGCCTTCGGCGATGTCGGCGACCTCGTGCACCCGCGCTACGAAACCTATGGCCGCGAACTGGAAGCCGGACGCGTGCTCGCCCTGCCCCTCGCCGACGAAGGCCCGATCACCCCGAGAGCCCCGCAAGGCCCGCTGACCCAGCCCCTGGACTACGCGCCCGACGACGACTGAGCTGCCCTTCCTGCGCCGCAAAACTGGCCTTGCGCCCCCAAAGCCCTGCCAGTATATGCGGGGCCTCAAGAAAAGGGCCGCTTTAGCTCAGCTGGTAGAGCACCGCATTCGTAATGCGGGGGTCAGGTGTTCAAGTCACCTAAGCGGCACCATTCCCTCTCCTTCCCTTTCCTGCTCCGCGCCTCGGCCTAGTTCGGCGGGATGATGATAGCTGTTGTGTTTGGAAGTTCGGGCGGGATCGGGCGGGCGTTGGCCGAGGGCGTGATTGCGTCTGGCCGGTACCGGTCCGTGTACGCGGTGTCGCGGTCCGGCGTGGAGATTGACGGGGCGATCAACCGGCCGGCCGAGTTTACCGATGAAGCGCAACTCGCTGCACTTGCCGCCGAGATCGGCGCGGCGGGGCCGGTGGGGCTTTGCCTTGTCGCGAGCGGGCTTTTGTCCGCAGACGGCGTGCAGCCGGAAAAGACCTACCGGGCGCTAAGTGCGGACGCCTTCGCGCGGGTATTCGCGGCCAACACGATTGCCCCGGCGCTGATTGCCAAGCATTTCCTGCCGCTGATGCCGAAGGCGGAGCGCGGCGTGTTTGCGGCGCTGTCGGCGCGGGTCGGCTCGATCTCCGACAACCGGCTGGGCGGCTGGCATGCCTACCGCGCCTCCAAGGCGGCGCTGAACATGCTGATCCGCAACTTTGCCATCGAACAGGCGCGGCGGGCGCCGGGGAGCATCTGCGTGGGCCTTCATCCGGGCACGGTCGATACGGGGCTTTCCAAGGCATTTCAGGGCGGCGTTCCGGGCGAGAAGCTGTTCTCGCCGGAGCAGTCGGCAGGCTACCTTCTGGACGTGGTGGACCGTCTGACCCCGGAGGATTCGGGCAAGTGCTTCGACTGGGCCGGCAAGGAAGTGCCCGCCTAGAGCGTGAAGCGGCCTTCGATCACCGTGACGGCGTTGCCGGTGAGTTTGCACCGGTCCCCTTCCAACTTCACGCCAACCCAGGCGCCGCGGTCGGGATAGGCCTGGTAGCAGCGCGCGGCGGGCTTCGCAAAATTCTCGGCGAGGATGCGCGAGAGCATCGTGTGCCAGCTGCCCGTGGCGGGGTCTTCGTCGATGCCGGAGCCGGGGGCGAAGAAGCGCGAGGTGACATCGGCGCCGTTGTCGCCGCCCAACGCGAAGCAGCCGAAATTGCCCCGGTCCCAGCCGCCACCTTCGGCGCCGAGGGTCTTCAACACGCGCTGGTCCGGCTTCAGGGCGCGCACGTCGTCCGGCGTCTCGAAGCGCGCGGCGTAGAACATGCCGCCCCAGGCCTCGACGGGGCGTGCGCCGAGTGCGGCGGCGATGTCGTCCGTGACCGGAACAGGCCGGATGGGCGCGGAAGGAAAGTCCATCTCGAGCCGCCCGTCCCCGAGACGTTTCACGAGAAGGCGGCCGGACTTGACGGTATCGAAGGCGATGGTCTCGCCGGCAAAACCGCCATGCGCGAAGAGGACATAGGCCGACGCGAGCGTCGCGTGGCCGCAAAGAGGGACCTCCACGGCAGGCGTGAACCAGCGCAGTTTCCAGACGCCTTCACCGGCGGGGACGATGTAGGCGGTCTCGGCCACGTTGTTCTCGGCAGCGATGGCAAGGAGTGTTTCATCCGGCAGGAACGCGTCCAGCGGCATCACGCAGGCCTGGTTGCCCTCGAAGGCTTTGGCGGCAAAGGCATCGACCTGGAAAAAGGGCAGTGACGGCATGGCGGAGGCTCCGGTTCAGGCGGGTGTGATCGCACGGAAGACGGACGGGGCACAAACGAGGAATTCTTACGGGGCGTTGAGACGGGCTGATGCGTCTGCGCCCTCCGCGGCAGTGCGGGCAGTTACCGGGCAATTGCGCCGGGATTAGCGCTTCAGATCATCCAGCAGCCAGCCGTGATGGACCGGGCCGTGTCCCTTGCCGAGGCCCTTGGCGGCCTTGATGGCGCCGAAGAGATAGTCCCTGCCCTCCTCGACGGCTTCGGGCACGGAGCGGCCCTGGGCGAGAAGGGCGGCGATGGCGGAGGCGAGGGTGCAGCCGGTGCCGTGGGTGGAGGTCGTCCGTATACGGGGCGATTCGAATATCCACTCGCCGGTCGTGGTCTGCAGCACGTCATGAATGACGTTGCCATCGATGTGGCCGCCCTTGACGAGGGCGCCGTGGGCGCCGAGTTCGAGCAGACGTTCGGCGGCGCGGCGCTGGCCGTCGATGGTCTCCACCGGCTTGCCTGTGAGAACCTCCGCCTCCGGCGCATTCGGCGTGACGAGGCGCGCACGCGGGATCAGTTCGGACCGGATGGCGCCGATGGCGCGTTCATCGACCAGCCGGTCACCGGAGGTCGCGACCATCACGGGGTCGATGACGCGCGGGGTAAGCCCCGCCTGCGCGTGCAGCGCTTCGGCGATCGCCTCGACCAGCTGGGCCGAGCCGAGCATGCCGGTCTTGATCGTGTCGGCGCCGATATCGGCGAGCGTGACCTTGATCTGCCCGAGGACGGCCTCGAGCGGAACCGGCCAGACGCCGTGGACGCCTTTTGTGTCCTGCACGGTGATCGCCGTGACGGCGGTCATCGCATGGCCGCCGAGCATGGTGACGGCCTTGATGTCGGCCTGAATGCCGGCGCCGCCGCCGGAATCAGAGCCGGCGATGATGAGGACGCGGCCTTTCGGGCCATCTTGGACTGACATGGTCAGACCTTGATGCCGGCTTTCTTCGCATCGGCCAGGAACGTCTCGAGGCCTTTGTCCGTCAGCGGATGGTTGACGAGCGACTTGATGACGGCGGGCGGCGCGGTCATCACATCGGCGCCGGCGAGGGCGCAGAGCTTGACGTGGTTGGCGGTGCGGATCGAGGCGGCGAGGATTTCGGTGTCGAACAGGTAGTTGTCATAGATCTGGCGGATCTCGTGGATCAGGTCCATGCCGTCGAGGTGGATGTCGTCGAGGCGGCCGATGAAGGGCGAGATGAAGGTCGCGCCGGCTTTCGCCGCGAGCAGCGCCTGGTTGGCGGAGAAGCAGAGCGTGACGTTGACCTGCGTGCCCTCCCCCGTCAGCGTCTTGCAGGCCTTCAGACCGTCGAGCGTCAGCGGCAGCTTGACCGTGACGTTGGAAGCGATCTTGGCGAGCTTGCGGCCTTCCTTGATCATGCCGTCATAGTCGGTCGCGACGACTTCGGCGCTGACCGGTCCGGGGGTGAGCGCGCAGATCTCGGCGATCACCTCTGCAAAGGGGCGGCCGGACTTGGCGATCAGCGACGGGTTGGTGGTCACCCCGTCAATGAGGCCGGTGGCGGCGAGGTCGGCGATGTCTTTCGTGTCGGCAGTGTCGACGAAGAATTTCATGGATGGGGTTTCCGGTCTGACGAGAAGGCGATGGCGCTTCCTTAACCAATCGGGACCCGCACTCCAATAGCGCCGAAGACAGAAACGCTCCCCCCGTTGCCGGAAGGAGCGTTCTGGCAGGCGCGGATGTGGCCGGTCAGGTGGCCGGGCGGCCGATCGACGTATAGGCAAATCCATAGCGGGCCATGTCTTCCGGGCTGTAGATGTTGCGCAGGTCGACGACGACATTGCCCTTCATCGCGCCCTTGATGCGGCCGAAATCGAGCGCGCGGAAGGAATCCCATTCGGTGATGATCACCATCGCGTCGGCGCCCTCGATCGCCTTGTAGGCGCTGTCGGCGAATTCGATGCCGCTCAGAAGGTGGGCGGCTTCCTTCATCGCTTCCGGATCGTACGCGACCACGCGGGCGCCAGCGGCCGTGAGCGCCGGGAGGATATCGAGCGAGGGCGCGTCGCGCATGTCGTCGGTGTTCTGCTTGAAGGCGAGGCCTAGCACGCCGATCGTCTTGCCCTTCACGTCGCCGCCCATCGCCGCGATGACTTTCGTCGCCATGGCTTTCTTGCGGGCCGCGTTGACCTCGACGACCGTGTCGACGATGCGCACGGGGCTGCCATAGTCATTGGCGGTCTTGGTCAGCGCGAGCGTGTCTTTCGGGAAGCACGAGCCGCCATAGCCGGGGCCGGCATTCAGGAATTTCTTGCCGATGCGGCCATCGAGGCCGATGCCGCGCGAGACTTCCTGGACGTTGGCGCCGACCTTTTCGCACAGGTCCGCCATCTCGTTGATGAAGGTGATCTTCACGGCGAGGAAGGCGTTGGCAGCGTACTTGATCAGCTCCGAGGTGCGCCGCTCGGTGAACAGGATCGGCGTCTCGTTGAGGAAGAGCGGGCGGTAGAGTTCCTTCATGACCTGGCGGGCGCGGTCGTCATCGGTGCCGACAACGACGCGGTCCGGGATCTTGAAGTCCTTGATAGCGGCGCCTTCGCGCAGGAATTCGGGGTTGGAGACGACGGCGAAGTCGCCGTCCGGGCGCACCTTGCGGATGATCGCCTCGACTTCGTCGCCGGTGCCGACGGGGACCGTCGACTTGGTGACGATGACGGTGAAGCCGTTCATCATCTGGCCGATCTCTTCGGCGGCGGCGTAGACGTAGGAGAGGTCGGCGTGGCCATCGCCGCGGCGCGACGGCGTGCCGACCGCGATGAACACCGCGTCGGCGTCTTTCACGGCTTCGGCGGCATCGACGGTGAAGAACAGGCGCTCTTCCTTGACGTTCTTGGCAACGAGATCATCGAGACCCGGCTCATAGATCGGCATGATGCCCGCGTGCAGCTTGTCGATCTTCGACTTGTCCTTGTCCACGCAGGTGACGATGTGGCCGAAATCGGCAAAACAGGCGCCTGACACGAGGCCGACATAGCCCGTTCCGATAATCGCGAC